>NZ_JBHSJJ010000006.1:0-364904 GCF_042652345.1 Negadavirga shengliensis
CGGCAATCGAATCAGGAGTTTTTGACCGGGATTCAGGAAATTTTCGATTGGCAGCTTAAAATCAATCAAAATGAAGCGTTTAAGGCAGATTATTCTACCCACAAGAAGGTTTTTAGACGAACTGACGTTGATCGCCTGAAAATTTTGACTTAAACTTAATCCTATGAAAACAGAAATTTTTGTAGTACAAAAAGGTCACGTGACTCGTAATAGGGTTCCACAAGGGGAAAAACCGGTTTTTTCGACGTTCTGGTTACGCTATCTATTGATGGTGCTACTTACCCCCGCTTTTTTTATGGGCTGTGCGCCCGCTGTCGACACAAGTATTACTACAATTTTGAGGAATTGTACACTTATCGATGGCACTGGTAATCCTCCGGTACAAGAAGCAGTGGTTGCATTAGCAGGGGATCGCATTGCATACGCAGGGCCAATTTCTGACGCCCCGCGTGCTCCGGCAGATGCAGACGTTATTGATCTCTCAGGCAAATTTGTTATTCCCGGATTAATCGATATGCACGCTCACATTGATCAAGGAAGGTATGCCCCCAAATTTCTTGCCCAGCTTGTAGCATTTGGGATTACTACTGTACGAGCACCATCAAATCCAGTTGTTGAACTTAGGGAGCGCGTCCGCAAGGGTGAAATTGTGGGTCCGGACCTATACCTTGCCGGCATCCTTATCAATGGTCCCTTATCATTCTATGGACAACGTGGGGAAACGGAAGATGACTACCGTGCGATCGTTGCAAATGATGCAAAAAAAGGCGTGAAATTCGTCAAGGTCTATGCAGGTCTTCCCCCTAATCTAACTGAAGTTGTAATTGATGAAGCACACCGTCAAGGCCTTCGTGTTATCGGTCATTTAGGTGAGACCTCTTGGACTCAAGCCGCTAACGCCGGAATCGATGCAATTACGCATTCTTGGTATTCCGGATTAATCGATGAGGTTATACCCGCAGCATATCGAGAGGAATTTGCCGATTTCTATATTCCTCCTGGCCCGAATGGATTTAATCCGAACCTCTTTGCACGTTGGAGTGAGATCGTAGATGTGCGCGGTCCGGAAGTCATGTCTCTTGCTGATCTACTTAAAGAACATGGGATTGACATTGATCCAACGCTTGTTTTAGGTGAGGCCATGACCTGGGGGAACGACCCGACAGTACTTGAACGATTGGAGCCCGACCTCGCAATGCCTGGACAGGCCGAAACTTGGCGGTCCGGTCCCTTTCCTTACTCAAGCTCTTGGACTGAAGAGCAGTTTTCAGCTGCACAAGAGGCATGGCCATTAATGCTCGAAATAGTTCGGGTCTTCCATGAGCGAGGCGTCCTGCTTACGACTGGTACTGACCTGTTGAATCCCTGGATGACCCCTGGCGTGACCTTGCATCGCGAAATGGAGCTTCTTGTCTCATCTGGGATCCCGCCTCTTGAGGTCTTGTCCATAGCCACGAGAAATGGAGCAGTAGCTCTCGGGATTGAAAATGAAACCGGTACGGTCAATGCCGGGAAAAGGGCAGACTTGGTTATTCTTAGTGCAGACCCCACCCTCTCAATTTCGAATACGCGTGAGATTGAATCCGTCTTTCTCTCAGGTACACGATACGATCCGAATACCCTTCTTCAAATTCAGCCCGATCCGGTTCAATAGTAGGTCTATGAATTTGTGGATTAGTGGCGTAACGCGCGGTATAAATCATTGGGGTGAGAGAGAACTCAAAGTCTCTGCTGCGTGTCAATGTTTGTATCGGTGGATAGTGTTGGGCCCGAAATCCCCAATGTTTCAAACCGCAATCCGTTAGAAGGCCAAAAAGACAGCCGACATAAACAAAAATCACCTATATGACCATAGAAAAATTGAAATTCCCGATAGGAAAGTTTGAAAGCCCGGCCACCATCACCAAGGATGTATTGGCAAAATGGATTTCTGATATTTCTTTATTTCCAGTAAGGCTGTCAAGCGAAGTCAGCTATCTGACAGACGAGCAACTTGACACCCCCTATAGACCTGAGGGTTGGACAATCAGACAGGTGGTTCATCACTGTGCAGACAGCCATATGAACAGTTTAACCCGTTTAAAACTTGCTTTGACAGAAGACCGGCCGACTATAAAACCCTACTTTGAAGACCGGTGGGCAGAACTGGTGGACGCTAAAAATATGCCTATTGGACCCTCCATAAAAATGATAGAAGGCATACACGAAAGATGGACAATTTTGTTGAACAACCTGACCGAAGAACAATATGGGAGAGTATTTATACATCCTGAACAGGGAAAGACTTTTCGGATTGATGAAAATATAGGCCTGTATGCCTGGCACTGTAATCATCATCTTGCCCATATTACCGAAACAAAAAAGCGGAATAACTGGAGATGACAGAAAAGACAAAATCCTGAAACAGTTACAGCGCATAAAAACCTAACCTCAATAATCCGAATGACCAGAAAGGAACACCTTAAATTCCGCTATGGAAAGCTTGGGCTGAAATGGGAAACAGGGCGTCAAAGGCCTGGCTTGGAACGGAAAGCCGGTAAAGGATATCAGAGGGCATTAACTGATTCGCTCCAAAATCAAAAGGAAAAGTATCTTATGAACGGGGTCCATTTATTCAACCTTTCACATGACAAAGATAAAAGAACCTCGATAAATCGATTAGAGGGGGGTGGTGTGATCCCGCTGGGGCTTCCCGAACCGGCCCGCTTCCCCCGCTGCTTCGGGACAGGCTTCTCGCCCAGAACGATTGGTCAGAAACAAAAAAACCCGGATCCAAATACCAGGTTTTTTTTACTTGTGATCCCGCTGGGGCTTCCCGAAATCGCCTCCTGCGGTCGGCTCATCGGGACAGGCTTCTCGCCCCTGGGCGTATGTTGAAATAAAAAAGACCCCGTTCAAAACAACAAGGTCTTTTATTTGTGTGATCCCGCTGGGGCTCGAACCCAGGACCCTAACATTAAAAGTGTTATGCTCTACCAACTGAGCTACGGAATCGTATTTAGAGATGTTTTGTTCACAGTCAGCACTGGAACCTTCACATCAGCGAAAGTGATCCTGTCAGGACTCGAACCTGAAACCTACTGCTTAGAAGGCAGTTGCTCTATCCAGTTGAGCTACAGGACCCAGAATTTCAATGTTTTTTAGCGTGTTGACCCGGCTTTTACCGGGAAAATTGACCTAAAAATGCCCCCTTTTTGAAAGCTTGTGCAAAGGTAAGGCAAGAATTTTTAAATACAAATATTAAATGACAAAAACGCCCCTAAGGCAACAAATCTCCGGAATGTTTGGTTAATTTGTTTTTCATTCCAAGTGAATATGACTGATAATAATATTGCAGGTATAGATGCTTTTTACACCAGGAAGATCCAGGAGATACCGTTAAGACGAATAATATTTTGTACTCCTGAAACACCGATATATGAGGCTGCCCGGCTCATGAAACAGGAAAAAGTCAGTTGCCTGTTTGTCGGTCATGGGCCTGACCAGCTTCAGGGATTTGTTACGGACATCACGTTTAGAGACAATGTCATTGCGGAAAGGGAATCCCTGGAAGGTTCCGTGGCCCATATCATGGATCCAAATCTGGTGGCCATTTCCGGCGACTCTTTTATTTATGAAGCCATTTTGCTGATGTTCCGCACCAAGACCCGCTATCTGCTGGTAAGCAAAGGGGGGCTGTACACAGGCGTTATCAGCAGGAACAAAATATTGACAGAACAGTCCCAGTCGCCATTCATATTTATCCAATCGGTAAAACAGGCCATCAACAAAGAAGAACTGCGCGGAAAGTGGGAGCAGGTTCCGAAGATTGTCCATGAGCTGGTACAGCGGGGCATCAGGGCGGAGATCATTAACCAGATCATATCCACCATCGCCGATACCATCGCGCTGAGGGTGATCGAAAACGTGATCAGGGAAAAGGGAGATCCCCCGGCCAAATTTGTATTCTTCACCTTGGGAAGTGAGGGAAGAAAAGAGCAGACCCTCAAAACGGATCAGGATAACGCCATCATCTATGAAGACAAGGCCAATGAGCACCGCGAAGAGGTAAGGGCATATTTTTTGGACTTTGCGGCAAAAGTGTCGGAGGATTTGGACGCCATCGGGTTCAACTATTGCAAAGGCGGGTTCATGGCCAGTAACCCCAAATGGACCCATTCACTTTCCCATTGGAAAGGAAATTATGCTTCCTGGTTCCAGGAATCCTCCCCGGAGACCGTGATGCGGTATGCGACGTTTTTTGATTGCAGACCCATTTATGGGGATTTTTCTTTGTTGGAAGCCTTAAAGACCTTTATGGATGAGCAGCTCAAAAACCCCCTGGAACGGTTTTATTACAATATGGCCCAAAATATCCTCCAATATGATACCCAGCTTACCTGGTTAAAAAATATCAAAACCTTCAAAGTGGAAGACGAAGAGGTTTTTGATATCAAAAGAGCCATGAGCCCTATGGTGGAAGGCATCCGGTTATATGCCCTTGACGAAAGGATTTTTGAAACCAACACCGGTCAACGGCTTCAGCTGCTGACAGAAAATGGGGTTTTTACCGAAAAAGAAGCCAGGGAATTGTATCATGCTTATTATTACCTCATGGCGCTGAGACTGGAGAAGCAGGCGGAAAGGCTTATCCAGGGGAAAAAAAAGCCCAGGAATTATATTCCTATCCATGAACTGACAAAAGTGCAAATGGTGACGATACGGGAAATTTTTAAGGTGATCAAGGACTTTCAGCTGAAAATTAAAATCCAATTTACCAAGTCTTTTTAGCCTGTGGCAGCATTTTGGTTTTTAATTAATGCCGAATTAGTTACTTTCGTCCACTTCTTCCGTTGGCCATCCCCTCTCCTGACAGAGAAACTATGAGAAACAACAACACTGTTTTCGGTTCGGACCCCGTTGGAAAACTGCTTTTACAGCAGGCGGTACCGGCAGCAGTAGGCATTTTGGTTTTGTCGATTTATGGAATCGTGGATACGATTTTTGTCGGGAGATTCGTGGGTTCTATCGGCATAGCCGTTATTACCGTGGTGCTTCCCATCAACTTTTTGATCTCCAGCGTGGGCATGTCTATTGGCGTGGGCGGCGCCTCCATCATTTCCAGGGCATTTGGGGACAATAACTTTCCACGGGCATTCCGCACTTTTGGTAACCAGATCGGGATGACGTTGATTCTCGGACTGATAGCCGTGGGCGCCGGTTTCGTATTTCTGGAAGACATACTTAAGCTTTTTGGAGGAAAGGGAGAGGTGCTTGAGCCGGCTAAAGAATACTTCAGCGTCATATTGATAGGTATTCCTTTTTTGGCCTGGGCCATGATGAGCAACAATGTCATCCGGGCCGAGGGATACCCCAAAGCGGCAATGTATACGCTGATCGTCCCGGCGGTTTGTAATATTATTCTGGACCCCATTTTTATCGTCTGGCTGGATATGGGAATTAGGGGAGCTGCCTGGGCCACGACGATTTCCTACATGGCCAGCGCCGCATTTACCTTGTGGTTTTTTGTGTTTGGCAAGTCCATCATGAAAGTGAAGCCGTCTTGGTTCCGGCCTGACTTGAGGATTGCAAAGGAAATATCGGCTTTGGGAGCCGTGACTTTGGCCCGGCAGGGTACCGTGAGTGTCCTGGCAATTGTACTGAACAACGTGCTTTTCCAGTACGGCGGGGAAATGGGACTTTCCGTCTATGGCATTATCAACAGGGTCCTGATGTTTGCCAACTTTCCCGTTTTGGGAATCACGCAGGGGTTTGTCCCTATAGCCGGCTATAATTATGGCGCCCGGCTAAAGGACAGGGTCCATTTTGCCATCCGGCTTGCTTTGCGATCTTCTACTGCAATTGCCTTCTGTATATTTCTCGTGATCATGGTTTTTACCAGTTCTCTGGTGAGGGTCTTTACCGAGGACCAGGAACTCATCAGCCAGAGTATCCCTGCGATGAGGAAGACCTTTTTGGCCACACCGTTGTTGGCTTTCAGTCTCATCGGTAGTGCTTATTTTCAAGCCATCGGCAAACCTAAACCGGCATTGTTGCTCGCCTTGAGCAAGCAGGGGATATTTTTGGTGCCTTTGGTGATTTTGATGCCGATGGTTTTTGGCTTGGAAGGCATCTGGTATGCTTTTCCGATGGCCGATACAGGGGCCGCTGCCATCTCTTATTTTTATTTGAAAAAGGGCACGGATGCACTGTAAGGTGGGATTTCCGGGATTAAAGAATGCGGACAATGGTTGCTATATGCCCAGGTGCGGAATTTCAAGATTAGGCCACGTTTCTATTTTCTTCGTCAAGTTCTCGTAGGTAATTAGGGCACATGTCAAATCCATTTTCCCACTCAAGGCCACCCCCTTCTTCAATTCTTACTTTTCTAAATTCATTTTCGTCTAGCAGCTCTTGTGTGAACCCTTTACCGATATGAGACCGAACATTAACGGTTTTTTCATACCCATCTTAAAACTTTAGCCATATATGATAGTTTGATAAAACTTCAAACTCTATAATTTCATTCATAGCGCATTATTTTTTCTATTCAAACAGCCTAAATTTAAGAAAAGTTACTTTTTGAATGAATAGTTAGAAAAAGAGCAATTTTAATGAGGCCCGATTTCTTTTTCTTATGCCGGGTTTTGTCCACGGATCCCGGAACAAGTCCGGGACAGGTTTGCACAGCCTGCCCCGTCCGCCAGCTGGGTGCCTACGCTAAAGCTATGGCAACAGCGTGCGGATCGGGATTCGGGGGATTGACACGGATTTTATTTGGGGGCAGTTGTTTGGAAATAAACCCCATCCGTAATCAGGGATGGGTGTTTTCCCATTTGAATTCCGCGACTACCGGATAATGGTCCGACAGATGCTCCGGCTCCCCGGAATTGATGACTTTAGCATCTATACAACGGTTTTCCAAAACCGGGCTGACCAGGATATAGTCAATCCTGCCGTGTTGTTTTTTGCCGGCTTCTGATTTATCAATGACCACGGGAGTGGGGAAGGAATGTCTTTTTTCAACTTCCATATGCTTTTCCACCACATCTATGAGGGGAAGGGAAAGAAACCTGGCCATAACGCTATAATCGAATTGACCATCCCGAAGGGTTTGGTAAGCACCTTCCCCTTTTTCAACATACCTTAGGCTGTCGGCCTGCCGGTTGTTTTCCAGGGCATGAGGATTAAGCCGGTCGAGTTGGGCATCAAAGGGGGAGTGGGCATTGAAATCCCCCAACACCATAAAGGCGCTTTTGCCGGTTTTTACCAAGGCATTTTCCATATAAGAGGTGATCATTTCAGCTTCCCGGCGCCGAAACCGCCAGTCATGGGGGCTGAGATGGACCACCAAAAAATCAATACCTGCTGTCCGGACATGGAGCATGCCATGCCACAAGCCGCCCAACATCCTGGCTTGTAGCTGCAGAGGGGTTTTGGAGGTGATGCCGATAGGATAGCCGTCTTCTTTTAATAAGATCGCATGCGGATGCCCCCACTGGCTTGCAAGTTGTTCCAGTTTTTCCTGCGTAAAATCGTTGAGCTCCTGGAAGCCGATCACGTCAGCATCCTCGTTTTTTAACCAGGCTACCATGGCCTGCTCCCGGTCTTTGTCCTTTCCCCAGTCAAAACCATTCCAAATGTTGTAGCTGATGACCTTCAGGTGGGAGGATTGCGGGAATAAAGGGGAGAAGCTGTTCAATAGGAAGAACAGGAGCAATAATTTCTTTGTCATGGCACTTTGGGTTGAAGATTAAATATAAAGGATTTTTGGTTAAACAAGGGAGAAACTGGGGCAGTTTTATAGCTTTAAAGGGCACGACGGATGGCATCGATTGCTTAGACAAAAGTGAATCGGCCCCTCTCTTGGTTATATCCCTGTACAAAACTATCTTACGTATTAATCAACATGGTCACATGCATTTTATCATGAGGGAATTCAGGATTTCATGGACTTTATTATCCTAGCACTTGTTTTGGGTGGGGTGACTTGGTCAAACCACAGGCTAGCAAAGAAGCAGCACTTTTCTACTTTCTCTATCTGGTCCCTACAAGGTTTGTGGGTCTATCATCTCTTGTTTTCCTGGATATTTTACCGGTTCATTGTGCTTTATGGCGGGGATGCCCAAAGTTATTGGGCTTTAACGGCGGATACTTCACGTACCGGGGATACTTGGATGGCCCATTGGGGGCTGGGGACATTCTTTATTCAATGGCTGAATTACCTGCCGGCTGGGATACTCGGCATTGGTTTTCTTACAGGCAACCTGCTGTATGCAGCGCTGTCCTTTATAGGGTTCCGGGAACTCCTGTGTATGGTTCGCGATTCTTCAGTAACTTTTGGGAAAAGCTGGAGGGAAAAAGCCTGGGTGTTGCTGTTGTTCACACCTAACGTACATTTTTGGACAGCGGGTATTGGAAAGGAAGCCCTTTTATGGTTGGGATTGGTGTGGGTATTAAAGGGTTTTATACAATTTCCCCGGAACTGGATCTATTTATCGGCGGGCATCCTGCTGACTTTTTTGACCAGGCCTTTCAGCAGTCTTATTGTTTTAACGGTATTGTTGGTAGTGCTTCCGTTTCAAAATATCTTCAGACCCTATCGGAAATGGGCGGTCATGACTTCTGCCCTGCTTTTGCTATCCATTGCGGCATACAAATGGTTTCAGGGCTACACCCAATTTGGTTTTTCCAGTTCCTGGGTCACAGCCATGTTTCAGGAACAGATGGCATTTTTGCGGACTTTCAATGCGGGCTCTGAGGTCCCTATGGAGACCTACTCATTCCCGGAAAAATTATGGACGGTATGGTTTAGACCTATTTGGGAACACGAAGGAGGGATTTGGTTCCTCGCAGCATCTTTAGAAAACAGCTTTGCCCTGCTGCTGTTTTCGTTGGGGATATGGGGCTTGATTTTCAGAAAAAGGAAGACAGTCCCGCTTTTTTTGATAGCGGGATCGGCCGTTGGGATACTGATGTGTTTGCTGTATGCATTCACACTGAATAATCTGGGTATTATGATGAGGATGAAGAGTATATATATGATAATATTCTACATGACAGCGTATTTCCTGTTTTTATCGGAAGGCGGTACAAAACGGAAAGGGGTTATGCGTTAATTAGTTCTAGCTATTCAAATTGTTTCCTTGCGTTAATAGAACGCTGAGAGATTGCCGACACATCATGAAAGATAACTTTTCCACAAAAGCGGATGATTATGCCAGATACCGGCCGGAATATCCCGACGCGGTATTCGAGTATTTAGAACATATCCTGCCCCGTAAGGAAAACGCCTGGGACTGTGCCACAGGAAACGGGCAGGTGGCAGTCAGGCTGGCTTCCTTTTTTGATCAGGTTTATGCGACAGATATCAGCAAGTCCCAATTGGAACATGCACACCGGCACCCGAATATCCAATATTCCCTGCAACCTGCGGAGAAAACCGGTTTCCCCGCGGGTTTTTTTGACCTGATTACGGTGGGACAGGCCATACATTGGTTTGATTTCGAAAGATTTTATCCTGAAGTGAAGCGCACTGCAAGAAAAAACGCTTTGTTGGTGATCCTGGGCTATGGCCGTATCCAGGTCAATCCGAATATAGATCAATGCATAGACGAGCTGTATACCCATATAGTGGGAAAATACTGGGACGCAGAAAGAAAATATGTCGAAGAAGGCTACAGGACCATACCGTTTCCCTTTGAGGAACTTCCGGTTCCCGTTTTTCACCTTTCCATGGATTGGACGCTGGGCCATCTGAGAGGTTATTTGGAAACTTGGTCGGCTGTAAAACACTATATGAGGCATCATCAGAAGAACCCGGTAGCAATAATCTACCCCAAGTTAAAAGCCGGGTGGGGAGAGCAAGAAAAGAGAACAGTAAATTTTCCGTTATTATTGCGGATAGGAAAAATCAACTAAATTTAAATACAATGGACCATACCACGCAGATATTACCGGCTGTGGCCGCGGTGATTTTCAACGAAGCAGGGGAGGTATTGCTACAAAAAAGAAAGGATGTGGAGAAGTGGTGTGTAATATCGGGTCATGTGGAGTTCGGTGA
The DNA here is from genome assembly GCF_042652345.1 of Negadavirga shengliensis. Lineage (NCBI taxonomy): Bacteria > Pseudomonadati > Bacteroidota > Cytophagia > Cytophagales > Cyclobacteriaceae > Negadavirga > Negadavirga shengliensis. The sequence continues at coordinate 10,043 of NZ_JBHSJJ010000006.1, forward strand.
AACCGTAGAGCAAGCCGTGTTGAGGGAAATCGAAGAGGAGACCGGGAAAAAAGCAAGCATAATCCGGCTGATAGGCGTATATTCAAGCCCCGGTTCGCAAACGTACTTTTATCGGGAAAAAACAATTCAGTATGTCACGACTTATTTCGAAGCGGTTTTGGATTCAGAAATTGAGAAAGGCTTTAAAAACCAGGAAACGGTTGAGTTAAAGTATTTTCACTCTGATCATATTCCGGCTGACCTGGCACTGATCAATCCGAATTGGCTTAAGGACGCGCTGGACAGAACGGTCCCCGCTTTTGTTCGTTAAAAAGCGCTTACAAGAACAAACAGAACAAAAAGGGGGGCATTTGGGTCTGTTGGGTTACCAATAGGCAGGCCTTGAAGTAGAAAATAGATGTGTGGGCTTTTCGCCTTCCTATAGCAAATTTGAAATCCTAAAACTGATATACCATGAAATACCTGCTGGAAGGACAGGAGACGGACCGCCTCCGTTTCAGAAAAATCAATTTGTCTGATTTTGACGACTGGCTGGAATTCCATAAAGATCCTTTGACAAGGGTGCATTGGAAGATGGATTACGATAGCCCTGGCGAAGAATGCCGTAAATGGTATGAAAAGCAACAGTTTCGTTATGAAAACGGGTTGGGGGGTATGAATGCACTGATTGAAAAGGAGACGGGGAAATTGGTGGGTCACTGCGGGCTTTTGGTACAGCCGGTGGATGGATTAAGGGAGCTTGAAATCGGTTACTCCCTTTTGCGGGAATTTTGGAACAGAGGTCTGGCCACCGAGGCAGCCATCAAATGCAAGGATTTCGCGTTTGAGAACCTGCTGGCCGAATCCCTGATTTCAATCATCAGTTTGACCAATACTCCCTCACAGCGGGTTGCCCTCAAAAACGGGATGCGGATGGAAAAAACCACAGTGTACAAAGATAACCCCGTCCGCATTTTCAGGGTACATCTATCGGAATGGGATGGTCATCAAAAAGACCGGCAGCGATGAATTGCAGCCTGAAACCGGCCTGCCGGACCGGTTTCAAGATGCTTATAATACGTCATCATCCATTACAGGTTTCATGCGAAGGAAGGTTTTCCGGTGGCGTATGCCCGTTTGATTGGAGCGTATCTGACCGGTTTCCCTGCAACTTTGCATAAAACCTGTTGGACCATACTTTATCCAAAAATACCCTGGGCCATCATGGCTTTGGATACTTTTACAAAGGCACTCATGTTGGCCGCGTTCAGGTAATCATGTTCCTTCAGCCCATAATCGTGGATGGTCACCAGACAGTTTTCCTGGATGGTCTTCATCAGGGTGCGCAATTCCTTTTCCAGATCTGATTTGGTCCAGTACCTGCCCAGACGGTTTTGGCTCATTTCAAGGCCGGATACGGCCACGCCGCCTGCATTGGCAGCCTTGCCTGGACCATACAGTATCCTGGTTTTTCTGATAAAGGCGATGGCATCAGGTGTGGTGGGCATATTGGCCCCTTCCGCCAATAAAATCAGCTTGTTGCTTTTCAGTTCTTTGGCGTCATCCAGGGTCAATTCATTCTGTGTGGCACAGGGAAAAGCACAATCCGCGGGAATAGACCAGATGCTGCTTTTCCCCGCTTCCGTAAAGACGGCGTTTTTATATTTTTCAGCATAGACAGCCACACTTTTCTTTTGGCCGTTTTTGATGTCTTTTATATAACTCAGCTTGGATTCGTTGATGCCATCAGGGTCGTGCACAAAGCCTGTGGAGTCTGAAAAAGCCACCACTTTGGCCTTTTCCTGAAGAAGTTTTTCCATGGCAAACTGGGAGACATTTCCGGCACCGGATACCAAGCAGACCTTGTTCTCCAAAGCCTCATCTATTTCTGCCAGCATGAACTGGGCAAAATGGATCAATCCGTAGCCCGTGGCTTCGGGCCGCAAGTGCGAGCCTCCCCAGTCAAGCCCCTTGCCGGTGATCATCCCCTGAAATTCGTTTTTTATCTTTTTATAAGCACCAAAAAGGTATCCGATTTCCCGCTCCCCAACGCCGATATCCCCAGCCGGCACGTCAGTAAAATGACCGATGTGCCTATAAGCTTCGGTCATCCAGGATTGGCAAAAACGCATGATTTCCCCATCGGATTTTCCTTTGGGATCAAAGTCGGCCCCTCCTTTTCCTGCTCCCAAAGGAAGGCCAGTCAGCGCATTTTTAAAGATCTGTTCAAAAGCTAAAAATTTAAGAATACTTTGGTTAACGGAGGGATGAAACCTCAGGCCGCCTTTATAAGGACCAATCGCGCTGTTCATCTGCACACGGTATCCCTTATTGACCTGGACTTGATTGTTGTCGTCTGTCCAACAGACTTTAAAACTGACAATGCGCTCAGGCTCGCAAAGTCTTTCAAACACCTTTTCTCTTATATAGATGCCGTTATCTTTTAATAATGGTTGTATGCTTTCAAAAACCTCTTCAACTGCCTGATGAAATTCCGGTTCATGCGGGTTTCTTTCTTTTATAAAATGCAGAATTTGTTTTAGTGTAGTCATTTATATATGGTTATTAAATATGCTGTATGGTTTACCGGCGGCGGGAAACTGAAGATATCAAATTCAATAATTCATCATCTCTATGGGTAGAGATTTCGTCGGAGCGAAAAAGCGGTAAAGATTCCTTTTTACGATGCATCAAACAGTGTTTTAAATAAAATGTATAGGGATTACGGATTTTCCATAATCCAACCGCATTAATGATAGGAGGTGCTGTTTTGACCGGGTTACAGGTGTTTATGCTGAAGTGCCCTGAGCAGCGCTTGAGCCTTCAATTGACATTCGGCATATTCGTCTTCAGGATTGGCATCGGAGGTAATCGCACTGCCGACCCCAAAATAATACTTTCCGGATACTATATCCAAAACGATACTTCTGATAATCACACTGAAATCAAAATCCCCGTTTTCGTCTATATACCCGAGCGTACCCGAAAACCACGATCTTTTAAAGGTCTCATACTGATCGATTAACTCCATGCATTTAATTTTTGGTGCACCGGTCATACTTCCCATCGGAAAGGTGCTTGCAATGATTTTCGCAAAGTTAGCATCATCTTTCAAAACGCACGTTACCGTTGAAATCATTTGGGTAATCTGTTTGAAAGAATAGACACCAAATAATTCTTTTACCGTGATTTTTCCGGTTTGGGCTATTTTCGAAAGATCATTCCTCATCAGATCCACAATCATCAGGTTTTCGGCACGCTCTTTTTCGCTTTGCAGGAGTGATTTTTTCAGATGGGTGTCCTCTTGGACTGTTGCCCCTCTTCTTACACTTCCCTTCATGGGCTGGGCCATCAACACGTTTCCTTTTTTCTTCAAAAACCGTTCCGGTGAGGCACCCACCAATACCAAACCATTTGCTTTAAAGTAGGCGCTGAAGGGCATGGGTGAAATCTTGCACAGATCAAAGTATAAGGTTACCGGATCAATGGATGAAAAAGTACCTTGATACGCCATACAATAATTCATTTCATAGATATCCCCTTCAATAATATGTTCCTGTATTTTTTTGAAAACACGGTGATATGATTCCTGTGTATGGCTGCAATGGATATTGATAAAATTGAAGGGGAAAGTATACGCTTCATAATCATAATTACAGATTTGTTGATAGATCGCTTCAGGATGGGAGTGCCGGATAAGGGCCTCTTGACCCTCGATTTCTACGATAAGGCCGGGGAGAAAAAAGAGCGAGTCCGGACAGGTAAAGAAAGCAGGATTTTCACTGCTCAGGTTTTCATAACTGTTTTTTTGGTCGTAACCAATGATACCAGCTTTGGGAAGGGCGGAAGGCAGGGATGCTAAATCTTCCAGGGAAACAGCTGATTCGCCGGCATATAGCACATGTTTGAAGCCACTTTCAGGATACGGCTGGTTGTTTGGGTTAAAATAAGCAACATAAGGGTAAGTTATGTCTGCCCATTTTAGCAATTGTTTGATCCATTTGTCGGAAATATTGACCCTGAAACCGAGCATGCTTTTCATGGGAACAAATTAACCAATAAAAACAAAACAGGAGACAAGGTGCCTCCTGTTTTTATAAGTAATCAACTAAAAGTTGGTATTAGTTTGCTTTGATATCGAATTCTACACTGACAGAATTATAGATGAAACGATCAGCGGCTTTATTGGCCACGCCGGCTTCATCACCATAGGAAAGCCCCCATTCGGTCCGGTCTATGTTGAAACCTGCATGAGCCGTCACCGCATTGTTGTCCACAGAAATACGGGCAGGGAATTTGATGTTCTTGGTGGTGCCCCTCATGGTGAGGTTTCCGCTGATCCAGTGGGTAGGACTGTCCGGAGCCAGTTCTGAGGCGCTTTTAGGGGTGTTATCTGAAGCAAATTCTTCTTTGTCCTCTACCAGGTTCCCCGATCCATAAGAAATGATTTCCGTAACCTCAAATTTGGCTTCGGGATAATTGGTTGCATCAAAAAAATCATCTGACTGTAGGTGATTCCATAATTTGGTGTGGTTTTCGTCGCTTTTTTCCATGTCATGGATCTCCAGCGCCGTAATATCAAAAGTAAAATTCCCAGCGGTGATTTCATTGCCTTCCACCGTCAATTCTCCACCGGTAATAGGAATGATGCCATAATGCTGGCCGGTAGGCTTATAGCCCCTCCAATTAACTTTGCTGGTGGAATGGTCCAGTGACAATGTCTGACCGCTGCCGGCTGCCACTTCCTGGGCATCTTTGGTTTCTACCGTATCAGCACTTCCGCCACAGCTAAAAGCGACAAGCGCCAGAGCAGACACAATTCCTGTAGTCTTCAATAATTTCATGTTAAATAGTTTTTAGATAAGGTTATGATATTGTATGTATGTACATGAAAACTGTTTTTGACCAAAAAAGTTCAGAAGTTTGGAAAATAATTTAGCTTTGGGAGTTGAAGTTCTTAATAGCAGGGATTACCGATTGTCATTTATGGCACTTATCAGAAAAGTAAAGGATAAAACTCCGCAGTGGGGCGCAGGTTGTTGGTTGGCAGACAATGCTACCGTGGTTGGCGATGTGATTATGGGGGACAACTGTACCGTTTGGTTCAATGCAGTGGTCAGAGGCGATGTCCATGAAATCAGGATAGGGGATAATACCAATATACAGGATGGTGCGGTGATCCATTGCACCTATATAAAAGCAGCTACCTATATAGGGAACAATGTGTCCATAGCCCACAAGGCCATCGTCCATGGATGTACCATTCAGGACAACGTGCTGATCGGCATGGGGGCCATTGTAATGGATGGCGCCGTGGTGGAAGAAGGTGCGGTCATTGCTGCCGGCGCCGTGGTACTCGCGGGGGCCAGGGTGGAAAAAAACTGCATATACGGGGGAATACCGGCCCGGAAAATAAAAGAAACAGGACCGGAAATGGCGGAGGTAATCCGTCGTACGGCAGAAAACTATCCTATGTACGCCTCTTGGTACAAAGAATGATGAACCAATTAACGCTGTTTATATTTCCTCTTCCGGTCTGAAGCGCATACAGTGCGGATAAGGGAAGGCGTGGAGAAGTTCGCCGTTTTTGATTTTATTCTGGATGGAAATCCACGTTTCGGGTTCAAAAAGTTGCCGGTGAAAATCAAAGAAATACGCTCTCACGTCTTTTCTTCCTATCATGAACCTTTTGAAATCTTCAGGAAAGACATCGTTTTTACCTATTTCATACCATGGTTCGGAAGCATATATTTGTTCATAGCTTTCCGGCTTGGGTTTTTTCCGGAAATTCATGTCCACCAAAAACTCTATTTCATCATAATCATAAAAAATCACCCGTTTCTGGCGGGTAACGCCAAAGTTTTTGGTCATCATGTCGCCGGGAAAAATATTGGCCTGGGCGAGCTGCAATATTGAGTTGCCGTATTCTTCCACAGCCTGTTGGGCATCCTGAAAGGAACAATTCTCCAGGAAAATGTTCAGCGGCATCAGCCGCCTTTCTGTATAGAGATGTTTGATGATCAGGGTGTCTCCTTTGATTTCCAACAGAGAATTGACCGTGTTTTTCAGTTCTTTCATGAGATCCGGATGTATTCTGTCTAAAGGAAGATGAAAGTTTTCAAATTCATGGGTGTCCGCCATTCTTCCCACGCGATCATGTAGACCTACCAGCTTGTATTTTTCCTTTACCTGTTGCCGGGTCATGGTTTTAGGCGGATCAAAATGGTCTTTGATCAATTTAAAAACGATATTGTAGGAAGGGAGCGTGAAGACTGCCATCACCATTCCCTTGATACCCGGGGCCAGCACAAATTGGTCGTCGCTGTTATTCAAATGATCGATAAAATCCCTGTAAAAAGCTGTTTTCCCATGTTTGTTGAATCCGATGGCATTGTAGAGTTCATGAGGCCTTTTATGGGAAATGACCGAATTAAGGAAAGCCACCACCTGCGCAGGAACTTTGATTTCGGCCATAAAATAAGAACGGGTATAGCTGAAAATGCTGCTCATGATATTGGGGTCAAATATCAAGGTATCGGCAAAGACACCTTTCTCGTTGTGGACGAACGGTATGATAAAAGGCATCCATTTTTTACCTACATAGGTCCTGCCAATAAGGTATGCCGCTTTGTTTCGGTAAAAGACATTCTTGAGCACCTGTGTGGTGGTTTCGGTGGTTGTAGGGTACCTGCTGAGGATTACTTCCCGAACCTCTTTGACTAAAAATCCAATGTCTTCTTCTTTATTATAATAGGGCACCCCGAAATCAAAATCATCCATAATTTTTCTGAAAATCTTTTCAATGTCCCAGTTTGCAGGGTAGTTATAAAACAGACCGGGGTCAGCTTCTGCTTTTTTATCTTCAAACGGATCATCTACAAACATCAGTTCTTTATCTATGGACATTCCCGGATAGGTCTTTCTGATGACGGAGTTGAAAAAGGATGCCGCCAACTCTCTGTCTTCCATGTGGGCAACACGTTGCGTAAATAGTTTTTTATTGGCTTTCCAAATTTGTCTGTCATCTACGGCATCCGCAAGAACAGCTTTGCATAGATCTATGATCACTTTCAGGTGATCCTTGTACAGCCGTAATCTTTTTTTATGGTTTTCTTGTAGCCCAGCCCAGTTTCTGGCTACAAAATTTTCGGGAGCCAGCTTGGTAATCCGATTGAAATCCGTCATGTATTTTTCATAACCGCTCAGGATGATCTCCACTGTTTTTTCTATCGGTTTTTTATTCATTTCAACTGATTTTGGTCAAAAATCTCCTTTAGCTTATTAAGCTTCCCGGTTTTTCAAATACAATTTTTCACGTCTAAATAGTGAAACTTTGTAAATATTAAATTATTCCTTAAATTTCCCCCAGTTTATTCAATTATTGAATAAAACCCAATAGGTTTAATAGGTTTGATAAGTGAAAAAGGCCCGGACAATGTCCAGGCCTTTTTTGTATCTTCGATACCTGAATTTTAGATGATGAAGGATTTTCTTACGTTGATCAATAAATTGGAAAGGGGTCTAAAGCAGCCTTTGCCTGGAAGAAAAGGACAGATCATCATGGCGCCGCAGCCTGTAGAAGAAGAACGCTTTGCGCCGGATCCGGGAAATGACACCAGGAAAGGGGCGGTAATGATCCTGATCTATCCAGACCGTGCCCTGAGTAAGGTGCCATTTATTAAGAGGGCTGTTTACCCGGGAGCACACAGCGGACAGGTTTCGTTCCCCGGAGGAAAGTGGGAGCAAACAGACCTGGATTTAGAGGCTACGGCCATAAGGGAAACAGAAGAAGAGCTGGGTGTGGAAGGAAGCCGGATCAGCGTTATTGGGGAACTTACCCCGTTATATATTCCGCCGAGTAATTTTACCGTACAGCCTTTTGTGGGATTTACGGAAAATGAGCCCGTTTTTAATCCTGATCCACGTGAAGTGGCGCGGGTAATTTCCTGTGACTTTTATACTTTATTGGATTACAAAATCAGAAAGGAAAAACTTTTGGACCTGAAAGGAGGGGCCAAAATCAATGCACCCTATTTTGCCATCGCTAATGAAATGGTTTGGGGGGCTACTGCTATGATATTAAGTGAGTTGCTGTCGATTTTGGAGAGTATAGGGGAGTAGGGAAATGTCCCAGCTATCGCCATTGATTTTTTTTGGGAGCGTACTTTGTGACATAAAATGAAACAGTACCTATAAAAATATTTTGATTTTGGCAATTATATGACCTTTCTTAGCGGAAAATAATCGAACATGGAATCCACCAACCCTTTAATTGAAAACGATGCCGTAACACTGGGTTTATTAATGACTGTTTTAGCCTTGGTCTTTTATACTTCAGCAAGTGATTCCGTCTTTTTCAGAAGATTTTACCGGGTAGTACCCACCATCCTGCTATGTTATTTCCTTCCGGCGCTTATGAACACTTTTGGGTTGATATCAGGAGAAAATTCGCAGCTTTATTTTGTAGCATCAAGATATCTTTTGCCTGCTTCATTGGTATTGTTAACGCTAAGTATCGATTTGAAAAGCATTCTTAAACTGGGTCCCAAAGCCTTGATCATGTTTTTGGCGGGTACCACCGGAATCATAGTGGGTGGTCCATTGGCCTTATTTATAGTATCCCTGTTTTATCCGGATGTGTTAGGGGGGGCAGGAGCGGAGGAAACCTGGAGAGGACTGGCTACTATCGCGGGTAGCTGGATAGGGGGCAGCGCCAACCAAACCGCAATGTTGGAAGTATTTGGCGCCAGCCCCACGCTTTTTGCCCAGATGATAGCGGTTGACGTGATTGTTGCCAACATATGGATGGCGGTGCTGCTTTATTGGGCAGCCAAGCCGGAGGTGATTGATGGAAGATTTGGTGCAGACAGCAGTGTTATTGAATCCCTCAAGTCAAAGGTGGAGCAATACCGGAAAAGCATCATGAAAATACCTTCAATGGCTGATACGATGGTAATCCTCGGTCTCGGTTTTTTTGTAACGGGTTTATCCCACCTTTTTGCGGATATCCTGGCTCCTTGGATCAGAGAAAATTATCCCTCTCTGCGGCAATACTCTCTTGATTCCTCATTTTTCTGGATAGTGATTCTGGCGACTACCGGGGGGCTGCTGCTTTCGTTCACGAGAATGAGAAAGTTGGAAGGGGCAGGAGCCTCCAGATTGGGCAGTGTTCTCCTGTACGTTTTGGTGGCCACTATAGGCATGCAAATGGACCTGAGGGCGGTTTTGGATAATCCGGTCTTTTTTTTGATAGGTATGTTATGGATGTTGGTACATATTATTATTATGCTTGTGGTGGCCTATTTCATCAAAGCCCCCTTCTTCTTTGTTGCAGTAGGTTCACAGGCCAATGTGGGAGGAGCGGCATCGGCTCCCATCGTGGCTTCTGCTTTCAATCCCTCACTTGCACCGGTCGGGGTTTTGCTGGCAGTTTTGGGATATGCGGTCGGTACTTACGGGGCATATATTTGCGGGATTTTGTTACAAGGAGCATTTGGAGGATAGGCTATGGCAACTTACAGAAAATTTGTATTCGTTTGTACAGGTTCTGATTGTAAAAGGAACGGATGTAAGTCTTTTTTGAAGGAAGTGAAAAATCTTGTGAAAATGGACAGCCATAAAGGAAAATATAAAATAGTAAAAACAAAGTGCATGGATTTCTGTAAGTCAGGGCCTATCGCAGTGTATAATAATGAGGTAATCAAAAATGGAAGCATTGAAGAGCTTCGTGGGAAATTTTAATTTGCGGTAAATTCATGGTAGAATTCGGTTTTTTGATATTAATTATTGGGCAAATAATTCAATATTTCATAGCATAAATTAAATTGTTTAAATTTTGTTGTTAAATTAACGATTAAATTGTTAATACTCTGAGTAAGTGGGGCATCAATCTAAAAGATTCGGTTATATTGTCGTTATTGATTTTTAAGGATGGAAGTAGGTTTACAAAGCGGACTGGATTATAGCAACAGCAATAGCCAGGAATTGCTTTTGGTGTTCAATGAGGAAAATATAATCTTCTCCGAAGGAGAATGGAGCTTTTTGAGCAGTAAAGTAAATCGCTGGGAAGATTGTTTGAGGGCATTTCCTGATGCAGAAGAAGATATCCGTGTTTTTTTTAAGGATAAAACGAAGCCATATTATTTTTCCGTTCATCAATCTTCTTTCCTGCCCGGATGGCAGATCAAAGTAGAGGGCAAACAAATCAAGGGAAATGGTAAAATATGTTGCGTGACCGGGACTTTCCAGAACGGAAGGATGGCCGTAAAGAATATTTTGAGAACAGATCCGGCCGAAGAACGTGAATATTTGAATCAGGCAGAGTCTCTTTTGCACCGTAAAATCGAGTTTGAACGGATGATCAACTGGGTTTCCACCTGTTTTTTGAACGCCTCCGATGAAAATTGGGACGAAATTTTCAGAAACGCCCTTTCCATGCTGGGCTATTCCCAAAATGCGGATAGAGCCAACTTTTTTGTGGTTCATGAAAACATAAAACTTCTGGAATGTGTGTTTGAATGGACAAAAACAAGTTTACCTGTAAATAAAAAAATATACCAGTCGCTAAATTACGCAGGAGAAGAAAGGTTTATAGAAGAATTATGCAGCAAGAGGGTGAGGATAATCTCGGATCTTGAAAAACTCCCTGATGAATTTGTTTTTGAGAAATTTGTCGCCCGGAAATTCGGGGTAAAGGCTTTTATAGCCGTGCCTATATTTGCTGAGAACAAACTATTAGGTTTGTACGCGTTGAGCTGCGAGAAGGAGAATCCGGAATGGGAGGACGGGAGGCGTGACGAATATATACTTCGGCAGTTCAGTGATGTGTTTGGCGCGGCCTTGGTCAACAGATCCACTAAAAGCAAGTTGTTTAGGAATGAGAGGTTATTGAGTTCAACGGAACTCCTTGCCAAATCGGGGTCTTGGCGCTTCAACAATCCCGACAGGCATATCTATTTTTCAAAAGGGATAAACAGCATCTTTGAATTGGACGAAGACCTCGAAGTGCTGAGTTTACGGGAGTTCTTTAACCTGATTCCGGTCAAAGACAAGGAAAAGGTTAAATCCAAAGTGCAGAAAGCCATCAATAAACTTAAAACTGTTTCGGGAGAATTTGTTTTTACCAATAAAAAAGGAAAGGAAAAACATATTGCTTACAGTTTACAGGTAAATCAATTGAGTCCTAAAAACAATCTGGAAGTTTTTGGTTATTGTACGGATATCAGCGAGAAGAAGACCGTTGAAAAAAGGTTGCTGCTGGAATCCCAGATATTGGCCCAGGTAAACGAACCTATATATGTTACCGATCTTGGTTTGCAGGTGATATATATGAATGAGGCTGCCATTACAGCAGGCAATGCTGAGTCCACCTTGAAACGCATAGGTGACCTGTTTAGGATTGTGGATGGTAAATCATTTGATATACTGACCCAACGGCCGGTAAAGGACGGGATATCTATGGAGGTGCTTAGTATTCTGGACCGTTCAGGAAACATTGAGCCTTATGAAGTATCTACGAAGCCTATTCAAAATACAGATGGAGAACGGATCGGTTATTCTTTTGTGATTCGCAACCTCACACCAAAAATCGAGCGTGAAGAAATAGCCAGGAAAGCCAAAATCATCGTAGAAAACAGTCCCGCAGTGCTGTTCGCAGTGGAGCCCGGGCAGAACTATAGGTTCACGTATGTCACCGAAAATATTGATCAATTCGGATACCAGGCAGATATGATTCTCAGCGACGTGGCCAGCATAAATGATTGGATCCATCCGGACGATGCCGGGTGCTTTCAGAGAGACTGGGCGGCAGATGACGGGAAGCAGTATAGCCGGGAATACAGGATCATTACTGCTGGCGGAGAAATCAGGTGGGTGGAGGATAAGATCCGCCCTGTATATGACCAAAACGGCAAAATAATATTGCTGGAGGGGATGTTGCAGGATGTGACCGAGAGAAAAAAAGACCGTCAGGAAATCGAGAACATCAAAAACAGGTACAGGGTTTTGGCTTCCAACATCCCTTTTACCAATGTGTTTTTGATTGACAAAAATTTAAAATACCTGGTGACAGAAGGGCCGAATTTTAAATACTGGGGGCTGGATAAATCTTATTTTGAGGGCAAAACGATTTATGAGGCCCACACCACTAACCTTACAGAAATAGCTCCGGTTGTAGATGAAGCTTTGAAAAAAAAATGCACCATCAGCAAGTTGTTGCATTATATGAACAGGGTATACGAGCTTACGGCTAAACCCATCTTTTATGGAGGGGAATTGGAATATATCCTGGGAATTGTCCGTGATATCTCTGAAGAGTACATGGCCAAAAAAGAACTCAAAAGAAGTGAGATCAAGTACAGGAATCTTGTCGAGGAATCTACGGAAATCATCTTCTCGGTTACAGCACAGCTTGAATTGAGTTATGTTTCCCCCAATATTAAACAGTTTTTGGGTTATGAAACTTTTGAGTTTACCTGCGGCGATTTTACAGATTTTCTACATCCTGAAGATGCGAAAACCTTGCTGCAAAAAAATGAAAGCCCTATTTCTTACTTTGAAAACAATCCTGTTTTTGAAGTAAGGCTCCGTCATAAAAAAGGCCATTACCGGGTGTTCAGTTCAAGTGGGAAAGTGATCAGAGATGAAAAGGGGGAAGTCAGGTACTATACAGGCATTGCCAGAGACATCACTAAACTCAAAAATGCCCAAAATGAACTGCTAAAAGCAAAGGAAAAGGCGGAACAGGCGCTTAATGCCAAAAGCCAGTTTCTATCGGTGATGAGCCATGAAATAAGAACCCCAATGAACGCAGTGATCGGTCTTTCCCACTTGCTGCTGGAGGACAATCCCAGGGAGGACCAGTTGGAAAACCTGCGCACATTACAGTTTTCGGCGGAAAACCTGTTGGGCTTGATTAACGATATCCTTGATTTCAATAAAATCGACTCAGGAAAACTGGAACTGGAAAATGTGCCCTTTGAGCCGAAGAATATCATCAATAAAATCATCCGTTCGTACACTTATCAACTCAGGGGGAAAGACTTGAGTATCATTTTTGATGAAGCGCCGGGCATACCGGAAACCGTGGTAGGAGATCCCGTCAGAATAGCACAAATCCTCAATAACCTGATATCCAATGCGATCAAATTTACCGACAAAGGATATGTTAAAATCTCGTTGTCTGCGCCCCGTCAATCTGACAAAGAGGTGACTTTCAGATTTGCGGTACAGGATACCGGTATTGGTATCGCAAAAAATAAAATCAAAAGGATTTTTGAAGCCTTTACCCAGGCAAGTTCCGATACCACGCGTAAATATGGAGGTACCGGATTGGGACTGGCAATTGTAAAAAAACTCGTCAAACTTTTTGGAACTGAAATTCACCTCCAGTCCAAAGTCGGGAAGGGGTCGACATTCTGGTTTGATATTAATTTTGAAAAACATGAAAGGGTTTTAGAGAAACTCCAATCTGCCCAACAAGACGTGACAGCGAATTTGGGGTTGAAGCGGATTTTGGTAGCCGAGGATAATCATGTAAACCAAATTTTGTTGAAAAAGTACCTGTCCAAATGGGGGGTAGGGGACATTCATTTTGCGGAAAACGGCAAAATGGCATTGGAGTTGTTTTTTCAGAATGATTTTGATTTGGTTTTATTGGATCTGCAAATGCCGGAGGTGGACGGTTTTGAGGTTGCGAAAGTCATCCGGAAGTTGGATATTGTGTCCAAAAGAAACATACCCATCATAGCCCTGACAGCCTCTTCGTTAATTGAGGTGAGGGATCAATTGGACGAGGCGGGGATGGACGATTTTATTTCAAAGCCATTTACACCCGAAAACCTGTACGGAAAAATAATAAAGTACCTGTGAACCTTTTTTCGCGTTAATTATCAAACTTGCGACTGGCAAATCCCCCTCAATAACTGTACCTTTACAGCCTGTTTTAGACCTATGAGAATTCTTTTCATTCAAATACTGGTAATGCTCAGTTTTCAGTATCTGCAAGCGCAGTCAGATCATACCAAAAGATCTACCTTGTATTTTATAGCGGGTTCTTCGGGCGCCAATGTACGGGAATTCAATGAAATGCTTCAGAACAAAGGTGTCTCGCCGCTCAGAAGCGGTTACAGTTCTACCGGGATGGGCTATCAATATAGGTTTAATGATTTTATATTGGGTTTTGAACTGTACCACAACAACGGACCTAAATCCCTTTTCAGAGAATATGAGATAGATCACAGGACGACCAGGTTCTATATGAACATCGGCTATTCGCTCACGGAGGAAGGCAGGTTTCACCTCGTCCACTACATGTCCATGGGGGGCGGTTATTTGAACTTTCAAATGCTGAAAGATGAACGTAGGATAGACGAACTGGGACCCTTCCTGCAAAATCCGTCTCAAGGGTTTGTGTTGAGAAAAAAAGACATCCAGAAAGGAACCCATAAAATGGGCGGGTTTCTTACCGAGATAGGTTTCCAGTTAGGGTATGACTTTGACTTGCCAGGCATGGAGGAGACCTTGGAACTCATGGCAAAATTCGGTTATGCTTTCAGCCCCTTCGAGGATTCCTGGAGTATAAACGGAATTAATTTTGACAATTTACAAAGTGGCGCCTTTTTCAGGATGGGAGCCGGAATATCCATGCCTGACCGGAGTCTTTTTTTTCCCGATGCGGCTTTGGGGGTTCATTTTTTCTATGGCATGAACTTCAGAACACCTACCCGGTTCAACGAACTGTTGGAAGCCAATGGTATGCAGCCTTTATCCAGGATTCCCGGCAACTTGGGTATCAAAGTTATCGGTGAAAACAGAAGAAGGATGTATGGTGTTGATGTGTTCAATATTGCCAATACGGGACCTGCCAATGAGCAATACGACCAAACCCTTAATAGTTTAAGACTGTACTTTAATTACGGCTACCTGTTGTTTAAAAGGAAAAACGTCGAGCTGGGCGGCCTGGGGGGCTTAGGATATGGAAATATCAGGTATACATTGGAACACAAGGTGAAACCTGACTTTCCCCTGCTTTTTGAGGAGCCGGATTTTGATGGCTATCTGTCCAATCGGGGTATAATGGCCAAACCTGAAATTTACCTGGCTTATGCCATGCCTTTGAACACAAAAATGTTTAACCTGGTTTATTCAGCCCATTTCGGTTATGAACTTCCATTAAGCCGATACAGGCTGGGAGGCCTTACCATGGCCAATTATATGTCCGGTCCCTATTTGCAGTTCGGGCTCGGCATCCGGCCCTGAAGGGGATGATTTTCGGTGGGGGATATCCTCAAGCTGGCTGTGGCCGAAACCGTTTTTACATGAACCATTGATCCATTACCAGAACAAAAACCCTGTATTCGAGGATAGTATTTTTTGGTGCCGACGCCGAGAAACAGAAAAAGTGATGTTGTTTTATTAACCCACAAAATGCTGCCGTTTCAAAAACCCAGGTGCAGCTGACGTCCCTTCTCCTCACAGATTAAAATTCGCATTTCGATAAAATGATCCGTATAAAACGAAAAAAATTTAAAGTTTTTTTTATATGGAGTATTTTTTCCACAAAATGATGTTAATTTTGAGATCGCTTATCGAGAAAGACGGAGGGAAGGGCCCTATGATGTCTTAGCAACCTGATTAACAAGGTGCTAATTCCCGTTCCGGAAATGCCGGATAAAGATGAGCCGCATAAGATATAGATATTCTATTTTTCTTCCCGGTTCATACTCGCATAGGCTTTTTAAATGACAACAGTATGCCGAACAGAACCGATTTATTGCTTAAGGAAATTAAAAAAAGAATTTTGATTTTGGATGGTGCCATGGGTACCATGATACAGCGTCATGCCCTTAAGGAAGAAGATTTTCGTACAGAAGAACTATACCAGATCAAAAAATCCCTGAAGGGGAATAATGATCTCCTTTCACTCAGCCGCCCGGAAATCATAAAAGATATCCATAGGGCATATTTTGACGCGGGCGCGGATATAGTGGAAACAAACACTTTCAGCAGCACTTCCATCGCTCAGGAGGATTATGGCCTAGGAGACCTCGCCTATAAACTCAATTATGAATCTGCAAAGATAGCCCGGGAAGTGGCGGAGGAATATGCAGATAAAAACCCTGAAAAACCCCGCTTTGTGGCCGGTGCCATAGGCCCCACCAACAGGACGGCATCCATTTCTCCTGATGTGAATGACCCCGGTTACCGCGCGGTCACTTTTGATCAACTGTCTGCAGCCTATCAGGAACAGGTAGAAGGATTACTGGACGGGGGCGTGGATATATTACTGGTGGAAACAGTGTTTGACACCTTGAATGCCAAAGCTGCATTGTATGCCATACAGGAAGTATATGAAAAAAGAGGCATACCGCTTGATCCCCTTGAAGGAGGTATTCCTATTATGGTTTCCGGAACCATTACAGACGCTTCGGGCAGAACCCTGTCCGGCCAGACCACGGAGGCTTTTTTGATTTCGTTGTCCCATGTTCCTTTGTTAAGTATAGGGCTCAATTGTGCATTAGGGGCTAAGGAACTCAGGCCTTATCTCAAAGTATTGGCGGAGAGGGCGCCTTATTATGTAAGCGTCTATCCGAACGCCGGATTACCTAATGAATTTGGCAAATATGACCAGGGACCGGGAGAAATGAAAGACCAGGTCAAAGAATTTATCAAAGAAGGTTGGGTGAATATCCTGGGAGGCTGTTGCGGTACCACACCCGATCACATCAGGGAAATTGCCGCTCTGGCGGCCGAATATTCCCCAAGAAAATTAAATCCTTCGCTTACTGAAATACAGTAGAATGAGTAGTTACCCAAACAACAACGTATTGCGGCTTTCCGGCTTGGAACCTTTGGTTTTTACCCCTGAGATCAATTTTGTGAACATAGGGGAAAGGACCAATGTGACCGGATCGAAAAAATTTGCCAGGCTTATCCTGAACGGAGACTATGACCAGGCCCTGGAAGTGGCTTTGGACCAGGTAAGAGGCGGTGCCCAAATTTTGGACGTGTGTATGGATGAGGCCATGTTGGATGGGGAGGCAGCTATGGTGAAATTTCTGAACCTTATCGCTTCCGAGCCCGAAATCAGTAGAATCCCCGTGATGATAGACAGTTCTAAATGGAACATCATATTGGCAGGCCTGAAATGCGTACAGGGAAAAGGCATTGTCAACTCGATCAGTCTCAAAAACGGAGAGGAAGAATTTATCCAACAGGCGAAGACCGTTAAACGCTTTGGCGCCGCAGTCGTGGTGATGGCTTTTGATGAAAAAGGCCAGGCAGACACTTATGAAAGGCGCATACATATCTGTGAGCGGAGCTATGACCTGTTGACCAAAACAGTCAAATTCAATCCCCAGGATATCATCTTTGATCCCAATATATTTCCTGTGGCCACCGGAATGGACGAACATAAAAACAACGCCATCGATTTCTTCCGGGCTACAAGATGGATCAAGGACCATCTCCCCGGAGCCAAAGTCAGCGGCGGCGTGAGCAATGTAAGTTTTTCCTTTAGGGGCAACAATCCCGTGAGGGAGGCTATGCATGCGGTATTCCTGTACCATGCCATCAAAAACGGAATGGATATGGGTATCGTGAATCCCTCCATGCTGGAGGTATATGATGACATTCCCAAGGACCTGCTGAGGCATGTCGAGGATGTGATCTGGAACAGAAGGGAGGATGCCACCGAAAGGCTGTTGGATTTTGCGGAGAGTGTGAAAAGTCATGGCAAAAAAAGCAAAATAGATGATGCATGGCGTAGCCTTACCATTGAAAAAAGGATTGAACATGCCCTGGTAAAAGGGGTTATCGATTTTATCATTGAAGACACAGAAGAGGCGCGGCTGAAGCTGGGGGATCCCCTGAAAGTCATAGAGGGCCCGCTGATGGATGGCATGAACGTCGTGGGAGACCTGTTTGGTGAAGGAAAAATGTTCTTACCGCAGGTGGTCAAAAGTGCCAGAGTCATGAAGAAGGCAGTGGCTTACCTGGAACCCTTTATGCCTCTTCCAGACGAAGATGGCATCGATGGGTCAAGTTCCAGCGTCAAAAAAATACTGCTGGCTACGGTGAAAGGAGATGTTCACGATATCGGTAAAAACATCGTGGGAGTGGTTTTGGCCTGTAACAGTTACAAGATCATTGACCTTGGCGTGATGGTGGAAACTGAAAAAATCATCGAAGAGGCCCTTGCCCAAAAAGCGGACATTATCGGGCTGAGCGGATTGATTACCCCTTCTTTGGATGAAATGGTGAATGTGGCTATGGAAATGGAAAGAAGGGGCCTTCGGATTCCGCTGCTGATAGGGGGAGCCACTACCTCAAGGATACATACAGCGGTCAAAATTGATCCCGTGTACAGTGGTACGGTCGTGCATGTGACAGATGCTTCCAAGTCCGTTCCGATAGCAGGTGAAGCTATCCATGAAGGAACAAGGGAGGAATATCATAAGCAGATCAAAACAACCTACAAAAAGCTTAGAAAGGATCATGAGGCCAAACAGCAGGTGAAACAAATGGTGACTTATGAAGAGGCAAAAAACAATTCCGTCGAGATTGACTGGAAAAATTATCAACCGGTAAAACCTGCTAAATTGGGTCTTACCGTGATGGATGAACTGGATATCCGTCAGTTGAGGGATTACATCGATTGGACACCGTTTTTCAGCACATGGATGCTTTCCGGCAAATTCCCAAAAATCCTAAAGGATCCTGTTGTAGG
This sequence comes from Negadavirga shengliensis, assembly GCF_042652345.1. Lineage (NCBI taxonomy): Bacteria > Pseudomonadati > Bacteroidota > Cytophagia > Cytophagales > Cyclobacteriaceae > Negadavirga > Negadavirga shengliensis. The sequence goes on from NZ_JBHSJJ010000006.1 coordinate 28,749, forward strand.
AAAGGAAGCGCAAAAACTCTATGAGGACGCCAACAGGATGCTTGACCGCATCGCGGTGGAAAAATGGCTGCATGCCAAAGCGGTCGTGGGTTTGTTTCCCGTCCAGAGGAATGGGGATGATATCATCATTGACCCCGCCTACACCAATGGGAATCAGTATATTTTCCATTTTTTAAGACAGCAGGGCAAGAAAGGAAAGGGGGTACCCAACCGTTCCCTGGCAGATTACATCCATCCGAAAGAACTGGATTATTTCGGCGCTTTTGCGGTAACCGCAGGTTTGGGGATAGAGAAAAAGCTGGAGGAATTCCAAAAGCAGGGAGATGACTACAATGACATCATGCTGAAAGCAATGGCTGACCGGCTCGCTGAGGCCGCTGCGGAATTTCTGCACGAAAAAGTGAGGAAGGAACTGTGGGGATACGCCAAAGAGGAAATTCTGGACAACGAGGGGTTGATCAAAGAAGCCTATACCGGAATCCGGCCTGCGCCGGGTTATCCCGCATGTCCCGAACATTCCGAAAAAAGGACCCTTTTTACCCTTCTTGAAGCGGAAACGCGTATAGGCATGAGCCTGACAGACAGCTACGCCATGTACCCCACTTCCTCGGTTAGCGGGTATTATTTTGGGCACCCCGAGAGCAAATATTTCGGCTTGGGCAAGATCGCTGAAGATCAAGTGGAGGATTATGCGCGCCGGAAAGGGGTGTCTAAAGAACAGGCCGAAAAGTGGCTTTCTCCCAACCTTTCCTATTCGCCCCAACTTTCTTATGTCTAAGCTATAAAAAATGCATCCTTTTTAGATCCAAGGGATTCACTGTGTGAAACAATATGAAAATTACAGAACATCTTAACAATTCTAACAAAACACTGTTTTCGTTTGAGATTCTCCCTCCGTTGAAAGGTCAAAGTCTCAACGGTCTGTTGGAGGGCATTGCTCCCCTGATGGAATTCAATCCCCCATTTATAGACGTGACTTATCACAGAGAAGAATATATATATATAAAACATCCCAACGGCTTGTTGGAGAAAGTGTCTACTAGGAAAAGACCAGGGACAGTAGGGATATGTGCCGCCATCATGAACCGGTTCAAGGTGGATGCGGTTCCGCATTTGCTTTGCGGGGGGTTTACCAAGGAGGAAACCGAAAATGCCCTGATCGACCTCTCTTTTATCGGTGTGGAGAATGTCCTCGCTTTAAGAGGGGATGCTCCCAAGTCGGAAGGAAAGTTTGTTCCGGAAAAAGAGGGTAACAGTTTTGCCTGCGAGCTTGTAGACCAAATCGTTAAGATGAATAATGGCAGGTACCTGCACGATGAAACAGAAGTCGGGTTTCACACGGACTTTTGCGTGGGAGTGGCAGGGTATCCTGAAAAGCATTTTGAAGCACCCAGCTTGGGTTTTGATTTGAAACATCTGAAATCAAAGATTGATACCGGGGCTGAATACATCGTGACGCAGATGTTTTTTGATAACAGGAAATTCTTTGAATACGTTAAAAAGGTCAGGGAATTGGGAATCGATGTGCCCATTATTCCGGGGTTAAAACCCATTACCACGCTTTCTCAAATCGTGAGTCTTCCCCGCACCTTTTTTCTGGATTTTCCGGAGGAATTGATGACTGAACTTGAAAAATGCAAAAACAATGCTGACGTGAAACAGGTAGGGATAGAATGGGCCATTCACCAAAGCCGGGAACTGATCCAATTTGGCGTTCCATCCGTTCACTATTATACCATGAGCAAAGCCGACGCCACCTACAGAGTGGCCAGCGAAGTATTTTGATGTCGATTCAGAAAACGTTTTGGCAATCGGTCCTCTGTCTGAGGTGATTTGAAGCTGTACACTAAAGTGAGTTCAGAGTAAGGACAGGGAATGCGGGCTGGAAAAGGATGCGGCAGTCTCCTTTCACGTTAGATTGCAGGGGATTTGTTGCGCTTGCAGGGAGGAAACAAACCTGAAATGCTGATGGAAAACAAAAAGGTAAAGATCGTAGAGTGCCCCCGTGATGCGATGCAGGGATTAAGGGATTTTATCCCCACAGCGACCAAAGCGGCATATATCAATAGCTTACTGAAGGTAGGTTTTGACACAGTTGATTTTGGAAGCTTCGTAAGTCCAAAGGCCATGCCCCAAATGAGGGATACAGAGGAGGTCCTGCTGCAGCTTGATGCAGGTGCTACAAACACTAAGCTGTTGGCGATTGTGGCCAACTACAGAGGAGCTCAGACGGCTACAGGTTTTAAAGAAATAAGTCAACTCGGATTTCCATTGTCTGTTTCTGAGACCTTTCAGCAAAGGAACACCAATAAGCGCATTGAAGAAGCCATTCAGGAAGTCAAGTCCATTCACACTTTGTGTGAAAGCAAAGGAAAGCAGTTGGTGGTCTATCTCAGCATGGCTTTTGGAAATCCATACGGAGATGTTTACACCCCGGAGTTGGTGTCGGGTTTTGTGAAGGAGCTGGTGGCTACCGGGATAGCTACGATAGCCTTTTCTGACACCGTGGGTGTGGCCACGCCGGACATGGTTTATGACTTGTTGTCCGCCCATGTGCCTCAATTCTCCCAAACGGTATTTGGCGTTCACTTACATAGCCGTCCAGGAGAAGAGAAGGAAAAGGTCCATGCAGCCCTGGAAGCAGGGTGTCGCCGTTTTGATGGGGCTTTGTTGGGGTTCGGTGGTTGTCCCATGGCCAGGGATGAGTTGGTCGGCAACCTGGCTACTGAAAACCTCATCAGCATTTTGGAAAAAACGGGGTATATCCTGGACTTGGATAAAGAAGCCCTGAACGAGGCGGCAAAAATGGCTACAGGGGTTTTTTATGGTTGAACCTGCCCATGGCGTCCATAAGGTACATGGAACGCTATGACCGCTCTCAGGCAGAGCCAACAACATATTAAAACCGCGGTTTCCACATTGCCCATAGCGCCTTTTTCAATGGCATGTCGTTTGTATAAGAGACAAATCATCCCCAGCCGGAATTTTTCAGATTTTCCGTCTTTCCATCCCGCTACGCCACCCGTATACAGAAGGACAAACTAAAAATAGATTAATATTCCGGCTTCAATTGGGCTTTTCATAAAAATGCGTATCATTGTATTTTCCCTACCATGGATTTAAATTCAGCTATCAAGGTATTAAAAGAAAAAGGAAGCCTGCATGCGCAGGACAGTACGGGTAATTGTTTTGACCTGGTTGAGCTTACGGCTTGGAATCAGAAATCCGAAGGGGTGTTTTTGATCCATGATCTGTTTCAGATCAGAAATTTTGCCGGAAAATTTTCAGAAGTAGCGCTGGATATTGTAGCTTATTCTCCAGATAAAGTCATTTTTCATACACCTGCCAACCCTTATCTGGAAAATGGGCCTAATTTCAATGGAATCGTTAAATTTGCATTAATTAAAGAAGGATTCTGGAATAAACTGCTGTATCAGTTCAGCAGGCAGCTTGTTTTCAGTCCGGAAAAGGGCGGTCCATCAGATTTTCGGTCTGAAGTAAGATTTCCCCTGTTTGCTGAAAACGTCAAAGAGCTGTTTCTGGGGGCGGAAGGGGAAGTGAAAATAATCAAAGGATGAATTTTAAAACCGTACTGGACAAAGTTGATATTTTCCAAATAGTGGGTGACTGTGCCGATGCATTGGGTATGGATACCTATGTGGTGGGGGGATATGTGAGGGATATTGTCCTGGGCAGGCCCAGCAAAGACATAGATTTTGTTTGCCTTGGAGATGGCATAAAACTGGCTAAAAAAGTGGCAGGAAAATTTGGGCCTCACGTGCCTGTTTCCATATTCAAGAATTTTGGAACAGCCATGATCAAAATTGATGACTGGGAAGTGGAGTTTGTCGGTGCCCGGAAGGAATCCTACAGGCACGATTCCAGGAAACCCACTGTAGAAGCGGGCACACTGCAGGAAGATCAGGAAAGGCGGGATTTCACCATCAATGCCCTGGCCATAGGGGTGAACCATTCCAATTTAGGCGTTCTGGTCGATCCTTTTGATGGCCTGAAGGACATGAAAAGGAAAATCATCCGTACCCCCACGGATCCGGACATCACATTTTCTGACGATCCACTGCGCATGCTCCGGGCGGTACGTTTTGCCGCACAGCTTGGATTTGACATTGAACCCCGTACTTTTGACGGGATCATGAACAATGCCGGGAGGCTTTCCATCATCTCCGGTGAGAGGATCATTGATGAACTGAACAAAATCATCATGACCAATAAACCTTCCTACGGATTCAAGTTGCTGTTTGTCAGTGGGCTATTGGCTGAGTTTTTTCCCGAAATGGTTGCCCTGCAGGGGGTGGATTCAGTAGGGGACAAGTCCCATAAGGATAATTTTTACCATACTTTGCAGGTTTTGGACAATGTGGCGGCGGTGTCGGATGATTTATGGCTGCGATGGGCGGCCATCATGCATGATATTGCGAAGCCTGCCACCAAGCGGTTCAATAAAAAGGTGGGGTGGACTTTTCATGGACATGAAGACAAGGGAGCCCGTATGACGCCGGGTATTTTCAGAAGGTTGAAATTACCCATGGACGATCGGATGAAATATGTGCAGAAATTGGTAAAATTGCACCTCAGACCCATTGCGCTGGTCAATGACAAGGTCACTGATTCTGCGCTCAGGCGTTTGCTTTTTGAGGCAGGTGATGATATCGAGGACCTGCTGAAGCTCTGCAGGGCGGATGTGACTTCTAAAAACGACACCAAAGTGAAGCGGTTTCTTGCCAACTTCGACAAAGTGGAGCGAAAACTTCAGGAGGTGGAAGAAAAGGATCAGGTAAGAAATTTTCAACCGCCTGTTTCAGGTGATGAAATCATGGCTATATTTGAGCTCAAACCTTCCAAGATTGTCGGTGATCTGAAAGAGGAGATCAAGGAAGCGATCATGGAGGGACACATACAAAACAATAAATCGGAAGCGTTGGAGTTAATGTATAAATTAGCGGCAAAAAAGGGGTTAAGTAAAAAAAAAACAATCAATAAATGAATATGAAAAACACGGTTTTGATCCTAATGATGTGCTTTGTCTTTTTTGGTATTGCAGTGGCCCAGGAATCTGCCCCCGCGGCAAAAGAAGACAGTAACAAGTTGAAAAACCAGGCTGATGAAAAGATCTATGCCCTGGCCATGAGGTATAACGATGTGTCCGTGGCCAAAATGAAACTGTACGAATTGATGGAAAGAAACCCCAAGAACCTCAGGTATCCTGAATTATTGGCCGCCATCTATTTCGAAATGGAGCAGTATGGATCTTCGGCATTGGTAGCCTTGGATGTGTTGGAGAGGGATTCAAAACATATCCCTTCGCTGGAGATAGCAGCGTATTCGCTGGAACAGCTGGGGGCTTTAGAGAGAGCGTTGCCTCATTTTGAATCTCTGCACCTGTTGTCAGGAGACCTGTTTAGCCTGTACAAAACCAGTTATCTACAGTACAGTCTTAAAAAATACGATGAGGCGCTTAATTCAGTAAATATGCTGATCAAAAACAAAAAATCAGCAGAGCAGACATTGAACTTCCCCAAAGACGACAATTCTATGCAGGAAGTCAGTATGCTGGCAGCAGCACAAAATCTTAAGGGGCTGATTTATAAAGACCAGGGAAGCAATTCAGAAGCCAAATTGGCATTTGAAGAAGCCCTGACGCATAGTCCCGAGTTTGAATTGGCCAAAGAGAACCTTGCCTCGCTCTGATGGAAAATAATAAGGGGCAAATATTGTTTCAATCCCGGTACAGGGAAAAGCCCTTCAAGTGTTCAAAACCCTTGAAGGGCTTTATTCTATCAAAGACTTATGAACCTCTTTTTTGATCCGTGGACTTTCATTTGCCCACGGATAATCACACAAACCGCCGCAAAAAATAGGGGTCTTCGTTAAAGCAGAAACACGGGTACCTTCCATTAGAGGGCGGTTGTGAATTGATTCTTGATCCGGGGAGGCCGGTTACATGTCATGAATAGAACTCAAAGGAATATCCCTGGTCTTGCTGTCCAACAAAAGACCGTTTTCGCATTTCAGTATCCTGTACGAGTATTTTTTCAGCAATTCGTAGTTATGGGTAGCCATCAGGATGGCAGTGCCTTTTTTGTTGATATCCTGAAAAAGCCTAAAAATACCATCCGATACCTCCGGATCAAGGTTTCCCGTGGGTTCATCGGCCAATAAAATGGCGGGTTCATTCAGGAGCGCTCTGGCGATTACCACCCTTTGCTGCTCTCCTCCGGAGAGTTGGTGGGGCATTTTGGTGGCGGCCCCTCCCAAACCCACGCCCATCAATACCTCCACCATCCTGCTTTTCATTTTGGTTTTGTCTTTCCAGCCGGTGGCCCGCATCACAAAATACAGGTTTTCGGCTACGGTTCGGTCGGGAAACAGTTGAAAATCCTGAAATACGATGCCCAACTTGCGTCTCAGGAAAGGGATGTTTTTGGTTTTGATCCCATTAAGCCGGTAGCCCGCGACAACGGCTTCGCCCATGATCAGGGGGAGATCTGCATACAGGGTTTTCAGCAGCGAGCTTTTGCCGCTGCCCGTTCTTCCTATCAGAAAAACAAATTCATCCTTCTCGATCTCAAAGTTTACATCCCTTAATATGGTATTGATGCCCTGAAAAATACTGGCATTGCTTACGCTTACAATGGGTTCGTTGGAGAATATCATAAATGTTTATAAAGACAGTTTTTGCAATTTACCAAAGGGAAGCTCTCTGATCAGTTGCTCCAACTGGGCTTCCTTTCCCCCCAAGCCGAATTTTTCGATGTTTTTCAGAGGCCGGTCTGCCCTGAAGTAGGCAACAAGTACAAAATTCTCGTCCCTTATCTGAATGTAGTCCGGTATTTTAGCCTTACCCTTAACCTTGATAATGTACATTGTACTTAATATTATTTTATACAAATAACGAAAAATGGCGATAAATGCTTTGTTTACCTTCGGAATAATCCGGATATCATTAACAAAAAGGATATCCGGTGCCATGAAAACCTGTAAGTGTCAAGTTGCCCGTCATCCGGATGGGAGTTCCGGCACCACACCATTACTTATGCTGTACCCTAACCAACAGGTATGGGACGCTTTTATTTTTGCTTAGGGAGCTGAACGGGAAAATTCCGATCCCCGCGTTATGGTTGTGAACTGAGGCCCATGGACACACGGACCTCTATAACCGGTTTACTTTTGGCCATTGCCTCTTCATCCTTTGTTGGCTTTGGCATGGTCTGCCAGAAACTGCGCCAACCCTTTGTCTGTAAGCGGATGGTTCAGCAGTCCCGTGATGACTTTCAAGGGACAGGTAACCACATCAGCACCTATCTCCGCACATTTGACCAGATGCATGGTATGCCGGAGGGAAGCCGCCAGTATCTCTGTCTCAAAGCCATAATTTTGATAGATATGGACGATCTGGGAGATCAGCTCCAATCCGTCAAATGCGATGTCATCCAACCTGCCTATAAAAGGGGAGAGGTAGGTGGCACCCGCTTTGGCAGCCAGGATAGCCTGTCCGGCAGAAAACACCAGCGTGCAGTTGGTGCGAATGCCTTCGCTGTGGAAATACTTGATGGCTTTGATGCCTTCTTTGATCATAGGCACCTTCACCACAATCTTGTCGTCGATTTTGGCCAAAGCCTTTCCCTCTTTTACTATCCCGTCAAAATCCGTGGCGATTACCTCTGCACTCACTTTGTCATCTACAATGCCACAGATGGTTTTATAATGGTTTCTGATATTTTCTTCGCCACTGATGCCTTCTTTGGCCATAAGGGAAGGATTGGTGGTTACCCCATCCAGTACGCCCAGATCATAGGCTTCTTTTATTTCGTCAAGATTCGCTGTGTCAATAAAGAACTTCATAATGTAAGAAATAGTTGTTTTGTTTTTCGGTAAATTTAAGCCAAAATTTTGTAAATGCACTAAACTGGGACCAAGCAATAACTTCCGGTTCAAATTGTCCACGGATTCCGAAATAAACCCGGACAGGTTTTTCACCGATTGATACGAAGGTTTCTCATTCAAAAATGCTTGAAAGAGCCTCTCCAAAATGGCGATTTATCGTATTTCGAAGCATTTAAAGCCAAAAAATCCGTGAAAATTGGCGTAATTAATGGGCCAAAATATCCTTCTCCGTTTCGACTCGATCCCCGGTTTGTCGGAGAGAAAAAAATAAAGCGGCATCGCACCGCTACAACCGCCTACCCTTGCTTCCTTCCGGACCTGGGGGATTCAGCAGGAGCTGGTCGTGCCGCTTGGTACAAAGGTACGCAAATTCTCCACCATAACAAACTCCGCCAGGCGAATTGAGGATAAAAATTGTTTAAACCTTCACCTTCAATAGCTAATTTTTGGCAATATTATTGTGAGCCCTTCGCTCTTGGGTTATACCCCGCCGGATTTCGAGGATGTAGTTATTCAATCATGTTGATTATCCTCTCCTAGGGAAAGCCGAATAAAAAGCAGACATTCTTCTTCTTTTCCTATTCGGATAAATAATTTAATAATAGATCAATGTTATATGTGATGAAATCGAGCATGATGGAATCGTCACACGGAAGGATGATTATCTATCATGCGAGATTCCATATGACAATTAAGGAACAATTATAAACATATGAAAAGATGGTTTTGGTTTTTGGGTTTGGTGCTGATGATGGCGTCATGTACGCTTTTTCGTCCAAGGATTCCCTATCAGATGGGGATGTCGGAAAACAGGTTTTTAAGGCAAAACCGGGATGCGGTGATCAGCCAGTTGGATGGCAGCAAGAAAGTGTATCGGGTAAATACCGATGAAAGGTTTTATATCCTCGCCACTTTTGAAGAAGGTGTTTTGACCAATTTGGAAGAAAGGGAGTTGATGCCTGCTTGGCATCAGCGGCGGATGATGGAAGAGAACAACCGGGATAATCCATAATTTCTTGGATAAACCTTTTTTACAATGTCACCCCGTCGGGGTTTTATTGAGGTAAGGAGACCGTGTTTTTCTAGAAAGATGCCACCCCCTCCGGGTTTTGTGAGGGCTATGGGGGCTTTTTTTTAGAAATATGTCAACTCCTTTGGATTCCGGATGGGATGGTGTTTTTATAAATAGTCGATCTTTTCGGGAATTGTGGGGGATTTTCCCGGAACTTGAAATTTTTCCCGGGTCCAACCCCGAATGGGATGAAAGGATTTTGGCAAAAGCCATCCTCCAAGGCATGTAAACCCCGAAGGGGTGAAAGGATTCTAAGGGACAGAAAATCCACCTGACCGCCACGGCTGACGCCGTTTGCCTTTCCCGTTCCACATCTCCGGTTATTTTTTCGCTAAATTATTTTTGAAAATAGCAATGCATGTATATATTTGCTTTCCATTATGAAAAGGCAGTTTAAAATTCAAAATTGGTGGTGGTCAACGAACATCTTGTAAAGGGTGCCCAGTTGATCTTTGCCTACATTTGAATATTAAATATAAAACTTAAGGCTTGCTGGACCCCCAGTAAGCCTTTTTCATTTTAAAACAAACCCAAATATGGAGAAATATCATATCAAAACCCGGTACAAAAAACTTTTGGCGGATACCATTACCCCGGTAAGCATATACCTGCAGATAAGGGACAGGTTTACCAATCCTATCCTGCTGGAGAGCTCCGATTACCACGGTCATGAAAACAGCTATTCCTATATTTGTTTCAATCCCATGGCCACTTTTTCTTTTTCCAAGGGGCAGGTGGTGGAGACATTTCCCGGGGGCAGGCAGGAGAAACACAGGCTTCAAGAGGGTGAAAAGCTGGTGGATACCTTGAGGGGATTTTCCAACAGGTTTGTTGAGGAGAAAGCGGACTTCAAATTCATTACCAACGGGCTTTTTGGCTACATGCAGTATGACGCGGTTTCCCAGTTTGAGGACATTGATCTAAAAAACACCGAAGAAGGCAATGCGCCGCTTCTTCACTATGCGGTTTATAGAAATGTCATCGTGGTGGACCATTTTAAAAATGAATTGTACATTTTTGAGCACGGGCTGGACGGCGATGGGGGGAAAAACAGCATTGAGGAACTGGAGACGGTGCTTAAAAATAAAAACATTCCGAGTTATGAATTCAAGCTGGAAGGGAAAGAAACATCGAATTATACGGATGAACAGTTTCTGGATATCCTAAGCAAGGGAAGAAACCATTGCTTTAAAGGGGACGTTTTTCAGATCGTTCTTTCCCGGTCATTTTCTACCGGTTTCAGGGGGGATGAGTTCAATGTATACAGGGCGTTGCGCTCCATCAATCCTTCCCCCTATCTTTTTTATTTTGATTACGGCTCCTACAAGGTCTTTGGAAGTTCTCCTGAAGCCCAAATCGTCATCAAAGAAAACAAGGCAACTATTTATCCCATAGCAGGTACTTTCAAGAGAACAGGCAATGACCAGGCGGATGCCAACCTGGCGTTGAAGCTGTATGACGACCCCAAAGAAAATTCCGAGCACGTGATGTTGGTGGACCTGGCCAGAAATGACCTGAGCCGAAGCTCCGTCAAGGTGAATGTGGAAGTCTTTAAAGAAATCCAGTATTACTCCCATGTCATCCACTTGGTCTCTAAAGTAACGGGAGAGCTACCCGAGGGTGCCAACCCCCTGCAATTGGTTGCCGACACGTTCCCCGCCGGGACTTTGTCAGGCGCCCCGAAATACAGGGCGATGGAATTGATAGATGACCTGGAAAACCAGGCCAGAAGATTTTACGGCGGCGCCATAGGTTTTCTGGGATTTAACGGGGATTTCAACCATGCCATTTTAATCCGGTCCTTTGTTTCTGAAAACAACCAATTGCGGTTTCAGGCAGGTGCCGGGGTGGTCGCCAAATCCCGTATCGAAAGCGAGCTTCAGGAAGTCAGCAACAAACTGGAAGCCCTGAGGGTGGCACTGAAAATCGCAGAGGGTATTTGATAATTATAAGTTTCCAAATCTTTCCATCTTTAAAACTAATCATCTTCCAATCATTACAGAAATGAAAATACTGGTACTGGACAATTACGACTCCTTCACCTATAACCTTGTATACATCATCAGAGAATTGGGTTACGGCCCCCAAATGGATATTTTCAGGAATGACAAAATCAGTTTGGACGATGTGGAAAAATATGACAAGATTTTGCTTTCTCCGGGTCCGGGAATACCCTCAGAAGCGGGCATCATGCCGAAGCTTCTAAGCCGATATGCTCCCCACAAGGATATCCTTGGGGTATGTTTGGGCCACCAAGGGATAGGTGAGGCCTTTGGCGGGGGCCTGATCAACCTGACCGAAGTGGTTCATGGAGTCGCTTCGCCCGTCAAAATCCAACCCGATACCCTGTTCACGGGACTGCCCACTACCTTTACGGTAGGACGATACCATAGCTGGATCATAGATGAAACTACCCTGCCTGTTGAACTTGAAATCATTGCCAAGACACCTGACGGTCAGATCATGGGGGTGAGACACAAAACGCATAAGGTGAAAGGCCTTCAGTTTCATCCGGAAAGTATCCTTACAGAACATGGAGTGGAAATGATGAGGAACTGGCTGAAAGATGGTGTAAATTAGTGGAGACACTCAATTATAATACTTATAAGGCAAAATAATAAAAGGAACGGGTTTCGGGGTCCGGTACTTTCAGACCATATTCGTCCTGCCTTAGATAAATTAGATGCAGATGAAATCGAGCATGACGCAAGCGACAAACAGTGGTATGCCCCGATAGCCCCGATAGCTATCGGGGGGGAAAACATGCGAGATTCCATGCCTGCATGCTGAAGTGCATTACGGCACGCAAGCATGTGGCCTATTGAGAAAAAATTATATTCATATGAAAGATATTTTAAATCATTTAATCGAACACAGAACCTTGAGCAAGGAACAGGCCAAGGATGTGTTGAAAAAAATTACCTCAGGGGAAATCAACAACAGTCAGATTGCTGCTTTTTTGACGGTATACCTGATGAGAAGCGTGCGGGTGGAGGAATTGATGGGTTTCCGGGAAGCCATGCTGGAACTCTGTATCCCGGTGGAGATTCCCGAATACGGTGCCATAGATCTTTGCGGGACCGGCGGGGATGGTAAAGACACCTTTAATATTTCCACGCTTGCCTCCTTCGTGGTAGCCGGTGCAGGACAGCCGGTTGCCAAACACGGCAATGTGGGCGTTTCCTCCGTGTGCGGCTCTTCTAATTTACTGGCTTATTTCGGTTATGAGTTTACCAATGATATCGGAAAGATACGGAAAAGCCTGGATGAGGCTGGGATCTGTTTTCTCCATGCCCCCCTCTTTCATCCGGCAATGAAAAATGTGGGGCCTATCCGGAAGGAATTGGGAGTGAAAACGTTTTTCAATATGTTGGGCCCTATGGTTAACCCCAGTTTTCCCAAAAAGCAGTTGGTGGGTGTATTCAGCCTGGAACTGGCCAGACTCTATGCCTATCTGTATCAAAATAACGAGGTACAGTTCAGCGTGCTGCATGCTTTGGACGGGTATGATGAAATCTCCCTTACCGGAAATCTCAAGTGGATCTCAAACCGGGGAGAGCGCGTTCTCAGTCCCGAAGACATGGGCCTGCCCCGGATTTCGGCTGATGCCATCAGAGGAGGAAAAACCGTAGAAGAATCAGCAAAAATATTCGAAAGCATCTTGAAGGGAAAGGGGACAGCGGAGCAGGAAGCAGTGGTGATCGCCAACGCCGCAGCTGCATTGGTTACCGCACACCCGGAATGGACTTTTGAAGAGGCAAAGGAAAATGCCCTCAATGCCTTGAAGGGTGGCAAGGCACTTGCTGTTTTTAAAAGCTTATTGTATCCAAAAACATCAACCACGGTAGCATAAAATGAATATACTGGATAAAATCATCGCACATAAAAAAAACGAGATTGCTGAAAACAAATCCTTGTACCCCGTCAAGCTGCTGGAAAACAGTATCTATTTTGACAGCAAGGTGGTGTCCATGAAAAAATACGTGATGAATCCCGAAAAAACGGGTATCATTGCGGAATTCAAAAGGAAATCCCCCTCAAAAGGCTGGATCAATGCGACGGCGAAGATAGAGGAAACCACCATTGGCTATATGCAGGCAGGCGCATCCGCCTTATCCATTCTTACTGACAGGGAGTTCTTTGGCGGCCAGGCGGAAGATCTTAAACTGGCCAGAAAATTCAATTTCTGCCCTATTCTCAGAAAAGATTTTGTCATAGACGAATACCAGATAGTGGAGGCGAAATCCATTGGAGCAGACTGTATACTTTTGATAGCGGCAGTATTGGAACCCCAAAGGCTGGCCGAACTGGCTTCATTTGCCAAAAGCCTCGGCTTGGAGGTATTGATGGAAGTACATGACGGGGAGGAGCTGGACAGATCCCTCAATCAACATCTTGATTTGGTGGGTATCAATAACCGGAACCTGAAAACTTTTGACGTAAGCGTGGATACTTCTTTGAGTCTGGTGGAAAAGATCCCCAATGAATTCATCAAGATTTCAGAAAGCGGTCTTTCTGACCCAGCCACTTTAATTACCTTAAAGGCAGCAGGTATCAATGGATTCCTCATTGGCGAAAATTTCATGAAAAACATCAGGCCACACCAAGCCGCTTACAATTTCATGAATGATTACCGGGAACTGTTGGCTTCTCACAACGAAAAAGTGGTACCATGATCATCAAGGTCTGTGGAATGAGGGAGCCGGAAAATATCCGGGATCTAATGGCCCTAAAGGGGGTAGATTGGATGGGCCTGATATTTTATCCCAAATCCAGCAGGTTTGTGGAGGAGGTTTCCGCGGATTCAAAAACGTACCGGGGTTTTGAAATAGAAAAAGTGGGCGTGTTTGTAAATGCCACTGAAAAGGAAATCCTGGACAAAGCGGACCTTTACGGTTTGCAAAAGATACAGTTGCATGGGGAGGAATCCCCGGAATTCATCAAAAATCTGCGTGATAAGGCGAGCTTTGAAATCATCAAGGTTTTCCGGGTGGGGGAAGGCTGGAATTGGAAGCAGACGGAGGCCTTCTTGTCTTTGGTGGACTGGTTTTTATTGGATACAGCAGGTTCCGGCTACGGTGGAACAGGGAAAAAATTTGACTGGGAGGTATTGGAACGCTATCCGTTTGATAAACCGTTTTTGCTGAGCGGGGGTATTGATGAAGACAGCGTGGAGGCTTTAGTGGACCTTTACCGAAAACTCCCTCCTTTAAAGGGAGTGGACATCAATTCTAAGTTTGAACACAAACCCGGCGTAAAAAACATGGAAATGATAGCACGTTTTGTTACAAAATTAAGGAAGGCCACGGAATAATCCGGGTCAAAAAATAAAAACATATGATCAAAGTTGATGAACATGGATTTTACGGCAATTACGGGGGCGCCTATATACCCGAAATGCTGTATCCCAATATCGAAGAATTAAGGGAGAATTATGAAGCCATCATGGAGTCCGGAGAGTTTAAGCAGGAATTTCAAACCTTGTTAAGGGATTATGTAGGCAGACCCACGCCTTTGTTTTTTGCCCAACGGCTTTCTGAAAAACATAAAGCCAGGATTTACCTGAAAAGGGAAGACCTGTGTCATACAGGGGCACATAAGGTCAATAATACCATTGGTCAGATCATCCTGGCTAAAAAACTGGGCAAGAAAAGGATCATCGCAGAAACCGGGGCAGGTCAGCACGGCGTAGCCACGGCCACCGTATGTGCCCTTATGGGCATGGAATGTACCGTATACATGGGCGAGGTGGATATGGCGCGCCAAAAACCCAATGTTGAAAGGATGCGTATCCTGGGTGCTGAAGTGGTTCCGGCGACCTCGGGCAGCAAAACCCTGAAGGATGCCACTAATGAAGCCATGAGACAATGGATCAACAATCCGGTGGACACCCATTATATCATCGGCTCGGTGGTGGGACCTCATCCTTATCCGGAAATGGTGGCCCGTTTTCAATCAGTGATCAGTGAGGAAATCAAAATACAGCTTCAGGAAAAAGAGGGGAGGGATTACCCGGACCTTATCATAGCTTGTGTGGGAGGAGGGAGCAATGCCGCCGGAGCATTTTATCATTATTACAACAGGCCGGAAGTGAGGCTCGTGGCCGTGGAAGCGGCTGGATTGGGAGTGACGTCAGGCAAATCCGCCGCTACCACTGTATTGGGCAAACCCGGTATTCTTCACGGAAGCCGGACTTTGCTGATGCAAACCGAAGACGGGCAGGTAGTGGAGCCGCACAGCATTTCAGCGGGTTTGGACTACCCCGGTATCGGACCGGTACATGCGCATTTGTTTGAATCCGGCAGGGGTGAATTTGTGGCAGTGGAGGATGAACAAGCCATGAGGGCGGGGATAGAGCTAAGCAGACTGGAAGGAATCATTCCGGCGATTGAATCAGCACACGCTTTTTCTGCCCTCAACCAGATCAAATACAAGTCGGATGACGTCATTGTCATCAACCTGTCAGGTAGAGGGGATAAGGATTTAGAAACATACATAAAATGGGGAAATTATTAAACCGAAATGAACCGAATAGACAAATTATTTCAGGAAAAAAAAGAAAATATCCTATCCATCTATTTCACGGCGGGATTCCCCCATTTAGAGGATACTTTGTCCATCATGCAAGCCATCGAGGCCGCCGGAGCTGATATCATCGAGGTTGGCGTGCCTTATTCCGACCCGATTGCCGATGGTCCCACGATACAGGAAAGCAATATGATTGCCTTGAACAATGGCATGAGCCTTAAAAAGCTTTTCGGACAATTGGAGCATATGCGGGAAAAAGTCAGCATTCCTGTCATACTCATGGGCTACCTGAATCCCGTTATCCAATACGGAATGGAGGCATTTTGCGCAAAATGCCGCGAAACAGGAGTGGACGGGCTCATTCTCCCGGACCTCCCCATGCAGCAATACCTAACCGAGTACCGCGAGATATTTGACCGGCATGGTTTGAGAAATACCTTTTTGATCTCTCCTCAGACCAGTGAGGCCCGGATCAGAGAGATCGACGAACATGCTGACGGATTTATCTATATGGTGTCTTCTGCAAGCATTACTGGCGCAAAAAAGGAAGTTACCCCGGAACAGCTGGCTTACTTTGAAAGGGTCAGGAATATGGGGCTTACCAATCCACGTTTGATAGGTTTTGGAATTTCCGATAGTGGATCATTCAGAACGGCGGCAAAATATGCCCATGGAGCCATCATCGGCAGTGCCTTTATCAACGTATTAAAAGCTTCAACCAACAAGGAGGCGGATATTAAAACATATATACAAGGGGTTTTGTCATGATCATACAGTTAAAACAGGAAGTAAGCGATTCCCAAAAAGAGAAGTTGATTGCCAGAATCAATGAAATCGGCTATAAGGTAACAGAAGTCAAAACCCAGATGGGGGATTATTTGATCGGTATAGGAAAAACCGAGTTCGATATCAGAAAGGTAGGCCATCTTGAGGGGATCCAGGATATACATATTGTCTCTGACGATTACAAACTGGTATCCAAAAAATGGAAAGTAAAACCTACCTGTATTGATTTGGGCGGAGGGGTGACCATCAAAGATGGGGACATGGCGATCATGGCAGGGCCTTGCTCTATTGAATCAGAAGAACAGATACTGGATGTCATCGGCCATCTGAAAGAAAACGGCATCAGGATGATGCGGGGCGGCGTGTTTAAACCCAGGAGCAGTCCTTACGCTTTCCGGGGGTTGGGAATGGAAGGTCTGCGGTTGTGGTATCAACATGCCAAGGCTGCCGGTATTAAGATTGTGACGGAAGTCATGCAGGTATCCCAGATTGAGGAGATGCACGACTATGTGGATGTATTTCAGGTTGGGGCAAGGAACACCCAGAATTTCAATCTGCTGGATGAACTTGGAAAAATCGATAAGGCCGTCCTTATTAAAAGAGGGATATCCGGAACCATTGAAGAACTGCTGCAGTCTGCGGAGTATGTTTTTTCGGGGGGAAACGAAAAGCTCATCCTTTGTGAGAGAGGCATAAGGACCTATGAGCGTGCCAGCCGAAACACTTTGGACCTGAATGCCGTTCCTATCCTTAAATCAAAATCACATTTACCAGTGGTGGTAGATCCGTCCCATGGCATTGGCATTAGGGATTTTGTGGCCCAAATGGCGCTGTCAGGTGTAATGTCAGGTGCGGACGGGATTATTTATGAGGTGCATAGAGACCCGGATAAAGCCTACTCAGATGGGCAGCAGACGTTGAATTTTGCCCAGAGTGCGTTGTTGGCGGAGCAGATTCGAAAGACATTTGCCATGAGAAAAAGTTTTGCACTGTTGTAGCATCCTGCAAAAAATCAAAAAAACACCCTGCCCCTGTTGGTACCGATAAAATAAGGCGTCCGACAGGGGCGTTTTATTGACAACTGATAACCATCTGCGGAAGACCGTGTATGCCACAGACCGATGGGAATAATATAAAACGATGAATATGAACCACAAAGAAACCGTAGATGTCTTTTCTGACCCCCGATTAAAAAATCTTCATCAGGATTACCATTCATATACAAAAGAGGATTTTGAGGTTTGGCGGATTTTATTTGAAAGGCAGCAGAGGAATTTACCCGGGGCGGCTTCCCAAGCTTTTTTGGATGGACTGGAAGCAATAGGTTTCACTGCCGACAAAGTGGCCGTTTTCAGTGACGCCAATAAGCGATTGTCTGATTTCACCGGATGGGCCATTCACGTGGTGCCCGGGCTTATCGATGATGACCTTTTTTTCAGTTTACTTTATCACAAGCGGTTTCCGACTTCCTCCTGGCTTCGGAAAATGAAGGAACTGGATTATTTACAGGAACCGGATATGTTCCATGATGCCTTCGCCCACTTGCCGCTTTTGACCAATCAGGCCTATTGTAATTTTTTGCACGACCTGGCGGGAATAGCTTTGAAACATATCCATAATCCGCTGGCCATTGAAATGTTGTCCCGCATCTATTGGTTTACCATAGAATTTGGACTGATACGGGAGAAGGGGCAGCTTAAGGTATATGGTGCCGGTATTTTAAGTTCAGTAGGGGAGACACGGTTTTGCCTTTCCGACGAGCCAAAACATTTGGATTACGATGTGCAAACTATCCTGACTACCCCCTATTGGAAAAATAAGTTTCAGGATAAGTATTTTATCATCGATGGTTTTGAACAATTATACAATTCAATTCCGGAGATAGAAGACAAGCTGGAAAAAGAACTGAAAAAACCGCCGCAGGAAACCTGATTTTCCGTAAAATCACTGTACACTCCCTATTTTCCGCATTAATTCCTATATTCAGGCAAATTAAACACAAATATGATCGGACAAGGCAGGATTCTGACCTTTATTTTAGCTATAGGGATAAGTCTTACCTGGAGCAGCGCCCTATCTCAAAATATGGATATTTATTTGGTAATAGGACAATCCAATATGGCGGGCCGGGCAGCTATACCCGAAAACCTTTCCCAGCCCCTTGAAGGAATTTTTCTTTTCACGGGAGACATGTCTGATTTGTGGGTGCCGGCCAGCAATCCTTTGAATATCCATTCAAGCATCAGAAAAGAAGCCTCCATGCAGAGGTTAGGCCCGGCCTATGCCTTTGCGGTAAAAACCAAAGAAAACCATCCTGATAAGTTGCTGGGATTGGTGGTGAATGCACGTGGGGGAAGTACGATAAATGAATGGCTGCCCGGCAGCCACTTTTTCAATGAAATCATCGGGCGGGCAAAACAAGCAAGACTCTTTGGAAGCATCGCCGGTGTCATATGGCACCAAGGGGAGTCAGACGTAAACCGGACGGATGAATATATGGGAGATCTGAAACAGCTCATAGAAGGCTTGAGGAAAGAATTGGACCTGCCGCAGCTGCCATTCGTGGCAGGGCAGCTTTCAGCAGACACGGAAGAAAGGAGGGCTTTCAATCAGATGCTATTG
This sequence comes from Negadavirga shengliensis, assembly GCF_042652345.1. NCBI lineage: Bacteria > Pseudomonadati > Bacteroidota > Cytophagia > Cytophagales > Cyclobacteriaceae > Negadavirga > Negadavirga shengliensis. Next base: position 47,662 of record NZ_JBHSJJ010000006.1, read on the forward strand.
GCCTTGCCGGAACAGGTTCCCTATACACAGGTGGCCTTATCCCATGAAACGGAGACTTTTGACGGCACGCACTTTGACACCGCCAGTCAGCTAACGATGGGGGAAAGGTATGCAGAAAGCATGGATATATTGATTTACAAATGAGCAAACGATGACCCGTAGAATTTTTGTGATCATGATTTGTCTTCCGGTTTTTTTCTTACAGGCAGCTTTCGCCCAAAAGCCGGTCAAGCCTTTGTTTTCTTTTGGGCTGATCAGCGATGTACAATATGCAGATGCAGAAACCATAGGTAAACGGAATTACAGAAATTCGCCGGCCAAACTGGAAAAAACCCTTGAAATACTGAATGCCTATGACCTTTCCTTTATCGTCAACCTGGGGGATTTGATAGACAGAGGGTTTGAGAATTTTGATAAACCCTTGAAAATATTGGAGAGGAGCAGGTTTCCCATTCATCATGTCTGGGGCAACCATGATTTTGCGGTGACAGATGATCAGAAAAAGTCGGTCGGAAAAAAGCTGGGAAATGAAGCGGGGTATTATTCATTTGAAGAGGCAGGGTTTGTGTTTATTGTTCTCAATGGATTGGACTTTAGCATGGAAGGCCATCCGCAAGGGTCAGTGGCTTATAATAAGGCGGTGCGTGTGATGGAAACGTTGACATCCGCCGGGGCGAATAATGCAAAGCCCTGGAATGGAGGGATTGGCGATGACCAGTTGACATGGTTCCTTGCTCAGGTAAAAAATGCAGGGGAGAAAGGAAAGAGGGCGGTGGTTTTTTGTCATTATCCGTTGTTGCCGGAAAACGGTTTGCAGCTATTGAACAACCGGCAATTGCTTTCAGCGCTGGATGAAACACAGGATGTCGTGGCTTGGTTTTCAGGCCATCACCACGAAGGAAATTACGTGAGGGATGGGAGAGGAATCCACCACGTCACCTTTCAAGGGATGGTAGAAGCGACTACACAAGCCCTTGGAGCCGTTATTTCGGTTTACCCCGATAAAATAATTGTTCATGGTATAGGTCATGAAGAGGACAGGGTACTGGAAATCGTGAACAGTGAATAGGTAAAAGAGAACAGGAGATTCCGCGCGATTCCCTGTTCGCGGTTCTCTATTCCCTGTTTCCTGAATATTCCGTGAAAAGTGAATAGGGAAAAGGGAATGGGAGGTTGCGACCTGATTTCCTGTTCCCTGTTCTCTATTTCCTGAATACTTAGTGAATAGGGAAAAGAGAACAGGAGGTTTCCGTCCGATTCCCTGTTCCCTGTTTCCGGTTCTCTGTCCCCTGTTTCCTAAATACTGAGTTAACAGTGAATAGGTAAAAGAGAACAGGAAGATTTCGCCCGATTCCCTGTTCCCTGTTCCCTGTTCTCTATTTCCTGAATACTTAGTGAATAGGGAAAAGAGAACAGGAAGTTTCCGCCTGATTCCCTGTTCCCCGTTCCCTATTTCCTGAATACGGAGTTAACAGTGAATAGGGAAAAGGGAATGGGAGGTTGCGACCGATTTCCTGTTTCCTGTTCCCGGTTCCCTGTTTCCTGAATACTTAGTGAATAGGGAAAAGAGAACGGAAGTTTCCGCGCGATTCCCTGTTCCCCATTCCCTGACTACTCCGTGAAAAGTTAATGGAAGTTCCCGCCCGATTCTTTAGGTTGTTCGCGGTCAAATTCATCCAATATGCCCCTGATTTCTTTCAAAGGCTGCACAAAGTGTTTTTTGTTGTCCGTGTATACAACCCACCAGCATGAGGCCATTGTAAAAACAAAAATAGTGATGACAGGCAAAGAAACGAAAGAGACACTTTCCGGCACTATAATATGGAAAGAAAGGACCACTCCGATGGCTGAATGAATGGGAATGACCAGGTAGTCATAGATTTTTTTGAAGTTGTAATAGCCGGAGAGTATCTTATGTTTAAGGCTCAGCTGATCTTTGATAGACCCATGCCCTTTGCCCCCGACCTGTATTTTTGCAAGCTGCTTGAATTTGGATATGAGTTTTGCAGTAAACGGTATGGTCAGGAAAATCCCCGCAAGACTTAAAATCAATACAAAGTAATCTGACATGATGATGCCGTATTTGACCGTTACGTGGCCAAGCATGGCGTATATGAGGATATGGAAAATAAAAGTTCCCCAAAAGTAATGCATGATAATATTGTTTTGCTTTTTCATCTGTTTTTTGATTAGGTCCGAAAATTCATTTTCATTATATGACTGAATAGGATGCTCCAATACGGATGTTTTCCATTGGTTTCTGAGTGCTTCTAAAGTGGACATGGCGTTAGTGGCTGAAGGTTTTTTTTAGTCTTTTTTCCAATTCTTTCTTTATTCTTACCAATCTCACACTTACGTTGGATTTGGTAAGCCCCGTTATTTCACTGATTTCATCGTAGCTATGGCCTTCCAAATAGAGCAGTATGATTGCCTTATTCAGGGAGGAAAGCAGGCTGATGGCTCGCCTGAGTTGGGCGGATTGTTCTTCCTGATCAGCCGTATGCTCATTGGGGATGTGGTGATGCGATTCGTTAAGTGTTTCATTTTTATTTCCTTTATTTTTCTTGAGGTAGGTTAGGGCGGTGTTTAAACATACGCTATACATCCAGGTAGAGAACCTGGACCGCTGGTCAAAAGACGGATAGGATTTCCACAGTTGATACATCATTTCCTGGATAGCGTCAAGGCGGGAATCCTGATCGTTGAAATATATCTGACTTACCTTGTGGGCTATCCCGAGGTTTTTGTTGACTAAAGAGATAAATGTCTTGTCCAATGATGTGGGCATTATCGGTGGCGCGATAGCTGTTTTGTCATATGAGTATCAATAGTTGTACAAAAACTACAAAAAATCTTTACTTTTTTCTCAACCTTGTATCACTTTACCTAAATATATTGTCTTAGGCTTGAGATACCATGATTAATGTTTAGGTAACCTTTTCCGTTTAACATTTTTCTGGTAATCGCCAAAAAATATTTCGTAACCTTGTATAAAGATAACGATTCAGATGAGTACAGGGCACCTGCTACCAAGCATCATTTCAGCTTTCTTTTTTTCTATGGCTGTCAATCGAAGAAAAGCCAGGGCCTGAAAGATTTTGACATCATCAAAAAATCTGAACAAAAATTTTCCCGAACTACAAGGTATGCCTTTCCGCCCCCCGGATGCCGTTCTTTGATATTGGAAAACGGGACCATTGAGGTTCCATAACCGGACAACCCGTTCACCCAACCGCTCAAATCCGCATTGCTTTGATCGTTGTATCTTTTGCTTAATACCATGTACACGTCCCTTGACGAAAATTTGCCTTTTTCATTTTCCTTTGGAAACGGGGAACTTGATTCTGCCCATAGGTATGGGAGAAATTTTTATATTAGCGGCTTAATTCAAGACCATATGTATTCCAGATTCTCCAAAGCCTTTTATTTTCTGACAGTTGTGTTTTTTCTGGTGGTATTCCTGTATATTTATTCCGCTTCACCTGAATTTGTGTCTTATGAAGTGAGTGATGCGGGCATGCCCTTGAAACAAATTACCAGGGATGTGTTCTTTTACCTGACCATCACGGTGTTTCTGGTATATAACCTGCTCTTGATATTACCCGCAAAGCTTATCGAACTTCAATATACCCTCAGGTTAAAGCGGCTTTTTCCTCCCGGAGATGCATTTAGGGATCAGATGTTGGCATGGATTTATTCTTTTACAGGTATATTGAATGTTTCCACAGTGATCATTGTATTCTATATTCACAGCATAAGCAACCAAAATGAAATAAAAAGTTCTGAGTTCAGTTTCTTTTTTTACATGGTACCTGTCTTTTTTGTGTTATGGGTATTGGGATTATTTTATATTTTGACAAAAAAAATAAAGCAACTGAGATCGGGCAGCTAATAAAAGATTAAAGACAGCAGAAAATGGCAGCAAACGTAAAATATACCGAAGACAGTATTAAATCGCTGGATTGGAGGGAACACATCAGGCTGAGACCGGGTATGTATATTGGCAAACTGGGCGACGGAAGTGCCCAGGATGACGGCATTTATGTTTTGGTAAAGGAGGTTATCGACAACAGTATCGATGAACATATGATGGGTTATGGCCGTACCATTGACATCAAAATAAGTGAACACAGGGTCGAAATACGGGATTATGGTAGGGGAATTCCCCTGGGAAAAGTCATCGACTGCGTTTCAAAAATCAATACAGGAGGTAAATACGACTCTGGTGCCTTCCAGAAATCCGTCGGACTGAACGGGGTAGGTACCAAAGCAGTAAATGCCTTGTCAGAATATTTCAAGGTACAGTCATACAGGGATGGCGAGACCAAGGTGGCTGAATTTGAAAAGGGGATCCTCCTGGAGGACAGGAAAGTGGAGAGAACCTCCGAAAGGAACGGAACCAAAGTCGTGTTCTCACCAGACAGCGGCGTTTTTAAAAACTATCATTTTATTCCGGAATATCTGGAAAACCAGATTTGGAATTATGCTTTTTTGAATTCCGGATTGACGATCAACTTTAACGGCACCAAATATTTTTCCCAAAACGGCCTTTTGGATCTCTTGGACCGGAAAGTGGATGAAGACAGCCGCAGGTATCCGATCATTCATTTAAAGGGCAATGATATTGAAATAGCCATTACCCATTCCAACCAATATGGGGAGGAATACTATTCTTTCGTAAACGGGCAGTATACTACCCAGGGAGGAACTCATTTGGCGGCGTTTCGGGAGGCCATTGTGAAGACGGTGAGGGAATTTTTCAAGAAGGATTACGATGCTTCGGATATCAGGCAGAGCGTGGTGGCTTCCATAGCGGTGAGGGTACAGGAACCTGTTTTTGAATCCCAGACCAAAACCAAATTAGGATCTCAAAGTGTTGGACCCGACGGGCCGACGTTAAGGACTTTTGTGAATGACTTTCTCAAGAACGAGCTGGATAATTATCTTCACAAACATCCGGATACGGCTAATGCCTTACTGAAAAGGATTTTGCAGTCGGAAAGGGAAAGGAAGGAAATCTCCGGTATTAAAAAACTGGCCAATGAAAGGGCCAAAAAAGCCAACCTGCACAATAAGAAACTCAGGGATTGCCGGGTACACTATGATGACAATAAGGCCAGGGATGAGGACAAAGACCAGACCATGCTGTTTATCACCGAAGGGGATTCCGCATCCGGGTCGATCACCAAATCCAGGGATGTCCAGACCCAGGCGGTGTTTTCCCTGCGGGGTAAGCCGTTGAACTGTTTTGGGATGACCAAGAAAGTAGTGTATGAAAATGAGGAATTCAACCTGTTACAGCATGCCCTGAACATTGAGGATGGCATCGAGGGGCTGCGCTACAGAAAAATAGTGATCGCAACGGATGCCGATGTGGACGGGATGCACATCCGCCTTTTGATCATGACCTATTTTCTACAGTTTTTTCCTGATCTGGTAAAAAACGGCCACCTTTACATCCTGGACACGCCGCTTTTTAGGGTCAGAAACAAAAAAGAAACCATATACTGCTACACCGATGAAGAGAGGCAGCGGGCCATCCATAACTTGGGCAAGTCTGCGGAAATCACCCGCTTCAAGGGATTGGGAGAGATTTCGCCTGAAGAATTCGGGAAATTCATTGGAGATGATATCAAATTGGAACCCATCATATTGAACAAAGAAACTAAAATCGCGGATTTGTTGAATTTCTATATGGGGAAAAACACTCCGGATCGCCAGAATTTCATCATAGACAACCTCAAAATTGAAAAGGACATCGTTTTTGATGATCCGGCCAAGAAAGTAGTGGAAGAGGAAGAAACAGAGGTGGCCTAATTGATAAATTTGTGAACATGTATTCCATGAAAAGTGAAGTTTTTCTTCTTATGTGTTTCATGTAAAAAACTTTCATAAAAAGTAATGAGCGACGACAATAATATTCCGGAGGAACAGGACGAAAGCCTCCACGATTCGATTCCCGTGACTGGGATGTATAAGGACTGGTTTTTGGATTACGCCTCCTATGTGATTTTGGAAAGGGCCGTGCCCGCCATAGAAGATGGTTTGAAGCCGGTTCAACGCCGGATCATGCATGCCATGAAGGAAATGGATGATGGCAGGTTCAACAAAGTGGCCAACATCATAGGGCAATCGATGCAGTACCATCCCCATGGTGATGCTTCTATCGGGGATGCCATCGTGAATTTGGGTCAAAAGGACTTATTGATAGAAACCCAGGGTAACTGGGGGGATGTGCGTACCGGTGATGGGGCTGCGGCCGCCAGATACATTGAAGCCCGTCTTTCCAAATTTGCCTTGGAGGTGGTCTTCAACCCGCAGACAACGGAATGGCAGCTTTCTTACGATGGCAGGAAGAAAGAGCCCGTTACCCTTCCGGTAAAGTTTCCGCTCTTGTTGGCGCAGGGGGTAGAAGGTATCGCGGTGGGACTTTCCACCAAAATCCTTCCCCATAACTTTTGTGAATTGATTGAGGGGTCTATCCAGATACTAAACGGCGAAAAAACCAATATCCTTCCCGATTTTGCAACCGGAGGGCTTGCTGATTTTTCAGAATACAATGAGGGGCTGAGAGGAGGGAAAATCAAAGTAAGGGCCCGAATAGAAGAAGAGGACAGCAAAACACTGCTCATCAAGGATATTCCATACGGCACCACCACCAATTCTATTATCGACTCTATCATCAAAGCAAATGATAAAGGGAAGATAAAGATAAAGAAAGTGGTGGATAACACGGCCAGGGATGTGGAAATCCAAATCCAATTGGCACCGGGGCAGTCTCCCGACATGACGATTGATGCGTTATATGCCTTTACAGACTGTGAGGTGAGCATCTCTCCCAATGCCTGCGTGATTATCGACGAAAAGCCTGTATTCCTTTCTGTTAATGATATTTTGGAGTACAACACAAGACAGACCAAATCCTTGTTAAAAAAGGAACTGGAAATCCGGAGAGGCGAGTTGATGGAAAAGCTGCTCTTTTCTTCCTTGGAGAAAATCTTTATCGAGAACAGAATTTACCGGGATATTGAGGAGTGTGAGACCTGGGAAGCGGTCATTGAGACCATTGATAGGGGACTGGATCCTTTCAAGCCGGATTTTTATAGAGAAATCACCAGAGACGACATCATCAGGCTTACGGAAATCAAAATCAAGCGGATTTCGAAATTCGATACCTTTAAGGCCGATGAACTGATGAGAAAGCTCGAAGGGGAGCTTAAGGAAGTTAATTATCATTTGAAGCATCTTACGGCGTATGCCATTGAATATTATAAAAATCTTCTTGAAAAATACGGCAAGGGTAGAGAACGCAAAACGGAAATCAGAACTTTCGATACCATTGAAGCCAATGTGGTTGCTGCCAACAATGCCAAACTGTATGTAAACCGTCAGGATGGGTTTATGGGATACGGATTGAAAAAGGATGAGTTTGTATGTGATTGTTCCGATTTGGATGATATCATTGTTTTCCGAAACGACGGTGTTTGTCTGGTGACTAAAATACAGGACAAAGTTTTTGTGGGCAAAGACATCCGCCATGTGGCTGTCTTCAGGAAGGGTGACGAAAGGATGGTGTACAACATGATCTATGTGGATGGGGCTTCCGGGCGCAGCATGGTAAAGAGGTTTCAGGTGATGAGTGTTACCAGGGACAGAGAATATGTGCTCACCAAGGGTTCCAAAGGATCCAAAGTATTGTACTTCACCGCCAACGCCAATGGCGAAGCAGAAATCGTCACCGTCTTCCTTACCGCGGGTGCCAAAGCCAGGATCAAAGTTTTTGACTTTGACTTTAGCACCATAGAGATCAAGGGAAGAGGGGCACAGGGGAATATCCTCACCAAATACCCGATACGCAAAGTCCAGCTCAAGATGGAAGGGGTTTCTACGTTGGGGGGACTGGATATTTATTACGATGCCTCTGTAGGAAGAATCAATACTGACCAAAGGGGAGAACTCATCGGGAATTTTCTGGGGGATGACAAGATCATTGCTTTCTATAGAGACGGATCTTATGAACTGACCAATTTTGAACTGACCAATAGGTTTGTTCAGGAAGAATTGTTGGCGATAGAAAAATTTGATCCGAAGAAAGTGGTGTCGGCCATCTATTATGACGGAGCGAGCAAAAACCATTTTGTGAAGCGGTTCATGATAGAGACTTCTACGATAAACAAAAAATTCAATTTTATTTCGGATCACAGACAGTCCCGATTGGTGGTGGTATCCACTGAGAAGCAACCTCAGGTAAAAGCCAAGATCCAAAAAGGAAAATCAATTGAAGAGACTGTTTTTGATTTGGATATGCTGATCGATGTGAAGGGATGGAAGGCTTTGGGCAACAAAGTTTCGGGACATCCTATCCAAGAGATCACGCTGATTGCGCCTGAAAAAAACAGGCATAAAGAAGTGGACCAGGATGAAGACGTTGAAATCGGCAGTACGGTGAGTTTTGATCTGAAAAAAAAGGAAGACAGTGATGACGACAAAGAGCAGTTAGGGCTGTTTTGATTAGGGAAGTCGCTTTTAACAATCCCAAAATCAGGAACGTTTTGTCTTACCTCGGAAATGTCACGGAAGCCAAACTGGAGGAAGACCGGAAACATGGGCAATTAGCCGGGCTTTTGCCAGAAGAATGCGACAGCCCTTTTTTTAACCATCACGAATTTGCATATTTGCAGCTAAAATATGCACCTGTTTGTAAAGGTGAAGTTTAAACCAATATAAATTTTAAATGTCTTCTAACAAGGAAATCAAAATCACTTTTCCTGACAATTCGGTCAGGGTTTTTGAAAAAGGGACAACAGGACTTGACATTGCTCTTAGTATCAGTGATGGACTTGCCCGGAATGTTCTTGCGGCCAAAGTCGACGGGACGGTATGGGACGCGACGAGACCGATAGAAAAAGATGCCAGGATAGAGTTGCTTACCTGGAGTGACAAGGAGGGAAAATCCACGTTCTGGCACTCTTCGGCACACCTCATGGCGGAGGCGCTGGAGGCTTTATATCCCGGTATAAAATTCGGCATAGGCCCCCCGATTGAAAACGGGTTTTATTATGATGTTGATTTTGGTGATAAAACACTTGACGGTGCCGAACTGGAGAAAATTGAAGCCAAAATGGCGGAACTGGCCAGGCAAAAGAACGAATTTACCAGAAAAAGCGTCTCCAAATCCGATGCGGTCAAATACTATAAGGAAAAAGGGGATGAGTATAAACTGGACCTGTTGGAGGGTTTGGAAGATGGAACCATTACCTTTTATGAGCAGGGAAATTTCACAGACCTTTGCCGTGGGCCCCATATTCCCAATACGGGGTACATCAAAGCCATCAAGTTACTGAACATCGCGGGAGCTTATTGGCGGGGTGATGAGAAGAACAAGATGCTGACAAGGATATATGGCGTCACTTTTCCTAAGGCCAAGGAACTGAAGGAATACCTGACCCTGATAGAAGAAGCCAGGAAACGTGATCACCGAAAACTCGGCAAAGAGCTCGAGCTGTTTACTTTCTCTGAGAAAGTGGGTATGGGATTACCGCTGTGGTTACCCAAGGGCACCTTATTGAGAGAACGCTTGGTTAATTTTCTGAAAAAGGAGCAGGACAAATCCGGCTATCAGCAGGTGATCACGCCACATATCGGTCACAGGGCTTTATATGAAACTTCAGGGCATTATGAAAAATACGGGAAGGATTCCTTTCAGCCTATAGCTACCCCGCATGAGGGGGAGTCATTTTTGTTGAAACCGATGAACTGCCCCCATCATTGTGAAATATATAAAAGTAAGCCCAGATCATATAAGGATTTGCCAATCCGTTTTGCAGAGTTCGGTACGGTTTACAGGTATGAGCAAAGTGGCGAACTTCATGGTTTGACCAGAGTGAGGGGGTTCACCCAGGATGATGCCCATATTTTTTGCAGACCGGATCAGGTGAAAGAAGAATTCATCAAGGTGATAGACCTGGTGCTGTATGTCTTCAAAGCATTGGGTTTTGACCAGTTTACCGCCCAGATTTCCCTGAGAGACCCCGAGGATAAAAGCAAATATATAGGGGGAGATGAAGGTTGGAACAAGGCGGAACAGGCCATAATTGACGCGGCTCTGGAAAAAGGCCTCGATACCGTTACCGAGCTTGGAGAGGCTGCTTTCTATGGACCGAAATTGGATTTTATGGTTAAGGACGCATTGGGCCGAAGCTGGCAGCTTGGGACTATCCAGGTGGATTACCAGCTACCTGAAAGGTTTGAGCTGGAATTTGTAGGTTCCGACAATCAGAAACACAGGCCGGTGATGATCCATCGTGCGCCTTTTGGTTCTTTGGAGCGCTTTGTGGCGGTCCTGATAGAGCACTGTGCCGGCAACTTCCCTTTATGGCTGGCTCCGGAACAGGTCATTATCCTTCCTATATCCGAAAAATTTGCCGGCTATGCCTCCGAAGTGAAACAATATTTGGAAGCAAAAGGGATATCGGGAGAAGTGGATAACCGGGATGAGAAGATAGGAAGAAAGATCCGGGACGCCGAAGTAAAAAAAATCCCATTTATGATCATTGTGGGGGAGAAAGAAAAGGAGGATAACAAATTGTCACTCAGAAAGCATGGGGAAGGAGATATCGGCAGTTTTGGTCATGAAGAATTTGCCGAATATTTCCGTGACATAATTAATGCTTCTTTAAGCAAATAATAATGGTTTGTAAATATTGTATTTTTAATTGTTCAAAAATTATTAGATATTTGCAGATTGAAACTTTAAACAACAACCATTAAATATTTTGAGAGGAAAAAGAACTTACAGTCCGAGACAAGAAGAGCCATATAGAGTAAATTCGAAAATCAGAGCCAGAGAGGTGCGTGTGGTAGGTGATTATGTAGAGGGGGGGAATGCTGTCATGCCCACTGATCAGGCTATCGCTCTTGCCGAAGAAAACGGCTTGGATCTCGTAGAAATTTCTCCTTCCGCAAGCCCTCCCGTATGCAAGGTGATCGATTATGCCAAGTTCAAATATGAACAGAAGAAAAAGCAGAAAGAGATCAAATCCAATGCTGCCAAGACGGTAGTGAAAGAAATAAGGTTTGGGCCGAACACCGATGACCATGATTTTGATTTCAAATTAAAACATGCGATCAACTTCTTGAAGGACGGTGCCAAGGTAAAAGCCTATGTGCATTTTGTGGGACGTACCATCGTGTTCAAGGAGAGAGGAGAAATGTTGCTGCTGAGATTCGCCCAGGCGCTTGAGGATTATGGGCAGGTGGAGCAGCTCCCAAAAATGGAAGGAAAGAGGATGAACATCTTTGTGGCTCCCAAACAGAGTAAAAAATAATTTCAACTAATTATATACAGTAATGCCAAAAGTAAAAACAAAATCTAGTGCCAAAAAAAGATTTAAACTGTCTGGCACGGGAAAGATCAGAAGAAAGCATGCTTTTAAAAGCCATATTCTGACAAAAAAATCCACCAAAAGGAAGAGAAATCTGACTAAGATGGGGGAAGTGCATACGTCAGATGAGGGCAGGGTAAAAGCCATGTTGAGAATCTAATTCGTTTCAATTAATTCAGGTTATTTAATTCACCAGATGTTTGGTTTGTAAGTCCGTGAGGCGCCAAAGGTCAAAAACTAAAAAAAATTATGCCAAGATCAGTTAATGCTGTAGCATCAAGAGCAAGAAGAAAAAAAGTATTAAAAGCTACCAAAGGTTATTTCGGAAGAGGGAAAAATGTATGGACGGTAGCCAAGAATAAATATGAGAAAGGACTGCAGTACGCCTATAGGGATAGGAGAACCAAGAAAAGGGAATTCAGAAAACTATGGATCCAGCGTATCAATGCAGGCGCCAGACAACACGGCATGTCCTACTCGCAATTTATGGGGATGTTGAAAAAGGCAGAAATCGAATTAAACAGAAAGGTTTTAGCTGATTTGGCAATGAATCACCCGGAGGCATTCAAAGCTGTAGTTGAAAAAGTAAAGTAAGTGGAGACGCTGAAAATAAAAAACCCTCTTCGGAGGGTTTTTTTATGTCTTTACCTAAATAAGGACATAGGTTTTTTGAAATTTTCATTATATTACTTCTCCGAAATATGAAGCTGAGGTTTAGCTGATTTTAGGAGAAGTGATGCTTAGTGGTAAAGAGTGAGAAACTTAATGTCAAGTGGAAAACGATAGAAAAGGAGGGACGGGTTTCCGGAAATGTAATTGGTATCATTACGAGAGAATAAAAAAGTCACCTTTTAAGAACCAGGCTTTCCGGAATAAGGGCAGCGTGGGGATCCGTTATCTTCATTCCATTTCGTCCCGACCGAGGTTTATAGGATTTGACCGTAATAAATGGAGTTCTATTCCGTAATAGAATTAATGGAAGCCTCTCTTAATAGAAGCTTTTGGTAGCCAGGCGGGAGTTGAACCCGGGTCCGCCTCGGCGGATAGGCACCTTCGTGAAGTGATATGATGAGGATTTGTGCACAAAAAAAGCCTCTCTGATAACAGAGAAGCTTTTGGGTAGCGAGGACGGGAATTGAACCCGTGACCTCAGGGTTATGAATCCTGCGCTCTAACCATCTGAGCTACCTCGCCGAAATGGAATGCAAATATGTAAGGATAATCCTTGAATTGCAAACCAGAGTGGCAAAAATTACTATTTTTTATAACCACCAGAACGAGTAAGGCTATGGAGAAAACCAAGTTTGTTTCAGATTATCAGATAAATACTTCGAAGAAGATTATTTATCCGTATTTGAGCACGGCAAGCGGATTGTCGCAATGGTTTGCGGACGATGTGACCATCAATGAGGATAAGATTTACAACTTTGTCTATGATGGAGAAGACCATTATGCCAGACCGGTCATTATGAGGACAAACCACCACGTCAAATTTGAGTTTTTTGACCCAACAGAAGGGCCGGATAATGGCATGGACCACTCATTTATCGAATTCAAACTGGAGGAAAATGAGCTTACCCAGACTTTTTACTTACGGGTGGTGGATTACGGAGACACTTACAGTGAACAGGAACAGAAATCAATTTGGGAAGGACTCATCAATGGGCTCAAAGAAATTATCGGTGGTTAAAGCCCTATTCATTACCATAATTGCTACAATATGTTGAACTTTACAGCGTCTTAATTTGTAAGAAAAGAGCGGTAAGGGCGTTTCATGAAAAAACTGGATAAATTAATATTAGGATCATTTATCGGTCCATTTATACTCACTTTTGTCGTAGTAGATTTTATTCTCCTGACGGTGAACATGCTAAGGTATTTCGATGAGATATTCGGAAAAGACCTTCCGTTCGCCGTTTACGTTGAACTTATCGGTTATTTTGTCATCAGTATATCCCCGATGGCTTTGCCCTTGGCTGTGCTGCTTTCCTCGCTGATGACCTTCGGCAACCTGGGGGAACATTTCGAGCTTACGGCCATCAAAAGCAGTGGCATATCCCTCCTTCGTGCCCTGCTTCCCATCGGCATTTTTGTGGTTGTGCTCACCTTTTTGGCATACTATTCAAACAACTACATCGTCCCTAGGGTCAACCTTAAAACCTTCAGCCTATTGTATGACATCCGGATGAAATCCCCTGCGCTGGACATCAAAGAAGGGGTTTTTTATAACGGTATCCCTAACTACAGCATCAAGGTCAACAGAAAACTGGATGAAGTAAGACTCAGGGACATCATTATCTATGATCATACCTCCGGGCAGGGAAACCTGCACGTCATTACCGCGGATTCAGGCCGGATGGAACCTTTTTTTAACGACAGGTATATGATGCTGACCTTACATAGCGGCTACAGTTACCAGGAAAGCCAAGGGCAAAGGGGAATCAAAGAAAAACCCGCTAGCTTCAACAGGACGCAGTTTGTGGAGAATCAAATGGTATTTAACCTGGATGCATTTGATTTGAACCGTACACCTGAAGATTTGTGGTCCTCCAACCGGTCCATCAAAAATATCAGTGAGATAAAAGTAGACCTGGATTCAATGGACAGGGAACATAACCAATGGATGTTTTATAATTATGCCAATACAGAGGCCTCCTATGCCTTTTTTGGAAGGGCAAGAAAGCTCCATCCCCCGGATGATATTCTGAAAAAGAAACTTGAATACGATTCGCTTAAAAATTTAAAATATAAGGAAGAATATAACCAGTCGCAGCGGGCGGATGAAACCAGCGGAAATCAGGATCGGAGTGCGGGGACCCCGGTCTCAACCCAGGATTCCATGGTTCCCCCGCCTGTCGAGGGGATAGCAGCAGAAAAGCCGGTAGTAGACACGACACAGGTTGTGCCCCAAGCGGATGCCATGGCAAAAGCAGATACCGCCGGGGTAAAAAATAACGTTCCGCCAAAACCCAAACCCAACCTCCGGACAATCAATGCAGGAATTGTTCCTATAGAAGTCGAAAACCCCATTGTCCTGACAGAGACAGAAAAGATGAAACTGGATTCGTTAAGGAATACCGACAGGTATTTTGTGTCAGCGGCATCAGTAGGATTGACTTCCGCCAGGAATCTTAAAAACAGTTTTACCACTAACAGGACCAGAATCGAAAACCTGGAGAGAGAATACCGCAGGTTCCAGATTGCCTGGTATCAAAAATATACACAGGCATTTGCATGCTTTGTGATGTTCATGATAGGGGCTCCACTTGGGGCCATCATCAAAAAGGGAGGCCTGGGCATGCCTGTTCTTATGTCCATTATATTTTTCATCATGTATTATATGCTGACCATCACGGGTGAGAAATGGGCAAAAGAGGGTCTTACCAATACTTTGTTTGGGACTTGTTTTTCCAACCTCGCCCTGATTCCATTCGGGCTTTTCTTTTTGAAGCAAGCCAGAAAGGATGCACGGCTGTTCGAGCCGGATTTTTATCAGGGTATATGGGAAAAGCTGCTTGGCGCATTCCGAAAATTAAAATTAAAGAAAAGACAAAAGTTGAAACCGGAAGTTTTATAATGTGAAATAATCGTGTTACCTTTGTAGCTGTTTTATAAAATTCAAAATAATATTTAACTAGGCATGTATTTAGCTAAAGAGAAAAAAGCGGAATTATTCAAAAATCATGGTCGGTTAAAATCTGAAACAGATACAGGATCCTCTGAATCTCAGATTGCTTTGTTTACTTACCGTATACAGCACCTTACCGAGCATTTAAAGACCAACAAAAAAGACCATTCTTCCCGTAGAGGATTGCTGAAGCTGGTGGGTAAAAGAAGGCGTTTGCTGAATTACCTGATGAAAAATGATATTGAAAGATACAGAGCTGTTATTGCAGACCTCGGAATTCGTAAATAAAAAAGATTGTGAGGTTCCTTTGTATAGAGGAACCTTACTTTTTTATATCTCCTATATTAAACCTTACTTTTAAGACTACACACTACACAGAATCATTAAGTTTTATGTTACCAAATGTTGTTTCCAAATCTATCGTTCTTGAAGATGGTAGAGAAATCGTTATAGAAACCGGTGCCCTTGCCAAACAGGCGGATGGAGCAGTGGTTGTGAAAATGGGCAAAGCCATGTTGTTGGCCACTGTCGTGACCAAAAAAGAAGCTGGGGAAGGAGTTGATTTTTTACCTATGTCCGTGGACTACCAGGAAAAATTCGCAGCATCCGGAAAGATACCCGGAGGATTTCTGAAGAGGGAGGGCAGGCTTTCAGATTATGAAATCCTCATCAGCCGGATGGTAGACCGTGCCATCAGGCCTATTTTTCCCGATGACTACCATGCAGACACCAACATCAGCATTACCCTGATGTCTTCCGATGAAGATGTTTTGCCGGATTGTCTTGCGGGGTTGGCTGCTTCTGCGGCTCTTGCAGTATCTGATATACCCTTTAATGGTCCTATTTCCGAGGTAAGGGTGGCAAAAATAGACGGGGATTATAAAATCAATCCCAAGCCATCCGAGCTTCAAAGGGCAACCATGGAGCTGATTGTGGCGGGTTCGGAAGAATTTATTCTTATGGTGGAAGGCGAAGGCAGTGAAATTTCTGAAGATGAGATGGTGGAGGCGCTGCAGTTTGCCCATGAGGAACTGAAACGCCATTGTCAGGTACAAAAGGAATTGACGAAATTGGTTGGAAAGGAAACCAAGAGGGAATACAGCCATGAAGTGCATGACGAGGCGCTTTATGAGCGGATGAAAACGGAGCTTTATGACAAATGCTATGATGTGGTAAGCCGCCAGATTGCCAACAAACAGGAGCGTTCTTCCCTGATTCAGGAAATAAAAGACAGCTTCATTGAAAGTCTTGGCGAAGAACACGAATATGATGAAACGCTTATTGGGGGGTACTTTGGAAAAATCCACAAGGAGGCAGCCAGGAATTTCACTTTGAATGAGAAGAAGCGTTTGGATGGCAGAGCCCCTGATGAAATCAGACCCATTTGGTCAGTAGTGGATTATTTGCCTTCTGCTCATGGATCAGCAGTATTCACGCGGGGCGAAACCCAATCCGTAACCACCTGTACTTTAGGTACCAAATTGGATGAGCAGATGATAGACGGTGCGGTACTCTCCGGATATAACAAGTTTTTCCTGCATTACAACTTCCCTGGATTTTCCACAGGGGAAGTCAAGCCGAGCAGAGGGCCTGGAAGAAGGGAAGTTGGGCATGGAAATTTGGCTATGAGGGCATTGAAAAAAGTGCTTCCCGCGGACGCTGACAATCCTTATACCATCAGGGTGGTATCGGACATTCTTGAGTCTAACGGTTCCTCATCCATGGCCACCGTTTGTGCGGGGTCGTTGGCCTTGATGGATGCCGGCGTACCTATCAAAGCCCCGGTGACCGGAATCGCCATGGGAATGATCTCTGATGCCAAAACAGGTAAATACACGATTCTTTCCGATATTTTAGGTGATGAAGATCACCTGGGGGATATGGATTTTAAAGTGACAGGCACAGCCAAAGGCATCACTGCTTGTCAGATGGACCTCAAAGTTGAGGGGTTGGATTACAACGTTTTGAAGGAAGCACTTTATCAAGCGAGAGAGGGCAGGCTTCACATTCTCAACGAAATTTCGAAAACCCTTTCCGAGTCAAGACCCGACTATAAACCCCATGCCCCAAGGTCTAAAAACATCGAGATACCCAAAGAACTCATTGGGGCTGTGATAGGACCGGGCGGCAAGGTGATCCAGGAAATCCAAAAAGATACGGGTGCCACCATCATCATTGAAGAAGTGGACAATGTGGGTAAAATCAATATTTTCTCCAACAACCAAAATGCGATGGATGCTGCGGTGGCGAGGATCAAAACCATAGTGGCCCAACCTGAGATCGGGGAGGTATATACCGGTAAAGTGAAGAACATCATGCCTTTTGGTGCTTTTGTAGAATTCATGCCAGGTAAAGACGGGCTGCTTCATATTTCCGAAATCAAGTGGGAGCGGCTGGAGTCTATGGAAGGTGTGCTGGAGTCTGGAGAAGAAATCGCCGTCAAACTGATCGATATTGACAAGAAGACAGGGAAATACAAGCTTTCGAGGAAAGTGTTGTTGCCAAAACCTGAGAAAAAAGACAAATAAGCCAAAAAAAACCTCTTGAAGCAGAACAATTAAAATAATTTGAACTTATTTTAAGGGAAGTTCTGTTATATATTGCGTTAAAAAAAATGAAATATTTGAATGAGGCAGCTTAAAATTAGCAAACAGATTACCAATCGGGAGAGTCAGTCTCTCGATAAATACCTTCAGGAAATAGGCAAGGTAGATTTACTGACAGCGGATGAAGAAGTGGTGTTGGCCAAGAGGATCAGGGAAGGAGATCAGTTGGCATTGGAAAAGCTTACCAAGGCTAATCTTAGGTTTGTGGTTTCCGTTGCCAAACAGTATCAGAACCAGGGATTGTCTTTGGGGGATTTGATCAATGAAGGTAATTTGGGACTGATCAAGGCTGCACAGCGATTTGACGAAACAAGAGGGTTTAAATTTATATCTTATGCGGTGTGGTGGATCAGGCAATCCATCCTCCAGGCATTGGCCGAACAGTCCAGAATTGTTCGTCTGCCGCTTAACCGGGTAGGTTCCCTTAACAAGATAAGCAAAACTTTTTCAGAGTTGGAGCAGAAGTTTGAAAGGGAACCTTCTCCTGAGGAATTGGCTGAGGTATTGGAAGTTACCGCGGGGGAAGTGGTGGATACGATGAAGATATCCGGCCGTCATGTTTCCATGGACGCTCCTTTTGTGCAAGGGGAGGAAAACAGCCTTCTGGATGTGTTGGAAAACGATGGAGAGATCAAGCCTGATGACGGTTTGATGAATGATTCGCTCAGAAAAGAGGTTCAACGAGCCCTGTCGACGCTTACCCAGAGAGAGGCAGACGTGATCACCCTGTATTTTGGGTTGAATGGGGAGCACGCGATGACTTTGGAAGAAATAGGGGAAAAGTTCAACCTGACCAGGGAGAGGGTAAGACAGATCAAGGAAAAAGCCATCAGGAGACTGAGGCATACAAGCCGCAGCAAAACACTTAAACCTTACTTGGGTTAATCTCCAAATAACATGATATTTTACATAAAAAAAGGGGGTAACCCCTTTTTTTATACTTAAGGATGGACCGGAGGTCCGACCCGTTTAATTTTTGGCAAATCTTATTTTGTCAGATCGTCATAAATGATAAAATTTGCGCACCTGAAAAATCATCAAAATCAAATGAGCCAAGAAATAGAAAATGTTAAAGTGTTGATCATAGGTTCTGGCCCGGCAGGATATACTGCTGCTATCTATGCGGCAAGGGCTGGACTCTCTCCCGTGATCTATACCGGTGTACAGCCAGGAGGACAGCTGACCATTACCAATGATGTGGAAAATTATCCCGGATATCCAGAGGGGGTGATGGGACCGCAGATGATGGAGGATTTCAAAAAACAGGCAGAAAGGTTCGGCACCGAAGTAAGGTACGGTGTAGTCACCAAAGTAGACCTGGATCAGAGGCCTTACAGCGTGTGGGTGGATGACAACAAGCAGATTTTGGCCCAAACAGTCATCGTGTCTACGGGTGCCTCCGCCAAATGGCTCGGTATCGAAAGCGAAACCCGTCTGAATGGTAAAGGGGTTTCTGCCTGTGCAGTCTGCGACGGGTTTTTCTTTAGGGGGAAAGATGTGGCCATAGTGGGCGGTGGCGATACCGCCTGTGAAGAAGCCAGTTATCTGGCCAATATATGCTCTAAAGTATATATGTTGGTGAGGAGAGATGAACTCAGGGCTTCTCTGATTATGCAGAAGCGGGTGATGAATCATCCTAAGATTGAGATTCTATGGAATCACGAAACCGAAGAGATTTTGGGAGAGGAGGAAGTGAACGGCGTACGGGTCAGAAACAACAAAACCGGGGAGGAGAGGACATTGGCTATAGCGGGTTTCTTTGTAGCCATAGGCCACCAGCCTAACACTTCAATATTTGAGGGCAAACTGGATATGGACGAAAACGGGTATATCATTACCACCCCCGGTCATACCACTACGAATGTTAAAGGGGTCTTTGCTTGCGGTGATGCACAGGACCACGAATATCGCCAGGCAGTGACAGCCGCAGGAACGGGCTGTATGGCGGCATTGGATGCGGAAAGGTTTTTGGCTGCACAGGAATAGGCCCTGATAAAAAATGGAGCTTCCAGTCAGCTATACCCGGATATTGGTGATGATTTTCTGCTTGGCGTCCTTGAATGGGTTTGCCCAGAGCAACGGAAAATTGATCAAAAAACCAAGCCAAACTACCGGTTATGTTTCTGATCAAAAGAAAATAGATCCTTTTGATGTTCAGCTTTACCTTAAAAATCTTCAGAAAGAAACTGATTCATTGATTTTCAGCGGGAGGGTGGATCTGAAAAAAAGGCTTTCACTGGTCAATGAGGACACCATTTCCCTTGTATGGGCGCCCACCAACAGACTGGTTGAGGTGTCAGAAAAAGTATTGATAGACAGTATTTGGGTGACAGCATTTGAATATTATGCGCTTTGGGACAGTAGAAAAATCAATATTTATGATTTTAACCCAAAGGATTTCAAAGACACCGTCACGGTAAAATTGTATGATCCTTTTTTCGGATCGAGTTGGAGTGCACCGCTCAAAGAAACCAAGATCAACTCGGATTTTGGCTTTCGGAGGTATCGCTGGCACCATGGAACGGATCTCAAACTTAATGTAGGTGATCCGGTTTATTGTGCTTTCGATGGTATCGTAAGGATTCGGTCATATGAAAGGTACGGATACGGATATTACGTCGTGGTCAGACACCGAAACGGATTGGAAACGTTGTATGGGCATCTGTCCCGTATTTCGGTGGAAGTAGGACAAGAGGTGAAGGCCGGAGAAGAAATTGGGTTGGGGGGAAATACCGGTAGAAGTACAGGTCCACATCTTCATTTTGAAATTCGGTACCAGGGATTGTCCATTAACCCGACAGAACTGTTTGATTTTAATATAGGGAGGCTAAAAAGTGATACCTATGCCATTACGGCCAACAGTTTTGACCATGTGATCAAAATGCAGGAAGCTGTTTACCATAGAGTGAGAAGTGGGGAAAATCTTTCGGTTATTGCCAAAAGATACGGCGTTTCCGTAAGCCACATCACCAAATTGAACCAAATCAGTACAAAGTCTATCCTTCGTGTAGGCCAAAGACTTAGAATAAGATAATATGAGCGTTAAACTGGATATACTTGCCATTGCCTCCCATCCCGATGATGCCGAACTATCCTGCTCCGGTACCATTGCCTCCCATATTGCGAAAGGTTATAAGGTAGGGATTTTGGATCTTACAAAGGGAGAAATGGGTACCCGTGGCACCCCTGAATTGCGCCTTTTGGAATCTGACAGGGCCGCTGCCATATTGGGATTAAGCATGCGGGAAAACCTGGGTTTTAAAGATGTTTTTTTTGACAATGACAGGGAGCACCAGGTGGAAATAGCCAAAATTCTCCGTAAATATCAACCTGAGATGGTTTTGGCCAATGCGGTGACGGACAGGCATCCAGACCATGGGAAAGGCGCAAGCCTGGCTTCCAAAGCGTGTTTTGTAAGTGGCCTCCGGAAAATTGAAACTTCAGTGGAAGGAGAAAAACAACAACCTTGGCGACCTAAAGTGATCTATCATTATATCCAGAATAACTATATCGAGCCGGACGTTGTGGTGGATATATCTGCTTTTTGGGACAAGAAGAAGGCAAGTATTTTGGCTTTTAAATCCCAGTTTTACGACCCGCATAACCAAGAGCCGGAAAGTTTCATTTCACGTCCGGAGTTTCTGGATTTTATTGAAGCCAGGGCAAGGGAAATGGGGCATAAAATCAATGCTAAATACGGAGAGGGATTTACCGTGGAACGGGTTCCCGGAATCCGGGATCTCTTCGATTTGATTTAGCCAGCGCCCAGCAGGGCCTAGGTCAGCCTATGGGGCCAACCTTGTAAGTATCCAATTACCTCCTTCATCCAGATGGTAGCTGATCCGGTCATGCAGTCTGGCTGGCCGTCCTTGCCAAAACTCGATTTCATAGGGCGTAACCCTGTATCCCCCCCAATGAGAAGGTCTGATGAGGTCTTTACCTTTGAATTTATTTTCCATCTCTTCTTTTTTTTGTTCGAGAAATTTCCTGTCCGGGATGGCTTTACTTTGAGGACTGCTCCAGGCGCCGATCTGGCTTTCGTAAGGCCTGCTGAGAAAATAGTCATCTGATTCCTTGGCGGAAGTCTTTTCAACGGTCCCCTCTATCCTTACCTGTCGTTCCAGTTCGGGCCAGAAAAAAGTAAGGGAGGCAAAAGGGTTTTCCTCCAGCTCTCTTCCCTTGTTGCTTTCATAATTGGTGTAAAACACAAATCCGTTATCCACATCTTTCAGCAATACCACCCTGCCTGTAGGCCGGTTGTTTTTTTTGACGGTGGCAAGATGCATGGCGTTTGGCTCGATAATTTCTGAATGGATGGCCTCTTTAAACCAAGCCTTGAATTGTTCCAAAGGATTCTGGTTCATCCCTTTTATGTCTAAAGATTTGGAGGAATATTCCTTTCTCAAGTCCGCTATTTTCATTGGGTTCAAAATATGGTCAGAAAATTAATTTTGAAATACAAATATATTGGATTTAAGTTTTTTTGCTTTATCTTAATGCCTCATATGAATGAATATTAATGAATTTGGATTCAAACATAGTTCCCCATTCAGGATGCCTGTTGATCTCTGAACCTTTCCTTCAGGATGAGAACTTCGTGAGGTCGGTGGTCTTATTGTGTGAAAACAATGAGAAAGGCTCCTTTGGACTGGTATTGAACAAACTGTCGATTTTTAAACTGAACGACCTTCTCGATGGATGTGAGACGCTGGACAAGGAGGTCTATGTAGGCGGTCCTGTCGAACAGAACACGCTTCATTTTATTTATTATGGAGAAAAGCAGTTGGAAGGAAGCGTATCACTTGGCAGCCATTTGTGGTGGGGAGGAAGCTTTGAAGAGCTGATGGAAAAACATAAAATTGGCCTTGTAGATATCTCCGATTTTAGGTTTTTTATTGGCTATTCAGGGTGGACAACAGGCCAACTGGACGAAGAACTTTCGGAAAACACCTGGATATTATGCAATAATGTGCATACGAAAAGCATTTTTTCCGCTGAGCCTGACGAGCTATGGCGGGTGATATTGAAGAATATGGGGGGCGATTTCCAGGTTTTGGCAAATTATCCAATTGACCCAAGATTAAATTGAACCAAAATCACTACTTTTGTTCATATGCGTTGAATTAAGTAGGAATACGATAATTTACTATGGATAAGGATAAAGAAATGTCCGAACAAGACAATAAGGTGACCCAAGAAACGCCTGCTAATAAGGACTTGGGTATAAATGAGGCCGCTGAAATGAGTAAAGAAGAAGAAGAGGAGCATCATGACCATGAGGATCATGATGAATATGATTTTCATAATTTCAGTAAAAAACAATTGCTTCATGCGTTGAAGGGGTTTTTAAAGGAAGAGGATTGTATAAAAAATGATCCCCATGTTCAAGACTTAAAATCCCACTATGACGAATATTTCCAAAAGGAAAAAGAAGCTGCCTTGAGTCAGTTTGTGAGGGAAGGGGGAGAAGAAGATGACTTTGATTACAGAGGCTCTGACGAGGACAAAGAGTTTTTTGCGGTTTATCATCAGTTTAAGGAGAAGAAGTCCCAACAGGTAAGGGAAATAGAAAAAAATAAGGAGAAAAACGCGCAGGCCAAGAACCAGATCTTAGACAAACTCAGAGAGCTGGTGGATGGTGAAGAAACCACACATAGTATCGAAACCATCAAAGGGATTCAGGAAGAGTGGAAAAAGATCGGTTCTGTTCCCCATAACCAGAATAAAAACCTTTGGGCGTCATATAATGCCCTGATGGATAGGTTTTACGACAACCGCAGCATTTATTTCGAGTTAAAGGAGCTGGACAGGAAGAAGAACCTTGAAAGCAAGCTGGAATTATGTGAAAAAGCGGAAGGATTATCCGGACTTGAAGACATCAAAGAAGCGATAAAAGCCCTCAACGATCTGCACGAGGAGTTTAAGCACATCGGTCCGGTACCCAGGGAGGAGCAGGAAGCTTTATGGCAGAGGTTTAAGGCCGCCTCAGATGCGGTATATTCCAGGAGAAAGGAATATTTCGAGAATCAGAAGGAAGCCTTTAAAACCAATCAGGAATTGAAGGAAAAACTGATTGGAAGGTTAGGGGAGTTTAAGGATTTCAAGGCGGACAGAATAAGGGATTGGAACACCAAGACCAAAGAAATCCTGGCCATACAAAAGGAATGGGAATCCATCGGGCCTGTTCCGAGAGAAAACGGAAAGGAAATCAACAAGACCTTTTGGGGCCTTTTTAAACAGTTTTTTCATCATAAAAACCAGTTTTTTAAGGAACTGGATGAAATAAGGCAACAAAACAAGGAAAATGCCGAGAAACTGATAGCTGAAGCGGAATCCTATATGGAAAGTACCGACTGGAAAAATACCTCCAATCACCTGATTCAGTTGCAAAAGGAGTGGAAAAACCTTGGACCTATGCCTGAAAAGTACAGAGATGCCCTTTATAGCCGGTTCAAGACAGCCTGTGACACTTTTTTTGATAACCGGAGGAATGCCAATAAGGAGGTCAATAAGGAGTTTGAAGAAAATCTGAAAGCCAAAGAAACGATCTGTGAGAGCATATTGGAGGAAGCGAAGTCGGATGACCCAAGTAAGGAGATTTTGGAGGAACTGATTCAGCAGTATGGGGACATTGGTTTTGTACCGAGGAAGAACATGAAGGAAATTGCCGCTAAATTCAATGGGGCGGTGAATGAATTTGTTTCAAAATTAGACCTTGAAGGAGAAGACAAGGACGATTTTCTCTTCAGGCTCAATCTTAACAAACTGCAGTCCGATCCCAACAGTGCCAGAGTTCTTAATAAAAAGGAACACGGAATCAGAAAGCAGATTTCCGATCTCGAAAACAATATTACCTTGTGGAAGAACAATCTGGAGTTTTTTGCCGCTTCCAAAACCGCGGACAAACTCAAGGACCAGTTTGAGGAAAAGATAGATAAAGCGGAACAGGAAGTTGACAGGTTAAAGAAGAAGCTGTCCATCATCAGGGAATTTTAATGCCCTCATTTTTAGAAGGATAATTTTGTCCTTCTAAAAATGTTTTTAAATAGTTTGGCATGTATGCGGGACGGGGCTATATTTGCACTCGCATTTGGGAAAAAACACCTACACTGGGTGGCCTTCCGCTGGATGCTGATAACGTCCGATAAAGACGGATGTTGGAATATAAACAAAAAAAGCCTCCTTAGCTCAGCTGGTAGAGCAACTGACTTGTAATCAGTAGGTCGCTGGTTCGATCCCGGCAGGGGGCTCTTGAAAAAAGGCACTTGGATAAGCATTCAGGTGCCTCTTTTTGTTTCTTTTTTGTATCCTGCTTCGATATCCATAGAATCGCTTTTACCTATGGGACTTTTGCCTTCGTCCTGGTCCATGGGTTGAAACCCATGATTAGCCCATCGGCCGCTCCTATGGAGCTCTGGTAATTCAAGCGCGCCCTCCTTCAAATAGTGCCAGAGGCACGACGGATCTGATAACCGTAAGTTTTAACCTACGGATCCCCGCAGCATTCTCCGTTCCCTTAACCGGTTGTGCCCATCGCACCTTTCCCCTCTCTCCTTCGAGTGATATCTATCATGTTTCCTGATGACGTAAGTAGGAAGTAAGCAGTTGAAGATGTCGTAATTTGTATCAGGCTTGATAAGATTGAAATAAACTTTAACCGCATGAAAAAAATACTTGTCCCCACCGATTTCTCCCCTTATGCCGATGCGGCATTGGAATTTGCAAGGACGATCGCCCAGAAAACCCAGGCTGAAATCCTGTTGATGCACGTGTATTTGACACCTGTCAATTGGTCTAAGTTAAGTATAGAACAGGAGAAGTTGTTTCCAGACACCCGGGCAGCCATAAAACAAGCCAGGATATTATTGGCAGACAGGGTGAGGGATACGACAGCCCAGGGAATTGCCGCCACAGATTATTTGCACTTTAGTGACGGCAAAGAACAGCTTATCAAATTCCTCGGTCTGGATAGCATTGAGATGATCGTCATGGGTTCACATGGCAAGTATGGCTTTAAGCAGCATGTCCTGGGATCTAATACCTATACGGTGCTCAGGAAATCCCACCTCCCCGTACTGGTGGTCAGAGAGACCCACAAAGCTTTCCAATTGAAAAAAGTTATCCTGGCAACCGATTTTAAGATTGAATCAGGAAGGGCTTTTCAGAAAATCAGTGATATGGTGCGCCTGATAGGCGCTGAACCCGAACTTCTGTATGTCAATACACCTGCTGACTTTTTGGAGAATTCCCAAATCATGCAACTGGCCGACGGTTTTTTGGCTCAATTCGGCAGTTATACCTATCCGGTTCACATTTACAGCGCCTATAAAGTGGAGCGGGGGATCATTCAGTTTGCCCAAAACACAGGAGCCGATGCGGTAGCCATCATCACACACGGAAGGAATGACCTTCAACAATTGTTTTCTCCAAGTGTTACGGAAAATCTCATATCCTATCTGGATCTTCCGGTCCTCAGTCTCAACATAACTTTGCCAGAAGATAAGGTGTCGCGTATATAGCGTTTAATCAAAAAAAGAAGGCAGCCGGGGATCTTTTGCCCTGCCGCCTGCCTTCTTTTTATTTTAAAGTTTAGGCTATACGTCTAATCTCCAAGAAATTCTTCTACTCAAAGAATTTTTTCAGTGCCTCAATCCGTCTCTCCAGAGAAGCCTCTACCGCCCTATAGGCTTCCCTGTCAGGGAGTTTTTCGTTGACAGAAATGTAGTATTTTATTTTGGGTTCTGTGCCCGAAGGGCGGGCTGAAATTTTGCCGCCGTCTTCCAGATAAAACTGGATCACATTGGATTTGTCAAGGTCAAGAGGTGCTTCGGTACCGTTTATCATATCATAGACCTTGCTTTCCGATACATCGATGATTTTGATAACCTTTATACCGTTGATGGTTTTGGGGCGGTTGGACCTGAAACCATGCATCAACTGTTGAATTTGTTCGGCACCGTCCTTTCCTTTCTTTGTAATGGAGATCAGAGATTCTTTGTAGAACCCGAACTGCATGTATATTTCTGCCAGAACATCTATGAGGATTTTACCTTTCGATCTGTAATAGGCCACTATTTCTGCCACTATCGCGCAGGCGGATATGCCATCTTTGTCTCTGGCAAAATCCCCCACCAGGAAGCCATAACTTTCCTCCCCTCCGGCAATGAACTGCTTTTTGCCTTCATTGGCCAATATTATGGAGGCAATATTCTTGAAACCGGTCAGGACAGAATAATACCTGACATCAAAGCCATCACATATTTTTCCGATCAGATCCGTGGTGACAATGGTGCTGACGACAAATTGTTCTCCGGTAAGTCTGCCCTTTTCCCTCCATTGATTGAGCAGATAATAAGTAATGATGGCCCCGGTCTGGTTTCCGTTTAAGAGTTCATATTCTTTTTTTTCGTTAGGGATTACGGCTGCATACCGGTCCCCGTCAGGGTCGCAGGCCAACACCAGGTTCGCCTGGATTTCTCTGGCAAGTCTGATGGAAAGATCCAACGCTTCCGCTTCTTCGGGGTTGGGGTATTTGACCGTGGGGAAATTGCCATCCGGTTCGATTTGTTCTTTGACCACATGGATGTTTTCAAATCCGAATACTTTTAATGCGGCCGGAACCATTTTGCCCGATGCGCCATGAATGGGGGAAAACACGATCGTCATGTCTTTTTGGGTAAGGATCGCCTCTGGAGACATGCTTAGTTTTTTAACCTCATTGAGGTATACCAAATCAAAATCCTCCTCAATGAATTCTTTGAGGGCGTCGTTTTTGTCCCATTTTACCTCATCAGCCGATTTTATTTTCAGGACCTCATTGATGATGTTTTTGTCATGGGGGGCCACTATCTGGCCACCATCTTCCCAGTATACTTTGTATCCGTTGTATTCTTTTGGGTTGTGGGAAGCAGTCACCATGACGCCGCTCTGACAGCCGTAATGCCTGATGGCAAATGAAAGCATAGGTGTAGGCCGCATTTCACGGAAATATTTGACTTTGATGCCATTGGCTGTCATTACATTCGCAGTCGTCTCCGCAAAGAGCGTGTTGTTGATCCTTGAGTCATGGGTGATGGCCACTTTTATTTCCTGCCCGGCAAAACTTGTTTTGAGGTAGTTGGCCAATCCCTGGGTCGCCATGCCCACCGTATAAATATTCATGCGGTTGGAGCCCACTCCCATAATACCCCGTAACCCCCCGGTGCCAAATTCCAGGTCCCGGTAGAAAGCATCTATAAGTTCGGTTTGGTTCTCCGCTGCCAATAAATCCTGAATCTCTTGCTTACTTTTGGGGTCAATATTACTGTTGAGCCAAGATTCGGCTTTTTTGATAATTGATTCGTCAGTCATATTTTGGTAAAAAGTTTAGTGATCAATGAGATAATACGAATCGAAAATATAGTAATTAATGTGGATTAAAGTATAATTTAGTCAGAATTAATTTGAATGTAGCTTTCTGAATATAATTTTTAATTTTCCGTTTTGGATTATCTTTTCAGATTCTATACCTTCATGTTCATAACAGTATTTTTATGGATTTAAATAAACTTGACAAAGACCTTACCAGGATAGTAGAACTTAGGATCAGGCTTAGCCAGACCACCTATGCTGATCCTGACTATGATGAAATAGAAGAGGAACTTCACGACCTGGAAGATACCTTAAATGAGGAGTTTGGGGAAGATCTCGAAAGGGAGTTGGAGGCTATTTATGATGCCTTGGATTCTGACAACGAGGTGCTTTTGCCTTCGGCTTACCTGGCCAACAAATATGTGCCTATGCAGGCCGATGCCAGGGGAGTCGTGTCTTATGAAGTACAGGGAATGGAAGGTGTCCCCATTGAATCTGAACAGTTTGATGGACAGGATGTGAGGATTGCATTGGTTCCTAATCCGGCAAGGTTTGTGATGGTGATCAACGGAAGGTCCCTTAAGGATCTGTGGAGATCACGTTGAGGTTTTATAAAAAACAATACCTCGGCCGCAAATAGCATTTTTGGGTAGATTGGATGCCTATGAGAAGAGGATTTAATACGTTCCTATTTTTTATGTCGGCTTGTGCTGCCTTCCTATCTTGTGCTGGGTTTTCCCATATTTTAACCCAGTCAGGCACGGATAAGGAAAGGATGGAAAAAGATGCGGGTGGCAAGGGAAATTCTTCCGGAGATGAGGAAACAGGAGACCGGGTCACTTCTTCCCAATTGAGAAAGGTGGGGGAAACGGAAAAGGTTCAAGTTGGGGTTTATTTTATGCCTTCCTGGAATACTTCCGCAGACCGGAAAATTGACAGGGATAGTTTTTGGGAGTGTTTGAAGGGAAGAGAAAATTGCTCTTATCTTTATGATCAGGCCTCTTGGGGCCCAAAAGGGCGGATATATAGCCGGCAATATCCTTATGAGGGGCCTTTTCTGGATAAAAAACCCATTCCTGAACTTAAAGGGTTTTATAGGAGGGATGATCCGGAGGTAGCAAAAAAACAGCTTGAATACATGAAAGCCTATGGCATAGATTTTTTTGCCTATAATTGGTTTTTTGGAAGGCATTATTATTACCACATGCATTTTGCCCCCCAGGCACGCTTGTTTTATCCAGAGGGGTGGCCGGTGGACAGTAAAAGAGATGGAAGGGTAAAAGTACCCGGTCTCGAAGAATGGGACGGTCAACTCAAGGTCCTTCTTGCCGAAAATGAAAAACTTCCTGCTGACCGGCAGATGAAATTTGCCATCAACTGGTGTGACGACAGCGAGAGCCGCTGGACCCAATGGTTGGCCATGGCTTCTCCTGGAAACATCAAGACACGTATCAATTACCCCGGCGAAAACCCTGATAAAAACCTGTATCTCCAGGTTCATGACAAAATTACCTTAACGTGGATCCATCAGTACTTTAAGAGAAAAGACTATTTAAAAGACGAAAGGGGAAGACCCATTGTGTATTTTTATTTTCCACATGATACGGAGGCCCGGGCTTCTTATTACGGTATAAGCTTAGGGGACCTTTTGAAAAGATCCCAGGACCTGGCCAAAAAAGAGGGTTTTCCTGGGATTAAATTCATCGCGGTAACCTCGGGGGCCATGACCGAGCGGTTGAGGCCTTATGCCATGCCGACCACATGGAGACCAAATGACCCGAATAAACCATGGGCAGGAGGCACCTACGGTAATAGGATGTTGTTTCAGGATTATGTCCCAAGGTTAAAAAAAATGGGATTTGAAGGAATGACAGGGTACCTTTACCATAATTTTTATGATCAGGAGAACAGAAGTTACCAGGATATGAGAAAAACATATCGTGGTCATTGGCAAAAGTGGAGCGAATATTATAAAAACGACCCCGGCTTTGAGTACCAGGTGCCGGTGGCTATGGGATGGGACAGGAGACCTGCCGGTGGGACTTGGCCACAGCAGACGGGTGTGCCCAGTGAACCTCAAAAAGACCGGGTAATCAGCAATAAGGCTACATTTAAGGCAAAATTGGAAGAAGCCAGGAAGGTGATCTTATCCCATAAAGAAAACAACGGCAATACCCTCATGGTATGTTGTTGGAATGAATACCTGGAAGGGAACCATATTGAACCTACTGAAGGGCATGGATTCGGTTACTTAGAAGCCATTCGTGAGGTGTTTATGCCTTAACGGAAACCAAGTTTTCGACGGATCCTGTCCAAAAGATGGGCAGCTGTTTCTTTTGCTTTCCTCTCTCCTTCGGCAAGTTTTTTTTCGAGTTCTTGCGGGTTGGATATAAAATGATTGTACCGCTCCCTCTGTTCTTTATATTTTTCCAGTATTAGGGAAAGCAGTTCTTTTTTCGCATGTCCATAGCCAAAATTACCTCCGAGGTATTTCTCCCTTAGATCGGCGGTTTGTGCTTTTTCAGCCATCAGACTGTAAAGTTTGAACACCGTACAGGAATCCGGGTCCTTGGGCTCTTCCAACGGCGTGCTGTCGGTGATGATGGCATTGATATTCTTTTTAAGGGCTTTTTCAGGAAGAAATATGTCTATGTAGTTGTTGTAGGACTTGCTCATTTTCTGTCCGTCGGTACCGGGAATGATCATCACTTCTTCACTGATTCTCGGTTCGGGTAAAGTAAGCAGTTCTTCCTCCATTTTGTGATTAAAGGTGCTGGCAATATCTCTGGTGATTTCCAGGTGTTGCAGCTGGTCTTTTCCCACCGGGACAAGGTCAGCCTCATAAAGCAGAATGTCAGCAGCCATCAGAACAGGATAGATAAAAAGCCCCGCATTGACATCGGAAAGGCGATCGGATTTATCCTTGAAACTATGGGCGTTGGCCAGCATGGGGTAGGGCGTGAAACAGCTCAGGTACCAAGTGAGTTCGGTGACTTCGGGAATTCTGGATTGCCTGTAAAAAACAGTTTTGTGGATATCCAACCCGAATGCCAACCAGGCAGCAGCCACTGCACGCACGTTTTCCTCTCTTTCTTTTCCATCTTTGATGGTGGTAAGGGAGTGCATGTCGGCAATAAATATGAATGATTCGTTGTTCTCTTTTTTTGTGAGCTCTATGGCGGGGACGATGGCGCCCAAAATATTTCCGAGATGGGGTTGTCCTGAACTCTGTATTCCTGTTAATACTCTAGCCATTGGTAAATTTTTGCCGCAAATTAAACAAATAAAGAGATAATTTGGGCTTATTTTCACGTTATTTGCAAGTATGGAAAAGCAAGGTTTTTCGGTTTACATGTGTATCCTGATCTGGTTTGTGCCGTTGGTGGCTAGCAGCCAGGTAGTTGGAAACAGCCCTTTGGTGTGGGAAAACAATATCATTAATTTAGGGGCGGTCTTGGAAGAGAATGGGGAGGCGACAGCCGAATTTTATTTTGTAAATAAAGCGGATTTTCCGGTTTACGTGGAGGATGTGATCACGGATTGTGGTTGCACTGCTGCGGAGTATACTACAGACACTTTATTCAAGGATAAAATAGGTTTGGTGAAGGTCAGGTTTGATCCACAGTCAAGGGGCGGGTCCTTTTCAAAAATGGTGCTTGTCCGCACCAATATCGACACGGATGGGGATTCTTTGTTTTTGGAAGGGATAAACGTCCCCATGCCGGGGGATGTCCAAAAGCATTACAAAGTGAACAAAGAAGGTCTGGGATTTGCCCTTCCCGTGATCAACCTGGGAACGGTTTTTACGGATAAGCCGAAAGTCAAACCTTTGGATTTTTATAATTTTAATGATTATCCGGTACAATTGAACCAAGTTCAGCAAGACCTTCCAGAGCATATTAAGGTCAGGATGATTCCTGCTGTCGCCCAGCCCAAATCGAGAGCCGTACTGGAAATTACCTATGATCCCGCCATGGCAATGGACCTAGGCTTTTTACAGGAAGAATTTAAACTGTCTCTATTGACCTTTGAAAAAAAAGACATAACGCTGAACTTGGTCACCACCGTTCATGAACATTTTGATCCTGTGCCCGTAACGGAAATCGACAACCAGCCCAAACTTCGAATCAAGGAAAATGAAGTGGATCTTCAGAAAATCCGGGCCTCGAATTCAGTTTCCAGGATTATCACCATGGAAAATGCCGGCGCACAACCTTTAAACATCCGTAAAATCGTCACAAACTGCGGTTGTTTGTCCTATGATGTTCCAAAGTATGATTTGGAAGTCGGTGAAAAAATGGACCTTGTTCTTACCTTTGATCCCCGGGGAAGGCGTGGGATAGATCATAAAACCCTGACGATATTCAGCAATGATCCCCTGAATCCCACCCAGACGGTAGTCATCAAAAGCAGGATTAATTAAAGGCCTGGATCCCGGTGATTTCCTGACCCAATATGAGCAAGTGAATATCGTGGGTGCCTTCATAGGTAATGACAGATTCCAGGTTCATCATGTGGCGCATGACAGGATATTCTCCGGTAATTCCCATTCCGCCGAGAATCTGACGTGAAGTTCTTGCCACTTCCAAAGCCATGGACACATTATTTCTTTTGGCCATCGAAATCTGGGCGCTGCTGGCCCTTCCCTCATTCATCAGCGAGCCGAGTCTCCAGTTCAACAGCTGGGCTTTGGTGATTTCCGTAAGCATTTCCGCCAGTTTTTTCTGTGTAAGCTGGAATGCCGCTATGGGTTTTCCAAACTGCATTCTTTGCAATGCATATTTTCTGGCGGTTTCATAACAGTCCATGGCCGCACCGACAGCCCCCCAGGCGATACCATATCTGGCGGCGTCCAAACACATCAGGGCTGCTCCGAGACCGCTTTTTAGCGGTAACAGGTTTTCCTTTGGAATGACCGCATCCTGAAAGACCAGTTCACCTGTGCAGGACGCCCTCAAGGACCATTTGTTATGGATTTCAGGGGCTGTGAATCCCTGCGTTCCTTTTTCAACCAGAAGCCCATGGATCCTTCCCGACTCATCTTTGGCCCATACCACAGCCAGATCTGCGGCGGGTGAATTGGAAATCCACATTTTGCTGCCGTTTAGCAGGTAATGGTTTCCATTATCTTTAAAAGTAGTCACCATTCCACCTGGATTGGAGCCGTAATCCGGCTCGGTGAGCCCGAAACAGCCGAGAAGCTCACCTGTTGCCAACTTAGGGAGGTATTTGCTTTTTTGCGCTTCCGAGCCGAACTTAAAGATAGGGTACATCACCAATGAGCCTTGGACCGAGGCGGTGGACCGAATGCCCGAATCCCCTCTTTCCAGCTCCTGCATGATGAGACCATAGGAAATGTAATCCAATCCTCCACCTCCATAACTTTCAGGGATTTGAGGCCCAAATGCCCCAATCTTACCGAGCTTTGGCACTATATCCAGAGGGAAATGGGCTTCCTGTGCCCATTTTTCCACATAAGGGGATATCTCTTTTTTTACAAAACTTCTGATGCTATCCCTTATAAGCACCTGTTCATGGGTATAAAGCGCTTCTGTCTGGTAAAAATCCACCCCGTTGAAGTCGTCTTTGCCCGGGTGGGGTTGTTTGGGGCTAAATCTGTCCATGTGGTTTGGTTATTTGGCTTTTTAAAATGATTTTTACGTTTTATAAGGAGGTTACGGAGACGGAAAAACCTCCTATTGAATTAAATCATAAGATATCAGAAAAACCAGCTTACCTGAAAATATTTGAAATGGACCGGGAATATTCCAAAAAGGAAATCATAGAAAAGATCAAATTGCTGGAAGAAAAATTCAGGTCATCCGGACAGGACCTGTCTTCTTACCTGGAAGGACTTTTGCATGCGGATTACCTCAATTACTGGGATTATATCAATGTGGATACACTCTTGACCTTACAGCAGCCCAGAACTTCATTTAAGGATGAAAAAATCTTCATCATCTATCATCAGATCACCGAACTTTATTTTAATCTTATTCTTTGGGAACTGGATCAGATGGCTGAGGTGGAAAAAATCTCCCTTGATTTTTTTAAAGAAAGATTAAATAGGGTCATTATGTATTTTGATTTATTGATATCCTCCTTTGCAGTGATGTGGAAAGGAATGGAAAGGGAGCAATTCATGAAGTTCAGAATGTCGTTACTGCCTGCCAGCGGGTTTCAAAGCGCCCAGTATAGGATGATTGAGATCATGTGTACGGACATTCAAAACCTGGTTTACCTTCAGGAAAGAGAGGATTATAGGGATATCAATCTGACGAGCATAGACAGCCTTTTTGATATTCTCTACTGGCAGTATGGTGCCACGGAGCTTGCTACCGGAGAAAAAACACTTACGCTGAAATCATTTGAAAAAAAGTATGGTAAGAAGCTAAAAGAACTCATCGCAAAATTTCAAAAGAAAAACCTTTGGAAAAAATACCTGTACATGCAGGAAAAGGATGAGAAGCTGACGGACCTTATGCGTGAACTGGATCTTAAAGCCAACGTATATTGGCCGCTCGCCCATTACAAATCGGCAGTCCGTTATCTGCAGAAAGACCCTATGGACATAGCGGCCACCGGAGGAACCAACTGGCAGAAATACCTGCCTCCCCGCTTCCAAAAGGTAATATTTTATCCGGATTTATGGACAGAGGAAGAAAAAGCTGAATGGGGAAAGGGGTGGGTCCTCCAGGAGGTTTTCGGAGAATCAAGCTGAAAAACGAAATCATGATGATGGATGCTTATGTCTCATTGATGTGACGGCTTAACCGTGATCTTTTTTAAGGATAAATACTTTAACCAATGAAAAAAGAACTGCAATTTGTCCTTTCCCCAAAAGAGGCATACGATGAAGAAGGGTTTCGACAAGTTGTGACCCGTCAAATACAGCCAGGCAAAGAAGATGATGTTGTTATCCGGCAAGTCCGGAGATCCATCGATGCGAGGAGCCGAGATGTAAAAATCAACGTCACAGCAGAAGTATTTGTAAATGAACTCCCGCCACCCCTTATCCGGGCTGAAAAAAACTACCCCCATGTTTCACAGTCAGAACCCCTTATCATCGTCGGGGCCGGACCGACGGGGTTGTTTGCAGCGTTGAGAGCAATAGAACTTGGTGCTAGGCCGATTGTGCTGGAGCGGGGTAAGGATGTACAATCAAGAAGAAGGGATCTTGCGGCCATCAACAAAGAGCACATTGTCAACCCGGATTCCAATTACTGTTTTGGAGAAGGTGGTGCGGGCACTTATTCTGATGGGAAACTGTATACCCGTTCCAAAAAAAGAGGTGACGTCCGGAGGATAATGGAAATCCTGGTGGCGCATGGGGCAAGAGAAGATATACTGGTAGATGCTCATCCGCATATCGGTACCAATAAACTGCCAGTGTTGGTAGCGGCACTTCGTCAATCCATAGTGGATGCCGGGGGAGAGATTTATTTCGAAACCAAGGTCACGGACCTGGTTATCCAGGGGAATGAAATTCAGGGAGTGGTTACCCAATCCGGCGATAAAATCCTTGGAATGGGGGTGATATTGGCAACGGGGCATTCTGCCCGGGACATATTCCGCTTGTTGGATAGCAAGCAGGTATTAATAGCGTCAAAGCCATTTGCGCTCGGAGTCAGGATTGAACATGAGCAGGCACTGATAGACAGCATCCAATACCATTGTGAAAATGACCGCGGGCCGTATCTTCCGGCTTCCTCGTACAGTCTGGTACAACAAACCATGTATCAGAAAAAGCAACGTGGGGTATTTTCGTTCTGCATGTGTCCGGGTGGTTTTATTGTTCCGGCCGCCACCGCTCCCGGGGAGGTTGTGGTGAATGGCATGAGCCCAAGTAGGAGAGACGGTAAATTCGCCAACTCAGGGATAGTGGTAGCGGTTGAATTGGAGGATTTGGACGCCTATCACAAATATGGACCATTAGCAGCGATGAGGTTTCAGCAGGAAATAGAAAAGTCGGCCTGGGTAGCAGGAGGAAAGACCCAGACCGCACCGGCTCAGCGGATGGTTGATTTTATGGATAAAAGGGTCAGCAGTACTTTATTGCCCACATCCTATCAGCCGGGACTTGCCTCCGTGGGCATGGATGATGTGCTGCCGGCGTTCGTTGCAGAGCGGCTGAGGCAGGCATTCGATGCGTTTGGCAAAAAAATGAAAGGTTATCTCACCAATGACGCCCAGATTATTGGGGTGGAAAGCAGGTCCTCTTCTCCGGTGAGGATTCCAAGAGATAAGGATTCTTTTGAACACCCTCAGATCGCCAGGTTGTACCCCAGCGGGGAGGGGGCAGGCTATGCAGGGGGGATTGTCTCAGCGGCCATGGATGGCGAACGCTGCGCAGAAAAACTTTTGGAAAAGTATTTTTCTAAGCGAATAATAAATTAGGTCTGAAATTTGTCATTAGCATCGGACGAACACTTAACAACGATTGGTTTTTAATATGAATGAAAGGAAAACAGTGATTATAGGGGCTTCTCCGAACCCATCCAGATATGCCTACGTGGCTGCTCAGATGTTGAAAGAAAAAAGTGTGCCTTTTGTTCCGGTAGGAATAAAAAGGGGGGAGGTGGGGGGTGAAACCATCCAGGATCTTAGGTTAAAGCCGGCGATAGAGGATGTACATACGGTTACCCTTTACCTTGCTCCAAAAAATCAAAAAGAATGGCAGGAGTATATCCTTTCTCTCCGGCCCCGCCGGATCATCTTCAATCCTGGCACGGAAAACCCGGAGTTGATGGAATCGGCCCGTGCCCATAACATAGATGTTGTCCCTGCCTGCAGTTTGGTAATGCTCAGTTCGGGTCAGTATTGATGCTGTGCTAAAAACTACAAAAACCGGGGCGTAAAAAAACCAGCTTTAACGGCTTGTTTATCGGGTAAATGGGGCAAAATCCAGGGATACATGATTGCCGGAACTAATCCGGGAAATAAGGTGCATTCTTCCATTTTTTTCCATATTTTTGCATGCAATTTGGTTTTTACTTCCGTATAGGTAGTGGCTATACCAATGCCGTAAAACATTCTATGAATAAAGAACAAGAGTTGAAGAAAAACGAATATTCTGCCCAAAACATACAGGTACTGGAAGGTCTTGAGGCTGTAAGAAAAAGGCCGGCCATGTATATTGGAGATATTGGAGTAAAAGGACTTCATCATTTGATATGGGAGGTTGTTGATAACTCAATAGATGAGGCGCTTGCCGGACATTGTGACACCATATCCGTCACCGTGCATGAGGACAATTCTGTCACCGTGGAGGACAACGGGAGAGGGATTCCGACCGATTTTCACACCAAGGAAAACCGGTCAGCATTGGAAGTGGTAATGACAGTCCTGCATGCCGGCGGTAAATTTGATAAAGATACTTACAAAGTTTCCGGAGGTTTGCACGGGGTTGGGGTTTCCTGTGTGAATGCGCTTTCATCCTACCTGAAGGCGACGGTCCATAGGGGGAACAAAATTTTTGAACAGGAGTACAGCAGAGGGGTTCCCCAATACCAGGTGAGGGAGATAGGGACCACTGATAAAAGAGGGACTATCGTCCATTTTAAGCCGGATGCGGAGATATTTCATACTTTAGAATACAAATACGATACCATTGCCACCAGATTGAGGGAAATGGCTTTTCTTAATGCCGGCATACGGTTGCACCTGACGGATTTGAGGGAAAAGGATGAAGAAGGGAACTACAGGTCCGATGAGTTTTATTCAGAGGGTGGATTGGTAGAATTTGTGGAATATTTGGATGAGACCAAACAGAAGATCATTGAAAGCCCCATTTACATAGAAACAGAAAAAGGCGGAGTGCCTGTGCAGGTGGCAATGGGATACAATTCCTCTTTTAATGAGAATGTGGTATCCTATGTCAACACCATTAACACCTATGAAGGGGGCACACATGTCTCAGGTTTCAGAAGGGCTTTGACCAGAACTTTAAAGGGATATGCCGATAAATCCGGAATGCTGGATAAGGTGAAAATCGAAATTTCTGGAGATGATTTCAGAGAAGGGCTGACGGCGGTTATTTCTGTCAAAGTGGCTGAACCGCAGTTTGAGGGACAGACCAAAACCAAATTAGGTAATTCGGATGTTACGGGTGCAGTGGACAGTGCCGTCTCTGAGACCTTACAGGTGTGGCTTGAAGAGCACCCTAAAGAAGCCAAAATTATAGTGGGTAAGGTTATTCTGGCAGCCCAGGCGAGACATGCGGCCAAAAAAGCCAGGGAAATGGTGCAGCGGAAGAACGTGCTGGGGGGCGGAGGATTACCGGGTAAACTGGCGGATTGTGCCAATTCAGACCCTTCTGTGTGCGAACTGTATCTCGTGGAGGGGGATTCCGCAGGCGGATCTGCCAAACAAGGCAGGGACAGGGATTTTCAGGCCATATTGCCTCTTAAGGGTAAAATCCTGAACGTGGAAAAAGCACATGAGCACAAAATTTATGATAACGATGAAATAAAAAATATCCTCACGGCATTGGGGGTGAAGTTCGGAACGTCTACTGATGAAAAGGAACTGGACCTTTCCAACCTCAGGTATCATAAAATCATCATCATGACGGATGCCGATATTGACGGTTCACATATCCGTACCCTGATCCTTACTTTGTTTTTCAGGTATATGCGGGCACTGATTGAAAACGGTTACGTATATATCGCCCTTCCACCGCTTTATCTATTGAAAAGAGGTAAGGAAGAAAGGTATTGTTGGACAGAGGAAGAAAGAAAACAAGTGACCCAGGAGTTGGCTCCGGACGGTAAAGTGGAAAGTGTAGGCATCCAACGGTATAAAGGTTTAGGGGAAATGAACCCCGAACAGCTTTGGAACACGACTATGGACCCGAACACAAGGACATTGAAGCAGGTAACCATAGAGTCTGCTGCTGAGGCCGATCACCTTTTCAGTATGTTAATGGGGGACGAGGTGGCTCCGAGGAGGGACTTTATCGAGAAAAACGCCAAATATGCTAAAATAGACACCTAAAAACGGTTTTTCTCGGGAAACAAAAATTGAAGGGGGCTGTATAGCCCTTTTTTTATTCTCTGATTAATTTAGTAAAATTACCTTACTTTTTGAATTACCTATAAAACACTACGATATGAAACTGATCCAACAAGATAGACAAGACCGGGTTGAAGAAACCATATATAGCAGTGATCTGATCAGCCGTGACCTGAGTTGGTTAAAGTTCAATGAAAGGGTATTTGATCAGATTAAAAAAGATCAAAGGAATATTTTTGAGAAGTTGAAGTTTTTGGCCATCGCAGCCTCTAACCTGGACGAGTTCTTTATGATCAGGGTAGGTTCTTTGTACAATTACCTGGATTATGACAAAGTCAGAGTGGACTATTCAGGGTTGAGGGAAGAGACTTTCAAAATGAAGCTCATGATAGAGTCCCAAAATTTTCACCGGAGGCTGCAGGAGCATTTCGTGAGGGAACTGCTGCCGGCCACTGAGGAGGCGGGCTTTATTATGAGCAACGTGAAAAACCTTGAAGAAAATGAGCAGAAAGCCATCAAGGATTATTTTTACAAGGCCGTATACCCCATGCTTACGCCGATGGTATTTGACGGTTACCATACTTTTCCCATTCTGATGAACAAGCTGTTGATATTCGGGGTGATCACGATCAGTCAGGGTGACAAGAAGGATAACCGGAAACTGTCTTTTGTACAGATACCTTCCAATATTCCCCGTTTTTTTGAACTTGAAAGGGATGATTTGATGATTTATGTACCCATAGAAGAGGTGATCAGGGAGCATATTGTTTCCTTGTTCAGAAACGTAAACATTGAGTCAATCAATCTTTTTAGGATCACCCGGAACGGCGATTTCACCTTAGAGGAAAGTGAGGACATGGATACCAATTTTCTGGAGGAGGTAAAGAGAAAACTCAACGAACGGAAGACAGGAAGGGTGGTAAGAATAGAAATCGAGGAGGGCTACAGCAAGTGGATGGTCAATTTGTTAAAACACCGCTGGATCATAAGTGACGACAGTATATTTAAGATTTCAAGATCCAGCATGATGGATTTTACAGGAGTTTGGCAAATAATAGGTAATAAGCGGTTTAAAGACAAGATACCTCCTGTCCCCAACCCGATACCCCCGCTTTCTTATCCCGATGCAGCGACCGAAGATATATTTCAAGTATTGAAGCACAAGGATATTTTGCTCCATCATCCCTATAACAGCATGGAACCCATCATGGAGTTGTTGGACAAAGCCGCTGATGATCCTCACGTGATGGCCATAAAAATGACCATTTACAGGCTGGCCAAAAACTCAAGGATTGTGGATGCGCTTCTTAGAGCGGCGGAAAACGGCAAGCACGTTTCGGTCTTGTTTGAGGTAAAAGCAAGGTTTGATGAAGAAAACAATATCCGGGAAGCCAAAAAACTCCAGAAAGCCGGATGTTTTGTCATTTATGGGGTAAGCAATTTCAAGACCCATACGAAACTGATGTTGATTGTCAAGAAAGAGGAAAATAAGGTGACGCGCTATGTGCACCTGGGTTCGGGAAATTACAATGAAGAAACCAGCCGGATTTATACGGATATCGGTTTGTTGACTACCAATGAGATATTGGCCAACGATGTATCCGAGTTTTTCAACGTTATAACAGGCCATTCCGCCCCTACACGCTATCAAAACCTCATCACCTCTCCAAGGGATATGCGAAACAAGCTCATTGAATTTATAGAGGAAGAGGCCGAAAATGCCAGAAATGGCCTGCCTTCGGGAATATTCATTAAAATCAACTCGTTGGAGGACTCGGAATTTATATTTTCATTGTACAGGGCATCTCAGGCCGGTGTTTCTATCAAGCTGATTGTGAGGGGGATATGCTGTTTAAGGCCGGGAAGGGAAGGCCTGAGTGAGAATATTGAGGTGATTTCCATTGTGGGGGATTTTCTGGAACATTCCAGAATATACCATTTCCACAATAA
Source organism: Negadavirga shengliensis (assembly GCF_042652345.1). Taxonomy (NCBI): domain Bacteria; kingdom Pseudomonadati; phylum Bacteroidota; class Cytophagia; order Cytophagales; family Cyclobacteriaceae; genus Negadavirga; species Negadavirga shengliensis. Next base: position 88,593 of record NZ_JBHSJJ010000006.1, read on the forward strand.
CGGCGATCACAGGACTTATGTGGGAAGTGCAGATGCCATGGTGAGAAGTTTTGATAAAAGGCTTGAGTCGTTGTTCAGGGTTGAAACCCCCTTTTTGGAAAGGCAATTGATGAATATCATCGCCTATAACCTAAGGGATAATGTCAACGCTTATGTGATGCAGGAGGACGGCAGTTATGTCTCAAAAACTCCGGGAGAGGGAGAAGAGCCATTTAATGTCCACAAGGAGTTTTTCATGCTTGAACCTGAGATGATCCAGGATGTGAAACTCCTAGAATAGATCACCGGTCTTATGATTTAGCCGGTATTTATTTTATTTTTTCCCGGTTGAGGTTCCTTTCGAAAAGAAAATTCATGACCCCGTCTTTTAAGCCCACATCCGGTACGATCATTTTTTTGGAGTTGGCGGCCTCCATTGCGGCCGTATAAATCTTGGTGGCAGGAATGATGACATCGGCCCGGTCTTCATTTAGATTCAGGCGGTGGATGCGTTCGTCGTAGGAAAAGCTTTCAAGGTATTCCTGGATTTCTTTGATTTTAGTCAGTTCCAAAAACCTTTTGTTTTTCCGGGGATTTGACAATTCAAAAACCTTATTGATATTTCCTCCTGTACCGATACAGATCACATGGTGCTCCTGGCTTAAATTATCTATGATGAAGGATTTCATTTTTCTCCAGAGCGAGGCAGTGATTTTTTCGTCAATAGACCGGACCGAACCTATTTTAAAAGACCTGCTTGCTGTCTTTTGGGATCTCTTATAGATGTTCAATTCTGTACTTCCTCCACCCACGTCGATATGAAGGTATGTCCTGTTGTCGATATAGCTGTAGAGTGCTTTGTTGATGAGTTCTGCCTCCCGGTTACCGTCAATAATATGTATCTTCAGGCCGATTTCATTTTTTACCCATTCGGCTATCTCTTTGCCATTAGAGGACTCCCTCATGGCTGAGGTGGCGCAGACCATACAATCATCCACCTCATAAAGGTCAATGAGAATCTTGAAAGCCCGCATCAATTCGGTGAATTTTCTTTTGTTTAGCTCACTGATTTGTTTATGGTTAAAAACATCCTTCCCTAACCTAAGGGGAAACCGGAGGTACTCCAGTTTTTTAAAGTTATATTTTCCTTCATATTGGATTACATTTGTGATCTGTAACCTTATTGCATTTGATCCGATGTCTACTGCTGCTAATTTCAAACCGCTGACTTTATTTTCTGCAAAAATTGAAATAATCTGCAAATATAAAAAAGGAATGCCTATCTGAATTTCAGACAATAGCACTCCTTAAATAATAGGTGGTTTAGTGATCCGGTCTATTTTTTCCTGTTTATAGCCACCAAAATCAATCCGGCCACCACTGCAACTCCGCCTGCGTAGGGTGGCCAGTTTACACTTTCTTCTTTTTCAGCACTTAATTCCAGAGGACCTGCGTCTATCACAGTTTCCTCTGTGGTATATGAGATCCCTGTTATGATGAACATAATGATTCCGATTACAATCAGTATAATCCCGAAAACTTTCATAGTGTTTTTATTTTGGTTTAGGTTAAATCTATTTAATACAAAAAACCTACCAAAAATAGAAGCGGAGGATTTTGGCCGCGGTTACATTTTATGATAATTTCCTTTCTTTATTTTTTTCCTTACCCTAATGTAACTTGCAAAACCTACTATCAAAAGGACAACGCTTATTAAAAAGGAAAAATATCCCAGCTCCTTTACGTTTTCGAGATCCGTGACCTTAACGAGAGCGGTCCCGCTTACTATGAAATAGAGGCTGGTTCGGATATAAGCCAGAAGGGTCCTGTCATTGGCCAATTTTGTTCTCTGCCTGGCCAAAAAATCCCTTACTATTAATGTGCTTTCTGTTTGATTTTCCATAGATTTGTTGAAGATTTCTTTTCCAAATAGTTTTTTTGGGACTAATTTGATTCGATTTTGAATTATATTTATTCAAATTGTCACATATTCCATTTACCATTTCCGGTCATATGAATATAAACCAATGGATAACATAAATTAAACAATCTCATGAAGAAATTTTTCTTAAATGCATTGCTTCTTGGGTTTTCCGCTGCCACTTTGATGGCACAGGAGGAGGAACAGGATATAGCACAGGATGTTTTAGCGGATACAGTAGCCAGAGATACCACCTACTGGCAGTCAGAATTCAGCGCGGGACTAAATTTTAACCAAGCTGGGTTCAGCAGCAATTGGAAAGCCGGAGGAGTGAATTCTGTGGCTTTTGGCAGCATCATAGCAGGAAAAGCCCTTTATCAAAAAGACAGGGTCACATGGGATAACGAGTTGGAGCTTTTGTTTGGGATAGTGCGCAATGAGGGAGAACAAACGAGGAAATCAAACGACCGGATATTCCTGGATACCAAACTGGGATACTCCCTTTCCCGAAGCTGGTCGGCATTTTTTTCCCTCAATTTCTTGAGCCAGTTTGCCGAAGGCTACGAATACAACGCTGATGGTACGCGATCCCTGATTTCCGATTTTATGGCTCCCGGTTTCCTTACCTCATCCTTAGGGCTGGAATTCAAACCCAGTCAGGAATTTTCCCTGCGGATAGGCCCGTTTTCTCCACGGTTTACCTTTGTCAATAACCCCGACATTATCAATAATGTGCCGACAAATTATGGGGTTCATGAAGGCGAATCGGTAAGAATGGAATGGCTGGCCATGCAGCTTTTTGCTAATTTTGATAAAAATATTACAGACAATTTCAATATTAAATCCAGGTATATGATGTATGCCAATTATGAGACCCTGGCATGGGATACCATTGACCATAGGCTGGATGTGACCCTTACCGCCAAGATTACCGATTTCATCAATGTTACTTTGACAAGCATCAGTCTTTATGACATCGACCAGGATCCGGGAATCCAATATAGCCAAGCTCTGGCATTGGGGATTTTGTACAAAGTGAATAACAAAAAATAAACATTTATTTACTTTTTGTTCATCAGATTTTGAAATTTGCAAGTAATTATTAATTTTGTTTGTATTATGGTAGTTAAATAATAGTTGGTTTAGTTTTCAAAATAAAAAGCAGGGGAGGTTTCCCTGCTTTTTTGCGTTAGGAAGGGATTGCCTTTTTTGTTTACAAGTGCCGTATAAAATTATTATTTTTGTCCCAAGGGAATTTGTATGCTCTTTTGGAGCCGGTTCTTTGACCTCAATTAAAGCCGTTGTTGTGAATATTTTCGGGGTACATGAGGATCAGTTCTGCCGCGGTTTATATTTGGGTCCAATTTCTCTTGTGTTTTACTAAATGGGTTATAAGATTTGATTTTAAAATTAGCCGAACTCCCTTCTGTTGAAAAGGTTTTTGGAATCCCGAAGGTGCTATGGTGTTACTGGGCAGGTGGGCCGATGACTGAGGGGAGAAAAAAAAGCTTCCAATACCTAATAGACCATGTGGGTTTGCCTGTGATTTTGGTGGAGCCGGGTTGTCTGCGCAGCTTGATCCTTAAGGAACACCCTCTGCACCCCTGTTTTCCCTATTTGAGCGCAGTACACCAGTCTGATTATATCCGGACTTATATCTGGCACCACTATGGAGGGGCCTGGCATGATGTTAAAGCCACCAAAACCGATATTTCGCCGGTTTGGAAAGAATTTGCTGACCCCAAGACTTACTTTGTGGGAAAACCCGAGCATCCAAACGGCACAGCAAAAGTCCATGACGATGAAGGCAGGTGGATGCCGGATTATTGGAAAGAACTGGTTTCGGTAATAGCCTGGGTGGGAAGGCCTTATACGGCTTTTTCAGGAGCCATGTACATGGCCATGCATTCCTATCTGGACAACTACCTGGATGCACTGAAAACAAATCCCGGCAAACATCCCAGAGAAAAGAGTATCATGAAAGGGAACCTGTTATTATATGGCTTTAAAAAGCTGTCTTATTATTTTTCCGGACGCGATACACGGTATCCATTACCTTGGACACTCTTTGGGAACCTTTTTCATCCTTTGAATTACAAATACAGGGAGCATATAAAAAGGACATTGCCCACGGATTTGATCAAAAATGCAGGCATATACCACCGATGATGCCCATTTCCCCGGCTAAGCGGAATTGTTTCATTCCAAAGCCCCCTTTCTGTAAGCCGGCGTATCATTCCCTGTGGGATCGGGCGTGGATCCGGCTGATTCTCCAATAAACCGGTCTTTGCCCACGGCACCTTGTAGGGTCAATAGTGACCGCTGTCATTTTTTTGCGGGTTGCAGCCAGCCTTTTAACAAAAAAAGCTATGAAACACCGTTCCATAGCTTTAGTCAATTAACAATAAACCCAAAATAACCTGCTGTAGGAGAAGGAGTCGAACCTTCACGGGGCAGTTGGGCAAAATACGAGCTCGCTATTTGCTTTGTCCTGTGATCCCCACCCCCGAGACAGGAGGGCATGTCTGCCAGTTTCATCATCCTACAGTATAAAAAGACCTTCTGTCTTTGTTTGATGTTTCAAAGTTAATAAAAACGCTTTTTTTATAAAAATATATTAATAAAAATACTAAAAAATTACATTATTTTTAATTGTTATACTTTTGTATTATTTATTTGGTAAATCCAATCGGAAATTGAGAGGTCCGGTTGAAAATTTCTCAATGGCCTTGAGCTTATCCCACAGGCGGATGAGGTACTTTGGGGGAATGTTGTCTTCTCATTGCGCATGGCCGTTTCAATACATATTTTTATTTTTACCATGTCAACCATAGATGGCCAACAAGTATGACTGATCCCATAAAAACCTATGAAATGCCTGAAGGAGACGCCCGTACAGATTTTCAGATATATGAAGTGCAGGGAAAAACCATTAAAAACAGGACATATCCCCATGAAACTGACCGGCCCCACCGCCATAAATATTATGAGATCTGCGTGTTCATCAACGGTGCGGGAAAACATGAGATCGACTTCGCATCCCATAATATCCATTCCCGCAGCGTACATTTCCTTTCTCCGGGTCAAGTGCATCTTATCAGCAGGGAGAATGATTACCATGGTTACCTGATGGTCTTTTCAAGGGATTTTTATGCCTTGGATTCTTTTCAAGAAGATTTTTTATACAGATTGCCCTATTTTAATAATCCCACGCTTATACCCATTCTGAATTTGAATGAGGGTGATTTCACCGAGCTGTTGGAACTGATCAGCGCCATTAGAAAAGAATATACTTCCGGAAAAGAAATGGCCGAAGAGGTGTTGCGCTGCTATCTCCAGATTTTTTTGGTGAAATGCAAGCAGTTTTATATCCACTACTTTGCGGAAAAAAAGAAAACCATGGACCCCCATTTTGCATTGGTCCAACAGTTTAACGCCTTGGTGGAACAGCAGTTCAGGAAAATCCATCTGGTTCAGGATTATGCGGATATGATGTCCCTGTCTCCTGCCGTGCTGAACAAATATGTAAAAAAAATAACCGGATTCACCGCCGGGGAAATCATTTTGGACCGGCTGATCCTGCAGGCAAAAAGGTATCTGATCTATACAGATCTGTCCAACAAGGAAATCGCCTATCAACTCAGCTATGAAGATCCGTCCTATTTCAGCAGGATATTCAGGAAAAAGACGGGGCTTACGCCATCAGGATTCAGGAAGGCAGAAAATGAAAAGTACCAGCTTTAATTAAAAAAATACCTTTAAATATAATATAGCGCTGTCTACCTTTATGACTGTGTAAAAAAGTCCAATTATACCCAAAGTAAAAGCCAAAGTAAATTTTGGAAATTGGGCATAAGTTTTCCTTTCACGAAATTTAACCAACCAAGCGAAGAAAATGGTAAACATTGATTTTGACCTTAAACCCAAAGACCTGGAAAAGGCGCTGGCCCGCTTCTGGGAACTTTCAGGAGAAAAGATCCATGCCATTGAAAAGGAGTACCCTCAAAACCAAGGCTCACCTGTTTTTACGGTTAATGGTAAGTACGCCACCAGAGGCTGGACCGAATGGACCCAGGGTTTTCAATTTGGGTCTTCTATTTTGCAGTTCGATGCCACGGGAGAAGCGTCGTTTCTCGAAAAAGGCAGGCTCAAAACCCTGCAGCTGATGGCTCCACATACTAGTCATACCGGTGTGCACGATCACGGTTTCAACAATGTGAGCACCTATGGAAACCTGTTGCGCCTCATGGTAGAAGAAAAAATCCCATACGATGAATGGGAAAAAAACTTTTATGAACTTGCCCTGAAAGTTTCAGGTGCTGTACAGGCAAGCCGCTGGACCGATATCAAAGGCGGGGGATTCATTTATTCTTTCAATGGGCCTCATTCTCTTTTTGTGGATACCATCCGTACGGTCCGCATTCTGATGCTGAGTTACAGTTTGGGGCATGTGCTCCAGGAAGAAAATGACCGTAAAGTGAATCTGCTGGTTCGTGGTTTACAGCATGCCAAAGCCACTGCAGATTATTCCGTATTTTACGGCAAAGGCAGGGACAGGTATGATCTCTGGGGCAGAACCGCCCATGAAAGTGTTTTTAATACCAATGATGGCAACTTCCGCTGTCCTAATTCCCAGCAGGGATACACAGGGTTTTCTACCTGGACCAGAGGCCTGGCATGGGCCATGTGTGGTTTTGCGGAAGAGTTGGAGTATATCGATACCCTGACCGATAAGGAACTGGAAGCTTACGGGACAAGGAGCGATATAGAGGCTTTTATGCTACAGGCTGCCGAGGCAAGCTGTGATTTTTATATTGAGCATACACCGACTGACGGGATACCCTACTGGGACACCGGGGCACCTAACCTGCATAAGCTTGGGGATTATCTTTCCAAACCTGCGGACCCTTACAATGCTTATGAACCTGTTGACAGCTCTGCCGCGGCCATCGGTGCCCAGGGACTGCTACGACTGGGACATTATCTGGATAAAAAGGGTCAGGTAGAGAAAAGTAAAAAATATTGGCAGGCCGGTTTGACCGTACTGAAAACATTGTTGCAGGAGCCTTATCTAAGCACGGATAAAAAGCATCAAGGTATCCTTTTGCACTCCATTTACCACCAGCCCAACGGTTGGGACAATGTGCCGAAAGGTCAAAAAATAGCCTGTGAAGAATCCAGCATGTGGGGGGATTACCATGCGCGTGAACTGGCCCTATATGTTCAGCGCATCATCAATAAAGATCCTTATTATACCTTTTTTAATTGCCTGTCATGAGTTTAAAACCTATAAAAGACCTCAGTAAACTCTGTATTCATACCATCACTACAAAATCCTGGAGTATAGAAGAAGCTGCGGAAAATTATGAGAGGGTAGGGGTCAAGGGAATATCCGTCTGGAGGCAGTACCTTGAAGGAAGGAATATTGCTGAGACCGGAGACCGTCTTAGGAAGCATGGGCTTGACGTTGTTTCCCTGGTAAGGGGAGGTTTTTTTCCATCGGTTTCCTCTGGGCAGAGGCAAAAAGCCATCACAGATAACCTTAGGGCAGTGGATGAGGCAGCTGCCCTCGGAGCGCCGATGATTGTTTTGGTCTGCGGGGCGGATCCGGGACAGTCTCTTGAGGTGTCCAGGGCCCAGATCCAGGAAGGTATTGAAAAGGTGCTGCCCTATGCCATCGACCACGGCGTAAAGCTGGCCATTGAACCTCTCCATCCTATGTATGCTGACACGCGGTCCGCCGTCAACACCATGAAGCAGGCCAATGATATGGCGGAAGCCATAGGATCAGATCATGTAGGTGTGGCGGCCGATGTTTACCACTTATGGTGGGATCCGGACCTGAAAAACGAAATCCAGCGCTGTGGAAGGAACGGAAACCTCTTTGCATTCCACATTTGTGACTGGATAAGTCCCACGGTGGATTTGCTCAACGACCGGGGCCTGATGGGAGAGGGGTGTATAGACATTCCCGGTATCAGGGCTTGGGTGGAAGAGGCCGGGTTTGACGGATTCAACGAAGTGGAAATATTTTCCGACAGGCTTTGGGCCACCGACCAAAGGGAATTCCTGGATAAAATTGTGGAAAGTTATTATCAATGTTAGCATAATCAAATTAGAAAATGGAACATAAAATAGGAATAATCATGAACGGTGTCACCGGCAGGATGGGCACCAATCAGCACCTGATGCGGAGCATCGTTGAAATCATCAAGCAAGGCGGGGTGAAACTGCCCAATGGTGATACCATCATGCCGGATCCGGTGCTGGTGGGCAGGAACAAATCCAAATTGGAGGCACTGAGCAGGATGTCAGGGGTGTCCAAGATTTCCACTGATCTGGATAGCCTCATGCAAGATGACCATTACAGCATCTATTTCGATGCCCAGACGACCGGAAGAAGGGCAGAGGCCGTTAAACAAGCGGTGAAAGCCGGAAAACATATTTACTGCGAAAAGCCGGTCTCAGTAGATACCGCCACTGCCCTGGAACTGCATAAGTTATGTCAGGAAGCCGGAGTAAAAAACGGCGTGGTACAGGATAAACTTTGGCTTCCGGGTCTTAGAAAACTCAAGCGCCTTATAGAAAACGGGTTTTTTGGCGAGATTCTTTCTGTGAGGGGAGAATTTGGCTACTGGGTGTTTGAGGGGCACACCGTGCCGGCACAAAGACCTTCCTGGAATTACAGGAAAGAGGATGATGGGGGTATCATCGTGGATATGCTCTGTCACTGGAGATATGTTTTGGACAATATTTTCGGCAAGGTAAAGGCCGTGTCCTGTATGGGAGCCACCCACATAAAGGAAAGGGTGGATGAGCAAGGCAAACCCTATAAGTGTACAGCGGATGATGCCGCTTATGCTACTTTTGAGTTGGAAGGGGACATCATTGCCCATTTTAATTCCTCATGGACTGTCAGAGTAAGAAGAGACGACTTGCTAACTGTTCAAGTGGATGGTACCAAGGGCTCCGCAGTGGCCGGATTGAGGGAATGCTATATCCAGCATTACGGCAACACACCTAAGCCGGTTTGGAATCCCGATATCGTCCAGCCCATAGATTTTTACGAAGGCTGGGCCAAAGTTCCCGAGCAGGAGCCGTTTGACAATGCCTTCAAAGTACAGTGGGAGCTGTTCCTCAAGCATGTGGTCAATAACGACCCCTTCCCATGGGATATGAAAGAAGGTGCCAAAGGGGTGCAGTTAGCAGAAAAGGGACTGGAAAGTTGGGAAAAGCGGGCGTGGGTAGATGTACCTGAACTCTAACCGGACATCATGATGAAAAGAGTAGCCTTAGTAACAGGAGGATCCAGAGGAATAGGGCTCGGCATAGCCAAGTGTCTGGCAGAAGAAGGGTTTGATCTGGCCATCAATGGGATGCGAAAAGAGGAAGATACGGCCCAAAGCCTGGATGAATTAAGAGGATTGGGGGCTGATGTGGTGTATTGCCGCGGAGACGTAGGCGACGCGGGTGAACGACAGGCCATTATGGACAAGGTCCAGGCACATTTTGGAAGATTGAATGTATTGGTCAACAACGCCGGCGTAGCACCTAAGGAAAGAAAGGATATACTGGAGGCCATTGAGGAAAGTTTTGACTATGTGCTGAAAACCAACCTCAACAGCGCCTATTTTCTCTCCCAGTTGGCGGCCAATTGGATGATCAGGCAGAAAAATGGCCATCCGGAATTCAAGGCCTCCATCATTAACGTTTCTTCCATTTCAGCTACCATCGCTTCGGTAAACCGGGGCGAATATTGCGTAGCCAAAGCCGGTATGAGTATGGCCACGCAGCTTTTTGCGGTGAGACTTGGGGAATTCGACATTCCGGTTTATGAGGTCAGACCCGGTGTCATTGCAACGGATATGACTTCAGGAGTAAAAGAAAAGTATGATAAACTGATCAAAGAAGGATTGTGTGTTCAGCCGCGATGGGGACAACCCGAAGACGTAGGACTGGCGGTTGCCGGGCTCGCCAAAGGGGATTTCCCCTATTCAACCGGCCAGGTAATCATGGTAGACGGAGGACTTTCCTTACCCAGATTGTAGTAGGTTTGAAACAATGGCCGGTTAAACCACCGGCCATTGTTTCATTTATATAAATTATAGAGAATAATCGCTCAACGATTGTATATTGTCAGTTAAATTTTAAACCCATTTTATGCATATGAATCCAAAGAGAAAATATTGGAACATTTGCTGCGCAACAGCAATAGTCTTGTCCATCATTACTTTTACACCCATGGTGACTCCCCAGGGTGTTTCCAGTCCTAAACTGGCAGGTATCCCCTACAGTTTATGGACCAGCTTTATCATTACCGTTTTGTTGGTTGTATTGACGTACATCGGCACCAGGGTACATCCGGGGATGCATGAAGAGGAGGAGGAATTATGATTTTTTGGGTATGGGTTTTCGGATTGATATATGCGGGGCTATTGGTTTTTGCGTCGCTGAAGTCCTACAAAAAAGGCAGGTCTTCAGAAGAGTTTATGTTGGCAGGGTCCAACATCGGTCTCACCCTTGGGGTATTAACCTTTGCTGCGGCCTTGTTCAGTACCTTTACCTTTCTGGGTATGCCGGATTTTTTCAGGATCAACGGGGTAGGGGCATGGATATTCCTCGCCGTTTCTGACGGGGCCATGGTGTTCTTCCTGCTTTGGTTTGGATACCATATCCGGATGAAAGTGAAAGGCATGGAATTCCGTGGTGTTTCCGGCCTTATCGGCAGGTGTTATGAAAATAAACTTGCGGGATATGTTTTCTTTTTAAGTGCCTTTCTTTTTCTCATTCCGTATGTGGGTATACAGATACAGGGGATAGCGATCTTTATGAATGCCGCCTTTCCAGGCTCCCTTCCAGCCTGGGGATGGTCAGCAGGTATTGTATTGATCATGCTTGTTTACAGCGAAATAGGGGGGCTGAAAGCCATTATCTTCAGTGATGCCATACAGGGATTGTTGCTGCTGGCGGTGATATGGATAATTGGCTCGGCATGTCTCTCGCATTTTGGCGGCATAGGACCTATGTTTGACAGAGTAGGCGAAATACAGGAAGAGTTGCTTTCCACACCGGGGCCTCAAGGGCTTCTGACACCGCAGTTCCTTCTGGCATCGTTGATTGCCATATTGATGATTCCGGTGACACAGCCCCAGTTTACGACCAGGATTGTCGTGATGAAAAGTATGAAGACAATGCAACTGATGGCCGTCTCCTTGGGGGCATTTGCCATTCTGGTGATCCTGCCTACCATCTTTATCGGGTTTTATGGGGTAGATCTGTACAAAGATGCAGGAAGGGATGAGTTCTTTGCCAATGCGTTTCTCTATGACCAACCTAATTTTGTAGCCGCATTGGCAATCATTGGTTTGATAGCCGCAGGACTTTCTACCACAAATGCCCAGATATTCGCTTTGGGATCCGAGTTACGCGGTTTACTAAGAGGCAATGAAAAATCCATCATGACCAAGACCAAAATCGGCATCTTTGTTTTTTCCGTGATTGCCTTTTTCTTTTCCATCATTGTGATTGACCAGCTGGTGCTTTTAGCCAGAGTGAGTTTTGCGGGTACAGGCATTATGGGGCCCATGATCATTTTGGGCATTCTGAGCAACAGAAAGGTTTCTTCAGCCATCATTTACCTCTCCCTGGCTGGACTGGCGATATTCCTGATGTCCTTGGCGGGATGGATTCCCGATATGTATTTTGGGATCAGATTGGATCTGCTGTTGTTCATCACCCTTGGATTGGTGGCAGTAGTGAGTCACCTTACGGGAAAAGAACAAAAACTTATGGAGGCTAAATCATTGAAACACTGATTTAGAAAAGCATTGAAGCGGGGAGCCACCTGTTCAATATAAGAAACAAAAGGTCTGCCGGTTGAAGAACACCTGGCAGGCCTTTTGTTTGCTTGTCATTTAATTTTCGGATGCAGGGTTTATCCCGCAAATGTCATCGTGCGTTTTTCTCCGATAAATGGGCGGTCAGCGCTCAAAATCATAATCCGTCTCTACTTTGCATATCCTCACCTTGTAGGATTGATACCAATTTTCCCTACCTTGAGTCTGGGCTGCCAAATGGTCCTGATTACGCTTCCACGCCTTGATATCCTCCAGGCTTTTCCAATAACTTACGGTAATGCCCACGCCATTTCTGGCTGATTCATGGCCCAGATATCCCGTCTGGGATTTTACCAGCGCCTCCATCTTTTCCGCCATTTCCGAATAGCCTTTGTCCTGATCTTCCCTGATGCTGGTAAAAATCACAGCATAATAGGGAGGTTTTGGTGTCTTGCTGATCATCTATGCAAAAGGTTAGCTTGTTTTTTCTTCCACCCATTCCCTGGCGTTGACAAAAGCTTCCACCCAAGGGGTAATGTCATCTTTTTCTTTGCCCTTTACATAATGGGGCCAGTTCCACGGGGCCAAAGACCGCTCAATGTGCGGCATAATGGCCAGATGTCTGCCATCATGCGAGGCTATCCCCGCCACGCTGTGATCGGAGCCATTCGGATTACCAGGGTAGGCTTCATAACCATACTGCATGGTGATGTGGTAAGTTTCTTTGTCTTGGGGAAGACTAAATTTTCCCTCCCCGTGGGCTATCCATACCCCCAACTGTTGTCCGGAAAGCGAGCCGAACATGACACTTGTGTTTTCGGGAACCACCACATTGACAAATGCGGATTCAAATTTATGGCTGTCATTGTGCAACATTTTTGGTTTTTCCCGGTGTTCGGGATAAACCAGCCCCAATTCCACCATAAGCTGACATCCGTTACACACTCCCAGACTCAGGGTGTCCGTCCTTTTGTAGAAATTGTCCAGCGCCTCTTTGGCCTTCTTGTTGTACAGAAAGGCGCCAGCCCAGCCTTTAGCAGATCCCAGTACGTCGGAATTGGAAAACCCGCCCACAAAAACCACCACGTTGACGTCTTCCAGGTTTTCCCTGCCGGAAATCAGGTCGGTCATATGGATGTCCTTGACATCAAAGCCTGCCAACCAAAGGGCATAGGCCATTTCCCTGTCTCCATTCACTCCTTTTTCCCTGATGATGGCTGCACGGGTACCCGAGGTGGATTTTCTTCCGGGGTTCAGGCCGAAAGCATCATAGCTCCCGGTCCAGTCATTTTTGAAACGGAATGCAAGGGGCTGCTGTTTGTAGTTTTCAAAACGGGCTGCGGCCAGCTTTTCGCCACTTTGTTGGACATCCAACAGATAAGAGGACCGAAACCAGGTATCCCTGCATCGGGCCACATCCAATTCCACCTCAATTCCATGAAATGTGACTTTCCCGGTCTGCCCATACGTGGCGATTTCGGTATAAAAAATACCGTTTTCTTCCAGAATGGAGCGGACTTCCTCCGGTTTGTCTACCTGAATGACCACTCCTGGATTTTCTGCAAAAAGACTTTTAATGAAATCCTTTTCTTTGAGATTTTGAAGGTGGATGTTCAAGCCTGCTTCCGGGTTGGGAAAGCACATCTCGAGAAGCGTGGTAATGAGGCCTCCTGAGGAAATATCATGGCCCGCCAATACCAGCTTTTTGGCAATGAGCGTCTGAACACAGGAAAATGCTTTGACAAAATAAGCCGCATCTTTAATATCAGGGACATCGTTGCCTATTTTGTTGAGGGATTGTGCAAAGCTGCTTCCCCCTAATTTGGCTTCATCCCGAGAAAAATCAATGTAAAGTAATTTGGATCCTTTGACGGGCTGAAGATCAGGGGAAATGATATTTCTGATATCATCACATTCCGCCACTGAAGAAATGATAACCGTGCCGGGTGAATATACTGTTTTGCCATCGGGGTATTTCTGTGTCATGGACAGAGAATCTTTTCCGGTGGGAATGTTGACACCAAGTGCAATGGCGAAATCGCTTGTGGCTTCCACTGCCCGGTAGAGCCTATCATTTTCTCCGGGGTTTTTAGCCGGCCACATCCAGTTGGCACTCAGAGATACTCCTTTGAGTCCGTCGGTAATGGGAGCCCAAAGGAGGTTGGTCAGGGCTTCGGCCATCGCCAACCGGGATCCTGCCTCGGGGTTGGCCAGGGCGGCAACGGGAGCATGGCCGATGGATGTGGCGATGCCTTTGTTGCCGGAATAATCCAGGGCCATCACGGCCACATTGTTGAGGGGAAGCTGGAGGCTGCCTGTGGTCTGTTGCTTGGCCACCCGTCCCGTCACGGAGCGGTCCACTTTGTTGGTCAGCCAATCCTTACAGGCCACGGCTTCCAGTTGGAGCACATCTTCCAGGTATTCGCGGAAACCGGCCGTATTGTATTTGATGGCCTCAAAATCCTGGGTTAGGGTTTGATCTTTCAGAATGGTCCTCGGGGAAGAACCAAACATGTGTGACAGCTGCCAGTCGATCGGTTTCTCACCCGTGTCGGAGTTTTCAAATTTGAAGTGCATATCCCCGGTAGTCTCACCGACTTCATAAAATGGCGCCCGTTCTCTTGCTGCTATCTGCCGGATATGGGCCACGTCTTTTTCTTTAACGACCAGTCCCATTCTTTCCTGGGATTCGTTTCCGATGATTTCTTTTGCGGAAAGGGTGGCATCACCCACAGGCAGTTTTTCTATGTGGATGGTCCCTCCTGTTTCTTCCACCAATTCCGAAAGACAATTCAGATGCCCCCCGGCGCCGTGATCATGGATGGAAACGATAGGGTTCTCGGGATGCTCAGCCATGGCCCTGATCACGTTGGCTACCCGTTTTTGCATTTCCGGGTTGGAACGCTGAATGGCATTGAGTTCGATCGCATTGCTCAGTTCTCCGGTATTTACAGAGGAAACCGCTCCGCCACCCATGCCGATCCTATAGTTGTCACCGCCCATGACAATGACTTTGTCCCCTTTTTCCGGGGATTTTTTGAGGCTGTAAGGCGCTTTGGTAAAGCCTATTCCCCCCGCCAGCATGATGACTTTGTCAAAGCCCCAGTGCCATTCACCCGCATCATGCTCAAAAGTCAGCACGCTGCCACAGATAAGCGGTTGGCCGAACTTATTTCCGAAATCACTCGCGCCATTGGAAGCCTTGATGAGGATATCCATAGGGGTTTGATAAAGCCATTGTCTTTCAGGGAGGCCTTTTTCCCAGGTGCGACCGGGTGCGGTCCGGGGATAGGAGGTCATATAAACGGCGGTTCCTGCCAATGGAATAGAAGCTGTCCCACCCGCCATACGGTCCCTTATCTCTCCTCCGGACCCTGTCGCCGCCCCGTTGAAAGGCTCGACTGTAGTGGGAAAATTATGTGTTTCTGCTTTAAGGGAAAGTACGGTATCCATTTCTGTCAGCTCAAAAAAGTCCGCCTTGTGTTGGGTCTTTGGGGCGAACTGCAGCGCTTTAGGGCCTTGAATAAAGGCCACGTTGTCTTTATAGGCGGATACGATTTTATTGGGATGGGCAGCAGCCGTTTTTTTGATTAACTGGAAAAGGGATATTTTCTTTTCTTCGCCGTTAATGATAAAAGTGCCGTTGAATATTTTGTGTCTGCAGTGTTCAGAATTGACCTGGCTGAAACCAAAGACTTCACTGTCTGTCAAGGGCCTGTCAAGTTCCCGGCTCACTTGTTCCAGGTAGTCGATTTCTTCCCTGCTCAGGGCCAAACCCTCATCGCGGTTATAGTTGGCGATGTCATGAATGAATTGGACAGGGTCGGGTTGCTTTTCTATTTTAAAGATGGTCTGATCAAGGTTTTCATAGAGCCGTTGCAGCATGGGGTCCAGGGTGTGAGCGCTATCCCAGTACTGGAAAGCTTCTATTCTGTTAATGCCATGTAACCCCATATTCAGGGTGATTTCTACCGCGTTGGTGGACCAGGGGGTGATCATTTCTTTTCGGGGGCCGAGAAAGCGGCCTTCAATTTTTTCCGATTCGAGAACGGAGGCCTCTCCAAACAGCCATTGGAGTCTTGAAATATCCTGGGAATTTAAAGGCGCTTTGGCCTCCACTGCGTATACTGTCTGTTCAGCGGCTTGAAAAAAGAGAATCATATTGTGACGGATAGCTTTTAAGAAGCCACAAAGGTACAAAATTGCTTTCAAAGAATTCAGTCAATTTGAAATCCCGAGAGGAGGTTTTTGTCCAACTGTCCGCCTATGGGATAAAAGGAGTGTACGCAGCGTCCATATTCGGACACTCATGAAGAGCGGTTGTTTTTTTATTTGACAGGTGAAACTTTGTTTTCAAAATAAAAAACCGAAATTTCCGGTTTGAAAAATAAAGTCGTTTCGAGTTAAAGGTACCGTTATGGGGTTGTAGACCACCTATTTTTTTCAACTGTTCCCTCTTGTTCAATGAAGGTCAAAAAATAAAAGTAAAAAAACTTTGGAAACTTAGAACTTTTTTAAAGTTTCCAAAGTTTTCTGGCAAGATGTTTATAAAAGGAAATTGGAAACGAGAGAAAAGATAATTCAGGTAGCCATGGAGCAATTCATGTTGTATGGCGTAAGAGCGGTCACGATGGATGACATTGCCAGAAACGGAGGCATATCAAAAAAAACCATATATGAGGAGTTTACCAGTAAGGAGGAGCTTGTCAATGGGGTTTTTGAAAGCGCCATGAGGCAGGATGAGTGTGTTTTTCAGGAGATGATGGAAAAGGAGGAAAGTGCCATTGACCATCTGATCCGCATGACCAAATACTTAAGGGGGAGATTTGCCAAGATGAATCCTTTGGTATTGCACGACATCCAGCGGTATTATCCTCAATGTTGGAAAAGGTTGGAGCAATTTAAGCGTGAGCATGCCTTGAAGGGCATCGCGGGAATTTTGGAAAGGGGGAAAAAATCCGGGGATTTCCGGCCCGAGATCAATTCCGAAATCCTTGCCCACATGAGGCTGGAACAGGTTACCAATTCGTTTTCGGGGAATTTCCCCAGTGATGGCTATAGCCTTCTGGATTTTCAGTTACAGGTTTTGGACCATTTTATACACGGCCTTCTTACCGATCAGGGGCGGGCCACGTATTATCAAAAACTCAAAAATCAGGAACGATAAATTAGATTATGGATATCAGGACGGCGAATGTCTTTTCAGCAGGATTTCCTCCGGAGAATATAGGGTAGATGACAAAAATCTTATATCTGAGAAACTGGCCTGTGCGAAGTCTTTGCTCCGCGGGAAGCAGAATCGTTTAACGAAAAGAAGCAGGTATTCACCGACTTTTACCCTCGTTTGACGGAGTAGTTCTTTCTGCCCTGGTTACCCGACTGTAATTTGGTCGTCAATCTCGAAAAAGCTGAAAAAATGAACATGAAATTCAGAAGCAGTGGTATTATCAGAAATTCAAACATCAGGAAAAATAAATCTATGGATTTTAAGACTACGATTATCTTTTTGGTGGCTTGCCTGGTTGGTTTTGGCCAACTGACGGCAGAAGCACAGCAAGTGATACCCATCACTTTGGAAGAGAGCATAAAATATGCTTTGGAAAATAATGTGGAAGCGAAAAACGCACAGCTGGAAGTATTGGTATCAAAAGGCGTGATTGGCGAAAACTTGGCTAAGGGATTGCCTCAGATCAATGGGGCATACGATTTTACGCACAATATGGCTATCCCTCTTGTATTTCTTCCTAACGAGGGCCCCTTTGAAGACCCCACGGTGGATTCAGATGTGATACCTGCCAGATTTGGGGTGGATTTTCAATCTTCACTCAGCGTAAGGGTGGATCAAATGATCTTCGACGGTTCCTATTTCGTAGGCCTGAAAGCCGCAAAGACTTTAAAGTTGCTTACGGAATTCGACAGGGAGAAAACCGAGAATGACGTTATCGAGGGGGTCAAAAAGGCTTTTTTCACGGTATTAGTAAACGAAGAGCGAAGAAGGTTGGTGGAGGCCAATCTTGCCCGGTTGGATATCTTGCTCAAGGAGACGGAGTCCATGTATGAAGTTGGTTTTGTTGAAAAATTGGATGTTTCCAGGATAAAGGTACAAAGGAACAACATAAAGACAGATTTGGACAAGGCTACTACTGCGACATCAATAAGTAAGGAAATGTTCAAGCTGCAAATAGGGCTTCCCCGGGAATATACCTTAGAAATTGCTGAAAAGCTTGATGACTTCAATACTGAAGATGATTTTCTCACAACGTTGGAATTAGATGGATACAGAAGGGTGGAAATGGATCAACTGAATACCAATCTGGAACTTGCCAAACTGGATTTGAAAAACAACCAGGTTCAATATATGCCTAAACTGGACGGTTTTTTAACCTACCAGCGGGCTGGGGCCGCTTTGGATTTTAATTCAATCTGGAAACAAAGGAACTGGTTTACCGCAGCATTTGTAGGCGTGAATATGACCATTCCCATTTTTGATGGATTGTCAAAGAAGAACAGAATCCAGCAGAACAGGGTTCAGATCAGGCAACTCGAAAACCAAAAATTATTTCTTGAAGACAACATAGAGGTGGAAAAATTTGAAGCAAGATCCAATCTGCGAAACAGCTTGAAAACCCTCGAAGTCCAGAAAGAAAACCGGGAATTGGCAATGGAAGTATTTGAGATGACCAAAATCAAATATGGAGAAGGTGTTGGATCTAATTATGAGGTTGTGGAAGCGGATGCAGCGCTGAAAGAGGCTGAATCAAATTACTTTTCCGCCTTGTATGATGCCTTCATTGCCAAGGTGGATCTTGAAAAAGCATTAGGAATATTAAAATGAACACAGTCGACATCTATATAAACATGAAAAAGCACATTAACAAATTTTTCGTCATCGCCCTTATCTTTCTGGCCTACGCTTGCGGCCAGCAAGGAGATGAGGTGGAATTAAAGAAAAGAGAGCTTGAGGGATATAAAAAGGAAGCTGCTTCCCTGAAATTGAAAATACAGGATTTGGAAGCAGAAATAGCCCACCTGGACCCGGAATTCGGAAAGTCTCAAAGAAAATCGGTGTTGATTTCCACGCTGAAGCCCAGGAAGGGCGGTTTTGAACATTATGTGGAAGTCACAGGCTCAGTCCTCTCCAAAAGGAATGTTAACATCAGTGCCGAGGTTTCCGGCAGGATCCAGGAAATCGTGGCCATTGAAGGCATGAGTGTGAAAAAAGGCGAGGTGCTGGCCATTGTGGATGCCGAGGCCGTCAACAGAAACCTGGATGAAGTGGAAAAACAGCTGGAACTGGCCCGTACGGTTTTTGAAAAACAGGAAAGATTGTGGAACCAGCAGATCGGTACAGAAATACAGTACCTGGAGGCCAAGAACCGAAAAGAAACCCTGGAAAAATCCCTGGCCGCGTTGGAGCTGCAAAAAGACAGGACCACCGTGACCGCACCTTTTGATGGCACGGTGGAGCAAGTGATGGTCAGGGTAGGCGAACTGGTACAGCCGGGTTCACCTATCGCCAACTTTATCGGAAGCAGTGACCTTTTTATAGAAGGCGAAGTGTCCGAAAGGTATGTGGGCATATTGAAAAAAGGGGACGTGGTCAATGTGAAGTTTCCTTCATTAGGCACAGAACTGGAAACAAAAATAACTGCAGTAGGCGGGGTAATCGATCCCAACAACAGAACATTTAAAATAGAGGCGTTTCTCCCGAGAGGCGAAAACATCAAGCCCAATATGGTGTCTGTCATACGGGTGAAAGATTATGAAAACAGTGAGGCCGTATCCGTGCCTACCCATCTGCTTTTACAGGACAATGAAGGGGAGTATTTGTTTACCATAGAAGACGAAACGGCCCATAAAACTTATGTGACAAGAGGAAAGACCTACCAGGGGAGGACCGAAATAGTGGAAGGCTTGACTGGTGAAGAGCTTTTGGTGGACAAGGGTTTCAGGGAGGTAGGCGATAATTTTAGAGTAAGTATTGCCCAAAACTAAGTTATGACGCCAGAAAATAAAGAAAATAGAAGAGTGATCAGGGAGTTTGGTCTCTCTTCGGTTTCAATAGACAACAGGACCAGTGTGATCATATTGGCATTGATCATCACTTTCCTGGGCATTGGTGCCTATCGCACCATGCCAAAGGAAAGCTTTCCGGAAATCGTCATACCGACGGTTTATATCGGGACTTCCTATCCGGGCAACTCGCCCGTGGATATGGAGAACCTGATCACCAGGCCCATCGAAAAAGAACTGAAAGGGATCAACAATGTGAAGGATATCAGGTCTACTTCCATTCAGGACTATTCCTCCATTGTGGTGGAGTTTAACCCTAATGTGGATATATCGAAGGCGCTGCAGGATGTGAAGGACGCTGTGGATAAATCAAAAAGCGAGTTGCCCTCAGATCTGGACAGAGATCCCGATGTCATAGAGATCAATACCTCGGATTTTCCCATTATGAACGTGAATATCTCGGGAAGATATCCGGAAAAGGAACTCAAGGAGTTTGCCGAGTACCTTGAGGACGAAATAGAGAAACTGCCTGAAATATCGAAGGCTGACCTGGGAGGCACCATTGAGAGGGAAATCCGTATCGACTCGGATCTTTACAAGATGGAGGCTATGGGCGTGAGCTTTTCGGACATATCAGATGCAGTAGGAGCAGAAAATATCACCATTTCAGGGGGAAACATCCTGGCGGGAGATTATAGAAGATCCCTGCGCATAACAGGGGAATTTACAGACCCGGCACAGATAGAAGATGTTATCGTCAAGATAGAAAACAACAAAATCGTGTACCTCAGGGACGTCGCCTCTGTAAGCGATACCTATAAGGAGCGGGAAAGTTATGCCAGGAGCAACAAACTGCCGGTGGTGACGGTAAACGTGGTGAAGCGGAGCGGGGAAAACCTTCTGGATGCCTCCGACAAAATCAAAGCGATCATAGAAAGGGCACAAATCCACCGGTTCCCATCGGATTTGCAGATCGACATCACCAATGACCAGTCCAAGTATACCCGTGCTGAGGTAGACAACCTTGAAAACAGCATTATCTCTGGCGTCATATTAGTGGTCTTGGTATTGATGTTTTTTCTCGGTTTCAGGAATGCCCTCTTTGTAGGGGTGGCCATTCCGCTGTCCATGTTCATTTCCTTCCTCGTACTGAATGCATTTGGGGTTACCCTGAACTTCATGGTTTTGTTTTCCCTGATCCTGGCTTTGGGGATGCTGGTGGACAACGGTATAGTGGTAGTCGAAAACATCTACAGATTGATCCAAGAGGGAATGCCGCCCATCCGGGCAGCAAAGGAAGGTGTTGGGGAGATTGCGTGGCCCATCATCACCTCTACCTTTACCACGTTGGCGGCGTTCCTGCCCCTGGCATTTTGGGATGATATCATTGGGGAATTTATGAAGTACCTTCCCATTACTTTGATCATTGTGCTGTCTTCATCCCTATTTGTGGCTTTGGTGATCAACCCGGTTCTTACTTCGATGTTCATGAAAGTGGTTGACGTCAACAGGCTAAAACCTAAGAGGAAACCCTTGATGGCGGCTTTGGCTTTCTTTGTGTTGGCAATTCTGGGTTACCTATTGGGATGGATAGCTTTTGCCAACCTATTCATGCTGGCCGCATTGTTGACCGTGTTCAACGTATTTGCTTTGAGAAGAGCGATCCGCTGGTTCCAGAATGTTTTTTTGGTGAAACTTGAAGATTTGTATGAACGTACCTTGAAATTTGCCTTGAGGGGAAGAAAACCATATTTGTTTTTCTTTGGTACGATAGGTTTGCTGTTTTTTTCGTTGGTATTGCTTGGGATCAGGTCCCCCAAGGTGTTGTTTTTCCCTGACAATGAGCCTGCCCTGATTAATATCTTTATAGAGCATCCTATTGGCACCGATATAGAGGCTACCAATGCATTTGTTCACGGCTTCGAGGACGAGTTGATCGCAGTGTTGGAGCCTAACCGGCAGATTGTGGAGTCCCTGATTACACAAATAGGTGAGGGTACCGGAGATGATATGGAGATGAGCATGGGAGCCACTCCTCACAAGGCAAAGATCACCATAAGCTTTGTCGAATTCCAGTACAGGGAGGGAATCAATACCAACCGGATCATGGAGGAAATCAGGGGGTTGGCTGAAGGTTATGCAGGCGTACAGATTACGGTAAACAAGCAGACAAACGGTCCTCCTGTGGGTAAACCCATTAATATTGAATCAAGTGGAGAGAATTTTACGCAATTGATCGAATTTGTGTCCCAGTTAAGAGAAAGGATTGCCAGTTCGGGTATAGAGGGCATTGAGGAACTGAAATCCGACTTGGAAACAGGGAATCCTGAATTGGTGGTTAACATCAACCGGGAAAATGCCAAACGATTTGGCCTTTCCACCAGTATGATAGCGAACGAGTTAAGGACGGCGCTTTTCGGACTCGAAGTGTCCAAATACAAAGAAGGAGAAGATGATTATCCGATACAGTTGAGATTGGCTGATGAATTTAGGTATGATGTAGGCGCTCTCCTGAACAAGAAGATCAATTTTATGGACAAATTCGGGAACCAAAAGAATATTCCCATCTCAGCGGTGGCGGATATAGAATACAGTTCTTCCTATGGATCCATTAAAAGAAAAGACCTGAACAAGGTGATCACCTTGTCTTCCAACGTCAATGACGGCTACAACCCCACGGAGATCAATAACCAGTTGAAAAATTTATTGGTGGATTATGAAATCCCGGATGGCATCGATGTGAGATTTACCGGTGAACAGGAAGAACAGGACAAATCCTCGGCCTTTTTGGCAAGAGCCCTGCTTATAGCCGTGTCGTTGATATTCTTGATCATCGTGACCCAATTCAATTCCGTACTGACGCCTTTCATCATCATGGCTTCTGTATTGTTCAGTACCATTGGTGTTTTCCTGGGCCTGGTGATTTTCAATATGGATTTTGTGATCATCATGACCGGTATAGGCATTATTTCCCTCGCAGGGGTGGTGGTGAACAATGCCATTGTATTGATAGACTACTCTAACCTGATCAGGAAGAGAAGAAGGGCGGAACTTGGAATAATAGAGGGCAAACACCTGCCATATGATGAGTTGCTGGACAGTATAGTGAGGGCAGGAAAGGTCAGGCTGAGGCCGGTATTGTTGACGGCGATCACCACGGTTCTGGGGCTTTTGCCTATGGCCCTTGGAATGAACATTAATTTCAGCGGCTTGCTGTCTTCCTTTGACCCGGAATTCTATATGGGAGGGGATAACGCAGCTTTCTGGGGGCCCATGGCTTGGACTGTGATATTTGGCCTAACCTTTGCTACCTTTTTAACGTTAGTAATAGTACCTGTCATGTATCTATTGGCAGATAAATTAAATATGACTGTTCGCAAGAACAGTTGATTAGATTTAATTAAAGGTTGGTGGTTTTTTTAAGTGTTCAAACCTCCGGGGCAATGTTCCGGAGGTTTTTACTTTTAAGGCCACGACAGATGACAAAGATCTTTGTTTTAGAAAGAAAGCTGTATTTTTTGCTAAGGAATGGCTGTCTTTGAAGGAATGGCTGTCTTTGAACGTGTTATAAGGTTGTTGGGGCAGTGAAATGAATCATCTTACCATATAGTTTGTTCGTTGAATACCACCGTATTTAGGGGATGATGAAACCTAATTGACTTTTCTATGGAAGCACAATCGGCAAAAATCACTGATATTCCCCCCGATGACATTCAAATGGAATTGTGGGAGTTGGAAACGGTGTTGGATCTATCGATTCCTTTTAAAAAATTGGACCGGAATGTTTTAATTGGTACCTGGAATATCCGTAGTTTTGGGGGGCTGACGGAAAAATGGCTGGCAGCTTCTTCAGATTCTCCAAAAAGGGACCTACATTCTTTATTGGCAATCTCCAGGATCATCAGCAGGTTCGACATTGTGGCCTTACAGGAAATCAAGGGCAACCTCAAAGCATTGAGGCACATGTTGAAAGTGTTGGGTGATCATTGGAGTTTTATTCTTACTGACGTCTGTGGCGGTGCAGAGGGGAATGACGAACGTTTGGGATTTCTGTTTGATACCCGTAAGGTGAAATTATCCGGCCTGGCCTGTGAACTGGTGGTCCCCAACGAAAAGGTGGAAAGCATTGAAGAAGGCGCCTTTTCCAGACAATTTGCCCGGACGCCTTACGCGGTGGGGTTTCAGGTGGGAAACAAAACTTTTGTTTTGGTTACCTTACACGTTCTATACGGCAAAAGCCCTGTGGATAGAATGGGGGAGTTGCAGGGCATTGCCTTATGGATGAAAAACTGGGCGACACAGATGCATGCCTTTGATCATAGTTTGATCATATTGGGAGATTTCAATATTGACAGGAGGGAAGATCCGCGGTACCAGGCGTTTGTTTCCACGGGGCTTACAGTTCCCGAGGATCTTTGGGAGGTGAGACGGACGGTTTTTGACAACAGCACGAAATACTACACCCAAATTGCCTGGTTTGAAAACCACCTTCACATCCCCCAGTTATCGATACGGTACCTGAAGGGTGGGTTGTTTGACTTTGGTCCCCATGTATTAAAAGAACGGAAACTTACGCCTTTCCAGCTTTCCTGGCGGATTTCCGATCACCTGCCGCTTTGGACGGAATTTTCCACCAGTGATTGATCCGCCGGATAACAATGGCCTCAGGCTGTCACCGGCATGTTGGGTGGCGAAATTCTTTTCTTCCTCCCCGTCCGACAGGTGATTTTGGCGATGTTGCACAAATTAAAATAAAGTGTTAATTATACAATTAATCGGACTGAATATTTCCTCGGACATGAATTCCGGAAACCAAAAAGCAGGATTTCGAATAACATTTATATGCGGCGACCTTCATGTTAACGTGAACATTTTTCCTGCTTTTTTTTCAGCTGGTGGAAAAATAAAGACCGCTATATTTTTATTTGCTGAATAAAAGGTGTAAATATGACATTTAAATACGGATGTTTCATTTAAACTTAGCTCAAATTTCAACATATAACGGACGGGATTTTCTACTTTGAAAAAAGTGACATAAAAAAATACAATGAAAAGTTTACAACATAACGAGGTATGGTTCATTACCGGAAGCCAACACCTTTATGGGAAGGAGACGCTGAACCAGGTGGCTGAACATGCCCGGATCATATCGCAGGAACTTGACAGGTCAAAACAAATTGCCGTCAGCATCAAATTCAAACCCATAGTCACTACAGCGGAAGAAATTTTTCAGACTTGCCAGCAGGCGGGTCAGGCAGAGAACTGTATTGGAGTGATCGCCTGGATGCACACTTTTTCCCCTGCAAAGATGTGGATTAACGGTTTGAAAATTCTTTCTAAACCCCTGCTTCATCTCCATACGCAGTTTAACCGGGATATTCCATGGGATGAGATCGACATGGATTTTATGAACCTGAACCAGAGCGCGCATGGCGACCGGGAATTTGGATTTATATGCTCACGGATGAAAATAAACAGAAAAGTGGTGGTCGGTCATTGGCGGGACGAAGCGGTCCATAGGCAGATTGATGCGTGGAGCCGGGCCGCCAGCGGCTGGAAGGATTGGCAGGGGGCAAAATTCATACGTTTTGGGGACAATATGAGAAATGTGGCCGTGACCGAAGGCGACAAGGTGGAGGCAGAGCTGAAATTCGGTTTTTCGGTAAACACCCATGGCGTGGGAGACCTGGTTGAGGAAATTAACCTGGTTAAAGGTGAAGAGGTTGCTGCGCTTGTAGAGGAATATGTCTCCAGCTATAATCTGGCTAAGAACCTGCTTCCCGATGGCAGCAAAAGGGAGTCCCTCCTTGAGGCTGCCCGGATTGAGGTTGGCTTGGAAAAATTTTTAAAAAACGGGGGATATAAGGGATTCTCCAATACTTTCGAAGATCTGCACGGGATGCAGCAGTTGCCCGGTATCGCGGTACAAAGGCTTATGGGAAAAGGCTATGGATATGCCGGCGAGGGGGATTGGAAAACGGCGGCCCTGGTGCGGGCCATGAAAGTGATGGGGACCGGATTGGAAGGGGGCAATGCCTTTATGGAGGATTATACTTATCATTTTGATCCGGAAAACAGCCTAGTGTTGGGGGCTCATATGTTGGAGGTGGATGAATGTTTGGCTGCGGAAAAACCGTCATGTGAAGTGCACTCCTTGGGCATAGGTGGTAAGGAAGATCCAGTCAGGCTGGTTTTCAATGCAAAAGGCGGGAAAGGACTTAATGCTTCATTGGTGGATATGGGCAATAGGTTCCGTTTGGTCATTAATGAGGTGCAGGCAATAGCGCCCCCGCATGACCTCCCCAGGCTACCCGTGGCCAGGGTCATGTGGAAACCCCTTCCCGATATGAAAACAGCCTGTGCAGCCTGGATATTGGCAGGAGGCGCCCACCATACCTGTTTTAGCCAAAACCTGACTGCTGAAATCCTCAATGATTTTGCGGATATTGCCGGAATAGAGGCGGTAAACATCGATGCCGGGACAGATTTGCGACAATTCAAAAAAGAACTGCAATGGAGTGAGGGTTATTACCAATCCTGTGGTAGCCGTCATCATTGAAGCTGATTTTTTAGCGTAAGGCCTGAGACATTCAAAGCTTCCTTTCTTGATGTCCAGGGCCTTGTTTGCAGCTTTTTGCCTGTGCGATAAAAATCCCGGACCTTCTTTCCGCGTTGAAGTCGTTTTTTCTAATCGCCAGGGTATGCTGAATTTGTTTGAAGATTCGATATATTTACAAATAGAAGTCCATATATTCCGTCATGTCCAGACCTGTTGTTTTTGTATTCTGCATCTTATTTCTTTTATCGTGCCACAAAAAGGATAACATCCCTACTCCGGTCAGGGTGAACCAACTCCAGATGATCGGAAGTCATAACAGTTATAAGGTCGCCATTGAACCGGCTTTGATGGACCTGCTTGAAGATGGGGGGCATGCGCAGATTCAGGCGTTGGACTACGCTCATTTACCTTTGTGGGAGCAGCTAAACTTGGGCCTTCGGGTACTTGAGTTGGATATATATCATGATCCTGATGGTGGGCGGTTTTCTTCTCCGAAAGGCTGGGAATGGCTAAAGGAAAAAGGTATTGAGCCGCTTCCGTTTGATCAGGCATCAAAATGGAAAGTGCCTGGCTTTAAGGTTTTTCATGTACAGGACATTGATTTTAGAAGCCATTCGGTTTTGTTGAATGATTATTTGGAGGAGCTTAGAACCTGGTCGATCCTCAATCCAGGACACCTTCCCATCTTCATCACAGTAAATGCAAAAGACAAAAATTTCCCCCAATTGGGTTTTACGGAAGTATTGCCTTTTGACACGGAGGTATTTGAAAGTCTGGATGCGACCATCGCTGGTAGCCTCGCAAAAGGGCAGCTTTTTCGACCCAGTGACTTGAGGAATGGATACGAAACGGTGGAAGAGGCCGTCTTGGCTCATGATTGGCCTGCGCTGGATGAGGTTCGGGGTAAAATCATTTTCATCCTGGACGAAGATGGGGATAAACTTGAACAATATTTGGGTATGGATCCTCATCAGGGCAAGAGCGTGATGTTTGTCAATGTGCCTGAAGGCAACCCTGCCGCTGCCATCATGATAGTTAACGACCCGGTGCAGAATGGTCAGCAAATCAAAAAACTGGTGAAAAAAGGATATATCGTGCGTACCCGGGCAGACGCGGATACCAAAGAAGCAAGAGCTAACGATACGAAGAGGAGAGACAGTGCTTTTGTGAGTGGGGCACAATTGATCAGCAGCGACTATTATTTGCCTGATACCAGATGGAACGGAAGCTATCAGGTCTCCTTTGAAAACAATGACTATGTCAGGATCAATCCCCTTTTTCATGGAGAAGAGATGGACGGGGCTGCTGATCGGGCCTTGTCCGAAGAGGTTGAAGGGGTTGTAGGCTTGGATCCCCGCTCATTTCTGGCTGCCGAGCAAAGACTGGACCGGATTTTACTGGATGTAAGAACAGATGAGGAAGTCCGGAGCGGGGTGATAAAAGATCCTCTCCATATTGATTTTATGAAGGATGACTTTGACGGCAAAGTGGGGGAATTGAATAGAAATACGCCGGTTTTGGTTTATTGCAAGGTAGGCGGACGCAGTGCGAAGGCGGTGGAAAAGATGAAGGCATCCGGTTTTAGGAAAGTTTATCACCTGGAGGGAGGTATAGATGCATGGACCGGGATGGGGTATCCCGTGGAAATTCCCAGATGACTGATTATTTGTCAGTAGCGAATGAATATATAATAGGATGTTTTTCATATTCGTTAATTTTGGCTAATTAGTAAGAAGAAAAGTAGGGGAATCCCGATAAAATGCTCCGCTAGATTAGGTGTTTTGATTGTTTTATCAGCAGCTTGTAGCTATAACAGAATATTCCGTGGAAAAAGACAAAACATTGGCCATCGTCCAGGAAGATCCGTGGTTGGAAAATTATAAAGAAGAAATTTATCAGCGATGGACCAGATACCAAAGTGCGTTGCATGAGATACTGAAGGTAAATGGCAGTTTATCAGCCTTCGCCCAAGGTCATGAATATTTTGGGATCAACTTTGATACTGAGAAAAACGGGTGGGTGTACAGGGAATGGGCTCCGGAAGCAGAAGCTTTGTTTTTTATTGGGGATTTTAACGGTTGGGACAGGGCTTCACATCCGATGAAAAAGGATGAGTGGGGAGTATGGGAGCTGTTTTTACCCTATTCGTTATACAAGGACGTCTTTCTTCACCAAAGCTTGGTCAAAGTACATGTTGTACATGCAAAGGGGAATTTGGACCGGATCCCCGCTTACATCCGCCGGGTAGTTCAGGATGGAGAAAGCAGGGATTTTGCCGGTCAACTGTGGTTCCCCGAAGAGCCTTTTGAATGGACCGACCAGTCATTTGTTCCCCGGCTGGAAAAAACGGGCCCGATCATTTACGAATGCCATGTGGGGATGGGACAGGAAGAGGAAGAGGTCGGGACCTACCGGGCGTTTGCAGATGACATCCTTCCAAAAATCAAGAAGACAGGATATAATGCCGTACAGTTGATGGCCGTGATGGAACATCCTTACTACGGTTCGTTTGGTTATCACGTTTCCAATTTTTTTTCGCCTTCCAGCAGATTTGGAACACCAGAGGACTTAAAATACCTGGTAAATAGGGCGCATGATCTGGGTTTGGCGGTGATTATGGACATTGTGCACTCCCATTCTGTACAGAACACCTCAGAAGGGCTCAATGAGTTTGACGGATCGGATCATCAATATTTTCATGCAGGTCCCAGGGGGTACCATGAAGTGTGGGACTCCAAGCTTTTTGATTATGGAAAATGGGAAGTGAAGCGGTTTTTGCTTTCCAATATCCGTTATTGGCTTGATGAATTTCATTTTGATGGATATCGTTTTGACGGCGTCACCAGCATGCTTTATTTCCATCATGGCCTTATTACCTTTGATCATTTTGATAAATATTTTGTGAAGGACGTAGACTGGGAGGCTATCATTTATCTTCAATTGGCCAATGCACTCATCAAGGAGCTCAAACCTTCCGCCATTTCGATCGCTGAAGAGGTCAGCGGCATGCCAGGACTGTGCCGTAAACCCGAAGAAGGGGGGATTGGCTTCGATTACCGTATGGCCATGGGTATTCCGGATTTTTACATTAAAATCCTCAAAGAAAAACGTGATGAGGAATGGGATATTTTGGAGTTTTGGAAGGAGTTGAGCGACCGGAGATACAGGGAAAAAACGATTGCATATGCTGAGTCCCATGACCAGGCGCTGGTGGGGGACAAATCCATCGCATTTTGGCTCATGGACAAGGAAATGTATTTTCATATGCAGATCACCGATCCAAACCACATCATTGATAGGGGCGTTGCCTTGCACAAATTGTTCAGGCTTTTTACCATTAGTTTGGGAGGGGAAGGATACCTTAACTTTATGGGTAACGAATTTGGGCATCCGGAATGGATTGATTTTCCCAGAGAAGGCAATAACTGGAGTTACCGCTATGCGAGAAGGCAGTGGAGCCTGGCTGAAAATCCCCGGCTCAAGTATAAATACCTGCTTAGATGGGACAGGGCCATGTTACAACTTGTTAAGAAATACAAAGTACTTACAGCACCGTTTGCAGATCAGGTACATGCTGATCCTGCAAATAAAGTGCTGATTTACAAGAGAGGCGGGCTGCTTTTTGCCTTTTCCTTTCACCCGGAAAAGTCGATTTTTGATTATCAGTTCAGAGCTCCGGAAATGGGCAAATACCAGCTGATCGTCAATTCGGATAATCCGGAATTCGGCGGGTTTGGCAGGGTTGACGAAAGCCAATATTACTATACCAACCCACATCAGATCTTGAGTATATATATGACAAACAGGACCGCGTTGGTCTTCAGAAGGGTAAACTGATTTCGGAGGATTTCATTTGGATGCCAGCCGGGAGAAGTTTTTTTTATTTCCGGGAAACAATTATTGGACTTTGTGCATTTATCCTTAATATTACGGCATGTTCTTCTAACACTGTACAGGATTGGAACCGTGCAAATTTAGTTTATGGCAATGAATATCGTGATAGCAGGAGCTGGCGATATGGGATATCACCTCGCAGAGCATTTGAGTTACGAAAACAGGGACATCACCTTGATAGACGTAGACAAAGATGTTTTGGATAATATCAGTGCGAGGCTGGATGTTTTGACCATAGAGGGGGATTCTGCTTCTATAGATGTTCTCAAAAAAGCCAATATCCATACGGCCCATCTGATGTTGTCAGTGACTACTTCGGAAAAAACGAACATATGTGCCGCCGTACTCGCCAAACAGCTGGGAGCCAAGAAGGTGATTGCCAGGGTCAGAAACCACGATTACCTCTATCCGGAAAACAGGATCTATTTTGAAAACCTGGGCATCGATTCCATCATTTCTCCTTCCATGCTCTGTAGCAAGGAAATCTCCCGAATGATGAAACGCTCTACTTTTTCCGACGTGATCGAGTTTGAAGGGGGGAAGCTCAATGTGGTAGGCATCACGCTGGAACGGACCTCGCCGCTCGTCAACAGAAAACTTTCCGATACCAGAAGCAATCCTATCTTCAAAGATGTAAGAATTATCGCCATAGTACGTGACCAAAGAACCATCATTCCCAGGGGAAACACCGTCATTCATAATAACGACCATGTTTTTTTTATCTCCATTAAGAAAGCAGTGGATTCTATCAAGGAGTTGATCCATCACAAAGAAAAGGATATTCAGAGCGTGATGATAATTGGGGGGGATGACTTGGCCTTTTCCACTGCTTTGGAAATGGAAAAAACCTATGGGGTGACGTTGATCCATAACAACAAGGAAAGGTGTAAGTGGCTGGCAGAAAGGTTGAACGAAACGCTGGTGATCCATGGGGATTACAAAAACGTCAATTTGCTTATGGAGGAAGGACTGGAAACCATGGACAGTTTCCTGGCCCTGACAGAAAGTTCTGAAACCAACATCATCACCAGCCTTAGTGCTAAAAACCACGGGGTCTACAAAACCATTGCCCACGTAGATACCCGGGAGTATATACATATTTCGCATAGTATTGGGGTAGATTCTCTAATCAATAAAAAACTGGTAGCCGCGAATCATGTAAGCCGCTATTTGAGAAAGGGCATGGTAGAGGTGGTTTCCGGCATTCATGGCGTGGAGGCGGAATTCATTCAGTACGTGGTGACCAAAAACAACCGCTTGACCAAGAAATCCCTGAAGGATTTGCATTTTCCGGACACGACCATTGTAGCAGGAGTCATTAGGGGCGATGAGGTTTTTATTCCCGACGGCGATTTTCATCTTCAACTCAATGACAAGGCTATAGTACTTACCTTGCCAGAAGCCAAACCGGTGCTGGAGAAAATTTTTAACTAAAGCATGATCCATTACAAAGCCATTTTAAAAATGATGGGGGGATTGATGATGCTGTTGGGCCTTTTGATGGCTCCCAGTATTGCGTTCTCTTATTATTATGGCAGCGGGGACCAGTTTACACTCATCACATCTGCTTTTATCTGTATAAGCAACGGTGCCATTCTGTTTTTTTCTTTTGGCAGCCAGGATCAAAATATCCGGAAAAGGGAAGGCTATATGATCGTGGCATTGAGCTGGCTGGTGATGGCCATATTTGGCATGATGCCTTATCTGTTGAGTGGCAGCATCAGCTATTTGCCTGACGCTATTTTCGAGACCGTTTCCGGTTTTACCACGACCGGAGCCACTATATTAAATGATATAGAGGTACTGCCGGCAGGTATCCTTCTTTGGCGCAGCATGACGCAATGGATAGGTGGTTTAGGAATCATTGTTCTTACGGTCGCCATATTTCCATTGTTGGGTATTGGAGGCATAGAGCTTTTTGTTGCGGAGTCGCCCGGACCTACCTCAGACAAGCTTCATCCGCGCATCAGGGAAACGGCCAAGAGACTGTGGTTTGTGTATGTGGGCCTGACCATTTTAGCAATGCTGATGTACTATTTAGGAGGGATGACTTTTTTTGATGCGGTCAATCATGGCTTGACTACCATGGCAACCGGAGGGTTTTCCACGAAAAATGAAAGTATGGCTTATTTTACCAATCCATGGATACATTATACCGCCATTGTTTTTATGTTTTTGGCGGGTACAAATTTTACCCTCTTATATTTCGGGTTCAAAGGCAGATTCAAAAGGGTGTGGGCGAGTGATGAGTTCCGGGCTTATTCCATCACGGTAGTCATCATTTCCGGGATTATTTTTGGAGCCATTTATTTTTTAAAGGAAGGCCCTATCGAAAAGGCCTTTCGCGAAGGGCTTTTTCAAGTCATCTCGTTGATTACTACCACGGGCTATGTGACTGCTGATTATACGGCATACAGCAATGGTCTCACCCTTATCTTCTTTATGTTCCTTTTTTTCGGTGCGAGTGCGGGTTCCACCAGCGGGGGTATCAAGTTTATACGTCACCTTACTTTTGTGAAAAATTCCACTTTGGAATTCAAGCGGATTGTGCACCCGAGGGCAGTGGTTCCTTTAAAAATAAACGGGGAAAGAGTTACAGGAAAAATCATCACCCACATCATGAACTTTCTTCTGATATACCTGATGATCTTTGTGCTGGGCAGCATTGTGATGTCCGTTGCCGGGTATGACATGATTACCTCTTTCGGGGCAGTGGCCACTTCCTTGGGTAATGTGGGCCCGGCCATTGGGCATGTGGGTCCGATGGACAATTTTGCTTTCTTTTCCCCTTTCGGCAAATTGTTTTTAAGCTTTCTGATGCTTTTGGGAAGGTTGGAACTATTTACCATTCTGGTCTTGTTCTCTCCTTATTTCTGGCGGACCAATTAATCCACTTGTTTTATTTATTTCAATTACGATGTCAAAAGATCTTGATTATACAGTCATTTCAGTTTTTGCCGCTCCCGAACTGGGCTTTAAGGGAAATCCTGCAGCCGTCATCCGGACAGAACATCCGCTATCCGACAATGAAATGCAGCTGCTCGCCAACAAAATCCAAATGCCGGCGACTTCCTTTATATATGTGGATGAAGGGGGGCGCTATCAGGTCAGATGGTTTGCACCGGATGAGGAAATCGGCTTGTGCGGACATGGAGCCGCCGCGGCCGGGATCTACCTGGGTATGGAGGCACAACGTCAGAAAACCTTTCTTTTGAATTATAAAGAAGGCCAGGTCCAGGTGCAGTGGATGGGGAAAAACGGGTTTAGGCTCAGGCTTGAACCGATTCCGGTGATCAGGAAAATTCAGGTGCCTGAAGCCATCGAGGAGGGATTGGGCATACCGGTAATAGCGATGTGGGAGACCTCCAATAAACATCTTATTCTGACAGATGGCGAAAAATCGGTAAGGGAAATGAAACCGGATTTCGAAACGCTGAGAAAATCAGCTGTTTTTGGTTATGCCGTGACGGCCGAAGGGGAAGAAGCAGATTTTGTCAGCCGCACCCTGGTGCCCCATGTACAGCAACTGGAAGACCATGCGACCGGTTCTTCACATGCTTTTTTGGTGCCTTTCTGGGCCGAAGAACTTGGAAAAAAGGAAATGACCTCCTATCAACTGAGTCCAAGAGGAGGGCTTTTCAAAAGTGTCTTTAACGAAACCCACTTGGATCTTATCGGAAAATATACCGTAGGGAAAATCGATGCTGTCGCGGGACACCACGGAGGGTGACAGATTGACTGCCTTTCTGGCACGGAGTTTTCATTATTTAAACATTACTTTTAAATATTCTTATTTATAGCCCCGATTTAAAAATAACGGTATTTTTTTTCTTGTTTGGTATCATTATTGTGTAATTATTCGGTGAAATATTAAAAAGTAAGGGGGAAGCCAAATTTAATTTATCCATAGCGGGTTTTTAATCTACAAGCTAAACCCTTGGATTCCAAACAAAACCTATCAACATGAAGGATCAAAAAGTTCTCATCAAATACGGTGGGAACGCGATGGTAAACGAACAATTAAAAAAAGACATTGCAGCAAGGATAAAACTTTTACAGGAAAACGGGCGCCAAGTTATCCTGGTTCATGGAGGCGGCCCATTCATCAACAAAGCGCTGGAAACTGCCGGTATCAAATCCGAATTTTTTGACGGTCACAGACATACCAGTATCCAGGCACTCCAATGTATTGAAACCACCCTGAAAGGAGAAGTAAACAGTTCTTTGGTTAATCTGCTTAATAGGGAGGGCCTCAATGCAGTAGGTCTTTCCGGAAAAGATGGAAGGATGGCCGTGGCCAAAAAACGTTGGCACCTGACCAAAGACGCCCAAGGTGTGGAAAAACAAATCGATTTGGGACAAGTGGGGGAGCTGGTACAGGTAGACACTTTGCTTCTGGATACCTTGCTTTCAAAGGGCTTTATTCCTGTAGTCACCTGCATCGCTTCAGACGAGGAAGGCAATGACTACAACATCAACGCAGACGTTTTTGCCGGAAAAATAGCCTCAGCACTGAAAGTGGACGAATACATTGTGCTCACAGACGTGGACGGACTATATCTGGACTTTCCTGACCCTGCCTCTATTATTGACCGGATCAGCTTGGATGAATTGTCCGGTTATTATGGGTCTGTGATCAGAGGTGGCATGATACCCAAAATAGAATCATGCGAAGAGGCGCTCAAAGCAGGTGTGAAAAAAGCCATCATATTGAATGGTACCCGGCCTGATGAGATTACCGATTATATTCTGAACCAGAAAAAAACAGGAACCACCTTAACCCAATAATTATGCAGGTTTCAAATGATTATCTATATAACGAAGACAAGAAAAACTATTTGCCGACCTTCAAACGTTTTCCTTTGGCTTTTATAAAAGGGAAAGGTAGCAGGGTTTGGGATGCTGATGGCAAAGAATACATCGATATGCTTGCCGGAATAGCAGTCAACAATTTGGGCCATTGCCATCCTAAAGTGGTTAAAGCTATTCAGGATCAGGCTGCCGTGCTGATTCATGTATCCAATTTTTTCGTCAGTCCGCCCCAAGTGGCTTTGAGCAAGCTTTTGGTGGATCTGAGTAAATTAGACCGTGTATTTCTCACCAATAGCGGGGCCGAATCTGTAGAGGGAGCCATGAAAATCGCCAGAAAATATGCCCATACACATGGAAGAGGAGGCCGGATCATTTCCATGGAAAACTCCTTTCATGGCAGGACGTTGGCGACCATAGCCACTGGCCAAGCCAAATACCAGCAGGGCTTTGAGCCCATACCGGCAGGTTTCGTGCAAGTACCTTTCAATGATCTTGATGCGGTAAAGGTGCAGATGGACAATGAGGTGGCCGCCGTCATCATTGAACCGATACAAGGTGAGGGAGGGATTATTCCCGCCGACTTGGCTTACCTCAAGGGATTAAGGAAACTGTGTGATGAAAACAATGTCCTTCTGATATTCGACGAAGTTCAGTGTGGGATCGGACGGTCTGGAAAATTCTTTGCAAAAGAACACTATGACGTCCAGCCGGATATCATGACTTTGGCCAAAGGGCTGGGAGGCGGCGTCCCCATCGGTGCATTCCTTTGCAAAAAGAAAGTGGCAGATGTGATCAATTTTGGAGACCATGGCACCACTTTCGGCGGAAATCCACTGGCATCAGCGGCCGCTCTGGCCACCATAAAAACCATTTTGGAAGAAGATTTGTGCACTGCGGCGGACGAAAAAGGGGCCTGGATAACGCAGCGCGTCAAAGAGATGGCGGATAAATACGGCATGATCAATGAAATACGCGGTTTAGGGCTGATGATCGGCGTTCAACTCGACCGGCCGGCAGCACCTTTGGTAAAGGCTTTGTTGGACGAGGGGGTTATAGCGAATGCAACCGCAGAGACTGTGTTGAGATTGGTGCCGCCTTTGAACATCCCACAAAGTGACCTGGAGGAGGTAATGGACAAATTGGAGAGGAACATTGAGAAGCTAGTATCTGAAAAAAATGGATAAGAAAAAATATAAAATCAGTATTGTCGGGGCGAGTGGATATACCGGATCGGAGCTTGCCAGGATACTGGTACACCATCCCAACGCGGAGATTGTGGATATCACGTCTGAAAGCCATAAGGGGAAAAAGTTTTCCGATCTTCATCCCCAGTTTTCCGGAATATTGGACCTGACCTTGGTAGGGGCAGAAGACATACAGTTAAGTGATTTGGATATGATTTTTTTGGCTTTGCCACATGGGGTCTCTATGGGCTTTGCAAAAAAATGGGCCGGTTCCGGTATAAGGATCGTTGATCTCTCGGGAGATTTCCGCCTTTCCACAGCGGAGGTTTATGAAGCGTGGTATAAAAAAGAGCATGTTTTTACGGAAGGAATAAAGGATGCCGTATACGGTATGCCTGAGCTTCATGCGGATAAAATCAAAAACGCCGCTTTGGTCGCGAACCCGGGATGTTATCCCACAGCGTCTATTTTAGGATTGGCGCCACTCTTTGCGGCGGGTTGGATTGATCCTCATTCGGTGGTCATTGATGCCAAGTCAGGTCTTACGGGGGCGGGGATAAAATCCAGTTCCGTGACCCATTTCTCCAATGTAAATGAGAATTTTAAAGCTTATGGCATCTCAAACCACCGCCATACCATAGAGATTGAGGAACAGTTATCTTTATTATTAAAAAAAGCTGTTAACTTGCAATTTACCCCACACCTTTTACCTGTGGATAGGGGGATTCTGGCAACATCTTATGCCAGACCCGATCAATCAGAAGTGAGCCAGGAAAAGCTGGAGGACCTTTATAGGAATTATTACAACGGTAAACCGTTTATAAGAATCAGGAAAGAGGTGCCGTCTCTGAAAGATGTGAGGGGAAGCAACTATGCGGATATTTATCCCGTATGGGACCCCCGGACCAAAAGGTTTATCGTGGTTTCGGTTATAGATAATCTGGTGAAAGGTGCCGCGGGTCAGGCGGTGCACAACATGAATATCATGTTGGACCTAAAGGAAATTACGGGACTTGAACACGTTCCCGTGCAACCATAAAACAGAAAGCAGCAATATTATGATCAAGAATATTACCAGCGTGAAAGGAATCAAATGCTGGGGCGCCCATTCGGGAGTAAAGTCCATGCGCAGAGACCTTGCCATTATTTTTTCTGAAGTGCCGGCGGCAGCCGCTGCTACCCTTACCCAGAACAGGGTGCAGGCCGAGCCCATCAAAATCACTAAGAAAAACCTCAAAAATAACCGTGCTCAGGTAATTGTCTGCAATGCAGGTAATGCCAATGCTTGTACAGGTGAACAGGGGAGGTTGGGTGCTGAAGCCATGGCACAGACTGTTGCAGAAGCTTTATCCATATCACCCGAGGACGTCATTGTGGCTTCCACGGGGTTGATTGGAGAAAAATTCCCTACTGAAGAAGTGGTGGAAGGCATCAAAACCATAGTTCCCAAGCTCTCCGGTGAGCCCAAAGCGGGCTCTTTTTTGGCCAATGCCATATTGACGACAGACACGTTTGCCAAAGAGGGGTTTGTGGAATTCGAATGGGAGGGGAAAAGTATTTGCATAGGAGGTGTGGCTAAGGGGTCAGGAATGATCCATCCCAACATGGCCACCATGTTGAGCTTTGTGGCCTCTGATATCAATATTGACGAAAGGCTTCTGGATAAAGCCCTTAAATATTGCGTGGAACGTTCCTTCAATATGATTACCGTGGATGGGGACACTTCAACCAACGACATGGTGGCCATCCTTGCCAACGGCATGGCCGGTAATGACAAGGTATTGGATGAAGAGGACCCCCTGTATCATAAATTCAGGACAAAGCTGTTGGAATTGCTGATCCATCTGGCCAAACTGATTGTTTCGGATGGAGAAGGGGCTTCTAAATTTGTGGAGTATAAAGTTTCCAAAGCCAAATCTGAGGTGATCGCCAGAAAGCTGGTCAGGGCTATTTCCGATTCTGTGTTGGTCAAAACCGCCATGTTTGGGAGGGACCCTAACTGGGGGCGGATCATAGCAGCATGTGGCAATGCAGGTATCGCCTTCAGCTATAAAAAAGCCAATCTTTATTTAGGAGACAGTGAAAATTTAGTATTGGTTTTGCAGAAGGGAACACCCACGGAGTTTGATAAAAACTACATGAAAAAACTGCTCCGGGAATCCCATATCCGGGTATACCTGGAACTCAACACGGGTAAGGAAGAGGCAGTCGGGTGGGGCAGCGACCTTACTACAGATTATGTGATGTTCAATTCGGTATATACCACATGATTTAATACAGT
Organism: Negadavirga shengliensis; assembly: GCF_042652345.1. Lineage (NCBI taxonomy): Bacteria > Pseudomonadati > Bacteroidota > Cytophagia > Cytophagales > Cyclobacteriaceae > Negadavirga > Negadavirga shengliensis. The sequence continues at coordinate 127,072 of NZ_JBHSJJ010000006.1, forward strand.
TAACACATATGACTCCAGGAAAGCTGCTATATATGAGGCAGCTTTTTTGATTCATGATGCCCCCAGGTTGTTTTTGGGGGCTGCATATTTCTGGAGTGTCAAGTCAAGGAACGGTTTCGGTAAACCAACGGATTTATTGTCCACGCCTGCCTAAAAGACGGCAGGCAGGAATTCCACTGACCCGCCTGCCTGCCCTCCGTACGACTTCGGGAGGCGGACCGGCGAGGCACGGTTGACACGAACTTCATGAAATGCTCCAGATCGTTGAATCGTTTTTATAGAGTCGGGGACAACCATATGCTCCCAGAAATTAGCTGTTATACTTGACTTGACATGAGTGGTCTATAGTGGCACATGCAATTGGATTTCTGATCCGTTACCAACTTTGGAATGGATGATGAGATAGGCACGCATGTTTTGCGCTCTTTTTTTCATGTTGCTCAAGCCGTTCCCAGAGTCAGCAGATAAAGGATCAAAACCCCTTCCGTAATCCTTTACCCGCATATTCAGTTTATTGTTCTTCAGGGAAAAATGAACCATTGCCTCTTTTGATCCGCTATATTTTGCCAGGTTGTTGACAGCTTCTTTGAAGATCAGAAAGAGATCCCTTCGGGCGTCCATGGGAAGCTTGACTTCCAGCACATTTTCCTCCACCTCAAATGTGTAATTGATGTCCTTTGCTTCGAACAACTGAGCCGCAAACCCTCTCATTCTGGAAATGATCTTATCCATGGAATCATTTTGGGGCTTGATGCTCCATACAATGTCATCCATGGCTTCCATCATCCTTTGACTGTTGTCGGAAATTTTGGAAATATATTCACTGGTTTTAACAGGATCAGTATGCAGCTTGGTTTTGGCCATACTACTGAGGATATTGATGGTGCTAAGCGTGGAACCCATATCATCATGCAGGTCCCTGGCCACGCGGTTTCTTAGGGCCACTACCGCCAGCATCCGGTTGAGATGGAGCCGGTAAGCCCCGGCTATGATCCCACCGGCAAGAAGTATAAGTAATGTTCTGAACCACCAGGTCTCAAAAAAAGGGGGAGTTATGGAGAAACTAAAATCTACCGTTTCCGAAGATTCACCTTCTTCGTTTTCCGTTTTAACTTGAAATATGTAGTTGCCCGGAGGAAGGTATGAATAAACCGCTTTATTGTCTTCATCTGCACTTACCCAATCCGTTTCCAGATTGATGAGCCGATGGTAGTATTTTAGTTTCCTTTGTTGCAGAAAACCGGTGGTGTTATAATAAAAGGTAAAAGAATTTTGTTGATGACCGAAAGTACGTTTGCTTTCAGAAAGGAGGGAATCCACATACAGTTCTTTGTTAAATAGTTGTAGGTAGGTAATAAACGGTTTTTGAGGGGTCAATTCAGGCTCGAACATTTCTGGACGAAACGCAAATAAAGAGCTGAAACCGAGAAACAGCAATCTCCCATCACGGGTATTGATTCCCCAAAACCCATCCGGTTCAAGGCCCAAAAAGCCATCCCGGCTTTCATACCGTAGGATTGATTTGTTTTTGGGATTATACCGGCAGATGCCATTAGGCGTATATATCCACAGATGGCCGGAAGGGTCTGTAAGCAAAGCTTGGATTTTATTGCTGGATAAACCTTCAGCATAGGATAGCACCTGGTTTTTCCGGGTATACACATTGTAGAGGTTGAGTAAGTCTCCTCCAAAAACCATGACACTATCAGTAAGCCGAATAATTTTCTCCATATTATTACCGGAAAGTACACGGTCATTCAATAAGAGGTTAATTTCACCGGTATTCAAATCCATCCGGTGTATACCTTTTCCGGAGGTGGCTATCCATAAATTGTCTTTGTCGTCAGGATAAAGAAAGGTAATGGTCACATTAAAATTATGGACCAGTTCAAATGAAGTTGCGGAAACCGGAGAATTCACCGGGAATTTCACCACTTTTCCATTTTGGGTTCCCAACCAGACATTGCCCTTTTTGTCTTGTGCTATGGCCCTGATGGTGCTGTTCTTAACAGCCGGTGGGTTTATAAAAAACGATTGATCCGTGGCAGGGTCGAAAAGATGCAGCCAGCCTGACTGACACCCTATCCATACCTTTCCATGGGTACTGTCCTGCAGCACTTGCCAGGTTTGCTTTATCTCAGACAGGTTGGGTGCCGATGTATATAGAAAATCATTTGGTTGCTGGTTAAAATCATGGTCGTAAACCAAAACTCCTTTCCCCCAATTGGCAAGCCAAAATTCCGGTTTTCCCTTAGGCTTCCTATCGATTTCCGCAACCGCAACCGTTCCGTTTTCTGTTACCTCGTCGGGCAATAGGGTATGTTGTATATCCCCCGTCTTTCCAGGGATTTGAAAAAGGCCCTCGTCAGTCGCAAACCATACAGATCCTTCCTCGTCTTCTACCATTTGGTAGGCGTTACCAAAGATCAGTTTGTCTGTCCGCTGACTGACAAAGCCGTCTGAAATCGAATCATATAAAAAGAGACTGTGAAACCCGAACTTCCATAATATTGAGCCGCTGGTCTGAAAAGAGGCATCGATTTGATTGTATTCACTTTGATGCATGACCAGGGAACTGGAAAAATCCGCATACTCACCTGTTTTTTCATTGAACCTGAGAATAACTTGATCGTCCGGCCAATAGGTTATCCAGTGATTCCTCTCCTCATCAATAAAGTACCCGGTCATTTGATAAAAATCCTCCTTCTCAAGCAGGGGGTGGGCTATAGGATTGTTATGACGGCTATAAACTTCTCCCGAATTTTTATCAAATATAACCAATCCTTCCACACAGGTGAAATAAAACAAGCCACTTTGCTGATCCTCGTAGATGTTGTTTATCCTGTAATCCTCCGGTAATTGTACAAAAGCCGAACCGGTATTGAAATGCTGGTTTTCCGGATCGTAGGAAAATACGCCTTTTCTTTTAATGACCACATGTAAATCCCCCTCGCTGTCTTTCCACAAAAAATCCCCATATTCCCGATTGGTTGGATCCGAAAAAGGTATTCTCTGAAACGATTTGTTTCCAGGATCAAAAATCCCATAAGATTCTCCGGATTTTATCCATATTCTGCCTTCCCGGTCGTCCATAATCTGGAAAACAGGTGCGGGCGGAAGCCCATAGGGAGAACTAATGCTATAATAGCGAAAAAACCTTCCATCATATCTCTGCAGCCCATTCATAGTACCCAGCCAAAGCGTCCCTTGCGGATCTTTCCAAATGCAGAAGACATGATTGGAAGCGAGGCCGTCTTTGGTAGTGAAATGATTAAAAAACTTTCGGCCGCTTTGGGCAAAAACCTGCCCGAAGCATATAAAAAACCATATACAGATATACAGCCGAATCTTCATACAATCCCTTAAAAATAAACAGCAATTTTTAATTATTTTCGATTATCCAAAAGATTATATCTTTTTTTGTTTCGTTGAAAAGATCCTGCCGTTTGCCTGTCTAACGGGGAAGAAATGCAAAAGTAAAGCGTGCCTTTCATGCCTATTATGATAATTGTTTATGGGCTGTTCAGGTCCTCCAGCAGCTCCAATATTGCTTTATGAATGGTAGGAGCAGTCTCTGGCCCCAGAGAGTTTATTTCTCCATAGGGGGCTTTTTTCCCCCCATAGGTAAAGGGATACTTTTCATCCCACTGGCTCTTAGGTATGATATACCCGATCATATCATTGCTCATGCCGCCGAAAAATTTATATTTTCCGGGCATTTTGTCCTTTATGGCAGGAACTTCTACAGGATCGATCTCAAAATCCCTCCCTGCCGGTGCTTCCACACCGCCATTTAAAATCTCGGGGTAGAGTTCACCCGGAACATGCACAAAGGTAGCCGGGCCGATTTTCCAGACATTTACTTCAGATCTCACATGCCCCCACCTTGTAAATCCTCGGTCAAATACTCCCACCAGCGCAGCTAAACGGAAAAGGTTATTGTCCATCGCCAATTCCAGACTCTTGGCTCTGAGTTCCAAAGTTCCCGCTGTCATTTTTTCCATTCCTTTTGTCATCTCTTCAAAAGTGATTTTTGAGAGGGCCAGACCCTGGGCAGCAATTTTATCAATATTTTCTTCCCAAAGAGTATCTCCATGATAAGGGTGGATTACCGGATCACCCGGTCTCGTGGTCATCAGGCCGCCTAAAGCCCCGTTCATAAAGATGGCTGTTCCCCCGAGCCCCTCATGCAGCAAAGTGTCACCTTGAGTGATGCCATTTTCCATATGTTGCCGCCAATAGTGCGGGAAATCGGAACTGATTAAGGTGTTGCCCGACCAGAGGGTTTCGGGATGATTTCCCCAATTCAAAAGAATCCCCACAGTTTGGCCGTCTTCCGCATCCGTGACTTTCATGATGCGGATGGCTTCATCAAACACCTGAGGGTCCCTTGAATCTCCCACCAAAGTTCCCGCATCGTTTTCGTTAACGGCAAAATGGAAGTGGGCGGGCTTCTTGGTGTTAGAAGCACTGATGACCGCTGCCTCTATTCCTTCATAAACCTGCTCTAAATAATCTTTATCCACTCCCCTGGTATAGGGGTTGGGGCCCCACATTCCCATCAGATCGGGTGATGAATGTACGTGGGTACTGGATATGATCAGGTGGTCCAAATCCAGCTTTTTATGCAACCTTTTACGGACGGTCAAAACCTCATCGTTTCCGAATCCAATCATGTCGATTACACACAACGCCATTTTTATCTGCCCGTTGTCCAGGACCATCGCCCTGGCCCAAAGCGGATCATTGATACCACTGGCCGGCCTATTTTGATGGAAGCCCGCCAGCCAGACAGGATCAAATTTTCCGTTTCCGTTAAGGTCATTGTATTTGTCACCGTCTTTTTCATTGAACCGGCCATCCCCGTTCGCATCCTCCCAGGTGTCAAAATCCTTTGGCGTGATGTCGACTTTGGCAAAACCCGCTTGAATGAGGCTGATTTGGTTGGATTTCAGATGGATGTCTAATTCATATCCCCAATGTCTGTCCCTAAATTGGTATAAAACAAACAAACCCATCGCTATCACAATAAGAATAAAAGTTATCAAAACCGTTTTTAACAATGAACTCATATGGTATATGGTTGTATACACCATACAATATAATCAGTATTTAGACTATTGGTATGATGTTGTTTTTATTATCACAATAAATGCAACAATGTTGCATTTATTGTGATTTCTTTTTTAGTTTGTAATCGAATCAAATTATTTAATTTCTATGAAAAATTTATCAAAATTGTTTGTGGTTTTTTTTGTTACATGTCTCATAAGTTGTAATCAAGAAGATGACAATCCTTTGACTCCGGATACAGAGGGGTTTGAAGAGTTGGAAAGTAAATGGATGCGCATCGCGCTCTGGGATGAAGATGGGGCCATAAATTTATTGAATCCCTTGGAAAGCCAGGTTGTAAAACCCGACCTGGACAGGTTTTCAGGGGGAAGCAGCAATTATGTGAGTTCTTCGGGGCGGTATATAATTTCACTGGAGAGGCAGGACGGCAGAGTGCTTATTTTTGACACGGGGATCGAGAATCATGGAGATCACGCGCATGTACATGGTCCTAGCTGGCTCAGTGTGGTGGCAGAGGCACCATTACCCACCCATTTCGATGCCAGCCATGGCAACATCATTATTTTTAATGATGGAGACGGATCTGTGACCTGGATCAGAGATCAGTTATTGGAAACGCCTTCTTTCCGGCCCGCTATCATTTTGCCTGCAAATACGAATGCACACCACGGGGCTGCTGCCTGGCTTTCAGGCAATAAGCTGGCAGTGACTTTCCAAGATCCGGAGGCTTCCGGATCGCTCCCCCAATACGTAAAGATTTTGGATGGCAACGGAGAAATATTGTATGAAAATCAGGATGTAAAAGTAACCGGTATCCACGGGGACGCTTCCAACGGTAAATATGCATTATTCGGAGGAACCGAAGGTGTCATTGTGGCTTCCCAAGACAATACGCTTAAGCTGATACCTAATGTTTCCCCCCTTGATCCATCGTCCGGAAACTGGATGGGTACCCTGAGAGGGCATGACCAATTGGAGGTATTTTATGGTTTGGCCAGGAATCACGGGGTTTTTAAAATTGATCCCGAAGCAGAAACCATTCAAAGTATTTATTCCGGTGATGATGTCCATGCTTACTTGATAAGCGCTGACGGTGGTCATTTGGTAGTACAACGAACCGATGGGAACGTGAAGGTTTTTAATGCAAGAACAGGTGTGGAATTGGGCAGTCACAGTATCCTCGCTTCCTTAAGAGGCAATCCATCTGCCAGAAAACAGCTCACGGACTTAGAAATATACAGATTAATGGATGAGGAAAACCCTATTCTCACGCTTTCTGAAGCTTTTATGTATGTGCTGGAACCTGAGAGAGACAAAATTTCAATAAGAGATATAACAACGATGGAAAAAGTCAAGGAAATAGAGACTCCAGATCATATCACTCAGATTCTGCGCGTGGGTTTTTAATCCCATTCAGTATGGTGATTTTAAAAAATAAAAAACAGAGGATACATGTTCTCTGTTTTTTTTAATTGATTTAAGCCTACATATGTATTGATATTCAGTGATTTAAATCATATGTGAGCATTTATTTTTCTATTAAATTTGTTAAAATATTTTTTTCATTAAAAGATACGTCCATGAATATCGTTACATCCTTTGTTTTAGCAATCATCGTATTTTCGTTTGTATCCGTTTCTGACCAGATGAAGTCAGGCGACAGGGTGGTTATCGGGGAGAAAGTTCATCATGACTTATACATCGCCGGAGGCACCGTGACGATCAACGCGCCTGTGGAAGGAGATCTGATAGTGGCCGGAGGCACCATTACGGTCAGTGACTCCATCGCCCAGGATATTTTAGCTGCTGGGGGTACTATAGTAGTAGATGGGTTTGTAGGTGATGATATCCGTTGTGCAGGAGGGACAGTTGTATTTAGTGGCGAAATATTGGGTGATCTTATTGTGGCCGGAGGGAATGTTCATTTGGAAAAAATGGCCGTAATAAATGGTAACCTTGTTGTAACAGGAGGAGAAATTACGGTCGATGGCCGGATCAAAGGTGACATCAAAAGTGCAGGGGGAGCGTTTACATTGAATGGAAGGGTTGAGAACAATCTTGAAGCCAGGGGTGGGAAATTAACGCTAAACGGAAGTGTTCAGGGTAAATCACTTTTGGTCGGAAACGTCATTGAACTTGGGCCTGACATGATATTTGAGGGTGATGTGGTGTACTGGAACAAAAAAGGAGAGTTGGATTTTAAAAACACGCTCACCAGTGGACAGCCTGTTTTTGATTCTTCTTACGCTTTGGAAAACAAGCATTGGTATTTTTTGGGATTTGCATCTATACTCTTGGTAGTCTGGTATTTGGGCACCGCTTTCCTGATGATATTTGTGATACAATATCTGTTTGGAGGTATTTTTAAAAAAGCGGCTGTTACCGCAGTCGATACCACCATGAAATCGCTTGGCTGGGGTGTTTTGTTCATCGTGGGTGTACCGATTTTAGTTGTTCTATCCATAGCCACCATCATCGGTCTTCCCATAGGGGTGATCACCTTGCTGGCTTACCTTACCCTGCTTCTGTTTTCAACGGTTATGGTAGCGCTTCTGGCTGCCAATGCGATCAATAATATCTATTATCAAAGCGCATGGGGGAAGACCAGGATTATTTTGACGGCTTTTTTGATCTTCATCATCTTGAAACTCGTTTCATTGATCCCTTTTATAGGACAATTGGTCATGTTGCTTCTTATATGTCTTACCCTTGGCGCACTGATTGTAAATATACGCTGGAGGCCCTACGGCGGAACCCCGGGCAGGCCTAAAACCGAAGTTCCTTCCTTGTGATGATTGTGAAAATCGTGTCGTGGTGATAAAACCTATCCGATAGTTTGTTAGTGGAAAATAAATTAACCAATGGAACCGGCCAATTTTCGTCATAAAATCCTGGAGTTGGATTTGTCGATTTTTAAACGCAATTTGGAGTTGAAATTGATGCTACCGGGGTTTTAAGAAGAAAATTTCTCTTTACTGAAAACCGAATGGACCTATGAATCGCATCTTGGCAAAGAAACATGTTCAGGAATTGTTATCATTTGCAGGGATAAATATCAACGGTGAAAATCCCTGGGACATTCATATATTGCATGATGGCTTTTACAAAAAAGCCCTTTTGGGTGGGTCTCTGGCTGTGGGAGAGGCTTACATGCAGCACTGGTGGGATGCTGATCGGTTGGATGAATTTTTTACCCGTGTCCTTGGTATTTCATTGGAGGAAAAGATCCATAAGAACTGGCATATTTTTTTCCATATAATGCGGTCCAGATTATTTAACTTTTCAAATATCTCAGGAGCATTTAAAATAGGGAGGCATCATTATGACCTCGGAAATGACCTTTTTTCAAAAATGCTGGACAAACGCATGATTTATACCTGTGCTTACTGGACAAAGGCCGCTACCTTGGATGAAGCCCAGGAAAATAAACTTGAACTGACTTGTCAAAAGCTTGAGTTGGAACGCGGGATGAAAGTGCTCGACATCGGTTGTGGGTGGGGAGGTTTTGCCAAATACGCCTCCGAACGGTTTGGGGTGAGTGTCACCGGACTTACTGTTTCTGAAGAACAAGCAAAATCGGCCCGGGAACTTTGTCGCGGCCTGCCCGTAGAAATAAAATTATTGGATTACCGACAGTTTCACGGCCAATTTGACCGGGTGGTTTCCCTGGGCATGTTTGAACATGTTGGTTATAAAAACTACAGGCTTTATATGGAAAAAGCCAGCCGATATTTAAAGGATAATGGCCTTTTTTTGTTGCATACCATCGGAACCAATATCAGCAGCAAGTGGAATGACCCCTGGATTGACCGTTATATATTTCCCGGCTCCCTGCTTCCGTCCATTCAACAGATAGGAAAAGCAATAGAGGGATTGTTTGTGATGGAGGATTGGCACAATTTCGGCGCCGACTATGACAAGACCTTGATGGCCTGGCATCAAAACTTTGTCAACCACTGGGAGGATTTGAAAGGGCGCTATGACGAAATTTTTTTTAGAATGTGGAAGTATTATTTATTGAGCTGTGCCGGAGCTTTCCGCGCACGAAAAAACCAGCTGTGGCAAATTGTACTTTCCAAAAAAGGGGTTCCGGGAGGATACGTTTCTCTAAGATGAAAACGATTTTAACGTTTTTTTGTGGAACGTTTCTTTCCCGGGGCACTATCCAACTGCGGGTCCGGGATCAGGTAATCCTCCTGGATTTCCGGACTGTTTTGGAAACACACCGGCGAACTGTTTACCCTTTCCCCCGCTGAATCAGGGTTTTCTTTTTTCCGATTTTTCTTTTTTGGTACCATGTTCTGATTTATTTCAAAGGGTCAAACCTCATTCTTCCATAAAACAAGCAATTCCTGTACCTGTTCCTGGATGCCGGAAGCATCCTTTTGAATAATGGCACTTCCAAGTTCAGCCAATCCCGTGGCCAGGGAAATGATTTTCTGAACGCTTCCGAGTCCTCTGATGGTTTTTGCCATTTCTGAAGACACCTTCCCGATTTGTTCCAGAGATCTGGCCACTTCCTTGCTCACCAAAAGGGTAGACATCACCTTCATCTTTTCAGCGGCATTCAAAAGTTGTTTTACCTTTACGCCTATTTTATTGTAGTCGCCCTCGCTGATTTGATGCTCCTGCTTTTTTTCAAACCTGTAGTCATTCAGCGCTTTGGCCCAGTTACAAAGAACATCTGCCAGTTCACTTAATTTCTTAGCATCCAAATTCGCATCCATTATCCTATTTTATTTGGTTATAAGCGATGCCTAAGGCTTTCAATTCTGCTGCATAGCGCCGCGCCCGGTCTCTAAGGTCTTTTTGAGAAAGCTTTCGGTCGGCATCCGCCAGTATTTGGTGACCCTCCGCCATTTTTCTAAAAGAAGCGGCCAATATCTGTGTCTGGCTTAGCTTCAGATCAATTTCTCTAAGCACATCATAGTAGGCTATGATGGCCTTGCCTTTCTCATAATCACTGAGATTGTCACTGAACCCCAGTTCACGATAATAAGTATACCATCTTTCTTTCTCCAGCTCCAGTAGACCTGCCAGATTGCTCTCCAATATGAAGGCTATTTTTTCTGAAAGAACCTGTATATCGTCATTGGCTTCACGTAAATACCGGTCTATTTTTCTTCTTCGGAAACCCTCGGTTCCCGCGCGAAAAAGCAGTTCCGCAATTTTTTGATAGGCATTTACTTGCTGTGCGGAAATTGATATTTCCCCAAAAGTACCCGCCTGGACCGCCTCTGAAGTGGCGGACAAGTCATAGCGTGTCAGATGATTGTCGGAGAGCTGGTAGAGCCCATCCCAGTAGGAATGAAGGGCATTATATAAATGAAGGGTAATGCTGTCGGCAAGGTGATGGGTGCTGCAATCGCAAAGCAGCTCCCTTCTGATCTCAAATTGGTCCATGGCCTCCCAGATGCACCGTTCTCTGCATTGGGTTTCAAATCCAAACTCGATGGATTCATACACCTGCATTCCCTTGATGGCCTCAGCCGAAAAATGGTTGATTTCTTTCAGGTTGATACACGCGGTAGCCTGAAATATTACCCAAATCAGATACGCTGTTCTTTTGATGGACATAGCCTAAATATAATACATAAATTTGATGAAGGCATGTTTTACAAAGGAACCGAAGGGGTCAAGCGCGATAACTTCAAAGCCCAAAATGTTGATCCTGGATCACCTGATGACCTGGAAAGCCGAAGCTTGCCGGTTAAACGGCAGGGCTTCTTTTCCACGCAGCCCGAGCCTTTCATTGATTTGTCTCAAAAAATGATCCACGCCAATCTCTGATCCGGGGATAAAACCTGGCACCGTGATGACCTGGGCCAATATCCCCCCAAAACCCCTGTGCATCACACCTCTCGGGAGATACACCAAGTCACCTACTTCCAGTCGGTGTTCTTGGATCAGCCCTTCGAGTTCTTCCTGCTTAATGGATTCAGGATCACTTATCTGTTCTACGTTTTCACTGGTAAACAGCTTGGCCCCCGGCATCACCATCTGCACCAGGTAAAACTCATCAAAACCCTGATCTTCCGGATGAAAATGGCTGAAGGAATCCATGATCCTCACCCTGTGGGCATTGATCGAATGCCAGATATAATTTCCCACATCTTTATGCCAGGTCAAAAGAATACGCCGATAGGCATTGGTCTCAGTAGCACAGCCGCCTGGTGTGTCGGTAATGTTCATGTCCCAATCCGGCCGGATAAAGGCCGGAATGTTGCTGTCCGGCTTGTCAGGAACGGTAAAGGCCAACAAGCCCAAGAGGCTGTCCGCTTCCATGATCTCTCCTTTCTCCAGCAGGACGATGTCTCCTACAGCTATCTTCGAGGTTTGTTTATCTCCATTGGCAGCGGTAATGGTGGCAGAGCCGCCCCCATCCTGCACAAAAAGTACCTGTGTAACCGCTTTGGAAGGGACGTTTTGTGTAGACGGAAGATAAAATATATCATACCCCGGATTTTTTTTGATAAAATCTTTCCGTATCCCGGCTAAGCCCGGATTTCCCTCTTTCCCCAATTTGGCGACCTTAATCAGCCCCTTATCCTGTCCTATTGAAGCATAAGAACCGGTCAACATTAAAAATAAAATACTGAAGATGAGTTTTATCATGTTAAAGCTTTTTTGTCATTTTGGCCAGTCGACACACTGTATTACTTTTCCTTTCAAAATTAAAAATACGATAAAAAAACGAACCTGAAAAGTCCGGGCTTTTTAAATCCGGACCTATAGGATTATGCGATAAGCTTTTAAGGCAATCCCACACCCGTCAATGCTATCGCCCGACTTCATTCATTTTGGATATTTTGAAGACAGATCGCCGCTGTTTTATGATTCCCAAACATTTTTTATATTTATAATGTATCACGGATAAATTCCTCCCTAACCAATAAGTACCATGAATATGCATTTAATCCATTTACTAATCCTGCTTCTTATGGCAGGGGTACCTTATTCTCAGGTTCCTTCCCCAAAGGATGCGTATCAGGAAGAATTCTTTATAAAAAGAGGTACCAATATCAGCCACTGGCTTTCTCAAAGTAAAAGGAGGGGGGCTGACAGAAGGGAGTTCTTTCAAGAGGAAGATGTGGCGTTTCTCGCAGGACTGTGGTTTGACCATATCCGCATCCCCATAGATGAAGAACAGATGTGGGACGAAAACGGCAAAAAGGAGCAGGAGGCCTTCGCACTGCTGCATGAGGCCTTGGGTTGGTGTGAAAAGCATGAACTGAAAGCCGTGGTGGACCTCCATATCCTGCGTTCCCATCATTTTAATGAGGGAGATAAACCTTTGTGGACGGATCCGGCGGCACAGGAGCGTTTTTATCAGTGCTGGAGGGATCTGTCCGAAGAGTTGGGAAAATATCCTGTGGGGATGGTGGCTTATGAACTGATGAATGAGCCGGTGGCGGAGGATCCTGCGGATTGGAACAGGTTGGTAGCCAAAGCTACGGCGGTGATCCGGGAAAATGAACCTGAAAGGAAAATTGTGATAGGATCCAATATGTGGCAAAAAGCGGATACTTTTGATGACCTTCGGGTCCCCGAAAACGACCCCCATATCATTTTGAGCTTTCATATGTATGAACCTATGCTGGTAACCCATTATAAGGCCTCCTGGACTGGGATTAAAGATTATGCAGGACCGGTGAATTATCCGGGTGTTATCATAAAAGATGAGGACTGGCAAAGTCTGGATGAACCCTTCAGAACAGTGATGGAAAATCAAAAAAGGTTTTATGACAAAGCTACTATCCGAAAGCATTTTGAAAAGCCCATACGCCTTTCCAAAGAACTGGGTTTGCCGCTGTATTGCGGTGAGTGGGGAGCATATCCCACGACCCCCGAGGATGTCCGTTACCAATGGTACCAGGATGTGAAGGATGTTTTGGAGGAGAACGGCATTGCTTGGGCCACGTGGGATTATAAAGGAGGTTTTGGCATCATCCGTAATGGGCAAAAAGACGAAAAGCTGATTGATGTTTTGCTGGCGAATTTTTAACAAAAATTTACTAGGTTTTGTAAGTTTAATTTTTTAGTTTAAACCAGTTTTCACCAAATCCTCAAAATCATGAATCCTCAAAATCTCTTATCGGTTTTAACGGCCTGTTTATTGACATTCCAGCTCCATGCACAGGCTGACCGTACTGCATCCACCTCCGAATTGGCGGATCCTGTGAAAGTCACGACAGTGGAAGGCATTACGGAGTACAGGTTGGAAAACGGGCTTAGATTCCTGCTTTTCCCGGATCCGACCAAACAGACCATCACGGTGAACATCACCTATTTGGTGGGGTCAAAACATGAAAATTACGGGGAAACCGGCATGGCCCATCTTTTGGAACACCTGGTTTTCAAGGGCACACCGAAGCATCCGAATATCCCTCAGGAATTGACCGAAAGAGGAGCCAGACCGAATGGGACAACCTGGACGGACAGGACGAATTATTTTGAGACTTTTTCCGCCACAGAGGATAATCTGAGGTGGGCGCTGGACCTGGAATCGGACCGGATGATCAATTCCTTTATATCAAAGGATGACTTGGACAGCGAGATGACGGTAGTCAGGAATGAGTTTGAAGCGGGAGAGAACAGCCCATGGAGGGTGCTGTGGCAGAGAATGATGGCAACTGCATTTGAATGGCACAATTACGGCAAGTCCACCATAGGCGCCAGGTCGGACATAGAAAACGTGCCCATTGATAGGCTGCAGGCTTTTTATAAAACTTATTATCAGCCGGATAATGCCGTGCTGGTGGTGGCAGGAAACATCGATGAGGAAAAAACGGTAGCGTTGGTCAATGAATATTTCGGTCCTATCCCCCGGCCTGAGAGGGAATTGACTAAATTTTATACACGCGACCCCGATCAGGATGGGGAACGGATGGTTACCGTAAGGAGGGTAGGGGATACCCAATTTGTAGGAGTGGGATACAAGACCCCTGCTGCTTCCCACGAAGATGCGGCAGCGGTGGATGTTTTGCGACAGATCCTTGGCGATACGCCCTCAGGAAGGTTATACAAAGCACTGGTAGATACCAAACTGGCATCAACCACCTTTGCTTACAATTTTCAATGGAAAGACCCTGGGATATTGTTGGCTTTTGCGGAAATGTCAAAAGAACATGCCCTGGATGACGCCCGTGCCGCGATGCTTCAAGCCTTTGACGAACTCCAGGAAAACCCGCCCACAGACGAAGAAATTGAAAGGGCAAAAACCGCCATACTGAAACAGATAGAGCTTTCCTTTAATTCTTCCGAAAGGATTGGGCTCCAACTCAGCGAATACATCGGATCAGGCGACTGGCGGCTGTTGTTTATCAACCGGGACCGGATCAGGGACGTCACCAAAGAAGACATCCAACGGGCAGTGGCACAGTATATCAAAAGGGACAACAGGACCATAGGCATGTTTGTACCTGTGGAGAAACCCGACAGAACCAAAATTCCTGACCCGGTGGACATTAACTTGTTGGTGGACAATTACAAAGGGGGCGAGGGGATCGCCATGGGAGAGGCCTTCGATCCGTCTCCTGACAACATCAACCAATTAACGGAAACAGGGTCTTTACAGAACGGGATGCAACTGGCACTGCTGCCTAAAAAGACAAGGGGGAAATCCGTTAATTTTAACATCACGCTTCGTTTCGGGGATGAGGAGAATTTAATGCATCAAGGCAGGGCGGGAGAATACGTGGCCCAGCTTCTCAACAGGGGCACTTCAACAAAAACCCGGGAAGAAATCAAGGACAGCTTTGATAGGCTCAAGGCCAACGTAAATTTTTACGGCGGTGCCAGTTCGCTCACAGTTACGGGGGAGACGGTCCATGAAAATCTTCCGGAAGTACTGCAATTGGTAAAAGAGGTTTTGCATGATCCTGTTTTTCCTGAGAATGAGTTTGAAAAACTGGTGTCGGAAAATGTTACCCGCATTGAGTCCCAGATGAGCGAACCCACGGCGATTGCTTCCAGGAGGATGAGCATTTATACCAACCCTTACCCGAAAGGAGATCCCAGGTATGCGGAGACCTTTGAGGAAAGCCTGGAAGGACACCGAAATGTAAAGTTGGAGGATGTAAAGGCCTTTTATAAGAAATTTTATGGAGCAAATCACGGTACCTTGGCCATTGTCGGGGACTTTGATGAGGGAAAAATAAAACCGCTGCTGACGGACATGTTCGGCAATTGGAACAGCCCGAGCAGTTACAGCAGGCTGGTAGGCAAGATCAAAGCCGTAGAAATCCTCCATGAGCAGATGGAAACACCGGATAAGGCCAATGCCTTCTTCCTTGCCCTTCAGCAAATGCCGTTGATAGATACCCATGAGGATTATCCCGCATTGGTTTTGGGTAATTTCATGTTGGGAGGAGGGTTTTTAAATTCCCGCCTGGCCACAAGGATCAGGCAAAAAGACGGGTTGAGTTATGGTGTGGGATCGGGTTTCAACGCAAGCTCTCTGGATACCATAGGCACTTTTCAGGCTTATGCCATCTATGCACCGGAAAATGCCGAAAAATTGGAACAGGCTTTCAGGGAGGAAATGGAAAAGGCGCTTAACGAGGGATTCACGGATGAAGAAGTGGCCGCGGCAAAGAGCGGCTGGTTGCAGACCAGGTCCGTAAACCGGTCTCAGGATAACTACCTGTCATCTGTTCTGAACAACTACCTGTTTCTAAAAAGAGATATGGGTTGGGAAAAAGGCCTCGAGGAAAAAGTAAATGCACTTACAGCCGCCGAGATCAACCAAGCCATGAAAAAACACATCCATTTGGATAAAATTTCCATGATAAAAGCCGGGGATTTTGCCAAGCTGCAGGCTGCTGAGAAGTAGAGGAGCTGGAAGTTTGAAATGAACGTTGTGAACGAGGAAGTCCGGGGCCGCCTGCGCCGCTTCCAAAGTGGAGGTGATACACCAATTTGGCACAGATCGGCCTAATATCAGAACAGCGGGTTCAAAATCAGCCTGATGAGCATATCGGGCTGATTTTAATCCTGTTCCTTAGAAAATTCATATATATCAAACCTTATAAAATCCTCCTCTTTATTGAGTTCTGGTTGTACCAAAAGACGGTTATTGGGCAAACCCATGATGATGTTTGCATTTTGGGGAACGGACAGATCTGAAGTCAGTTGTCGATTCTGGTCAAATAGAATCAGTTTGTGGTAATCGGGATCGGCAAGATGAAAATAACCGGGATCCTCTGTTTTCTTTCGTTCATAGGTCCCATAAGGAATGCCCCTGATATATTCCAGGGCCATCAGTCCATTGCCGAGGTTATGAATTTTATGGTTTTTAGAGCCCAGAGGTGTTCCATTGAATGAAGGCAGATTCTGGGCCTTTACGGGAAAGGTCTTTAAGCTGTTAAAGTCATCATGGTTGATGGCTATCCTTGATACCAGCTCATTACTATTTAGGTCATATACCGTGATTTCATTATCCAACGTAGCGGTCAGGTATAGTCTGGAATCTTTTCTGTTCACAATGTAGATGGGATTGTATAATCCTCCCACCGATTTGTCGAGATCATCATGGATGGACCTTTGAGAAATGGCCCCCAATTCATAGAAGCTATCTTCATTTGGGTGGTATACTTCTATCAAATGGTTTTCCCTAAAATCCCTATCCTTCCAATCAAAATGCCTGCCTATTCCTGAAAGGTTGGTGATAAAGGACAATCCGGACTTGGAATTGTTTTTGAAGAAATAAGAAAAAACTTCCGCCCTGTCATATAGCCTAATGGAAAAGCTGGGTTCATAGTATACTCGCTCCTTCAGGCTGAGGTTATGATCATAAAGTAGAAGCTGATTGCTGGTCAGTGCCCATATTTCCCTTTCATCCGAAAAGCCCAGAGAAATCAATCCCGAGGTATATTCTTCGGGGCCTTCTCCTTCCCTGTTTTTATGGACCACAATATCCCCATCTTCATTGAACACCCCAATTTCCATCCCCTCGGAAAACCTGTTGATATATCCTAGATAAAGCCCTTCATGAGGAGAGTAATCAAGTAACCCTACGGGATATAACGAGTTTATTTTCAGTTCTTTTACTTTTTTCAGTTGATAATGGGCAAAGGTGTTTTCCGAATAATCATCTTTTGACCATGTGCATTTAACTGAGCTTAACAGTGCCAAAACAATCAAGAAACCAGGCAAAACATTTTTTATAGAAAATTTAATCATCATGAAGCTTAGTTGGTTGAATGGTCAAGAAATGAATGTGGTGTTTTGGCCAATTTGACTTGGCCTCTGAATAAAGGTACTAATTTTATAAGATTTACAAAAGTAGGATTGGAACGGTGGCTGTCCGGTTTAGCCAATACCGGTTCCGTCGACAATCATGAAGACACGGGCTATCTCCGAAAGTTTAGACTTTATCATTTTGTACTATTGCAAGAGACTTAGGTCGATCAGAATTTTTATCGGTTGACAGTAATTTTTTAATTGTTTCCTAAAATCCGCAGGATTTTAGGAAATGGAAAATCCATTCCTTAATTGTCATTGGTTAGTGACAATTGTTTATGATTTTTGTAATCGGGAAATGACAAAAATAGAGATGTTTTATGTGATTGATATCGGTTATGGGGCGAAGATACCTTTATGACTTTTGGCTTTTTATATTAAGTTAACAGGGCTGTGCGCAATAGTTGGATTATCAGTCGGACTTTTTGGGACTTTCCTGGCGATAAACATTTTTCAGGTTCATTGGAACAATTGATAGGCCTTCCCTGTATAGGGACAGTTTCACAAATCCCTCAAATCGTTGAGGGATGGCCATTTTGTGTTGATCGGAAAAAAATAAACTAAAAAATATAGGAAAAGGTTAGGATGATTAAATGTAAACTATTAATTTAATAGATGTAAATACCAGCCTATGACACTCCTTTCCAAAACCGGTTTTACATATAAAGGTTGGCGGGTTGGTAATCCAACGCCCCAGAAAGAATTTTTATGTCGCTGCGTTTTGCTGTTGTTATTGTTCTCCTGCGGTTCGGGAGAAAATGTTAAAGAGGGTTCGGAAGCTGTTTCTTTTGCTAAGGCCGTTTCGTTTGAAAAGCTGGATAGTATTAAGATTGACTATCTAGGCAACCCCACGGTTCATGATCTGGACCCGGTATCCCGGACGGTATTGTTTATGGAGCACAAGGAGTCTTCCCAACTGATTGCTGTGGCCAATTTCGAAGGAGAGGTGCTTTACAGTTTTACCAAATGGGGAGATTTGCCCGATAGCTACGGAAATTTAATGGCACCACTGAAAATCATCGGAAGCGATACATTCATGGCATATGGATCGAGGGGATTTTTCACGTATACATTTGACGGGAAGCTTCAATCCATCGTAAAACATGCGAATAGCCAGTATCGGGGATTCAACCGGATTGGACTTGGGGTCGGGATGGAACCGTTGGGAGATGGATACCTCTACCACAATGGGAATGATGGTAAAAGAATGCCCAATGGCACCGAAGATTATTCGCAGCTAATGCCATTGATTTTTCTCTATCCCAGTATAGGGGAAACCACACCCGTTCTTCATTTTTCCGGAATCCAGTATTTTTTCCAGGGGCAACTTTTTTTTCAACGCTGCCTGGGATCCTGCTTTTACCATAATGGATGGCAAAATTGCTGTGGTTTTCGGTTTAGAGCCGACAGTATACGTCTTTGACGGGTCCGAACCTCATTCGTTGCTTGGTGAATTACCGCTTGATTTACCCGATTATCGATATTTTAAAGGAACAGACAGGTATTCTTCCGATGTGAGGTTTTCTGGTCATTCAAGAACCTCTGGGAAAATCCAGAATATCAAAATGGTAGATGGCTATATCTTCATTGCCTATTTTCCGGGACTTGATGGTCCGGATACGGAAGATTCCTTTGTCAATAAATCACCGGAAGAAGCGGTAAAGTTCTGGAAGCGGATGCGTAAAAAATACCTTCACCGGTTGGCCGTTTTTGATTCCGTTGGAAATAGAATGGCCGACACTGTGCTCGATGGTTTGCTGCACGGCAGCATGGTCATCCGAAACGGAGAACTCTGGATGCTGGAAAAGCCGGACGAAGACGTGGAGCAGGATTATTTTAGGTTGTTTAGGGTGGGATTGAAAAGAGAAGACGTTGACGAGGGAGGCAAGTTTGTAGATTGAAAAATAAATTCCCTGAAAAGCACAGGTTCTCAGAACTAGTAGAAAAAATCTAATAATAGGTTAAGAATGGTATAACTAAATGCCAAATCAGTATGCAACGTATTCACTGTAATTCAAAAAAAAATAACGCCTATCGTTATATATTTCTCTTGAATGTTCTCATTGCTTTACAAAGCGGATGTATTTCTAAAACTGAAAAGCAGGACAAGGAAAAACAGCCACTGAAAGGTGTTGTTTTAAAATTTAAAAATATTGGAGAAAATACCAGAAAATATGTTTCTCATCGGTCAGGCCCTTATATCCAATCCGGCATTTGTGATCTGGCTTATACAGACCGCCTGCGACAAACGGAAAAGATATGTCTGGAGGATTCTATCCATTTGAATATAGAGACCGGAAGGAACATGCTAAATGTTGACTTTAGTTTTCAGGTACTTGACCAAATCGGCTTTCTCTTGATGGCGGGTGATTCTATTGAGGTGGATTACAGGGAAAATTTTCCGTATTTAAAGGTGACAAACAGGGAGTATAATGATATTGAATTGAATTTTGAAGGTTATTTCTTTGACCGTTTACAACGGAATGGTAATTCCGCGACAGGATATTTGAATTCCGGATATGTGGTTCTTCAAACATTAACGGGAGGGAAAAATGTTCCAAGCATCGATTCCTTACAGCACCTTGCCAAAGATGAATCCAAACTTTATTTTCACTTACTGGACAGTCTCATAGATAGGGATTACATATCCCAAGACTATTTCGATTTTTATTCGAACCGAAGGCGATTTTTTGATCTTTCTATGGAATCGGATAAAACAGATGATACCGAACTTGTGTCCAAATATCATTCGAGATTCGATGATAATTTACTGGATTTTTATTTTTACCAATCGGCGCTGGAAAGGTTCATTTATAGGTACGGCAAAATAAAGAATGTGAAAATGATCCGATCTTCAAATGGGTCTAATCCCGACTACCGGGAGCTTTTTGACTTAATAACTAAGGAAAACGATATCCCAGAATTAACCCATAAAGCAATACTTAATAAAACCTTAGTAAATGTTATCCGTAATTTTCCATCAGATGATATTAAAACTTACGTGGCCAAGTACATGGAACTTACCTCGGATACCTTATTCCATGATTTTTTGGTTTCTAAATATAATTTGGATTTTGACACGAGCCATGAGTTGAAACTTACTTCGCTGAGTTCCATAGCCTCCGACTTTAAGTCGCATTTAGAAACTCAAAAAGGGAAGCTGGTTTATGTTGACTTCTGGGCAAGTTGGTGTGCTCCCTGTATCCGGGCACTTCCTGCCTCAAAAGTGCTTCATAAAGAATTTAAAGAAAATGTTGCTTTTGTTTATTTATCTATAGACGAGAACGAGGAGGCTTGGCGCAAGGCGGTTGAAAAATATGAGTTGGATGACCCTTCTGGAAGTTTCTTAATAACTAATTCCAAGGTATCAGCATTGTTAGAGGATATACAGCTGGAATCCATTCCAAGATACCTGTTATATGACATAGAGGGCAACCTGGTTCATAAAAATGCTCCGGGACCGGATTCTGAGGAAATCAGGATATTGTTTGATAAATATTTGGGAAAGTAGCCATCTATTGTTGCTTTGCAGAATAAGGCAAAGGTATTTGATTGTATTTTAATTTCGGACGTATTTATCATCATGCTGATATGTGAAGAATTGCATACTTCTTCGAGACATACGATTCAGGATTCTGGAAAAGCCGGACGAAAACGTGGAGCAGGATTATTTTAGCTTGTTTCGGATGGTGTTGAAAGTGTAGCATATGGCGAATATGATTAAACTGCATGAATGGGGTAAAAATCGGAAACAGATTCGTATTCAAGAAAATGGTAAACTTCTAGAACTGAAAATCTTATGAGGTATTTTACGTTTTTGGCAATTACATGTATTATTCTTTCTTGCCAAGGAAAGAATAATAGTCATGAAGCCTATAATTTATTGTATTCGGTTGACACCATTATCATTGAATCCAACACAAGGCTTCTCGATTTGAAAAGAGGTATTTGGATTTCGGATTTAAATGATGAAGAAAGCTCAATTAATTTGTACAACAGTTTTAATCATTCAATCGACGATGTGAATCTTGATAGGTTAGAGATTGCATCTAATTTATCATTTGAAATAGAAGGGCCTGATGGAACAGGTGAGCATGTTAATAGTTTTAATTTATTAAAAAATGGTTTACTTTTTATTAAATCTTTTAACAAGTCTGCAATATTCAAGACAAATGGCCAATTATTAAAAAAAATTGATTGGATGAATGCAATTGATACAAAAGGTTTGAAGTATGGAGAAATCCCTAGAAACGAGATGGCTATCGGTAACGGGGAATTAAATATTTTTGGATTAAATTACAATAATAGGAGTAGAGAAGTTTTCCTAGATGTCTTGTCAGTAGAGAAAAATTTGGTAGAACGATATGATATAGATGCTGAAAAATCCTATCAGAATTTTGTGTTAGCCTATGATGATCCAAAGTTTCGTACTTTTTTGGATCCCTATGTTTTTATGTCCTCAGAAAACAACTTAGCAATAATTAGCCATCAATATTCAAATGAGGTATTCGTGTTTAATTTTGAAGGAAAACTCTTACAAACTGTTCATTATGAGCCTAAAATGACCCCTAAGCGAGCAAGGGATCTCAGCGGAATGAATATTACCTCCAATGAGCAGATTCAAAATGAGTACCAAAAATTATTGGAACAAGTCAGATTTGGCCCACCGGTTTGGGACAGGTTAAAAAAGCGATATTTGCGCTTATCGGCTAAAAGAGTTTTCTCGGAAATTCGGAAAGAAGATTCTTTGTTGCCAGAAATAGAAGATGTGACGGTGTATCTGTCCATTTTTGATGAAGCTTTCAACTTAATTTCTGAATCAGCAATTCCTGAGCTGAATACTGAGTTCGTAAAGTATTTTGCCAAGGATGGAAAGCTCTGGGTGTTTCAAAATTTCTCGGATGAATTGGGGTTTATCGTGATAGATATTTAAACAATGAAATTTTTGTTCCTTTCATTGGTTTTTAGCTGCCTATGCGGAAATCTATTTTCCCAAACCAAAATTATTTTTGAAAATCTTTTTCGTGCAATATTTCCTTGAAATCCTGGAGTTCGGGATGAATTTAGGAGAAGGCGGTTTTGATTTTTTGTCCAACAAAGCCAACTGAAACACCTAAAAGCCCATTTCTTTCCCGAAACTAATTTCTCCTCCATTATTGCTAACTTTATTTGCTAAAGGACCTCCCCTAAATAAAGCCAGCTAATGGAAAATGAAAAAATACTGATCACTGGTGCAGGGCCAACCGGGCTTAGCCTCGCCAATCTTCTCTCAAGGATGGGAACCCCATTTATGTTGATTGATAAAAACGCGCATCCGTCCAGGGAATCCAAAGCCTTTGGCATCCATGCAAGGACTCTTGAGGTTTTTGATCAAATCGGGATGGCTGAAAAAGTAATTTCTGAAGGCAGTATAGACAATACCGTGCATTTTTTTATCAAGGACAGGGAAACTGCTAAAATTAGGTTAAAGGATATATTGCCCGGTGAGAGCAACTTTCCTTTTTTCCTGGTCCTTGAACAATACAGGACGGAGGAAATTTTAATCGATTCACTGGAAGCGCATGAATTAAAAGTGAATTGGAAGCATGAATTGACAAAGCTGAGTGAAAATGATGAAGGGATTTTGGTTACCATTAAAGATCCATTGGGAAAGGAAAAAGAATTACAGTTTCAATATCTGATTGGTTGTGACGGGGCAGGCAGCATTATAAGGGAACAAGCTGGTTTTGCTTTTAAGGGAAAAACCTTTTCTCCCTGCTTCTACCTTGCAGATTGTGAATTTGAAGGCGGTATAGAACATGGTGACAGTTATTTTACCCTGGCTCCATCATACATTACCGGTATTTTTTCGTTCCGGGAAAAAGGCAAATTCCGGCTGTTCAATTTCATGAACCCTTCGGTGGGCAAGGATGAAGATGAGGAATTGACTTTTGGTGATGTTCAGAAAATCCTGGATTCCAATCCATACCTTGATTTGAAGGTGAAAAACATGGAATGGTCATCTGTTTTTAGAATCCATGCACGGCTTGCAGAAAGTTTCCAAAAAGGAAGGGTTTTTCTTGCCGGGGACGCTGCCCATGTTCACAGCCCCGCTGCCGGTCAGGGCATGAACACCGGAATACAGGATACCTATAACCTGGCCTGGAAGCTAAGTTTTGTTATAAGTGGAATAGCCAAGCCCGAACTGCTAAAAACCTATACCCAGGAACGTATGCCAATAGCCCAAAACCTGCACAACACGACCGACCGATTTTTCCAATTGATGATTCAACCAATTAGAATATTAAACCTTTTCAGGTTGTATTTCTTTCCAGTTTTTTAAAAATACTCTTTAACGTAAAGCGCTTCAGGAAGAAAAATCTAAGGCGTTTCTCCCAACTGGCCATAAAGTACAGGCAAAGCCCCTTAAGCAGGCAGGGTTCAAACCAGGAATTTAAGGCAAAGGCGCCCGAGGCTGGTGACAGAGCCCCATTTTGTAAAATTGATCTGAAACACCAAGAAACGGATATTTTTAAATTATTCCATTGTACCCATTTCACCTTATTGATTGCTGACGCCACCCCCAAAAACACTATCGCAGAAAAAATTATGGAATATTTCACTCAAAATACCCAGCTTCCGATAAAAGCGTTTTTTATAGCCAATCCACAAATCAATAGCTCCTTTTTTAATACATACGGTATAAAGAAAACAGCTGTTTTTGTTATCCGCCCGGATGGCCATATTGGCTTTCGTTCGTCAAGTATTGACCAGGGGGAATTAGAAAGTTACTTTTCGGATTTCTTTTATTTAACCAAGAATTAAAAGCAGGACAGCGGCCCGGCCTTTGATCCCGGCTTAACGACACATAAACTTTTCTCGATTTTTTTGAGTTAATTCAATTAAGCTTTTCTCCCAATATTCAACATTCACCAGAACAAGCCCTTTCCTTTCCAATATTTTGACATAAGTTTGGCAACGAACAGCCTATGTTCCCAAAAGCTTCTTCGGAAAGGACGGTTACAGATTTATAGTTCATTTATCGCTTACGGCTATAATGGTCTTTTGATTTATGGTTTTGGCGGGGAATTGATGAAATAGAAGCCATGAAGCAGGAAGTATCAACTTGGCAACAAGACAGAATAATAAGCAGTCAATCAACAATTGGCAGTTCCCCACTGATTCGGCAAGGGTAAAACTGAAAAGACGCTATCCGACAATTTCTAATTGATATATCACTAAGCTCAGTTATCGTCCGATTTCCGGGAAGCTTTGTGCGATTTTTCCAGTTGTTTCTCAGCCCTTAGTCTTGCTCTTTGTGCCTTCCCTTCCATTTTTGCAGATTTTTTAGCTTGCTTGGCGGCATCATCTGCATCATTACTAATACGGCGGGCTTCCCTGGCCTTTGCTTTGTACTCTTTTTTCAAAGCATCGGCCTTTTTTTGCCTTTCCTTATTACGTTGAGCTTCCACTTTATCATTCTTTTTTTTCTCTTGACTGAGTTCTTTCTGCTGCTTAGCTGTCTGTTCAGTTTGTGCATAAGTCCCATTTGCAGCCATTGAAAAGACAAATAGCAATAACACCATTAATGTTTTCCTAATATTCATGACTATTTGATTAAGAGGTCCGCTGAAGTTAACGGACCCGTCATATAATTAACGTATTTAAAAATATACCGGTCACCTATTTGATGCTTATTATATATTTAAAATATGGTTCTATTTTTTCTTCCATAAATTTGGCAGATTTCGCTGGTGCCATCATTAACTCATTTTCCGAATTTGGGAATGGTCCTAACAATTATGGAATAATTATGTCTACCCTAAGAAATATAGACGGGAATTCTTTTATAGCCTATGGATACAACGGGTTTTTGATCCATGATTTTGAGGGGAATCCGCTCTCCGTGTTAAACTGCTTGATTATGAAATGTCCAATTATAATCCGGTTTATATCGGACAAGGAATGGAGGAATTGGGAACTCGGTATTTATATGTTTATCAGGGATTTTCTCCTAATAGGGATTATTCAGATATTCAAGCCTACGAAAAAATGTATTATTTGAACGGGCTAATCCCGAGACACGCGGGACACAGCCTATCATTCAGTTTGCGGAAAGCCGCATCTTCCGAAGTGGAAAGTATTTTTCAGAAATGCTTGGGATCCCGTAAATGACATGGCGGACAGGCTTACTTACATGGTTTTTGGACTGGCACCAGTAATTTATGCTTTCGAAGACAGTCTTTTCTTATTCCAGGACAAATCAACTATTTATTGAACTGCACGGACATGCATTTTTCTCTTATCACATTCCCTGGCTTGCCCAAGCGTTCAGGGATTTTCCGAAATTACCCAATTGTTACTATCTTTATAAACAGAGAATATTCAACTCGTTTTCAGATGGAAAAGCAGCGGGACAAAGATCAGATCAATGAACCTTTTGACGCCTATGGTTCTTATTCCTATGCGGATTACCTTTCCTGGCAGTTGGACGAAATGGTGGAACTGATCCGGGGAAAGGTGTTCAGGCAGGCAGCCGCGGCTCCCGGGAGGGTACACCAGGAAGTGGTGATGATCCTGGCAAACAGGTTTTACGAATTTTTGAAGGGGAAATCCTGTAAAGTTTACCCGGCACCCTTCGACGTACGGCTTCCGGTTTCCTCCAGACGGCATGAAGACATCGATACGGTGGTGCAGCCGGATCTTTGTGTGGTCTGCGATCAGGGTAAGCTGGACGATTTGGGCTGTGTGGGAGCCCCGGACCTGATTGTGGAGATTCTATCTCCCGGGAATAATAAAAAGGAACTGCAATTGAAATATGAAGTATACGAGGCCTCCGGGGTGAAAGAATACTGGATTATCCACCCCGATGAGCGCACCCTGCTGATTTATACCTTGGAAAATGAAAAATACCGTCCTTCCCGCCTGTTTACCCTGGGAGACCGGGTAAGTTCCCAAGCCCTGCTGGGTTTTGAATTGGATCTGGAGGGGGTATTTGGGGAATTATCGTGACAAGCCAGGAAGAAGGCAAACCCCGAAACCCAAGAGGCGATTGTTGTTAACAGAACATGGGGCACCCACCTTTGTAGGCTGATGGCGGGGTCTCTTTTCTGGATTCCGGTTTTTGATTTTTCTGTGACCGATCAGATTCGAAAATACTCAGCTGTAAACCTTCAGCAGTGATTTGAATTTCATAGGAAAATCGCTGCCCATACTGTTTTTATATTCGGTGCAGAACTTATCATAACAGTGTTTGGCGATCCCCTTTTTCCCCATAAGGTACAGCGCTGTACATTTTATTTGGAGCGCCTCTTCATTGAGGACATCGTGTTTGAGGATGGAGGAAGCAATCTGGGCCATCAATGGGTAATTGGCTTTTTCCCAGGGAATGGCTTCCAGCAAAACGGAAAGCTCGTCGATGATCCTGTTGGACAGGTCTACTTTGTATTTGTCTATCCATTCTGTTTGTACACTGGGGCATAGTTCCCCTTGTCCTGCATAATGCAGGAATTCTGCAAGTCCTTGATCATTCAAGTTGTCTTTGAAGGACTTTACTTGATCTGCCAATCCGTAAAGGTGTTCATAATCAGAAAACACATTATCCGGAAGTACAATTTTCCAATAGGTATTGTCATTTTTTACTTCCACATTTCCTGTCTTTTCCAATAAAAGCCGGAGTTTCCTGATATTTACATTCCTGTTGTTTCGGGCGCTGTTGTCTGTTTTTTCTGGCCATACATATTCTGTCAACTGCGTGGAATTGATCCCCTTTCCACTCCTTGCTGAGTAGAAATAGATAAGGAGGAAGAGAAGTTTTAAGGTTGGGGTGAATTCAGAGGTAATGTCTTTTCCCGTGCTGTCAAATACCAGGAAGCCTCCCAAAAAGTAAAACCCTCCTGACCGTGGAGGGACGACGGCTTTCACTTCCGAAACAGGAAGGCCTTCATGAAGTGGTAGGGGTATTTTGCTCTTTCTTTTAAATACCAGGGCCAGGATAATGAAAAGGGCTAAAATTCCTGTCAACCATAACGCCCGTTCTTTCCAATGGAATGGGGATACAATATCTTGGTGAATATCGGCAGGCAGCATGGGCGGAAAAGCCTGGCTGAATAACTTGATTTCATCCCCGTGATGAGTCAAGGCGATAAGTTCCTGACTGCTTTCATTTAAATACAACGTGCTCCAGGAGTCGGTATCCAAAAAAGTATAAGGGATGGAATCCTGGTAAAAATTAACCTCAGAAATGTCTTTCCTTATTTTAGCCAGCTGCAAATGGGTATGGTACTGGCTGTTGTCAAACAGTAAGGCATAAAAACCGTCATGATTTTCTGAGGGAACCAAGCTGGAAGCAGGGACCTTACTCTTTCGTTTTTCAATGGTTGTGTTCCAGACTTTTTCCAATGTCCGGCTTTTTGGATCAAACCGGTGCAAGTCAAGATAATGTCGGGGTGAAATCTGCTGGCTGCCGGACTTACTTCCATATCCTCCAAAGATGTACCAATTGCCTTCTTTGGTATCTTCTCCCCATGCGGACAGGTATCGTGGTTCAATCAAACCTTTTGCCTCCATTTTTTGCCAGCGGGGATCAGTTAGACTGCTCTGAAGTAAAATGTTTTTATAGGTATAATATCCATATCCGCCAAAGGTCACGAGGGTGTTGTCCATGATGGCTTTGTTGTGATGCCAATAGGCAGGTAGCTGGTTACAGTTTCCACCCGGCAGGCTCCAGACACCGGTTTGAATGTCTAATACATTGTGGGCATCTGTGTCAAAATTATAATTGATGATATGGTCATTAAGCGGATCATAAATGAAAGTATTGCTCCGGCAATTATACGGCTTGCCTTGTTGGTAGGGTATGGAGACGGTTTGTTTGCTGTTGATTTCATAAATACTCAGGGTGTCACGGCCGATGATAAAAACGCGGTTGTTCAGATCGTCGGTGCAGACCCCGACGATATTTTTCTTATTTAAGTGCCCAACCTGTTGCCATTTTACATGGTCGTCAATTTTCCAGACCGGATTCAGGACTTCGGCAGCAGCCCCTGAGATTTCATCATACACGAGGTTTTCCACATGTTTGGAAAGCTCCCAATGGCGTAGTATTTTACCTGCATGATCGGCAATGCGAATGTGTCTGAGCGTCATGGGTGCCACGTCTGTACTGACGAGATTCGGTTCTCTTTGTGCCCCAAAAACAATCGTAGGATGCGAAATACCTTTAATTTGAGGAAGCTTCTTTTTTTGTTCCCAATCGTGAAATGTTAAACTGACTTCCTCGCGTAAAGGATCGATGTTTATTTTTACCCCCACCCACTGATCATAGTGAATGTCTTTCAGATCTTTCCATCCCAAAGAAAAAAGCGTGCTGTCCTGATTAACCAGCCAAAAGTTGGTTGAATAGCTTGTAGTATGTGTCACCAGGTCCAAATGCACGCCCTCATCTCCTATGATTCTGACCACATAGCCGTAATCCCCGTCACCGGGCCGAAAACTGATGTCGAACGAAAGGGTCATGCCTTTCTCCAGATCAAGACGTTTGTCAGGAGAGATTTTAAGAGATGTCCTGTAGTCCTGCACAGTTTCATGGGAGGAAAAATAAAGTCCTGTTTTAGTGGTAAACTGCGCAGAGGAGCTGAAGAAGATGAAAATAATTAATAGGACGGTATAAAATATTTTCATTTAAATAACTTTTACTTTTGACTGGCTGAAGCCGGTTCCTGTTTAGCTGGAGACCAGCCACTACATTCCCTTCGGCCTGGGCCGTGTGATAAAGTAGTCAATTTATGTAGACGGAATTTGCTTTCACCCAGTAGCTGTTTTTCCCAAGTGCCCTTTCTCTCAGGTTTGTAAAAATAATGCAATCCCATCGTTTCATGCTAACCATTCATATTAAAGTTTTTCAAATATATGATAATCAATGTTTTAATGTTACATATAATTCTTAAATATCCGACTTATTAATCGAAAATTAATCTACTTTTTAGCGATTATTTCCTATTTATTAATACCCCAGTTTTTTATTTGCCAGCATCTTTTTAGGGATGTCGAAAGGTTTTTGGCATTCTTTATCAATATATGTTAAACCCAAATAAGCTGCCTATGATAAAACCTCGCTGATGTTTTTTGGCCTTCTACGGAGGCCGGGTTCAATTAAATCATTTTATACTATTTGTTTTATGGAAAACTATAAACCTAAAAAAAAGAAAAATTTGGAAATGAACTTTACCGTGAAAGGTCTTTGTACCTTCCTGTTTATCCTGCTGTGTGGGGTATCTGTCATGGCCCAGTCCGGCAATACGGTCAGCGGCGTTGTAGCTGATGCTAATGGTGAATTGTTGCCAGGCGTCTCTGTTCTTGAAAAGGGAACCACCAATGGCGTTGTCACCGATTTGGACGGGCAGTTTACCATCCGTGTGACCTCCAACGAAGCCGTTTTGTCGTTTAGCTTCATCGGTATGAAGACCCAGGAAGTAAGGGTGGGTTCCCAGACCAACATGAACATTGAATTGGAAAGCGACACCAAATCACTGGATGAAGTCGTGGTGATCGGCTATGGTACCCAGAAGCGGAAAGAGATTACTTCCTCTGTGGCCACAGTAGGAGTGGAGGACTTCAACCAAGGCGGTGTCCGCTCTCCCATGGATCTCATTCAGGGAAAGGTGGCCGGTCTCAGCATTACCAGGACACAGGGAAACAATCCCAACTCCAGTGCGGCCATACAACTGAGGGGGGTAACATCCTTAACTGGAAACCTGGAACCTTTAATCGTAATCGATGGCATCCCCGGCGGAAACCTGGACCTTTTACAGCAGGATGACATAGAGTCATTTGATGTGTTGAAGGACGGTTCAGCCGCTGCCATCTATGGAACCAGGGGAAACAACGGCGTCATCCTCATCACTACCAAAAAGGGACGCTCGGGTGATGCACGTTTTGAATATTCAAACTATTTCCAACGGGAGGTCATAGATAACAAGCCCCGGTTTTTGACGGCCTCAGAATACAGGGATCTTATTGCTCAGGGAAGAATCGGCGAGGTAAATGATCTGGGTAGCTCTACCGATCTGTATGAGGAACTGATCAACCGAAATAACCTTAGTCAATACCATAATTTCGCAGCATCCGGTGGAAGCGCCAATACCAACTACCGGGTATCTTTATATGTAAACGATGCAGAAGGTATCGCCAAGGAAAACACAAGGAGACAAATCGGTGGCAGGGTCAACATCAACCACAGAGGCCTGCAGGACCGATTGTTGTTGCAGACCAACGTCGCTTCCAATTTTAACCATGCGAACTTCCTTGGTGGAGGCGGAGGGGATTTTGAGCAGGCCATCCAAAGAAACCCTACAGCTCCCATATTTCATCCCGACGGCTCTTTTGTGGAAACAGAGGCTTTTAACAATTACAATCCTCTTTCCCGCTTTGCCAACCGGATATCTGAAAGGAACCAGCATACCTTTTCAGTGGACGGAAAACTTACCCTTGAGATATTGGAAGGGTTGAATCTTTCTGCTTTTGGAGCCCATCAGCGCAACACCTGGAATGATAGGCTGTACCGATCCATGGAGGATTTTGATCAGCGTCCCAATGCGCAATACCAGGGGACAGGATATGCTTCCAAAAGCAACTACCTAGCCTGGAACAATACATTCGAATCCACTATCGATTATAAAAGGGTATTCAACAGAGACCATCGGTTGGATTTGATCGGTGGGTACAGTTATCAGTATTTTACAGAGGAGTCCTTTAACGTAAACAATTCCGGTTTTACCACAGATGCTTTTCTGGACTGGAACCTGGGAGCAGGCAGTGCGATCAACAATACCCTTTTGCCAAGACCCGGAATGGGCAGCTCCAAGCAGGACAACACGCTTATTGCCTTTTTTGGCAGGGCGAGTTATGCTTATAAGGACAAATATTTTGCCCAGCTGATCCTTAGGAGAGAAGGATCATCCCGGTTTGGCGCCAACAACAAGTGGGGTAATTTCCCCGCCGTATCGGCTGGGTGGACAATTTCTGAGGAATCTTTTATCCAAAATATCGAGCAGATCAACAACCTGAAACTTCGGGTAGGTTATGGTGTCACCGGAAACCAGGGGATTCCCAATTACCAATCATTGGTAACACTCAGTACAGGTGGCGTATATCCCCAGCAAGGGGTTTATTACCAAACCTATGGACCGGCCCGAAACCCCAATCCGGATTTAAGGTGGGAGAGGAAGCAGGAATGGAACTTTGGTTTGGATTTCAGCTTGTTCAATGACAGGTTAAGCGGCTCCCTGGATGTATATAACAGGGAAACCGTGGATCTACTGCATAATTATACTGCCCAGCAGCCTCCTTTCGTAAGAAACCAGATATACACCAATGTGGGAAGTATCAATAACCGGGGGGTGGAATTGTTCCTTAGCGGTGTGATTATGGACAAGCAGGATTTTAGCTGGAGCATGGATTTCGCAGGAAATTCCCAGTTCAATGAGTTGACCTCTCTTTCAAACGAAGTGTATACGGTTTCCTGGTTGGAGTTTGGCTCTTTGCCCTCGCCCGGTAACCTTGGGCCGGCCATCCGGTTGGAAGAAGGTGGTGCTGTGGGCAACTTCTTTGGAAAACGCTTTGCCGGTTTTACAGAAGACGGAAAATGGCTGTTTCACAAAGCTGACGGCACGGTAGGACCTGCATCAGAACTTTCAGAGCAGGATCTCACCATCATAGGAAACGGTGTGCCGAACTATATGGCTTCTTGGTCCAATAATTTCCGTTACAGGAATTTTGACCTTACCCTGTTTTTCAGGGGAAAATTCGCCTTTGATATCCTGAATACCCAGGAGCTTTATTTTGGAAACCAGGCATGGTTGCCCAATAACCTCTTGCATTCCGCGATTACCAAACATGCGGAGTTGAATGACAATCCTCAATATTCCGACTACTATCTGGAAAGAGGTGATTTCGTCAAACTTGACAATGTCACGCTGGGCTACAGGTTCAATATTGTCAGCAACTATATCCGCAACCTCAGGGTGTATGTTACCGGGAGAAACCTGTTGACATTTACGGGATACAGTGGATTGGATCCTGAATTGCAGGACACTGGCTTTACCACCGGTATCGACAGCCGCGGATTTTATCCCAGAACCAATTCTTATACTGTTGGACTGAATGTAGGGTTTTAAACAGAGGAACAAATGATGAACAAATTATATAAGAAAATAAGCTTGACGATTGCAGGTTTGTCTGCTTTTACGATAGGATGTACTGATCTGGACGAAAACGTTTATAACCAGTTGACCAAAGATAATTTTTACAACAACCGTGTAGAGATTATGCAAGGGGTGTTGCGTCCTTTTACCCATATGCAAGCCTGGCTTGCCCCTACGGGTCAGAATGGTTTCTATTACCACGGCGAAATGGCGGCAGATCAGGTGGCCTGGCCCCAGAAAGGCCGGCATGGTTTTGACGGAGGTGACCATATCAGGCTGCATTACCATGCCTGGACTACCCAAGAACCAAGGATGAGAACAGCTTGGGCTTTGATGTGGGAAGGTGTAGGTTATGTCAATTCGATTTTGGAGGACCTGGAAGGACTGGACTTTTCCCAAGCCGGCATGGATGAAGCCGAAAAGGAATCGATTCTGGCGGAAGTACGTGTGATGCGCGCGTATCACTATATGAGAATCATGGACATGTGGGGCAATGTGCCTATCATTACCACGGTGGGCACACCGGTAAACCCTCCTACTGCCAGCAGGGCCGAAGTTTTTGAGTTTGTAAGGCAGGAACTGGAAAACAACGTTGAATTGTTGCAGCCGCTGTCTCAGGAAGTGGTGGGCAGGGTGTCTAAAGCCGCTGGCTATGCCATGTTGTCTGAACTTTACCTCAATGCGGAAAAGTGGGCCGGAACACCGATGTGGGATCAATCCATCGCTTACAGCGATAAAGTGATCAACGGTGACGGAGGGAGCCTGAATGGCCCCATGCGTTTGGATCCTGACATTTTGGGACCTTTTAACAACACCAATCACCTTTCACCGGAAAACATTTTCCAATTTGCTTTTAGCAGGGAAGGCGGGTTTACCTTCAACTGGGCCGGATTCTATTTTGGATACGGTAACATGGCTCCGGCATTGGGTGTAACTTACAGTGGTTGGAATGCCTTTGTCGTGATTCCTACGGCTTTCGACGCGTATCAGGAGAATGACCGACGAAAGTCCGAATGGTTTTTGTTTGGTCCGCAATATCAGCTGGGAACAAACAACCCAATCCTGGCTACCGAAGAATATGAAGGTGAGCAACTGGTGTATGTCAATACCATCAGAAGGAACAGTGAAGGCGAGACGGGTGAAGGGGGTATGACCCGCGGAGAAGAAAACAGTGGCGCACGCTTTCACAAGTACCGCTCAGGCACATCCTCTGACCCTAACTATTGGGAAAATGATTACATCATTTACCGATTGACAGAAATCTACTTCAACAAAGCGGAGGCCCTTATCAGAAAAAATGGGGGAATAGCCCCCCAGGAAGCAGTGGATTTGATCAATGCAAGTAAAAGCAGGGCATTTGACGAAGCGGAGTGGGCAAGTGAAGCTTATACGACTGCCACCTTGACCCTCGATGAGCTGCTGGCTGAAAGAGGCCGGGAATTTATCTTCGAAGGGAAAAGGAGGACTGACCTGATCCGGTTTGGTAAGTTTGTGACGGAATCATGGTGGGACCACGCGCCTTCCAATGACCCTAACCTGGAGTTGTTCCCTATTCCGGATATACAAATTGTGTCCAATCCCAATTTGCAGCAAAATCCGGGATATTGATTTTGAGATTTTAAAGTGTTCATGAAGTTGTCCCAAAAGCAGACGCTGCTTTTGGGGCAACCTCTTTTATATCTTGTTGATTGTTGAGTATATGTATAGAAATTACCACTTGGCAGAAAGGTCACCCAATTGCATTTAACAAAAAATAGTATCATTTTTAGCTCCGAAATTATCGCATTCAAACCCATCTAACCCGCAAGAACGTGGTTTAAAATATTAATAATCAATAACTTAAATTCTATTAATCAAAATAAATTTTCATGCAAAAGCATTTATTGTCGCGACAACTACCACGCTTCCTGATGGGGCTGGTACTAACAGGATGCTTCCTCACCGGCCTTAACCGGTCACTAAAAGCCCAGACTGTGATCGGTCTGGAAAACCTTGACGCCTTCGAAAAACCAGGTAAGACCTGGAGCATTGCCGGAGGGGTAGACGTGGATTTAGAAGAAAAGGGAGTGATGACCGGCACCAAGGGCAGCGGTATTCTGGTCAATATTCCTACAAAAAAAGATAAAGGCCAGGACCTTTATACGAAGGAAACTTTTGGAGATATGGATCTGGAAGTAGAATACACAGTGGCAAAAGGTTCCAATTCAGGTATCTATCTCCAGGGAATGTATGAGATCCAGATTCTGGACAGTTGGGGGGTCCGCGTCCCCAGGGCAGGTGACAACGGAGGAATCTATGAGCGATGGGATGATGCCAAACCTGATGGTCAGAAAGGTTATCAGGGATATGCTCCCCGACAAAATGCAAGCAAGGCCCCCGGACTTTGGCAGCATCTGAAAGTGTCCTTTCAAGCTCCCAGATTTGATGAATCCGGCAATAAAACAGAAAATGCCAGGATACTTTCCGCCGAACTGAACGGTGTGACCATCCACGAAAATGTAGAACTTTTTGGCCCTACAAGGGGAGCTATGTCCGGGAAGGAAATGGCCAAGGGTCCTTTGCGCATTCAGGGAGATCATGGGGCGGTGGCGTTCCGGAATTTAAAAATCGATTCCTATGATAAAAAAAGGCCCGAACTTGCGGACATCAACTATCAGGTATTTGAAGGCACTTTTGACAGTGAACCCGATTTCGGTCAATTAAAACCCTCAAAAACCGGAAACCTGGAAGTGCTTTCTTCAGACTTTCGTACAGAGACTTCCCGGTTTCTGATCAGGTACCAAGGTAAACTGTTGGTTCATGAACCGGGAGATTACCGGTTTGGCATCCAATTGCCTGGGGGCGGGGGAGTATTGAGGATCAACGGGGAGGAAGCCGTTTCCCCCTCTAGAAGCAGGAGAAGTGAGCCTGTAAGGCTGCCGGCAGGGGAACATGCTTTCGAACTCATATACGCCAAGAGTCAGGATTGGGCGCCTACTGCCGTCGGATGGACAGTTTCAGGCCCGGGAATCAGGGAGTTTCAGCTGGGCAATAGCGCCGGTGCCGGCAGGGGCACGGCAGACCCCATACTGGTGGACCCGAAAGAACGTCCCCTACTGAGGAGTTTTATGGACATTCCGGGCCATGACCGGGTGACACACGCGCTGTCAGTGGGTTCTGAAGCCAAGGTTCATTATACTTATGACATGGATTATGGCCATATTGTCCAGGTATGGAGAGGTGAGTTTTTGAATGCCACCCCTATGTGGAACAGCCGGGGTGACGGTTCATCCAGGCCGGAGGGAGCCGTGGTTCGTTTTGGCAAACCGTCATTTACAATAGGCCTGCTGGATAGCAATGATGCGCCTTGGGTAGCCGATACCACAGGCACCGCATTTCGCCCCTTGGGTTACCGCATCAAAAGCAAAGAAAACCACGTGGCCTTTACCTACCGCCTCCATAATGCCGTAGTGGAGGATGATTTGTTGGTATTGGAAGAGGGACAAGGCCTCAGACGCGTCCTATCCATTGAGGGACCTAAAGACAAAATGTACCTGAGACTGGCCGAAGCGGAACTGATAGAGGATTTGGGAAAGGGTTTATATGCAGTGGGCGATCGTTCCTATTATGTACAGCTCAATGGCAATACAGGTGCGGCCAGCATCCGGAAGGTGTCTGGCAAACAGGAGTTGTTGTTGCCGGCTGGAGATAAAATTGAATATACATTGCTGTTTTAGAGAAGAATAGGATTGAAACAAAAGATGAAATCAAGCATGACGGGATCGTCACAAACTGGGATGATTATAATACATGCGAGATTCCATATGGCCTATTAAGAACAAATGATAATCATATGAAAAATTTAAAAAATACCGCGTTCGCATTTTTCCTTGTTGTTCTTGGATGGAGCATGGGCGCTTATGCCCAAGAGTCCCCTACGGAGGAGGATTATTTCAGGATCATGAAAGTGAGCGCCCCTGAAGGCACCTTGCTCGAAGTGGGTGGATTGACCGTAATGCCCAATGGTAATCTGGGCGTGGCAACGCGAAGGGGGGATATTTATATTGTGGAGAACCCCACCAGTGCCCGGCCTTTTTTCAGGAAATTTGCATCGGGATTGCACGAGGTGTTGGGGCTGCGTTATGTAGATGGCAGTTTTTACTGTGCCCAGCGGGGTGAACTTACCAAGCTGACCGATACCAATCAGGATGGCAAGGCCGATTTGTATGAAACCGTGTATGCATGGCCGGTATCTGGTCATTATCATGAATATAGCTATGGCCCTGTGATAGATGAGGAAGGCAATTTTTACGTTTCCGGAAACCTGGCTTTTGGCATTGACGGCCAGTGGTGGAGAGGGGACAGCAGGGTCCCTTACAGAGGTTGGGTGATGAAAATCAGCCCTGATGGTCAGATGGAGCCCTGGGCAACAGGAATGCGTTCCCCAGCAGGTCTGGGCCACATTGACGGAAAGCTTTTCTATACCGAAAACCAGGGGGACTACATGGCTACAGGAGGCATCTGGCACGTGAAAAAAGGCGCCTTTGTAGGACATCCCGGAGGATTGCAGTGGACCAACCTGTCCAACTCCCCATTGAGTCTCACCATGGAAGCGTTCAACAAAGTGGTTGATCCAAGGTTGATAAAAGATGATCAGGGGAGGTACATCAAGCCGGAAAACATGGTAGAGGAAGAATACATCACCATGTATCAGGCCAAAGAGCAGCTGCCCGATTTGACTTTGCCAGCCGTATGGTTTCCCTATGGTATCCAGGGTATTTCCACCTCTGAACCCATAAAAATCCCTGAGGGACATTTTGGCCCGTTTGCTGGACAGCTTTTGGTGGGAGACCAGGGACAAAGCAAGATCATGCGTGTGGCATTGGAAGAAGTCAAAGGAGAGCTACAGGGCGTGGCCATCGATTTCAGAAGCAATTTCCGTTCAGGTGTCCTGCGGATGGCCTGGGGTCAGGACAAATCATTGTTTGTAGGTGAAACCAACCGTGGGTGGGGGTCAGCAGGCGATGCCAACGAGGGCCTGGAAAGACTGGTTTGGAACGGAGAGGTTCCATTCGAAATGAGAACCGTAAAGGCCATGCCGGATGGTTTCGAAATCGAATTCACCAAACCTGTTGACAGGAAATCCGCAGAGGATCTCGCTTCTTATTCGGTACAGACTTTTATCTATAAGTACCACCCCGTGTATGGCAGTCCGCCGGTAGCCAATGAAACCGCCTCCGTGCAAGGGGTGAAAGTCTCAGCCGATGGACTTAAAGCCCGGATCAAGGTGGACGGATTGAAACAATACCATATCCACCATATCCTGTTGGACGGGGTAAGAGAGAAGGATACTTACTATTCGCTTGTACATCCCTCTGCCTATTACACGCTGAACAATATACCTGATGGAGCGGCTTTGGCAGCCAATGAAATGAGCACTTTCAATTCGTCCGTGAAGCAGGAAGAGGCGCAGCCCAAAAACGTCACCCCAAAAGCTTTGGCCCAGGCGACCCAAACCGGACAAAAGCAGGAGACTAAGGCGGTCAAGGAGACGGTAGATGAAGATCTTATAAAAACACTTTTGAGCAAACATACCTGTATTGCTTGTCATAACAAGGACACCAAGCAGGTTGGTCCCGCCTACAAGGATGTGGCCAAGAGGGATTATTCCGCAGAAAAAATCGTGGAACTGATCCATACACCGGAGCCCCAAAACTGGCCGGAGTATGCCACGCCCATGCCGCCCATGCCCCATGTGCCCAAGGAAGACGCGTTAAAAATCGCACAATGGATCAACACCCTGAAATAGTGGAAAACAGTTTTGATCAAAACACGCTGGGAACCTCTTGGGAACCAGTGTGTTCCTTTTTTGACAGAAGTCTATTGAAACAAATAGCAGCCATTTTGATGGGCTGTTTTTTGTTTATGTTAAATGGATTTGCGCAGGACGTGTATGTGGACCGGGTGGAATCCCCCGTGGATTGGGTAAATCCCTTGATGGGAACCGATTCCAAGCCGAGCTTTTCCAACGGCAATGTTTACCCGGCTATAGCCAGGCCTTGGGGCATGAATTTCTGGACACCGCAGACCGGAAAGATGGGCAACGGCTGGATCTACTCCTATTCGGCTGACCGCATCAGGGGTTTCAAACAAACCCATCAGCCTTCTCCGTGGATGAATGATTATGGTCAGTTTGCCATCATGCCAGTGACGGGCAAGCCGGGGTTTGAAGAAGACGACCGTGCCAGTTGGTTTAACCATAAATCCGAGACCGTCAAACCCTACTATTACAGTGTCTATCTGGCTGATCATGACGTTACCGCTGAGTTCACGCCTACAGACAGGGCTGCTTTTTTCCGTTTCACCTATCCCGGAACGGACGAGGCCGGACTGGTGATTGATGCTTTGGATGGCGGGTCTTTTATCAAAGTCATCCCGGAGGAAAATAAAATCATCGGTTACACGACCAAAAACAGTGGAGGGGTTCCGGATAATTTTAAAAACTACTTTGTCATCTACGTTGATAAACCCATCGAATCCGTACATACTTTTAAAGACGGGTCCCTTGTCCAGGTGTCGGAACAGGAATCGGATCATGCGGGTGCCATTATCACTTTTTCTACTCAAAAAGGGGAGCAGGTCCATGCAAAAGTTGCTTCCTCCTTCATCAGCTTTGAACAGGCGGAACGCAACCTAAAAGAGATAGAAGCCAAAAGTTTTGAGGTGGTCAAAGAGGAAGGAAGGGAAATCTGGGACGCCATGCTCGGCCGTATTGAAGTTGAAGGGGGAACCGTGGAGGATGTCCGGACATTTTATTCCTGTCTGTATAGATCAATGCTTTTTCCCAGAAAATTTTATGAATACGATGAGCAGGGAAACGTCATGCATTACAGTCCGTACAACGGGGAAGTTTTGCCGGGTTATATGTTTACCGATACCGGGTTTTGGGATACGTTCCGCTCCTTGTTTCCTTTTCTGAACCTGATGTTTCCAGAACTTAACAGCCGGATGCAGGAAGGCCTGGCCAATGCCTATAAAGAAAGCGGCTGGCTTCCTGAATGGGCGAGCCCGGGATTACGAAACGTGATGATAGGCAACAATTCGGCGTCTGTAGTGGCCGATGCCTATCTCAAGTTGGGACAACAATATGATTACGACATCGAAACCCTTTATGAGGCCCTGTTACATGGGGCCAACAATGAAGGGCCGTTGACAGCAGTGGGAAGGGCAGGTGCTGATTATTACAATGAGATGGGCTATGTGCCCTATGATGTGGGTATCAATGAAAATGCGGCCCGGACGTTGGAATACGCTTATAACGACTTCACCATTTACCGGCTGGCCAAAGCACTGGACCGGCCAAAGGAAGAAATTGAGCTGTACAGAAAGAGGAGCCTGAATTATAAAAACCTTTTTGATCCCGGGGCAGGTCTTATGCGCGGAAAAATGAAAAACGGGGAGTTCATGAAGCCGTTTGACCCTTTCAAATGGGGGGATGCTTTCACGGAGGGCAACAGCTGGCATTATACCTGGTCGGTATTTCATGACGTGGAGGGTCTGATCGGGCTAATGGGGGGCAGAGAAGCCTTTATTCAAAAGCTGGATGAAGTCTTTGATCTCCCTCCAGTCTTTGAAGAAAGTTATTACGGCTTTGTGATCCATGAGATCCGGGAGATGCAGGTCGCCGACATGGGACAATATGCCCATGGCAACCAGCCCATACAGCACATGATCTACCTTTATAATTATGCAGGAGCCCCTTGGAAGGCGCAGTATTGGGTAAGGGAAACGATGGACAGGATGTATAAACCTACACCGGATGGCTACTGCGGTGACGAGGACAATGGACAGACTTCCGCCTGGTATGTTTTTTCTGCCATGGGATTTTACCCGGTTTGTCCGGGGACAGACGAATATGTGATGGGCAGCCCCCTGTTCAAAAAAATGACGGTTAAACTGGAAAATGACAAGACGCTTATCATCGAAGCACCGAAGAATAAAAAGGAGAACCGTTACGTAAATAAACTTTGGTGGAATGGCCAAGAACGTACAGCCAGCTGGGTCAGCCATCAGGAACTGATGCAAGGAGGCGTATTGAAATTCGAAATGTCGGACCAGGCCAACCCTGTCAGAGGGACGGGTAATGAGGACTTTCCTTTTTCTTTGAGTAGGGAAAACAAATGATGTGATGAAACTTTTTTAATCAACTAAAAGGGGCTGGGATGATCATCATGCCAGCTCTTTTTTTGGATTAGAAAAAAGTATCCATTTAGTTATTTGAGCTTAATGAAAAATAATGTTTCAGAATATCTTAAAATATGATTAACTATTTTTGTTGAATGAATTATTTGTTATTTTTTTAAATATAAAATAATAAGATTACATGATTTTATCTTTAACTATGGTTGTTTTGTTTTTTTTTAATAAAAAACTTTCTGTTTTAGAACAAAAAATTGTAAACTTGCTTCGAAGTTATCTCAAAAGGTTTTGAACAGTACTTGGTATAACTTGCATTGATTCAGATACTTGACCCAAAACCCAACTATTATGTCATATATCTCTACTGTTTTAAGTATGGCAGAAATCACCCGTGCCAAATTTTTGGAAAACAACCTATCTACTCCTTTCCACTGTTGATGTATGTAAGTAATTATTGAGGGTTAATTAATAGTTATATAGTTTAGTTATTGATTAATGTAATTTAATAAATAATATTATTGATTATAGTATATAAAAATAATTTATATTTTAAGTTTTACAATAATAATTGAGCTTTATTTAAATTAAACAATAAACCTATTTATTTATGTTGAGAATGTACAAAGTGCTTAATTTGTCATTGTTGCTTGTCCTGGTGAATGCATCCCTTGCATTTGCCCAGAGAGAAGTGACGGGCACAGTCTCGGATGACCTGGGTGACCCCCTGCCAGGAGCAGCTGTCTTGGTAAAAGGAACCTCCAGTGGGACGGTTACGGATATTGATGGACAGTACACCATAAGTGTGCCAGATGATGATGCCGTTTTGGTGTTTTCGTTTCTCGGATATACCAACAAAGAAGAAATCGTCGGCAATAGAAACACGGTTGACGTCCTGTTGGAGCAGGGTGTCAGCGGTTTAGATGAAGTAGTGGTTACCGGATACGGCTCTCAATCCCGTCGAGAAATTACCGGGGCAGTGACATCTGTTGATGCTGATGAGCTGTTGTCCATCCCGGCTACGACTTTTGCTCAACAACTTCAGGGACGGGCAGCAGGGATCAATATCGTCAACGACGCCACCCCCGGTGGCAACGCCACTGTGCGGATCAGAGGTTTCGGCACCATTGGTAACAATGATCCCCTATATGTGATTGATGGGGTACCGACCCAGAACCAGGCTAACCTGAACCCCAATGACATTGAGTCCATACAGGTGCTCAAAGATGCCTCGGCGGCGTCCATCTACGGATCCAGGGCTGCAAACGGTGTCGTGATCATCACAACGAAGAGGGGCAAGGTGGGTAAACCGTCTATTTCTTTTGATGCTTACTATGGAACACAAGCGGCGGACAATAGGCCAAACCCTTTAAATGCTGAAGAG
Organism: Negadavirga shengliensis; assembly: GCF_042652345.1. Taxonomy (NCBI): domain Bacteria; kingdom Pseudomonadati; phylum Bacteroidota; class Cytophagia; order Cytophagales; family Cyclobacteriaceae; genus Negadavirga; species Negadavirga shengliensis. The sequence continues at coordinate 169,129 of NZ_JBHSJJ010000006.1, forward strand.
CTGGGAAGGTACCTATACCAAGCAAACCTCAATGCTGGCAGAACACCCAGTCACGGACAGTATTCATGGGGACCGAATGGTGAAGTGATGATCCCTGACTATGTTTTTCCGAGCGGTGCCATGGAGGGGGACCCAGCTACTGACCCCAGCCTCTATGCCCTGGAACCGGGAAATATATATCCTATTACCCGCGCTGCGGATACCGACTGGTGGAATGAAACCACCCGTACCTCACCTATACAAAGTTATCAGATTAGCGCCAACGGCGGTACGGAGAACGGCAGATATGCCCTGTCGTTAAATTATTTCAACCAGGAAGGTATAGTGAATGATATAGGATATGAAAGATACTCCATCAGGGCGAATACGGAGTTTCAGGCATTGGACAACAAGTTGACCATTGGGGAAAACCTTACTGCTTCCTTCGATAATCGAAAAGGGGGGTTTGGTAACAATCAGGAACAAAATGCCGTATTCAGTTCATATTTGCAGCACCCTCTTTTACCAGTATATGATATTATGGGGAATTTTGCAGGAAGCCGGGGAGCTAACCTTGGCAATAATTTTAACCCTGTGGCTGTATTGTCCCGGCAGCAGGATAACCGTAATATGAGGTTAAGGATCTTTGGCAATGTGTATGCGTCCTATGATGTCACCGATAATATTATGGTAAAAACGAGTTTTGGAATTGATGGCAACAACAGAAGGGGGAGGTTTATCGGGAGACCCCAACCTGAATATGTCGAAGGAAACTTTATCAACAGCTCTACTGCGGAAAATGCATATTCCTATCAGTGGGTATGGACTAACACCATCAGCTATACCAAAACTTTTAACGATGTGCATGCCATTGATGCCTATCTCGGTGTAGAATCCATCAAAGAATTTGGCGAGATCTTCGGGGCGGCCAGGCAAAGGTATCCGTTTGAAACAGTGCCTGTCATAGGCTATCTGGATTTAGGCGATCCCACCACTGCGACCAACTTTGGCTATGTTCAATCCGATTACAGGTTATATTCTCAGTTTGGAAAAATAAACTACTCATACGATGGAAAATACATGGCCCAGTTTATTTTAAGAAATGACGCTTCGTCCCGGTTTTTGGCAGCGTCGAGAAATGCGGTATTTCCAGCCTTTAGTTTGGGATGGCGGCTTTCGGATGAGGCCTTTATGGCTGATGCTTTGCCGTTCGTTTCCGATATGAAATTGAGGTATGGATGGGGGATGACAGGTAATCAATTGATCGGTGATTACAATGCTTTTACTACTTACCGTTCCAATATATTTAACGCGGGCTATCCCATCGATGGTTCTACCTCAAACCCCAGGATTGGCTTTGATACCCAAAGATTCGGTAATCCTAATGCGAGATGGGAAACCACGACCTCTAATAACCTGGGTTTGGATGTAGAAATGTGGGATGGAAAAATCTTCTTCGAATTTGATATATGGAACCGGGTTACCACAGACATGTTGTTTCAGCCCCCCATCAGTTATGGACACGGAGATGCTATCGCCCCGTCAGTAAACGTCGGCCAAATGACCAACAAAGGACTGGATCTGAATCTGGGTTATAACGATACTGGCTTGGGCGGTGACCTAAGGTACAGTGTTTCAGCCAACTATTCTATGTATAGAAACAATGTCGATGTCTTGGATGAGAACGAAGACAATGTGTTTTTTGGAAACACTTCGCGGGTTCCTGCCGTGACGGTGACACAAGCGGGGTATCCGATTTCATCTTTTTTTGGTTATAATAATCTGGGCATTTTCCAAACCCAGGAGGAAGCGGATGCCCATCCACCATATGGCAATTATAATGCGGTAGGCAAGTTCAAGGTCGAAGATGTGAACGGAGATGGTATTATCGACGATAATGACAGGACAATTATTGGAAATCCCCATCCCAAATTCGTTTATGGGGTAAACGTCAATGTTGGATATAGAAACTGGGACCTGACTTTATTCGGCAACGGTTCTGTAGGTAACGATATTTTTAATTATATGCGCTATTGGACTGATTTCAATACATTCCAAGGTAACAAATCGAGGGATGCCTTGTACAATGCCTGGACTCCTGAAAACCCCGGAGGAACCACGCCTATAATGGATGCCGATGACCAGATCAGCAGCCGTCCCTCAAGTTATTTTATTGAAGACGGGTCCTATTTTAGGCTAAGGAATGTTCAGTTGACTTACAGCCTTCCACAGCCAACACTGAATGCACTTGGACTCACCAGAGCTTCGGTATACTTTCAAGGTCAAAATCTGTTGACCATCACCAATTATACCGGGATGAATCCCGAAATCCAAACCACGGTGGACAGTACTTTGGGCTTTGATGGCGGTTACATGCCCGTCTCCAGAAACTTGATTTTAGGCTTGAATGTGACATTCTAACCAGCGAAAACAATGAAAAAGATAAAAACCAAATATATAAAAGTTGTATTGTCAACATTATTGGCAGGAGGGGTGACATTTTCCTGTAGCGATGAATTTCTTGAAACGGTTCCACAGGGACAGCACAGTACCATAGGACTCACTAACCCAGATGGGGTAGAGGGGATTCTTATCGGGGCATATTCGATGATTTCCGGTTATGGACTGGACGGACAATCCTCCTGGAATTCCTCCATAGATAATTGGGTGTACGGGGGCGTTGTTTCTGACGATGCTTACAAGGGAACTGATGCCGGTGACCAGCCCGAACAGTCTTTTCTGGAACGGTACGACTATCAACCCACAAATGTACATATCCGGAATAAATGGCGGTCGGTATACAAAGGAATAGCTAGATCAAACGACGTACTGAATACGCTAAAGGAGACGGAAGATGTCAGTGATGAGAGAAGGGCTCAGATTATTGCCGAGGCAAGGTTTTTGAGAGGCTTTTTCCATTTTGAGGCTAGAAAAATGTGGAGAAGAGCCCCCTACATCGATGATGAACAGTTTGATTTGGTAGACTTAGAAAGTTCGAAGGTTCCCAATGACCGGGAAATCTGGCCCGACATAGAAGCGGATTTTGAAGCGGCCATGAACGTACTGCCAGAGATTCAGGATGAAGTCGGAAGGCCTACGAAATGGGCCGCACAGGCCTTTTTGGCAAAGGCAAAAATGTTCCAGGGCTGGGACCAGGAAACAGGTGCCGCCAATGTTTCAAAATTGGAAGAGGCCAAACCTTTATTGGAAGACATCCTGTTGAACGGAGGGTTTTCGCTGGTCCCCACTTTCGAGGAGAATTTTCTAGTGGGTAGAAGGAACAATGAGGAATCCATATTTGAAATTCAGTTTGCAATCAGCAGTGCCAATCAACAAGCTTCGAATGAAGGTACTACCTTGAATTACCCTTATACAGATCCATGGGGGTGCTGCGGATTTTATCAGCCTACCCAGAATCTGGTTAACGCCTACAAAACCTCAGATGACGGTCTTCCTTTGTTGGAAACCTTCAATGACGAGGACGTTACCAATGATCAGGGACTCTCCTGGAACGCACCATTTGAGCCCTATGAAGGTCCTTTGGACCCTAGGCTCGACCATACGGTGGGTAGGAGAGGAATTCTTTTCAAAGGATTCAAAATACATGGCAGTGATTTTATCAGGGATCAAAACTATGCAGGTCCTTATTCCCCGAAGAAACACCTGGCTGAGCCCGCCTATTTTGGGATTGGACCCAACCCTCGGCTTTCTGCAAATAATTATAGAATCATGAGATTGGGAATGGTCATTCTCTGGCTTGCGGAGATTGAAGTGGAATTGGGAAATCTCGAAAGAGCAAGGGAACTCGTCAACATGATCCGGGAACGCGCCGCCAATCCTGACGGGTTTGTTCCCCGGGCAATACAAGGGTCAAGCAGGAACGACTTTAATATTGTGGAAGATGAGTATGCTGCTAACTATGTTATCAATACTTATAACCAGCCTTGGACTGATCAAGTTACTGCCAGAGAAGCGGTACGGTTTGAAACAAGGTTGGAGTTTGCTATGGAAGGTCATAGGTTCTTCGACCTGCAAAGATGGGGCATTGCTGCGGAAGTATTGAATGAATACTTACGTGTTGAAAGTAATAAACGAACGTATTTGAATGGCGTTTCCTTCACGAAAGGGCGGAATGAATTCTTTCCGGTACCTCTCGAAGCCATTGAAAGATCATATAAAGATGGAGCTCCAACTTTAGTACAGGATCCGGCTTTTTAATTTGAGAGTGCATATAGACAAAAAAAGTGAGGAGATCCTCACTTTTTTTGTTTGGTATGCCCGGTGTGTCATCCGGCCGATTCTCTTAATCATGGAGTTAGAGATATTCCTTTTTTGAGTAATATAAGTGAAACAAATCCATAAATACCGTTTACCGATGGGCTTGTTACGCCAAATAGGTGCTTTGGATTCCATTTCCATAAAGTTTTCGGTCCGATTATTGTCCCGAAAGAGAAACTAAATATTGTGATATCAATATTTTTCTCAATAAATTCTAAATTACAACTAACTTTACCCTTTTATAATAAGAGATAACTCCATGCCTAAATTAATCAGGATAACCACCGTCCCTTTGTCATTGAAATTGCTTTTGAAAGACCAGATGAAATTCATGAGCAAGGCTGGGTTTGAGGTGATCATGGTAAGTGCTGACGGCAAGGAATGGCGGGATGTATTGAAAAATGAAGACTGCCGGCACGAGATCATCCCATTTACCCGAAAAATCACACCTCTAAAAGACCTTTATTGTATATGGCTACTGGTGCAGCTTTTTAAGAAAGAAAAGCCCGACGTGGTCCATACCCATACCCCCAAGGCAGGCTTATTGGGAATGATTGCGGCCAGATTGGCCAGGGTACCGGTTCGGATCCACACAGTGGCAGGTTTACCCCATACGCTTAGTTCAGACAGTAAGCGCAGACTTTTAATCCGTACGGAAAAACTGACCTACCAATTCGCCACAGAGATTTGGCCGAATGCACAGTCGCTAAGGGACTTGATTTTATCTGAAGGGCTGGCAGAACCCGAAAAAGTGAAAGTGATCGGGGAAGGGTCCTCAAATGGGGTTGATCTGGAAGTATTCGACCGGGCCAATTTGCAGGAAAACCATCTCGTAGCCGCGACGATGAGGGTTTCTCCCGGTGAGAATGAATTTGTGATGTTGGCCGCTGGCAGGTTGGTAAAAGACAAAGGTATAGAAGATTTGGTGGAAGCTTATCTGGCTTCAAAGATTGTTAACCGGTCCAAGCTGGTACTGCTGGGGGACTTTGAACAGGAACTTGATCCTCTGGAAAGGAAAACAATCAATAAGATCAATGATCATCCAAGGATCGTCCATGTTCCCTGGACCGACCATGTGCCCTATTACCTGGCCATTTCGGATGTGTTTATTCATGCCTCATACCGGGAGGGGTTTCCTAACGTCATGTTGGAGGCCGGTGCTATGTGCTGTCCGGTTATCTGTTCGGATATCCCGGGAAATACAGAACTGGCAAAACCGATGAAAACCGCTTTGGTTTATCCTGTAGGTCAGGTAGATGCACTTAAAGAGGCCATGGAGTTTGGCTTCGTAAAAAGAGAGGTGATGCAGGGGTTTGCAGAGAACCTTTATCAGCTCGTGCGGTCCAAGTATGACCGTAAATTGGTACATCAGGAGATTTTGAATCAATATTATCGTTTGTTGGATAATGGAAAATGATGAATAAATTTAAAAATCCCATTTATTTTCATTCCGTACTTATTTAATTAATTTTGGCATTGATCTTTAAGGACTTTTAAGGTACATGATGAGGATAGTCCCCGTGTTGATGTTGTCGTTTTTGGTTGCTTCCTGTATCAGCAATAGGAGGATCAATTATTTGCAGAACCTGTCAGGCAATGATCCTATCGGCTTGGATGAATTCATTCCTTACGCCGATGTGGATTATGAATATGTCCTTCAGCCTTTTGATATTATTGATATCGACTTTGCTTCAGCCAACGAAGAGCTGCTTAAAGCCTTTGAGTATCAAGGAGCTAACAGTGCAAGAACGGGCAGAGGTGGAATGGGCGCTATGGGTGGAGCGATGGATATTTTTTATTTTTCAGGATATCCTATAGATAAGGACGGCTTTATAAGGGTGCCTATCCTGGGCCTGATCCAAGTGGCTGGCTTGACCGAAGAGGAGGCCAGGCAAAAAGTGCAGGGGGAGATTAATGCCTATTTCAAAGAGAATGTGGATGTGAGGCTTAGAATAGGAGGCATAAGGTTTACAGCTTTGGGCGAATTCCGAAGCGTGGGGACAAAAATGATCCTTAAAAACAGGGCAACCATTTTTGATGCATTGGCCATGTCCGGAGAATCCGAAATCCTTGCAAAGAAAAACGAACTATTTCTGATCAGGCAATACGATGGGGGTACGAAAATACACCAGGTTGACCTTAATGACAGGAGACTTTTGGCTTCACCGTTCTATTTCATTCAGCCGAACGACATCCTCTACCTTCAGCCTATGAAAGTCAGACAGGTAGGATCCGGTGAAAATCTCTCCGCCTCACTGCAGTTGGGGGTTTCTGTCCTCACGGCTTTGTTATTTCTTTACGGGATTACTTCAGGTATTTTTTGATTATGGAGCATTTGGATCTTTCAAAGTTTGAGGAGCAGGAAAAGCCGACAGACGTCAAGTACTACCTCATTAAATATGCCCGCTATTGGCCTTTGTATATTTTTTGTATGGGTCTGGGCTTGATTGGTGTCTTTTTATTTCACAGGTATACTGTGGAGCGGTTTGAAGTCAGAGGAAGTGTGATGGTAAAACGAAATACCTCTCCGGAGGTAAGGATACTCGACAGGTCGAATATCTTTTCGGGTGGGGAAAACCTTACCAACGATATTTTGCTCTTCACGTCAAAAAACCTGGCCGAAGAGGCCCTGAAAAAGCTGCATTTTGATGTGAGCTATTATGCAGCCACCAATATCAAAGAGATTGAATTTTATAAGAATGCCCCTATCCGTATCGATGTGGACTGGGGTCATCCCCAAGTGGAAGACAAAAAGATGCTTTTGCAGATCATTTCGGAGGATGAATTCAGAATAGGCAGTGAAGAAAATAAACTTTTGGACCGCTTCTTTTGGGACAACCAATACGTGGAGGACGAACTGGATGTTTTTGGAAAAACATACCGGTTTGGGGAGGAGGTCAGGGGAGGCAGGACCAAATTCACGGTGCACCTGTTGAACCCTTCCCGCGTGGGGGATATGGTGGAGTTCATGCTTCACCATCCCAATACCTTGGTGGACAAGTACTCCAAATCCGTTCAGGTAAGGCCATTGATCAATTATGGATCGGTGCTTGAAGTCAGCATGGTTACAAAAATTGTGGAAAAAGGCAGTGATTATGTCAATGCCTTGATGGATTCCTTTTTGGAATATGATCTTAAAGAAAAGAACCTGATTTCAGAGAATGCCTTAAAATTTATCGAAGAGCAGCTATACATTGTGGAGGATTCCCTGCGCTCCGTCGAAAGTAGAATGCAACGATTTAAAGTGGACAACAAACTTTTGGACGTGGATGCGGAGTTTGGCGGTGTTCTGGCTAACATCCAGCGACTGGAAGAAAGTGTACAGGCCGTAGATTTGGAGCTGTCTTATTACCGGACATTGAGGGCCTACCTGGAGAGCAAAACAGCCAATTATGAAGAGGTAGTAGCTCCCTCTGTTATCGGGGTTTCGGATGGACTGCTAAGTGAGCTCATACAGAGCCTGGTGGTACTTTCGCTGGAAAGGAGAAAATTGTTGTCCGTCGCGAAAGAGACGCATCCGGATGTCAGAGTCCTGGATCAGCAAATTGACAGGCTAAAAGAAAATCTGTTTGAAAACATCCATAACCTGATCCAAAACACCGAGGTAAGGAAGCAGGAGTTTGCGGATCAGCTTCGTTCTTATGACAGGCAATTTTCCAATTTGCCACAAGCTGAATCCAATTATACCAACATTTTCAGAGAATATAAACTCAGGGAAAATCTATATACTTACCTGCTGGAAAAGCGGGCCGAGGCGGGGATAGCCAAAGCCTCCAACGTGCCGGACAACAGTATAGTGGATTATGCAAAAAAAGGTACGCTGATATTCCCCAAAAAGCTGCAAAATTATGCCTATGCCATGGGACTGGGTTTTTTCATTCCTTTTGGCTTTTTGTTTTTATACCACTTTTTGAACACCCGTATCATGGACCAGGTGCAGCTCAAAAGCATTTTGAGGATGCCTGTCTTGGGTACCATCGGATATAGCGACAAAAAGACCAATCTACTTGTAGCCGAACACCCCCGATCTGTTACATCTGAATCCTTTAGATCCTTAAGGTCGGCCCTTTTTTACATGGCAAGTGAAAAAAAATGCAAGAAAATTCTGGTAACCTCAAGCATATCCGGGGAAGGAAAGACCTTTATCAGCCTTAATATAGCCTCAGCCATGGCTTTGAGTGGAAAAAAAACATGCATTTTGGGCATGGACCTTAGAAAACCTAAGCTTTCCAGCTATTTGAAGGTATCGAATAAAAAAGGCCTTTCTACTTTTTTGGTCAACAAAAACTCAGCGGAGGAAATCATCATCAAAACCCCATACGAAAATCTATATATGGTTCCTTCTGGCCCGGTTCCGCCAAACCCCTCCGAACTGCTGTTGAAGGACAAGCTTAAGGTTTTTTTTGATGATTTGGAAAAAGAGTTTGACATCATTGTGATGGACTGTCCTCCGGTAGGGTTGGTTTCAGAAACCATGGATTTATTGCGGTTCTCAGACGTAAATTTGTATATTGTACGTTATGATTATACCCATAGAAATCACCTGCTGATGATCAATGACTTATATACAAGTGATCAGGTAAGTAATTTTTATGCGATTTTCAATGGTTTAAGAAGCGGAGGGGATACTTATGATTTTGCCGGTTATAATTATGGGTACGGTTATAGTTACTCATACATGAAAAAAAATAAATACAACGGTAACTATTATGAAGAAGACCAACTTTCACGAACCCATTGGTTCAAGAAATTAATATCGAAATTCAGGGTTTAACAAAGCACTATGCAAAAATCTATTTTAATAACAGGGGGAGCAGGTTTTATTGGATCCCATGTGGTAAGACTTTTCGTCAATAAATACCCGGATTACAGGATTGTAAATCTTGACAGCCTTACCTATGCGGGAAATTTGGAAAACCTCAAAGATATTGACCAAGCTGCCAACTACCATTTCTCGAAGGTTGATATTGCCCATGAGGAGTTGCTTAAAGAAGTATTTAATGATTATCAGGTTACCGAGGTCATTCACCTGGCTGCAGAATCCCATGTGGACAGGTCCATCTCCGATCCGCTGGCATTCGTCAAAACCAATGTCATAGGCACGGTAAACCTGCTCAATGTGGCAAGGGAATTTTGGAAGGATAAACAAAATCATTTGTTTTATCACGTGTCCACGGATGAAGTGTATGGCTCCCTGGATGAGGGAGGGTATTTTACCGAAAAAACGCCCTATGACCCACAATCGCCTTATTCCGCCTCGAAAGCTTCTTCTGATCATTTTGTGAGGGCTTATGCCAATACTTATGGTCTGAAAACGGTGATTTCTAATTGTTCGAATAATTACGGTCCGAATCAGTTTCCGGAAAAATTGATTCCTCTGTGCATCCATAACATCAAAAACAACAAACCTCTTCCGGTATACGGAAAGGGAGAAAATGTCAGGGATTGGCTGTATGTGGAAGACCATGCCAGGGCCATTGATTTGATATTCCATCAGGGCAAGCCGGGAGCTACCTATAATGTCGGAGGGTTCAATGAATGGAAGAACATCGATATCGTGAGGTTGCTGTGCAAAATCATGGACAAAAAACTCGGCAGGAAACCGGGTGAATCAGCAGACTTGATTACTTTTGTAAAAGACAGGGCAGGACATGACTTGAGATATGCCATCGACGCCGACAATATTAAAAATGAATTGGGTTGGGAACCCAGCCTGACCTTCGAAACCGGGATAGAAAAGACCGTTGACTGGTACCTCAATAACCAGGATTGGTTGGAAAGGGTCACTTCCGGTGACTATCAGAAATATTACGAACAACATTACGGATAAAACCACTGTTTATTCCATGAGACAATACCATCAGTTACTTCAGCATATTTTGGACACGGGGGTTCAGAAAGGGGACCGGACGGGAACGGGGACGATCAGCGTCTTTGGTTACCAAATGCGTTTTAACCTGCAGGAAGGCTTCCCCTTGGTCACCACCAAGAAATGTCATGTTCGTTCCATTATTCACGAGTTGCTGTGGTTTCTGAACGGTGACACCAATATCCAATACCTGAGGGACAACAAAGTATCCATTTGGGACGAATGGGCTGATGAAAACGGGGATTTAGGTCCGGTGTATGGTTATCAGTGGAGGCATTGGCCGGATGGCGAGGGCGGAGAGATAGACCAGATAAAGAACCTTGTTCACCAGATCAAAACCAATCCCAATTCCAGGAGACTCATTGTGAGTGCCTGGAACGTGGCTGATGTGGATCAGATGGCTTTGCCTCCATGCCACTTACTGTTTCAGTTTTATGTGGCGGAAGGCAGGCTTTCCTGCCAGTTGTACCAACGCAGCGCCGATGTGTTCCTGGGCGTTCCCTTCAACATCGCTTCCTATGCACTGCTGCTTTCCATGATAGCCCAGGTGTGTGATCTTCAGCCGGGGGAATTTGTGCATACCTTTGGAGACGCACACCTCTATAATAATCACATAGACCAAGCCAGGCTACAACTTTCACGGAATCCCAGGCCATTGCCTCAGCTGAAACTGAATCCTGAAATAAGGGACATATTCGGTTTCAGGTATGAGGATTTTGAGATCCTGAATTATGATCCGCACCCTCATATCAAAGCAGCCGTTGCCATATAACCCTACCATGTAAACAACGCTTCCAAGAAAGGAATGGGATCGGTAGAGAGCATTTTCTCATCGATCCGCTGTATATAGGAGAGTCCACTGACGTTGGAGGTAAAAACCTGCTCTGCTCCGAGCAGGTCGTCAAAGGTGTAACTGCCTTCCTGGATTAGTTTCCCTTTTTTTTGGAGTATTTCGCAGATCATCGCCCGGCTTACTCCGGCTATCGCGTTGTGTTTAAGGGAAGGGGTATAATACTTGCCGTTTTTTACCCAAAAGATGTTAGCGCTACCGGCTTCACTGATAAAACCTTTGTCATCCGTAAGGATTACCTCATCCATCCCCTTTTCCTGCCTTTCCATATTGGCCATGACATAAGTAAGACCGTTTAAGGTTTTGCAATGGCTCCATGGAGAAGGGCATACATGAACGGATTCTGAGACATAAGCTTTGTTTTTGATGGCCGGAGCCGGAGAAAAAGGTTGGACGAACAGGGTTTCCTGTGGGGACGAGGTGGTAGGCGTGTATTTCCCTATCCCTTCCCGATAGATATTCCATCTGATCCTTAAAGGAACATCTGCGGGAAAATTTTTGCGTACATATTCCTCAATCTGCTGGACTGAGGAAACCGAATTTTGCCTCAATTTCAATACATCCATTCCTTCCTTCGCCCGCTTTTGGTGAGCATCTGCAAAGCGTATTCTCTTTTGGGCAAATACCATGGTTTCAAAAATACCGTCTCCAAAGAATGCCGCACGATTCGCAAAAGCCACATCGGCAGCTAAAAAGGTAGCACCCGCTTTTTGAAGAAATACTGTCTCAAAACCGGTCATTTCACTGTTCGTTTTCGTACATAATTTCATCCTGTATAGAAGAATAGATTGTTAAAATTAATTAAATATATAGTATAAATGGTGTGAATTGATGTTTTGGTTATTAAATTGTCATGCAGAAAATTTTTTAGCATAGATATTGAAAAAAATGTTGGATCGGTTAATCTCATTGTATATGAAGGGGTGCACGCCACGACAATTTATGCCCTTGTCTACTTGTCAGAATATAATTAATTTCTTTACATTATGAGGAAGATTTACTTTTTTGCCATTGGCATGTTGATTCTGATGGAAAATGAAGTTTTGGCTCAGGATTTTGATATTGAAGCCCTGAGTTTGGAGGAATGCGTCATCATTGCCATAGAAAATAATCTCAACCTGAAAAGGAGTGAACTGAACCTTTTGAATTCGGAAGCGGCATTAATGGAAGCAAGGGGGCAACAGCTGCCTTCTTTCTCTGCCGGGGCATCTTCCGGGTTTCGCTGGGGAAGGTCCATTAATCCCGTAACCAACCTTTTTGAGACCAGGCGGATAGGAAATGTGAATATTTCAGCCAGTTCCAATTTGCCCATTTATGCAGGTGGACAGATCAGGAACAGTATCAAACAGGCCCAGCTGGAGGTGGAAACCAGCAGGTTAAATGTAGCGGCCACTGAAAACGATATTACGCTCAATGCCATCAACCTTTTCATCAATGTGGCATTTGCCAGGGAGCAATTAAATATAGCGCGGTCCCAACTAAAAACCACTCAGGATCAACTGGAAAGGACCAGACGGTTGGTGATGGCAGGAGCGCTGCCCAGGGGAGACCAACTTGATTTGGGAGCGCAGACCGCTACCAATGAACTGGAAGTGATCAACGCCGAAAACAACCTCCGCATTGCCAGATTAAACCTGTCACAGGCCCTTCAGTTACCTTTTACAGATGAATTTGATATAGTGGTGCCGGAAGTTGAAGTGGATAATTTGGAGATAGAGACAAAGGGCGTGGCCAATATTTACTCTGTGGCCACAGAACATTTACCTCAGATAAAAGCGGCAGAGTTGGGAGTAGAAAGTGCGGAGTATGGGGTGAGGATGGCCAAAGGTGCATTTGCGCCGACACTGGGCATCAACGCCAATGTGTTTTCCAACTATGTGGACCAGGTATCTTTTGGCACGGCTGACCCCTTAATGAGACAGTTTGAAAACAACCTTTCCCAGGCAGCCAATCTTTCTTTGAACATCCCGATTTTTTCCAATTTCAGGAACAGAGCAGGTGTGCAGAGGGCCAGGGTTCAGAAAAGATTAAGCGAAATTCAGGAAATAGAGACCAAAAACCAGCTACGGCAGGAAATTGAAACAGCATACACTTCTGCTTATGCGGCCAGACAGGCTTATAGAAGTTCACTGTTGAGAGTAGAGGCAATGGAGGAGGCGTTCCGCATGGCCACCCAGCGTTTCGATGTGGGAGCGATCAACGCAGTGGACTTTCAGGTTGCCCAGAATAATCTTTTCAATGCTCAGGCTGATTTAGTAACTTCGAAATATGAATATGTTTTCAGGGTAAAAGTGCTTGATTTTTATTTGGGAAACCCTTTATCATTGTAAATGAAAGACAAAAATGGCAAGAAAAAAATCCAACAGACTGATTTATATACTTTTAGGGGCAGTGGTCGTTCTGGCAGTCTTTATTTTTGCGGGAAAAAAGGCGGGCTGGATAGGGGGCGAAAAGGAGCTTGAAATTGAGACCGCGCTTGCGTCCAAAAGAAACATTACAGAAAAAGTAAGCGCTTCGGGCATTGTCCAACCTGAAATGGAGGTAAAACTGAGCCCCGATGTGGCAGGGGAGATCATTGAATTGAATGTCATAGAGGGGGATTCGGTGAAATTGAATGATCTTTTGGTCAAAATCCGGCCAGACAATTTTATTTCTGCCTTGGACCGCGCCCAAGCGACCCTAAACCAACAGATGGCCAACCTGGCCCAGTCCAGAGCTTCCCTGAAAAGGGCCGAAGCCCAGTTTACGAGGGCCAATCTGGCGTTTGAAAGAAATCAAAAACTGTATGAAGACAAGGTGATATCCGATTCGGATTTTGAACAGGCCAAAGCTGAATTCCTCACCGCCCAAAATGACCTAGAAGCCGCTGAGCAGACCGTTTTGGCTTCCGAATATATTGTGAAGAGTGCTAAGGCTACCGTCGATGAGGCCGCGGAAAACCTGAGGTTGACCAACGTGTATTCTCCCACCAATGGGGTGGTTTCCAAGTTGTTGGTGGAAAAAGGAGAAAGGGTGGTGGGCACCGCACAAATGGCAGGTACCGAGATGGTACGTATCGCGGATCTTTCCAGAATGGAGGTAAGGGTAAACGTAAACGAAAACGATATTGTACGGATCAGCATGAACGATACCACGATCATCGATGTGGATTCTTATGCCTTTAGTGGTAAAAAATTCACAGGGGTAGTCACTTCCATTGCCAATTCGGCCAACGAGAAGGCCAGTACCGATGCGGTAACGGAATTCGAGGTGAAAATCAAAATCCTCAACGACTCCTATGCTGAATTAGTGAACGAGAAAAACCCTTATCCCTTCCGACCGGGGATGACCGCAAGTGTGGAGATCATCACCAATAAAAAAGAAAATGTCTTGTCTGTCCCCCTGGCGGCAGTAACTACAAGGGAATCTGAAAGAACCGAGTCTCCGGATGGCAATTCAAAAATGAAGGAGTTGGTGTTTGTAACAGAAGGCAATCTGGCAAAAATGGTAGAAGTGAAAACCGGTATTTCAGACTTCGAAAACATAGAGATCGTGGAGGGTATAACCGAAGGGCAGGAGGTGATTACAGGCCCCTATTTTGTGGTCAGCAAACAACTCGAAGATAATAAGCCCGTCAAAAAACCGGAAAAAAAGAACGGTAAGCAGTAGTTGATTGGTGTGGATGCGGCAAAAAGCTGAAGCTTTTGACATCCGGCAGATTAAAATCCATTGTTCTTTCATTTTTTGCGTTGCTTTGTTCCGGTATGTCATTGTACGCCATAGGGGGTGATGAATGAGCGGTTGGTATTTACGGTATGCTTTTGCGCTGAATAATTTTATTTTTCCATTGTGGGTCACTAATTGGCTGCGTTCATTTATTTTTATTATTTTTAACCAAATGAATTGTGGTCTTTCAAAAATGTTCGCACATAAAAATTTTATTTCGTTTCTTTCGGAGAAATATTATTTCCTGTGGCTGGTGATCGCCTTATCGGCTTGTGGAACGGATAAGCCGCCTGAGGTTGTGGAAGCATCTTCAAGGATTCCTTCAGAAATAGATTATAACCTTCATGTCAGACCCATTCTGTCGGACAGGTGTTTTTCCTGCCACGGCCCGGATCCCAATACCAGAGAGGCCGGACTTCGTCTGGATACAGAAGAAGGTGCCTATGCTGCCCTTAGGGACAGCCATTTCTCCTATGCCATCAAGCCTGGCAAACTTCATAAAAGCGATGCGTACCGGCGGATCATCTCCGAAGACCCGGAAGTGAGGATGCCTCCGCCGGCATCCAACCTGGAACTCACCACAGAGGAAAAAGCCATTTTAATCCGATGGATAGAGCAGGGGGCGGTATATAAACCTCACTGGGCTTATATTAAACCCGAAAAACCGGAGATTCCAAAAGTGGAAAATAAAGGGTGGCCAAAGAATGAAATTGATTATTTTGTGATGGAAAGGCTCGAAAGGGAGGGCCTGAAACCTTCCCCTGAAGCGGACAGGGAAACTTTGATTCGCAGGGTCAGCTTTGATCTAACGGGTTTGCCACCCGAACTTGAACTTGTAGATGCTTTTTTGGAGGATGATTCGCCTGACGCCTATGAAAAAGTGGTGGACAAGCTCCTGGATTCCGATGCTTATGCCGAACGCATGGCTTTGGATTGGTTGGATGTGGCCCGATATGCCGATTCGCATGGCCTGCATGCAGACGGCATCCGGATGATGTGGCCCTGGAGAGATTGGGTCATCAAAGCTTTCCGGCAAAACATGCCTTATGATCAGTTTATCCAATGGCAGATTGCGGGGGACATGCTTCCCGGTGCCAACAGAGAGCAGATTCTGGCCACGGCCTTTAACCGTAACCACCAGATGACTGCCGAAGGCGGCATCATCGACGAAGAATACCGCCTCGAATATGTCTTTGACAGGTCTGAAACCACTGCCAAAGCACTGCTCGGGCTTACCCTGGAATGCGCAAGATGCCATGATCACAAGTTCGATCCACTTTCTCAAAAGGATTATTTCAGTTTGGCGGCTTTCTACAACAATGTGGACGAAGTAGGAATGACCGGAGACGATATGAACGCAGGCCCGATGATGCTTTTGCCCGACGAAAAACAGGAAGAAGAGCTTAGGGTGCTGAAGGAAAAAATCCTTGATATGGAGAAAAGGCTTGAACTTGTAGAAAAGTCCTATGCTGAAAAAACGGATGCGCGGCAACAACCAGGCAATTTTTCTCCCGATAAAACATTGAACCACGGACTGATTGCCCATTTTCCATTGGACCAATACCATGACGGAAAAACGGTGGCCACAGCCGGTAAATTTTCAGCCCGGGCAATGGGCAACCCTGAAGTGGTGGACAGCCCTTCCGGCAAAGGAATGAGGTTCAAAGATGATTATGACATCGTTGAGATTGATAAGGCAGGTATGTTCGAAGTGACGGAATCCTTCTCCTATTCCATCTGGATAAAACCGGAAACCATAGAGCCTTATCGGTTTATTCTGGGAAACATAGGAAACAAAAATACTTATTGGAGAGGTCATGAAGTGTTTTTGGACAGCACCAACCGCCTTGTGGCCCAACTGATCCATGCCCTGCCCCATAACCGGCTGACCGTGGCGACGGAACATCCAGTGCCAAAAAATGAATGGACCCATGTGACGGTAACTTATGACGGTTCGGCCAAAGCAGAGGGAGTCCGTATTTACATTAATGGCAAGGAGACCGCATGTGAAATGCCCTATGACAACCTGTACAAAAGCATGTTGCCCATTGATACCAGCTACAAAAAAATAGATAAATCCCTGAGACTGGCCCGGAGTTATAGGGTATTTAGTGGAGATGACGGTATCTACCCGGGGAGTTTGGCTGATTTACGCATACACAACCGCCCCTTATCCGGGTGGGAGGTGGCGACGTTATACGCACATTATCGCGGCGAACCCTTGCCTGACGTTTCCGGATCGCTGAAATCAGCCCATCTTAGTCTGTTTATGAATCCGGAAGCCAAAAATATTAAAGCCGCTTTGAAGTCACTCCGGGAAGAGAAACTGGCCCTGATGGAAGGTGTAGAGGAGATCATGGTGATGCAGGAAAGCGACAAACCCAGGAAAACCTTTATTCTTGATCGGGGCGTCTATGATGCTCCCACGCAGGAAGTGGAAGCAGATGTTCCGGAGGTTTTATCCTCATTTTCTGACGAGTGGCCACGTAACAGGCTTGGTTTGGCCTATTGGCTGACTGATTCGGATAATCCCCTTGTTTCAAGGGTAAGCGTAAACCGCTACTGGTACCGTATTTTTGGCAATGGAATCGTTAAAACAGTAGATGATTTTGGTAGTCAAGGCCAGCTGCCCAGCCATCCTTTGCTGTTGGATTGGTTGGCGGTGGACTTTGTAGCGTCAGGTTGGGATACCAAGCGGCTGATTAAGCAGATGGTCATGTCTGCAACCTATCGTCAGCAGTCCACGGCCAATGAGGAGCTGAAAGGAGCGGATCCTGAAAATATCCTTTTGGCGAGGGGGCCCAGACACAGGTTGCTGGGAGAATTCATCAGGGATAATTATTTGCATGCCAGCGGTTTGTTGGTAACCCGGCCGGGTGGCCCGAGCGTCAAGACTTATCAGCCAGAAGGCCTGTGGGAAGAAAAGGGGGAATTTTCCCATTTTCTCTTAAATTACAAACAGGATAGCGGGGAAGATCTCTACAGGAGAAGCATGTATACCTTTATCAGACGGACAGCACCTCCTCCTGCCATGACGACTTTTGATGTGCCCAACAGGGAAGAATGTATGGTAAGCAGGCAGGAAACGAATACCCCGCTGCAGCCGCTGATCCTTATGAATGACCCGCAGGCAGTGGAAGCCGCGCGGGTGATGGCCGAAAAAATGCAAAGGGAGGGAGGAAAACAACTGGAGGACCAAC
Organism: Negadavirga shengliensis; assembly: GCF_042652345.1. Taxonomy (NCBI): domain Bacteria; kingdom Pseudomonadati; phylum Bacteroidota; class Cytophagia; order Cytophagales; family Cyclobacteriaceae; genus Negadavirga; species Negadavirga shengliensis. The sequence continues at coordinate 187,010 of NZ_JBHSJJ010000006.1, forward strand.
TGGTTTTCGGTTTTAGAAGAGCCCTGGGCAGAAAACCCAAAAACAAAGAACTCGATATATTCAAAAGCATGTATGAAAGAGAATATAAGCGGTTCCGTGCGGACAGAAACGCCGCCAAAGCCCTCATCAGGGTGGGAGAATTCCCGGTGGATTCCACTTTGCCGGAGGAAAACACGGCTGCCCTTACCATGGTGGCCAGTTTGATGTTTAACCATTACGAATTTTATACCAAACAATAGCAAAGATGTCGGATCTGTGCCATCATGTAAATCGTTACAGCAGAAGAGAATTTCTGGCCAAAACCGGCTTGGGAATGGGAGGATTGGCCTTGGCTTCATTGATAAACCCTTTTTCTGCGATAGCCCAAAATGACCCTTCAAAAGGAGTGTTAGGCGCACCCCACTTTCATCCAAAAGTGAAGCGCGTAATCTATCTGTTCCAGAGTGGCGGGCCATCCCAGCTTGAGCTGTTTGACTATAAGCCGGAGTTGATCAAAAGAAATGGAGAGCAGTTGCCGGACAGTGTAAGACAGGGGCAGCGGCTTACCGGCATGACGGCGGGCCAAAAATCCATACCCATGGTGGGGTCCATATATGATTTTAAGCAGTACGGCCAATCAGGGGCCTGGGTAAGCGAATTACTTCCGCACATTTCGGGGATTTCTGATGAAATCTGTCTGATCAAATCCATGTATACAGAGGCCATTAATCATGATCCGGCCATCACTTTTTTTCAGACTGGCTCTCAGTTACCCGGCAGGCCCTCTATTGGTTCCTGGATCAGTTATGGTTTAGGTTCTGACAATGAAAACCTTCCTGCTTTTTGCGTGTTGCTTTCCCAAGGGAAGAGAGGTGCCCAACCGGTTTATGCGAGATTATGGGGGAACGGCTTTTTGCCCTCAGTCCATCAAGGGGTACAGTTCAGATCCGGAAAGGATGCAGTGCTTTATCTCAATGATCCTCCGGGCGTGAGCGGACAGGACAGAAAGGCATATCTGGATCATTTGAAGCAGCTCTATGATATCCAGTATGAATCTGATAAAGATGCGGAGATCAACTCCAAGATCGCTCAATATGAAATGGCGTACCGCATGCAGACCTCGGTGCCGGAGACCATGGACATTTCCGGCGAACCCGATTATATACTCGATATGTATGGGCCGGATGTAAGGATACCAGGCACCTATGCTGCCAACTGTCTCCTTGCCAGAAGACTGGCGGAAAAGAATGTGAAATTTATACAGCTTTATCATAAAGGTTGGGATCAGCACGGTAACCTGCCTAACGACATACAGCTGATGTCCAAGAGTATGGACCAACCTACAGCGGCCCTGGTCAGGGACCTCAAACAGAGGGGTATGTTAGAAGATACGTTGGTGATTTGGGGCGGGGAGTTTGGAAGAACCAGCTATTCCCAGGGGAGGCTGACCAAAGAGAATTATGGCAGGGACCACCACCCCAATTGTTTTACAATGTGGATGGCAGGTGCAGGGATAAAAAAGGGGATGACCTATGGAGAAACCGATGAACTGGGATACAATGTAGCCAAAGACCCTGTGCATGTCCATGATTTTCAGGCTACATTATTGCACCTTCTGGGAGTAGACCATGAAAGGCTGACCTTCAAGCACCAGGGTAGAAGGTATAGACTGACCGATGTACATGGACAGATAGTTAAGCCGATTCTTATATAAATAGTATTTAATTATTATTTTGAAATCATGTGTATTTTTTCTAAGAACTAACGGGTTCACACATGGGCTCCATTACGGTTACATTTACTTTGTACATATGAACCGCTTTATATAATAAAATTATTTTGTCCAAAATATAATTTCTTAGCAGGGGGGAAGCTGAATTAATGATTTTGTATAAAGTGTATTAATGTATCTTTTAAAAAAAACACCAAAAATATTTTTTATTGATTGGTTATTTTATTTATAATTACCCCCTTAAAATTGATGGGAAAGGAAAATGGTTTGGATAAGTGGTAAAAAACAAAATTTCATGTATTTATTGTGCAATCGGTTTCATTATGTGTGCAATCGTTTCCACTTGGTGGAAAACCGTGGAGAGTGACGGGGGCTACACTTAAAAAATCCTTGATAACGAAAATAAAATTTTCTAACGATTATAATATGTGCCTATGTAACACTTATAAGTGATGGGAAGCACTTTTAAAAAATTTCCCTCAGTTAATAATTAATTAAAACCCAAAAATTATTATGAAAAAAACAATACCCAAAAAGCATCCGGTAGGGTTGAAATCTCTGACAATGGCATTGGCTTTACAATGTATGCTGTTTTCGCCGTTAATGGCCTTTGATATCAATGACAAGGACCCCAAAAAGGAAAATTTAAAAACAGCCGACGAGTTTCAACAGATTACAGGTACTGTAAAAGATCAGACTGGAGAGCCCATTCCTGGAGCCACTGTATTGGTAGATGGAAAAGGTAGTGGTACAGCCACAGACATAGACGGCAATTTTACAATTGAAGCCAACCAGGGCGACATTTTGATCATTTCTTTTATCGGTTACCAGTCTCAGCGAGTGACCGTAGGTAACCAAACCACGCTTAATATTACCCTTCAGGAAGATATGTCTTCTCTGGAAGAGGTCATTGTGGTAGGATATGGTACTCAAGAGAAGCGGAACATAACCGGGGCGATTGCCTCTCTTGATGAAAAATCCATCCGTGAGATGCCCGTCGCTTCTGCCGTGGAGGCCATACAAGGTCAATTGGCAGGTGTTGACGTCGTTTCAAGCGGAGGAAGGCCAGGTCAGGTACCACAAATTCTTATCCGGGGGAGAAGGTCTATTTCCGCCTCCAACGATCCATTGTATGTGATCGACGGTATTCCTCAGACAAGTGCCACGTCGGCCATCTTTGACATCAACCCCCAGGATATTACTTCCATGGAGGTGTTGAAGGATGCCGCTGCCACCGCCATTTACGGTTCAAGGGGGGCCAATGGCGTAGTAATCATCACGACCAAACGGGGCGCGACTACCGGAACCACCACCGTTTCCTATGACGGATACTACGGCATTTCCAACACTACCAGCCGGGTGGAAATGATGAATGGTGAGCAGTTTGCCGCTCTGAAAAGAGAGTCCAGAAGGTGGGATCCTGATACCAGGGTAGCCCGTTGGGACGGGGTTATCCCACCTGACTCGGAGGTGTTCTTCGATCCCGTTGAAATTGAGTCTTTGAATATGGGCAGATCTACTGATTGGTTGGATTTGGTGTTGAAAAACGGTTATCAAACCAACCACCAATTCAGCGTAAATGGAGGTAATGAAAAGACCCAGTTTAATATATCCTTAGGCTATTTCGACGAGGAAGGACTGATTGAAAACATGGATTATCAAAGGGTGACAGCCAGAATCAACTTGGATCATAAAATCAGCGACATATTTAAAGTGGGTACATCGTTCTTGACTTCAAACGTGGTACAAAACTGGGGTTCGGGTTCTACTCTCGGTGAAGCCGTTTCCAATAGTCCGCTTGGGGTCCCGTATAATGAGGACGGGAGTGTGAAGTTTTTGCCTACAAACGATGGTATACGTACCAATCCTTTGAGCGAGGTGGTTCCGGGAGCTTATGTGGATGAGAGAAGGTTTACAAGAATCTTTGCACCTGTCTATTTCGATGTGAACATTGCAGATGGTTTGAAATTTACCACCAATGCAGGACCTGATATCCGATTCAGGAGGCATGGATTGTTTAGGGGAAGTTTGACAAATGCCAATAGGGGTGGACCAGCAAATGCTGCAAGAGTTAACGAATTGGACATGGGCTATACTGTGGAGAATATTCTTAATTACAATAAAACCTTTGGAGAGAAACATACCGTCCAAGGGACACTTTTGCAGAGTATTCAAGGGCTAAGGTCGGAACAGGACTCAACAGGTGTCTCCAACCTGCCTTATGAAAGCCAACTGTTTTATGACATGGGATCAGCAGAAGTGAGAAACGTATCTGCAAGCCGCTTGAGAGAATGGAGTTTGGCGTCGTATATGGGTAGGGTAAACTATGAATTGGCGGGTAAGTATCTTTTCCAAGCCACCATGCGTGCAGACGGTTCTTCCCGATTGGCGAAAGGCAGGAAGTGGGCCTATTTTCCTGGAGCTTCAATAGGATGGAGAATGATTGAAGAGAATTTCATGAGAGGGCAGGATTTTGTTACCGAATTAAAATTGAGAGCATCATATGGTCGCGTGGGTAACACCTCGGTCAATCCTTATCAAACTTTAGGAAGACTGAGAAGGACCGTTTATGCCTTTGGTGATACCCAGGCTCTGGGATACGGGTTAGGCGAAATCCCAAACCCTGACTTAGGCTGGGAGATTTCCTCTACCATCAACGCGGGTGTGGATTTTGGCTTCTTTAACAACCAATTATCGGGCTCATTTGAATATTTTGTGACCAATACCACTGATATCCTATTGGCCAGGAATCTGCCATTTACTTCAGGGTATCAAAATATTCTACAAAACATTGGGGCCACCCGATCCAGTGGTGTGGAACTCACTTTGAATGCCACTCCGATACATAAACCGAATTTCAGGTGGGACATCCAGTTCAATGCTTCTTCCTGGAATGAAAGAATTGTGGACTTGGTTTTGAAGGATGAGCAGGGCAACTCCATAGATGACGTGGGTAACAATTGGTTTATCGGCCAACCTATCCGGGTTTTCTTCGATTATGAGAAAATAGGTATATGGCAGGCGGATGAAGCAGACTTGGCCTTTGAAATGGAACAGAAGGTTCCTGGGGAAATCAAGTTGAAGGACCAGGATGGAGACGGCATTATTACTCCTGCTGACAGGGTGGTACTGGGTACCGATGTCCCTGATGTAGTAGGTGGTATTACCAATAGGTTCCAGCTTGGGAATTTTGATTTGAGTGTTTTCTTCTTTTACCGACTCGGTCATATGGTGAGAAGCCGTTTCCACGACAGCAATAACGGACTGTTTGGACGGTACAATAACCTGAATGTGGACTACTGGACAATAGACAATCCAAGCAATGAGAATCCGAGACCTAATGTGAATCAGGAATTCCCAAGACATGGATCCACCAGAAGTTACTTTGACGGTAGTTTCGTGAAACTGAGGAATGTGACCCTCGGGTACAACCTTCCCGCACCCATCGCGAACAAACTCTTCATGAGCAGGGCAAGGATCTATGCGCAGGCACAAAACCCCATATTCTGGGCAAATTTTGAAACTTGGGATCCTGAAATCGCAGGGGAAATCAATGCGGGGACCGTTCCCTCGCCACGTCAATTTATCTTGGGGGTAAATGTTGCATTCTAAAAAATTGGAAATCATGAAAAAATACATAGCAACTCTAGCAATAGCTGCAACCGCCTTTATGTCCCAGTCCTGTGAGGACTATCTTGAAGAAAACCTGGTTACAGGGGTTTCCGCTGGCACGTTTTATACTACACCTGCGGGCTTGGAAGCTGCGGTTAATGCTACTTATGCAGAAAATAAGTTTTTTTACGGGCCTGAAAGAGGTTTTACCATGACTGTCTTTGGTACGGACGTGCATACTAATGGAGCAGACGGAAGCCATAAAATGATCAACCTTTATGATGGGGCCTTGGATCCCACCCAAGGGTTTGTTCGGGATACCTGGAGGGATTTCTACCGTGGGATCAATCAAGCCAATGCCGTTATCAACCGGTCGGCTGAAATTACTGGTATGTCAGAGGAGTTGATAAATACCAGAATAGCTGAGGTGAGGTTTCTGAGGGCACTCTTCTACTTTAACCTGGTGAGGTTCTATGGAGACGTGCATTTGTCCCTGGACGAGACCGAGGGTGTAGAAATTACAGCCAATAGGACCCCGGCTGGACAGATCTATTCCGAGGCGATTATACCCGATTTGCAGTTTGCCATCCAGACCTTGGATGCGTCACCTGCTGATTATATGCGGGCATCCAGGCCTGCGGCTGAATTTCTTTTGGCCAAGGTTCTCATGACCCGTGCCTATCAGCCTTATGGAAATGGTAACAGTGATGCCCAGGAAGCAGAGCGTTTGATGACCAATGTGATCGAAAATTATGGTTTTCAGTTGTTGGAAGATCTGGCGGATTTATGGGACTTGGACAATCAACGGAATGCCGAAATTGTTTGGTCTGTCCAAAACAATAAAAACCAAGTGGATGAGGGGATAGATGGCCAGGGGCATAGAGGTCACCTTTATTTCCTCATGGAATACGATGTACTGCCTGGAATGGCAAGGGATACCGAAAATGGCCGACCTTGGAAGCGGTTCAGACCTACGGATTTTCACCTTTCTTTGTGGAACAGGGAAATTGATTCCAGGTATGACAAAACCTACAAACATGTGTGGTATTCCAATAATGAAGGGGGTATACCTCGATGGACCCAAGCTGATGCTGATGCGGGCTATGTTTCCGCAAACCAAGTAGGAGAAAGGAAATTTGCGTTGGGTGATACAGCGGTATATATCCCTGGACCTGGTAAAGACCATGAATGGACGGCTGAGAGAAGAGGCCGGGCACCCTATCTTGTGTTCACCCGAGCCCAATATGATGAACGCTTTTATCCAACGCTTAATAAATGGATTGATCCTACCCGCCCGAACAGGCAGCATGAGCAGGGGCAAAGGGACCATCCGCTGATGAGGCTCGCCGATGCTTACTTGATCAGGGCGGAGGCCAGAATCATGCAGGGAAACACCGCCGGTGCGGCTGAGGATATCAATGTGATTCGCAGAAGAGCCGCGTGGCCGGGAATGGAAGCCCAAATGGAGATTACGCCTGCCGAGGCCACTTTGGATTTTCTACTGGATGAAAGAGCCAGGGAATTGGACGGGGAAGGACATCGTTGGTTCGACCTGACAAGAACTGGAACATTAGTAGAAAGGGTCAGGGCCCACAATGTGGAAGCTGCTCCTAATATCCAGGATTACCACATTTTCCGGCCAATTCCATTGGATCAAATCGATCGTACAGAAGGCGGTTATCGCCAAAACTGCGGATATCCAGGTGCCGATTGTTGATAGATACAAAGTTTATTATAAAAAAAACTCCAGGCCAAATAGCCTGGAGTTTTTTTTATGGGCGATGTATTTCCCATCTTTACCAGTTTGTTAAAAAGGGTTAGGTCGTTTTTATTCAATGCCGGTGATTATTGCCCGGGGGTAGGATACCAAAGACGGTGAGCCGTTGTCATGTACTTCCAAAATGACATGGATGGTCCCCGTCCCTATATCTGAGGGAACCGTTATGCTTACCATGTCCGGATTATCCGCGCTTTTCAGATCAAGATCTCCCTTATAAGTGCCTGGTTCCCGGTAAATGTACCAGTAGAACGACAGATCAATATGAATTGCATATAAAAAAATGAATAAAATTGAAAAAAGACCATTTGAACGTTAAGTAGCCAATGTGTCAGGAAAAACAGGGTGCATTCAGGTTTGGATATCAAGTTTTAGCTGTCATTTTCATGGGCTTTTTTTGTTTCTACAACATTTTGGCTAGATTTAAATAAATTTGTTTTTCAAGCTTGTTGCCATCAATTTAGACTGATATTCACAAAATAATTACATCTTTATGAATGATTCTTTTTTTTATTCGAAATCCTTCGTCATACGTGCGCTGTTATACATAGGCCTTGGTTTACCGGCACTCGCTTTTGCCCAGCAAAAACCCAACATCATTGTCATTTTTGCTGACGACCTGGGCTATGGTGACCTTTCCGTATATGGGCATCCCAGCATAAAAACACCCCATTTGGACCGGATGGCTTTTGAGGGTCAAAAATGGACCAACTTTTATTCGGCCGCCAATGTTTGCACACCCTCCCGTGCCGCGCTGCTTACAGGGAGATACCCTGTGAGGAATGGGATGTGCAGTGATAAGAGAAGGGTGCTTTTTCCGGATTCCGACGGGGGATTGCCTGCTTCTGAAAATACCATCGCGCGGCTCCTCAAACCGGAAGGGTACGCCACAGCTGCTATTGGTAAATGGCATTTGGGCCATTTGGAGGAATATCTGCCTACCAGTCATGGGTTCGATTATTATTTTGGAATTCCCTACAGCAATGACATGGACAGGGTCAATGATGTCGCGCACCAGGAAGCTTTTCAAAATCCCAAACCTTCTTATTTTAATGTGCCGCTGATGCGGAATACAGAAATCATCGAAAGACCGGCGGACCAGCATACCATTACCAAACGTTACACCGAAGAAACCATTAACTTCATCAAAAGCAACAAAGGCCAGCCTTTTTTTGTCTACCTTGCGCATAACCTTCCCCACGTGCCGCTTTTTGTTTCCGAAGACTTTCAGGGAATAAGTGACAGGGGGCTGTATGGTGACGTGATTGAGGAGATTGACTGGAGTGTCGGTCAGATTCTTAATTATTTAAAAGAAGCGGGGCTTGACAAAAATACCCTGGTGGTATTTACATCGGACAACGGCCCTTGGGCCACTTACAAGGAACAGGGAGGGAGTTCAGGTCTGTTTTATGGTGCTAAGGGTACCAGCTATGAAGGTGGCGTGAGAGAGCCCGCCATCTTTTGGTGGCCAGGAGCAATTGAACCGGGAATTATTACCGGTATGGCGAGTACGCTTGACCTTCTGCCCACCCTCGCAGGACTTGCAGGAGCCGACATTCCCCAGGACCGTATATATGACGGGTATGATTTGAGTGGCAGTTTGTTTCGGAGCGAGGCCTCTCCCAGAAAAGAAATGATTTATTATCATGGCACCCGGATATTCGCGGTAAGAGAGGGGGATTACAAACTGCATTATTATCAAAATAATCCTTTGGGCTACCCTGAAAAAATGGAAAAATTAGAGAAGAAGAAACTTTATCAAGTGCAACATGACCCGGCAGAGCAATACGATCTTGCTGACCAGCATCCGGAGATCATTTCCGCCATTGACGAACTGCTTGACAAACACCGAAGTACATTGGAAACGGTGCCCAGCAACTTGGAAAAACGGATTGGAGAATGAACATCGATGATTTGTTTTTTTCTGCTGTACTTTAATTATAGGTGGGGTCGTTTTTACTTTTGATAGAGAGGGGTGGTTGAGGGGAATTTTATTTTTTTGGATTATTGGTATATATTGTAATGTTATAATACCATACGATCAAAATGAATGACGCGGAATTCACCTAAAATACCATAGAAATAATCATGGTTGCAGTATTCTTTCTTTCATAACAAACATTTATCAGGCAAATTATCTTATCGTATAGATTTTCTAACATGTCTCGGTTGCAGACTAAAAGTGATAGTGAACTTCTTATTTGCCTACGGCAAGGAGATATTAAAGCTTTTGATGAGTTATATTATCGGTATGCCAAAAAGGTGATGTCTTTCGCGCTTACTTTTTTTTCGGATCGGGAAGTTGCAAAGGAGGCCACCCAGGAGATTTTTATACGGATATGGGAAAAACGGAAAACGCTGGACGCAACCAAAAGTTTTAAATCCTATCTTTTTCAAGCGGTTAAATTTTATATGTATAATTATATCAGGGACAAAAAGCAATCATGTCCCTTGGAGGAAATACCGGAAGAAGAATATATGAGAGAAGGCAGCACATCCGCGAACATGGAATTTGAAGAACTTGAGGCCAAAACCTATTCTTTAATAAGAAAGTTGCCGAAAGTGCAGCAACAGGTGTTTCTTCTGAACAAAATTGAAGGCTTGACTCCTGTGGAAATTGCAGCGATGATGAACCTGTCTAAGCGTACCATTGAACATCATATTTATCTTTCCACCAAGACGGTGCGTGGAATGCTTTTGCAACATTTCTCCTTGGATCTCCTTTTGTTCGTTGCCCTTTGGTGGTGACTGGACATGCTCCTTTTTTGGGTGGCTTGTAGTTGGCGTGAACGAACTTGATTTTAATTCTGAAAATCGGTGATAATTGAATATTTTTTTAGGGAAGGTCTATTAATTCTATATTTTTTTACTTGGATATTCTGAGATTTTTTGTATAATTATCCGATTTTTGTTGGATATGATTTCATAGGCCAATATATACTGTTCGTTATTTTAAAATATAATTCATGTATTTTAGATACAGTAATATATTTTTTAGAAATTCAATTTCATTTGTTATATAATTTGTTTTTAACGTTTATGAGAAAACCAAATCTTCTATTGCTCCGAAACATGTGGGTTGTTTTGTTGAGCGCGGTGCTGCTTTTTGGATGCAGCCAAATTGACACTTTTGATGCTCCTGACAGGAGCGGCGGTCAGGAAAGAATTCCTGTAATGTTTAAAGCTTCGAATTTAAATGAGAGGCAGTTGTTTGATGTCTGTGGAAATGCATTCAACACGCCGTTGTTGGCGGGCAAAGACATTCCGGTGGGGGAGGTAAGTGCCTACAACGACAGTGATAACCTGTACATCACCGTAAGTATTGAAGGGGATTACCTGCAGGATTGGTTTATCCGGAAATTGCACATGTATATCGGCCAAGTGAGCGTGGACTTTTCGCAAAAGGTGGGCAAGAAGAATGAAATAGTAAATCCGGCTCCAGGAAAGTTTCCTTTCTCTACCGAGGTTCCGGCTGATAACCCTACCGGAATCCAGGAGTTCACCTGGACTTTACCTCTAGGTGAAGACATGATTGACTTTGGCGAATTTGATATTGCTGTTCACGCGGATGTAGTTAAAGTGGATAATGTGGAATATGATGAGCATGACGATGCGGTTTCAGCTGAAGTAGTACAGTCAGAGGGCGCTTGGGCAGCTGGAGAAGCATTTTCACAAAAAGGTAACTGGGCGATGTACTTTTCATTTGCCGTCACTGAATGCGGTGAAGACTGTAATCCTGAATGGAGAAGAGAGGTTACAGTGAGCCAGAACGGCAGATTCTCACCCGAAGAGGAGGATGATCTGGAAGTAACCTACCAGATTAACGGAGCCAACGGAGGTAGAGTGGGTGAAGCTTTGGTAAGGAGAACGGGTTCGGCGGGTAATCCTAATTTTACAGTAGAATTTACACCGGACTCAGAATATGATTTTGAGGCACTGGAAGTTTGTGTGTACGATTTGGATGGGAATGGAGAGGTGTGCAGCACTGAAGCAACTTTTAGTGAAGGTGTCTACGTAATCGGCATCAACAATGCCCCTAGAACCGCGACAGCAATCAATGCAGGAGGAAATGTAACTGCCTCATCAAGTATAGTGAAACTCTATGTCAAATCAGATGCTTGTAATTGAATCAGCGGTTTATGTATTGGATTAAAGAAAAGAGGCTGTTTCAAAACGGCCTCTTTTCCATTTTCATGATGTTAAAATAGGCTTAGTTGGATCTTACCGGTTATTCGTCCTGTCCGACTTCTGTTATAGAGATTTCAACCCCTTTTCCTGAGGCTTATTTATGAGCCAGACCCCTTATAGATTTATTATATAGATTTTTCTGCACCTCCTGGTTAGCGTTCCGTATTGTTTTGAGTGGAATATTATCCGTGAAATGCGGAGAAATTTTATTGGGTGATTTTTCGAGTCATTACCATATCGATTTTTTTCTACCTATAGTATAGGGTAAACGCGCTGTGGGTTGTCCTTACCATATAGGAGGAACTTGGGGTTTTTCCAGTCAATCTAAATAGCAATTTATGATACTCATGATTTTGCATCTGATGATGGGAATATTCCAGCTCTTTGCCGGGGATATCGGAGCAGGAGGGAAGCCAGAGGATTTTTTGGTCATCAGAAAGGATAATGGGATGGAGTTGGCCGAGCGTTGGGTCAAAAGTGAGGGAAAAACAGATAGAAGAGAAGTCAGAATAGTCATGACTGTGTCTACAGACCCTGCAAATTTTCTCCGTACGTTGATGGATGAAAATATGGGCAGGGCCTGGAACGTGAATTCAACGGATTACCGGATCATGATCACCGGGAAAGACAAATGGATCAGTTATATCCAATATGATTTACCATTTCCCCTGTCTGATCGTGCGTGTTATTTCACGAACCATTCTATAAGCTATGGTGATAAAATGATGGTGTATTTCAAATCTTCCCATTCAGATATTTTCCCGCATGATGCGAATTATGAGAAAATTACGGGATTGGAAGGTAAATGGATATTGCAACGGGAGGGGAGACATTATATCCTGAGTTATCATATTATCTCTGTTCCTGATAAGTCCCTGCCCAGATGGATAGTAGACCCGGTGATCCGTAAGAACCTTTGGAAATCGATGGAAAACCTGCGCGCGATTTTGGAAAAAAATACCACATAGTTATGACTACAGATAAAAAAACAGCATTGATCACAGGGGCGAGTAAAGGATTGGGAAAAGAACTGGCCCTCGCATGTGCCAAGAAGCAATATAACCTGATATTGGTGGCCTTACCACAGTCCAACATACAGGGATTGGCAGATCAGATTATCGAAGATTATGGCGTGGAAGTGGAAACTTATGAATATGACCTGACAGACGAATACAAAATATATGAACTGGCTGAGCACGTCTGTAAAAAGGGACCGCTGGATATATTGATAAACAATGCAGGTTGTGGAGGTACGGGAGAGTTTGAACGCTCTCCGGTCGAATACATAGATTTGGTCCTGAAACTGAATATCAGGGCCACATCAATGTTGACCAGACTTTTGATGCCGGCATTGAAAGCATCTGGGAGAAGGTCCTATGTGATGAACATTTCCAGTATGGCGGCATTTTGTCCTATAGGATACAAACATGTTTATCCAGCATCCAAAGTGTTTTTATATTTCCTTACCCAAGGATTGAGGGAAGAATACAGGTATGCCGGAATCTCGTTTTCCTCTGTTCATCCCGGTCCTATGTTGACCAACTTAGCTACTTCAAGGAGAATAATCCGGCAAGGACTGCTGGCGAGATGCTGTCTGTTAAGTACGTGCAAGATAGCAGCCATCTCATTACGGCGGACTTTGGAAGGCAAATCCATCATCATACCCGGCGCTGGAAATAAAATTTCTTATTGGTTGATGAAATTATTACCCAGCGGTATGGTTAAAAGACTCGCCACAAAGGGCGTCAGAAGGGAATTGCAGCCTGGGGTATTCGGGGTAAACTATCCTGCAATCTAGGAGACCATAAAATAGCAGCGTTTTCGTAACATGAGCCACAGTTCTTTTTGGGCAACAACGGAAGTATTGGCAGCGCACATCGGTATGTTATCTGATAAAACACTAAACTATTATCTAGAATGAATCACTGATCTTGTATACTTAGGAAATAGGATGCCATCCGCTATGGGTTATCTAGAAGAAGGGGCCTTAAAAGAAGAGTGGCTTTTTGGTTACCTGTCCAAAGATAACTGCTCGACACACACTGCCCGGGGAATATGAATGGATTTTCCAGTAGGCGTAAGCATGCCGGTCTGGGGATCATGGGAAAACACCACCACATTATCTGAATTCATATTGGCGACAAATACAAATTCACCCTTATCATCTATTTTGAAATTTCTGGGATGTTCGCCTCCGGAATCAATATGTCCCTTCAACGTCAAGGTGCCGTTCTTGCTGTTGATCTCATAGCAGGCCAGGTTATTTTGACCACGGTTACTGGCGTACAGCCACTTGCCATTTTTTGAAATATGAATATCGGCTGCGGCATTGAAATCGGTGCGGATTTGATCAGACAACATATTGACACGATCGATGGGAGATAAGGCACCGCTTTGGGGATCAACTTTAAAAATGGCCACTGTATTGGAAAGTTCTTCCACCGAGTAGGCATAAGGCAAATGCGGGTGAATCACAAAATGCCTTGGTCCCGCGCCAGCCGCGCTTCCGGCATAAGAAGGAGTAGCTAAAGAAAGCGTGCTCTCCGAGGGAGTCAATCGGTATATCATGATCTTATCCAATCCTAAATCGGAAGCGTAGACAAATTGGCCATCTCTGGAAGGAATCATCGAATGCATGTGCGGACCTGCCTGTCTTTCGGGATGTTTGCTACTGCCCTCATGCTGGATAAAAGAAGCGGCCTCGCTGATACCGCCGTTATCCAGAATTTTAAAAGAAGCCAGGTTTCCCCCTTGGTAATGAGACACAAAAACCGTGGAACCTGCAGGGTCAACACTTATATGACATGGACCGGCCCCGCGAGAGGAGACCTCATTTATCTTTTCCAATTCCCCATTGTCCGATTTGATCACATACGCTATGACGGTTCCATTTGGATCCTGGTCACCGGTTCCTTCTCTGTATGCCGCATAGAGGTACTTTTTGTTGGGATGAATGGTGATAAAGCTTGGGCTTTTTCGGTCATGGATGGTCTGGATTTCTTTAAAATTTAAAGTGTTTCTGTCAAATTCCATCACATAGATACCTTTGCTGTCATTTTCGGAAAAGGTACCCACATAGAGAATTTCCTTTGCTTTATTTTGAGCCATGGCGGGGAGTGCGAGTAGGATCATCAGATATAACAGGTGCTTGATCATGGCAGTTTTTTCTGAAAGTTACTGATAATATTTTTTATTTGCTCAGGTAGGTTTTAATTATGCCGTCATAAGGGGGACTGTCATGGGATATGAATTTTTGATCATCCAACTGGCCGGCTTTTTCCTGTTTTTTATCATCTATTTTTGAAATAGAAAAGCTACCGAAAAGATGGATTTGTTCTTAACTTTCCAAACCGGGTAGGTTCTTTGACTGAAAATTACCCAACCATGATGGAACTCCCCTTTATTCCCATGAAGTATAAAAAAATATTTATCATATCAATAACTTTAATATTTGTCCTGGAGATCGTTTATTCATTTGTGTCATGCAGTTCAAGAGAACCCATCCTTGATGCAGAGCCAAGAAAACTGACCGATGAAGATTACGTGGGGTCCCAAACCTGTCAATCCTGCCACCCACAAGCGTTCAGAGATTGGCAGTATTCTCATCATGACCAAGCCATGATGGAGGCTCATGATCATTCAGTCAAAGGAGAATTCAATACTACTTTTACCAGTCAGGGAGTTACAAGTAGGTTTTACAAAAGCGGCGGGAAATATTATGTGAATACCGAGGGGGCAGATGGCAATTATCATGATTATGAGATCGTATATACTTATGGTATTTCCCCGCTCCAACAATACATCGTGAAATTTCCGGACGGCAAATTGCAATGTCTCAGAACAGCCTGGGATGTGGAAAAGAAGGAGTGGTTTGACTTGTATTCAAAGGATAGGATAGAAGCCGGCGAATGGATGCACTGGACAGGAGGAGGACTTAATTGGAACACCATGTGCGCTGATTGCCATTCTACCAATGTCCATAAGAACTTTGATGAAGCATCTGAAATCTTCAATACTACTTTTTCCATTATCAATGTGGCTTGTGAAGCCTGTCATGGCCCCGGGAAAAAGCATGTTGATTGGGTGTCATCACCTGACTATGATGGCAGCGGATATGGTGAAAAAGTGCAGCTTTACCTTACCTCTTCCCTGACCTCCAAACAGCAGGTCGATCAATGTGCCCGTTGTCATTCCCGGAGAGTGCAGCACACGGAAGCATTCAATCATGAGGGAGAATACATGGATCATTATTCCCCTGAAATTTTGAGAGACAACATTTATTTTCCGGACGGACAGATACGGGATGAGGTATATGTATACGGGTCTTTTGTCCAGAGCAAAATGTATCAAAACGGGGTAAAATGTACTGACTGCCATAACCCCCATAGCCTGGAACTAAAAGCCATAGGGAATGCCTTGTGCAGCCAATGCCACGTTAAGGAGAAATATGATACGCCTGACCATCATTTTCATGCCATCAACACAGCGGGTTCAGCATGTGTCAGCTGTCATATGCCGGGCCGTACCTATATGGGCAACGATTTCAGAAGGGACCACAGTTTCCGGGTTCCACGTCCTGATCTCAGCGTAAAATACAATACACCAAATGCCTGCAATCAATGTCACGAAGAGCAAAGCGCTGCTTGGGCAGCGGAATCTATAATCAAATTATTTGGTCCAGAAAGAAAACCCCACTATTCCGAAGTACTTACTGAGGCCAGTACAGGATCGGAAAGTGCCATTCCGAAGTTGATTGATCTCTCTGAAGACGGCACACAACCTGCCATTGTCAGGGCCACGGCGATATGGTATCTGGACCAAACCATTTCACAGGAATCCAAAGCCGCAATAATCAGAAGCCTTAAAAGCAATGAAAACATCGTCAGGCATACTGCAGCAACTGTGTTAGGGGACTTGGAACCAGAGGAGAAACTCCGGCATCTGGGGCCCTTGCTCAATGATAAAGTAAGAACGGTACGGATAGCAGCGGCCAGCGCTATGGCGGATGTCCCAAAAGAACAGATGAAGCCGGAAGTCCGGACCGGGTTCGACAAAGCCATCAAGGAATACCAAGCTTCTTTGGCAGTAAGGGCAGATTTTCCGGGAGGACAGTTTGAAAAAGGGCAGTATTTTGAACGGACGGGAGAATTTCATTTGGCCGAGGCGGCCTATTTAAGAGCGATAAAATTTGACGATCATTTTAATGTCGCAAGATTGAATTTGGCCCATTTATACAACAGGTTACAAAAAAATGAAAAAGCCATTGATCTATTTAAGACGGTGATCGAACAAGAACCAGGATATGGAGGGGCTTATTATTCCCTGGGTCTGTTGTACGCGGAAGAAAACAGGATGGAAGATGCTGCGGAATATTTGTCCAAAGCTACCGAATTGGAGGATAACCCCCGGATTTTTTATAACCTGGGAATTGTATACCAACAGCTGGACCAACCCGACCAGGCTGAAAAAACTTACCTGAAAGGTTTACACCTGGATCCCAATAACCTGGATCTGTCCTATGCATTGGGCGTTTTGCATGTTCAGCAGGAACAATTGGAAATGGCCAAGCCCTATATAGAAAAACTTCTACGGGCTTACCCGGAAAACCAGCAACTGAAACAATTATGGATGATGATTGTGTCCGGAAAGCCATGACGCTGGTCGGCAGGCTGTCATGTATGTAAATCGATTTGAAACAAATTCCCAATGCGGATGGGAGCCTGACCCTTTTCACCACCAAAACCCCGTTTTGATTGGGGGATTTTTTTGGAAATGAGTCGTGCCAGCAGGACAGAACGGTCCATGTTGTCGGCACATGCGTTTTTATGGGGCAGAGGTCAAATTGGGGGAGATAAAAGTTTAATGCGCTGCAAGGAGGCGCGGGAAATATATTGTATATTCGCCCCGATAAGTTCTTTCTTATATTCTTCATCAACCGGGCAAGGTTACACTTAGCGGTGTATTAAAAGGGAATCGTGTGCAAATCACGAACTGTCGCGCAACTGTAAGTAACATTCCAAAGGTTTTCATCCATGCATGTCCACTGTTCCTACTGTGAGGGGAATGGGAAGGACGGTGAAAACTGTTACAAGTCAGGAGACCTGCCTGTTCCGAATTGACAATGCTTTCGCGGTCTGAAGCTTAGGTCAGGTATGGTGTATTTACGTATTCCCGGGGATTCCTCAGGATGCAGTATGTCTTTTCCATACATTTCTTTCTTATGTTTCGGTCCAAAAAGCATTGAGAAGTTTGGCAAAAAGGACTTTTAAATATTATTCAATCATTTAAAAGTTAAAAGAAAATGCTGACGCACAATCTCGGCTACCCGCGCATTGGTAGCAACAGAGAACTCAAAAAAGCCTGTGAGTCCTACTGGGCAGGCAGTTTGACAGCCAAAGCGCTGCTCAATTCGGGGGAAAACATTCGCCAACAAAATTGGCTGATCCAAAAAAATGCCGGAATCGATCTGATTCCGGTAAATGATTTTTCCTTTTATGATCAGGTGCTGGACATGTCCCTCACCGTGGGGGCTATTCCGGACCGATATCACGACATCATTCTAAACAAACCCCATTCGGAGCTGGACCTGTATTTTGCCATGGCGAGAGGCCATCAGAAAAACGGGCTGGATGTCACCGCAATGGAAATGACCAAGTGGTTTGATACCAACTACCATTATATCGTTCCCGAATTCCGAAAGGACCAGGCTTTCAAGCTTTTTTCGTCAAAGGTCATTGCTGAAGTAAAAGAAGCGAGACAATTAGGTATAAAAACAAAGCCTGTGCTAATAGGGCCGGTTTCTTATTTGCTTTTAGGAAAAGAGAAGGAACCGGGTTTTAACCGCATAGATTTGATCGAGAACCTGTTGCCGGTATATCTGGATATTCTCGGACAATTGGAAGAAAACGGCGTCGAATGGGTGCAGCTGGATGAGCCTTATTTGGTACTGGATCTCAATGAAAGGGAAAAAGCCGCTTTTCAATATGTGTACAACACCATAAAGAAATCCTTTCCATCTCTGAAGACCATGTTGGCCACCTATTTTGAGGGGATGGGGGATAACCTTCCATTGGTAACTTCATTGCCGATATGCGCTTTGCACATTGATCTGGTACGATGCCCTGATCAGTTGGAGAGTGTACTTCAGAGCTTGCCGGAAAAGACCAGCATTTCTTTAGGTCTGGTGGATGGCAGGAATGTATGGAAAAATGATTTCCAACGATCGATGGAGGTGATCCGGAAGGCCGTGAATAAGCTGGGTGAGGGAAGGGTAATGATCGCCCCTTCCTGCTCATTACTTCACTCACCCTGTGACCTGGATTTGGAGACTGATGAAAAAATATTGGCACCCGAAATAAAAAGCTGGCTGGCATTCGCCAAGCAGAAACTGGATGAAGTGGTCACACTCAAACAACTGATCTGTTCCGGAACAGATGCAGCTGCTCTGAAAAAGCTGGCTCTTAACCAATCCGCTGTCGAAAGCAGGAAGGTGTCTCCCCTGATTCACAGTGATCAGGTAAAACAGCGGGCAGCCAGCCTTGCTGCGAAAGATGCCCACCGCATGAGTTCCTTTGCTGTCCGGAAAGAAAAGCAGCATCGGTTTCTGGAATTGCCTTCGTTCCCGACCACCACGATAGGTTCATTTCCGCAAACAAAAGAGGTCCGTTCCTGGCGGGCTCAATTTAAAAAGGGACAGCTTACTGAGGCGGAATATACCTCGTTGTTGAAACAGGAAACTGAAAGGGTAATCCGCTGGCAGGAACAGGTTGGTCTGGATGTATTGGTACACGGAGAGTTTGAGCGGAATGACATGGTGGAGTATTTTGGAGAACAGCTTGAGGGTTTTGCTTTTTCCAGTAACGGATGGGTGCAGAGCTATGGAAGCCGCTGTGTAAAGCCTCCCATCATATATGGCGATGTCAGCAGACCGAAACCCATGACGGTGGTCTGGTCTCAATATGCACAGTCTCTTACTGCCAAAATTGTAAAGGGAATGCTGACAGGGCCGGTGACGCTTTTGCAGTGGAGTTTTGTACGGAATGACCAACCCCGTTCGAAGACCTGTATGCAGATTGCTTTAGCCATCAGAGATGAGGTGATGGACCTGGAAAAAGCCGGGATAAAGATCATTCAAATTGATGAGCCAGCGATCAGGGAAGGCTTGCCTTTGCGGAAGGCTGATTGGAAAGCATATTTGGATTGGGCGGTAAAGGCATTCCGGATTGCGGCCGGTGGTGTTAGGGACGAAACCCAGATCCATACCCATATGTGTTATTCCGAATTCAACGATATTATAGAAGAAATTGCGGCAATGGATGCCGATGTGATCACCATCGAATGCTCAAGATCCCAGATGGAACTGCTGGATGCATTTGCCGCATTCCAATACCCCAATGAAATCGGGCCGGGGGTGTATGATATCCATTCACCGAGAGTGCCCACACAAGCGGAGATGGTGGGTCTTTTGAATAAGGCTAAAGAAGTGATCCCGGAAAAGCAGCTGTGGGTTAACCCGGACTGCGGTCTAAAAACCAGGGGTTGGGAAGAGACCCGGAAAGCTTTGGCAGAAATGGTGGAGGCTGCCAAAACACTACGGGAAAAATAAGAAGTAAATCCTTCATCCAACCAAATCCTCCAGGTCATTGAGACCTGGAGGTCAATCTTCTTAACGTTTGGTCACATTGAGGCGCGGAGATGATCATCCATTTTTTTTCTGCCCGTCCAGATCCATTGTGCGCGTGATTTTGCTCCGTCATCATCGTTATGTGACAAAAGTCCTTTAGGTAGTTGTTGTTCCGCTTTACTTTTGTGTTGAATTCAGATTGACCATAAGCCCTGAAAAAGTCAGGCGCAAAAGTAAATATAAAGATGAAAATAGAACAAATATATACCGGATGTCTGGCACAAGGTGCTTACTACATCGAATCTGCGGGAGAAGCTGCTATCATTGATCCTTTGAGAGAAGTGCAGCCTTATATAGAGAAAGCAGCAAGAAATGGAGCAGTCATCAAATACATTTTTGAGACCCATTTCCATGCGGATTTTGTCTCCGGACATAAAGATCTGGCCGCTAAAACAGGTGCTACCATTGTATACGGACCAACGACCATGAAACTGGGTTTCGATGCGGTCATAGCCGAAGATGGACAGGAGTTTAGGGTAGGACAGGTGAAAATAAAAGTGATCCATACTCCTGGACATACTATGGAAAGTTCAGTCTTTTTGCTGACCAATGAAGAAGGTAAGGAGGAGGCGTTATTTACAGGAGATACCTTGTTTATTGGAGATGTGGGAAGACCCGATCTGGCGCAAAAGGTAATAGAAGGCCTGACACAGGAGAAACTGGCAAGCCACTTATACGATTCCTTGAGAAATAAAATCATGCCATTGTCAGATGATCTGATCGTATATCCCGCGCACGGGGCAGGAAGTGCCTGTGGAAAAAACATGAGCAAGGAGACCTCAGATACGCTGGGAAATCAGAAAAAAACCAATTACGCTTTGCAGGATATGAGCAGAGAGGCGTTTATCAAAGAGGTAATCACCGGATTAACGCCCCCGCCCGCTTATTTCCCTCAAAATGTAATGATGAACATACAAGGGTATGATAGCATCGACGCGGTGTTGGACAGAGGGTGCCGGGCACTTAGCCCTGCGGCGTTTGAGTCTGTGGCCAATGAAACCGGAGCCGTGATTTTGGACACCAGGGCCCCCGAGATTTTTGCCAAAGGGTTTATTCCCAACTCCATCAATATCGGAATTGACGGAAGCTTCGCAGTATGGGTAGGGACGCTCTTGCCCGATGTGAAGCAGGAAATCCTTGTGGTAGCGGATAAAGGCAGGGAAGAAGAGGTAGTGACCAGATTGGCCAGGGTAGGTTATGACCACGCCTTGGGTTATCTGGAAGGCGGCTTGGATTCATGGAGATCAGAGGGTAAAGAAGTGGACGAAATCAAAACAGTGACCGCTGAAGAGCTGGATGCCATTAAAGCCAAACAAGGTGATGTCAGTCTGTTGGATATAAGAAAGTTAAGTGAATACAAGAACGAACACGTGGTGGGAGCCGAGAACATTCCATTGGATTATATCAATGAAAACATGGCTCAAATTGATAAAAACAAAACCTATTACGTGCATTGTGCAGGAGGATACAGGTCGATGATCTTTAACTCCATCATGAAAGCAAGGGGATATAATAATCTGATTGATGTAAAAGGTGGATTGAGCGCGATCAAAGCATCTGCTAAATTTGATTTGTCGGATTATGTCTGCCCGACCACTTTGCTTTAACAATTGGTTTTAACCATCTGAATTATATAAACGGCAAGGAGATTTCCTTGCCGTTTATGTTGAATGGAATGGCTAAGTGATAGAAGTCACTGAAGATGAAAAAGGAAAGATGTTGTTTGCGGATTGCCAGGGAAACAGGTTTACTGTGGTTGGTGTTATTTTTTCCTGTCATGCTTCAGGCACAGGAAAAACATTATACCGCCGACAGCGTGACGGGACATGGAAAATTGGCTTCATTAATCAAATCAGGGGAATTTGAATTTCATATGCGGAGCTTTTACATGCAGACCATCAACAAAGGGGATCTGATGGATTATGCTTCATGGGCGCAAGGAGCGGGTTTGGGCTATTACAGCCCGTCTTTTAAAGGTTTCCATGTTGGCTTCAGCGGTTTCTTTGTATTCCAAGTGTTTGAAAACAACCTGAGGGTTACTGACCCAAGGACCGGCAGTATCAACCGGTACGAAATATTGCTGTATGATATGAATGACTATAAAAACCGTAAGAGTTTAGACCGGCTGGAACATTTGTACCTGTCTTATCTTCGAAAAAATTTCCATGCGGTTTTCGGAAGGCAAAAAGTGAATACGCCGTTACTGAATGAGCAGGATAATAGGATGAGGCCCAATGTCTTTAGCGGCTTGACACTCCATTTTCACCCGGGAAAATGGTCATATACCACTGCATGGTACAGTCACCTGACCATGAGAGGAACGGTGGATTGGTACACCATCGGCAATTCATTTGGAGTTTATCCTTTTGGAAGGAACACTTTCGGAACAACATCAGATTACAAAGGAAATATAAAAAGTAAAGGGATAGGTGTGCTGGGAATTTCCTGGGTCGGGGACCGGTCTGAAAAGGCCCAAGTTTGGAACTATACCGCTGAAAATGTATTCAACCTGTCTTTTGGCCAGTTGGAAAAAAAAATGGATTTTGGTAAGACAGGTCTGGAATTGGGAGCGCAGGGGTTTTATCAAATGGCGTTAAATGAGGGAGGAAACCCGGATTCCGGTAAGACTTACATCATGCCAGGGGAAAAAAGCCATGGTTATGGGTTTAAAGTAGGTTTTAGCAATAAAAGCCATGGGTTTTCACTCAATATGCTCCGGATAGGAAGTAACGGCAGGTTTCTGTTTCCCAGAGAATGGGGCAGGGAAAATTTCTTTGCGAGCCTACCCAGAGAAAGGTTTGAAGGAAACGGCGACGTCTCGGCATGGACCATCAAATACAGTTGGAGCTCCGCCATGGATAGGTTAAAGGGTAATGTAGGAATGAGCTCGGTCAGAGGCCCTGATTTGAATAGTTTTTATCTTAACAAATACGGTATCCCTTCTTACTACCATTTTTCGGGCTCGCTGGATTATGCCTTCAGTGGATACCTCGAAGGAATGGATTTAAAATTGCTGGTGGTCAATAAAACCGCGCGGCATCCTGGAGAGGTTCCGGACCGGTTTAGGATAAACCGGGTTGATCTTTGGAATTTGAACTTAATTATGGATTTTAGATTTTAATATATTAGAAACAAATTAAATAATGCGGAAATAAAATGGAACAATTAATTGAATGGATCAGACAACCGTGGGCATGGTATGTAGCAGGACCTTTGGCTGGTCTTACGGTGCCGGCACTCTTGCTGCTGGGCAACAAATCGTTTGGAATATCATCTTCCTTTCGTCACCTGTGTGCGGCATGCTTTCCCAAAAACATTCCGTTTTTTCAATATGACTGGAAAAAGGAAATTTGGAATTTGCTGTTTGTGCTGGGAATCCTCATAGGCGGTGTGATTGCATCGGTGTTTCTTTCAAACCCTGATACCATCGTCATCGCGGAAAGCACCCAGGAAGACCTGGCTAAACTGGGTATCCACGATTTTGGGAGCCTGCTTCCTGCCGATATCTTTACCTGGGATAATCTTTTCACATTGAAAGGCCTGGTTTTCTTTGTGATCGGCGGTTTTATGATAGGTTTTGGTACCAGGTATGCCGGAGGATGTACTTCCGGTCATGCGATCATGGGCATCAGCAACCTTCAATGGCCCTCTTTGGTAGCGACCCTATTCTTTATGCTGGGTGGTTTCGTCATGACCCACTTGTTGCTGCCGTTTATCATGGCATGGGTGGGATAGGCAACGTGAATGTAAAAAGGATGAATAAAATTGAACAAGTTGAGAAAATGGAAGTAAGGGAAAAAATAGAGACACAAGAAAGTTCCACAGCCTGTGACGCCCCCAATATGGGAAAAATCGATGAAAAGGGGGGACGGCTCTTAAAATATCTGGTTCTGGGCATCCTATTTGGGATCGTGTTTGTAAAAGCGGAGATCATATCCTGGTTCAGGATACAGGAAATGTTCCGTTTGCAATCGTTTTTTATGTATGGAGTGATAGGTTCGGCAATATTGGTGGGTGCCGTGTCCATCCAGTTGATCAAAAGGTTTAAAATCAAAACCTTAGATGGTGAATCGGTAAAAATCGCAGATAAGAAATTTAAGAAGGGGCAGATTATAGGAGGTTTTATCTTTGGTCTGGGTTGGGCGCTAACAGGTGCTTGTCCTGGTCCTCTCTTTGCTCAAGTAGGATCCGGCTTCACCGTGGTGGCGGTGACACTCCTCAGTGCTGTTGCTGGAACATGGGTATATGGCAGGTTTGCCGATAGACTCCCCGATTAAGTAGCCTGGCTTTGACAGCATAACAACAAGCGGAAATGCCGGTGATCAATCGCCGGCATTTCCGTTTAAGTTTGCTCAGAATCTTCTACAAGTTCCCTTAAATCCACAGGAACCACTCTGGAAACACCCGCTTCTATCATGGTAATGCCGTAGATGATATCAGTACTGACCATGGTCCTTTTATTGTGGGTAACAATGATAAATTGGGACTCATTGGAGAATGTTTGGATGATTTGATTGAACTTATCGATATTGGCGTCATCCAGAGGCGCGTCCACTTCATCAAAAATACAAAAAGGGGCGGGTTTCAACAGGTAAATGGAGAACAGGAGAGAGGTGGCGGTAAGGGTTTTTTCCCCGCCGGAAAGCTGATTGATGGATAAAGGACGCTTTCCTTTTGGCTTTGCGATGATTTCTATGCTGCTTTCCAAGGGATTGTCAGGTTCTGTCAGTTTAAGGTCACAATCATCCTCGGCGGTAAACAAAGACCTGAATACCTTTACAAAGTTGGTTTTGATTTTTTCAAAGGCATCCAGGAAAGTATCTTTGGCCACCTGGTCTATTTCCTTGATGGTCTCGATGAGGGAGTCTTTTGCTTTGATCAGGTCATCCTTTTGTTCGGTAATGAAACTGTGCCTTTCTTTGATTTCGTCATAGGCCTCCATAGCCATGGGATTGATCGGTCCTATTTTTTCCAACCTGTCTTTGGCTTTTTGCACCTCTTCCCTGATGGTAGCCTCATCCTTTTGCTCATATTCAGGACCTGTCTCGCGAGATTCCTCCATGATTTTATCGAGATCCAATTCAAACTCCACACTGATTCTTTCTTTAATGCCGCTCAGTTTAAGGTTGATTTCATTCCCGGATTGGCGGAGTTCCATGATGAGGGTATCTATGTTCTCCTTTGATTTTTGGGTTTCCCTGATTTCTTTTTCCAGCTCATCTATTTTTCCCCTGGAGCCATAATATTCTTTTTCGGCTTCAGCTACAGCTTTTTCTATACCTTCTTTTTCGGTATATAATTCTATCAGCTCGTCGTCTTTTATTTCATTGTTGTCAATAAGGGTCTTGATTTCCTGATCTATGAGGCCAAGCTCATGCTGTCCTTTTTCAATCCTCGTCTTGCTGTTCTCAAAAGTACTTTGCTTGAAACCTATCTCCTGATCGATATTGTTCAACTTGTTCAGTTGTTGATGGTACAGGATGTTCTCCTGATTGTACTGGTTGGAGCGGACAGACAGTTCTTCAGAGGACTGTTCAAGATGATCGTTTATTTCCTCAAGTGCCTCCTCTATTTCAGCAAAAGCCGTTTTTTCGAGATCAAGTTGGGGCGTGTTTTCTTCGAGTTCTTCGGATATCCGGTTGATTTTATCCAGAATATCCTCCTTTTTATCGGCATTGGAAGAAAGAAGCTCTGACAGCTGTTCTTTTTTTGTCTTTATGGAGACATATTCCTGGTTGATGGTGATGATTTCCTGCTGGAGTTCATCTATTGCCTGTTTGTAATTTACGGCTTTCAGCTTCATCAGTTCGCCTGTTTTTTTGTCCAGATTATTTCTGACGAGGCTGATTTTTTTGTTCAATTCCTTGATTTCTTTTTCAAGCTTTTCCAGGTTTTTGGCCCTGCCTATCCGTTTGCCTTCAAAAAGACCTACAGATCCTCCTGAGATACTGAATTTTCTGTCGATGAACTTGCCGTTTTCAGTAATGAAAATGGCTTCCTGTACCGTTGGAATTTCTTTTATGTCGCCGTTGAAGATATAAACATCGTCAAGCATATAGGCGATCAAACGGGCATATTTGGAATCGTATTCAATGATTTCCGTGGCGGCGACGGCGTTGGCATAAATTTTATTTTGTGAAGGTTGGAATTTTTCGAACCGGTTAAGTACAAAAAAATGTGCTTTGCCTTTGCCTGCGTCACTTAACAGATTAACAGCTTTGATGGCTTCTTCCTCCGTATCCACCACATAATAATTCATGAAGTTTTCCAGGTAGTTTTCAATGGTCACCCGGTATTTTTCTTCCGTGGTGAGGATATCCGAAAGCAACGGAATGTCCTTGCCCCATTTGTTTTTCTTCAAAAACTTTATGGCTTCAGGGAACCCTTCCAGGTTTTCCACCAGGGATTTGGTGAGCTGGAATTCATTGTTTTTCGCATCGAGTTTTCTACTGACCTGGGTCATCTCCTCCCGAATGAGCTCCAGGGTTCGGCTGGCGTCATCTATTTTTGCGTTGTGAAGGTTTTCTTCGGATTTTATTCTGTTTAAAGCATCGTTTTTTTCATCCAGTTCGTTTTTGATCACCAGTATTTTATCCTCAAAGGCAGCAAGGTTCTCAACTTGGCTGCTGTCGTCAGTGGCTGTTTTTTCCAACTCCTGTTTGAGGGCATTCAGTTGAATCTGCTGGATTTCTATGGATTTGGATAGCTGGTACAGCCGGTCTTTTTTTTGGGAATAATTGCTTTGAAGAACCCGGTGTTGTTCTTGGGAAACGGTGTAGGCGGATTTTTTTTCTTCATAGATTTCCTTTAGGTTTTGCACCATTTGTTCACTTTCGAGAAGAAGTTTTTCAGCCGCCGCCTTCTCCTGCTCCAAGGATCGGACGCTGAATCCGGCTCTTTCATGGCTTTTTTTATCCTGGTCAATCTGAGCCCGGAGGTCCTGGGCACGCCCTTCCAAAAAGCGAAGCCTTTCGTTTTTTATTTTTTTGTCACTTTCAAATTGCCTGATCTTATGCACATGGTCATTGAGTGCTTTTTGTCTGGAAGCAAGGAGTTTTTCTCTTTGGACCAAATTGGATTTCAGATGCTCCAGTTGTGCTTCCAGGGAGGCGATATCGGCGTTCAGTTTAAGCTTTTTGTCGTTTTCCTCTTCCAGCCTGCGATTGAGCTGTATCAGGGAGTCTCGGTAATGCCCGGTACTTGTTTTGGCCAAGGCAATACTGGCATTCTTATATTCCTTTTTTATCTCAAAATACCTTGCGGTCTGTCTGGCTTGTTTTTCGAGTGACTTCAGGTTTTTTTCTATTTCATACAGCAGGTCCTCCACCCGGGCAAGGTCCGCATCGGTGTCTTCAAGTTTTCTTAGGGTTTCTTTTTTTCTGGTTTTGAATTTGGAGATACCTGCGGCTTCTTCAAAGAGGTCCCTCCGCGAATTGTTTTTATCATTCAGCAGCTCATCGATCATTTTCAGTTCAATAATGGCATAGCTGTTGGAATTGATGCCGGTATCCATGAAAAGATTGGTGATATCTTTCAGCCGGCAGGTAATGCCGTTGAGGAGGTACTCGCTTTCGCCGGACCTGTAATACCTTCTGGTGATGGTGACCTGGGTGTATTCTGTGGGGAGGAGGTTTTTGGTGTTTTCGAAAGTGAGGGAAACTTCCGCCATATTCAGCGGCTTCCTGTTTTTAGTCCCGTTGAAGATGACATTTTCCATTTTATCGGACCTGAGCATTCTGGTTTTTTGCTCTCCCAAAACCCAACGGATGGCATCGACTACGTTGGACTTCCCACAACCGTTGGGGCCTACAATGCCCGTTATGCCTTTATCGAAATGGATGACTACTTTGTCACCAAAGCTTTTAAAACCTTTTACCTCTAATTTGGAAAGCTGCATGGATATGTTTTTTGCTTAAAACAAAATTACTCAGTTCGGGTAAATTAGCAAGGAGGTAAGCGCCGGAACAAAAATGGGCGTTAATGAAGCCAGTATGGTGAATACTGGCTTGTTGAGTTAAAATGAAGGTCAAAGTTTTACATTCCAACGGTATAAGGCTTGATTAACCTGATTTTGGGATGATGATATTGCTGTCGAACAAATCAAAAATCTCCACAAAAACATGGGGATAAACCGGTTTTTCAAGGTATCCGATTACTTGAGGGAAATTACTGGATTTGTCTTTGTCGGCCGGGTCAGTAGAAGAGGTGACCATTACCACCTGCACCTTATTTTTGTAGCTCTTGTCCTGAAGGGCCTCCAAAAAGGACCAGCCGTCCATTACCGGCATGTTAATATCCAAGAAAACCAGGATCGCGTCACAGTCAGTGGTACGGTCTTCTAAAACCTGAAATGCGGATTTGCCATTTTCAGCAGTGTTGATGGGTCCGTTTATAGGTGAAGATTTGACGATGTTTTTGATGTAGTGAAGTGTAAGAATGTCATCATCGACTATTAAAGTTTCAAGTTTGGTTTTCATAATTTCATTCACTCATTAATATATTGAAGGTCAGTGTGTTCCATGTTTTGAACAGATATAATTTTGCCTAATTTATAACTTACTCAAGGATTTAAAAAATTTAAGCAATAAAATAAATCCTTTTGTAAAGGAAGTTCGATAATAAAATTAAAATATAAATAATCAAACAAAAAATAATATATAACATAATTTAGCAATCCAATGTTTTCGCCTGTTGAAGTTTCGAAGGTGTTTTTCTCCATTTCATCATTTACCCACGCCATTTCATGAACCAATCCCATTTCTTTAACAAAAGCATACCTGAAGCGGATTTGTTGTTTTAAATACAGATAAAGTTTAAATATATATTGTAAAAAGCATGTTGTTTTTTCATTTTTTATTTAATGCAACATATGATTCAAATAATTCAATTTTGGTGTAGTCCCGAGATAGAATAAAATTTTGTGGAAATAAAATATCCTTTATTTCATTTAAAGTACGGGAAGGATCAAAAAAAAATATACGGAAAATTTGAATTGGAAATGCCAAAAATGCTTTGTGAAAATTTATTTTGAATATAAGGAAATTAAACGTTTTATTTCGGATAAATACATGCCTTAAGTGCTGTTTTCATGATCATAAATTTTCAGAATTAATCGTATTTATCCTTACTAAGTTTATAATTACAAGCGGATATGTGGAACAAAGAAAAAAAATCAAATCAGGAACTGGGAGGCCCTAGTTCTACCTCTTTTTTTGCACCGGGGTTCAGGATGATCGGTGACATCGATTCAAACAATGACCTGAGGGTGGAAGGAATTATTCAGGGAAATATCACCACCTCCAAAAAGATCATAGTTGGAAGCACCGGCCAGATTATCGGTAATGTGAAAGCCAGTCATTTGTGTATCATGGGGGAAATTGTCGGGGATATACTGGTCACCGATACCACAAGGATCTGTGAGACGGGAATTGTCAACGGAACAATAACCTCAGGGCAGCTTCAGGTTGATCCGGGAGCGGAATTGGAGGCAACGGTAAAAAAACTAAAGTCCACATCCAAAAATGATGCAGTAAAGCTTTATGAGGGGAAAAACGAGGAGAAGAAAGAAAGCGGTTCTGAACAAAAATTAAGGGTGGTTCAAGCCTGAACCACCCCTTCCTTGAATTGATATTGCTCTTTTCTCACCTGTCTTAACGGATCAAACAACACCTTAGTTTGCCGAAATACAGTTATGGGGAATCACCCTGTTTTGCCTTTGCTGAAGATCCGGAATCGGAAATGATTGCGGGTTTTTGCGGAGATACTCGGAAAGCCCGGATATTCCGCCCTTTCTGACCGCCGTTCTCTATTTTTTGGTTTGACCCTGTCTAACCACCCGGTTACCCCACCCAGATTATTGCTTCAGCATTGTCTAATTTTCCACCTTTTCCGGTGCGTGGGGACTGAACTGTTGGTCGGAGAGGACAAGTCTTCCTGCAATGTCCAATACTTTTGTCAGTCTTCTGTTGTTTTTATTTTTGCCGTTCAGCATAATTTTGGTCATCCCATTATTTTCGACGAAATAAACGGGGTCGACAATCTCTTCTCCATCCGTAGGAAAGTAGTTCTTAAGATTTTCATCAAACTGTCCTGGTTGGAAAAATATAGGAAAAACCAGGTCTTCTTTTAAATAGGAATTTACCCAGTTGAGGGAAGTGAGGTGATCCTTAAAGGTTCTTCTGCTGAATCCTATGAGCAAACAGTTCAATTTTTTCAACGCTTCCAGACTCTCCATCAACTGCATTTTTTCCTCTTCTGTGCCAGGAATAAGATCAATTGGATTTGTGTAGACAATTGCCCTTTGATTTTTTACTAAGCTTTTCAGCCGCACGTTTCCGTGATAAGTCTTTACCATAAGGTCAGGAAAGGCTATGTTAAGCCTGATGATTGTGGTGTTGTGGTCGTTGGATATCATGTTTATATCGGAATTTTTGATATTGTGAAGTTTATTTATGCCCTATTTAAGTAAATATACTTAAAAATTATCTAAATGTTAATAAGAATATTATAAATTTTGTCGAATTATGACCAAAATCATATAATATACAATCTACATTTATCCTTAATAATCCCTTATTGATATGCAAAAATATGGATAATATTTTCAATTAAAAACATTTTTCATTTATTTTTTGTTATTTAAATATTAAATATAAATATATAGTTGCATTCTTATTTAATATGGATTAGATGTTGATGTTGACGAAAAGGATCATTATAGAAGAAAATCCAATTATTATTGTTAATTTTAACCTTTAACAGGTGAAAAAGCTGAAAAAATGGACTCAGGAACAGTATTTTATATCATTGCTATCATCATTTATTTTATTTACACCGCTTTTATCCAAAAAAAAGAGGGTAAAAAACCGGAGCAGGATGTTTCACAGGAACCAAAAGGACCCCAAAGGAAGGGTGGTTTTGAGGAATTATTGAGGGAAATAAGGAGGGAACAGGCGGAAAGGGAACGGGATATCGTATTTACCGGGGAAAGAGCGGAAAAAGAGCCGGAGGCGAAAAAAAACGCCCCTGCAAAGTTCCCGAAGCATGAAGAACCGGTGTTTCCGAAGCCGGTTCGTCGCGAATATCAGGAAATAAAGCAGCCATTGGTGAAACTTGATGATCAAATTGATATCAATGATGACAGGAAAATTCTCGGTGAAGTGGAGGACGTGGCTGAGGAAGCGTCCGGCGTCAGTAAATATGCATCCATTTTGAAAAACAGAAAATCCGCCAGGGAGGCGATTATTTTGTCAGAAATTATTAACAGGAAGCACTTTTGAAATTTTGATCATCATTGGGTATGTGGGAAATCAATAAACCGGACGTATGAAGAACTGTAGCATAATGAGTGGTTATGGATTATATCTAGCTGTTTCTGCTTTGATTTTATGGTGTGCTCCTGCCCATGCCCAATACGGCGATTTGATCCTTAAAGATCCGCAAGTGGTGCAAAAAGTGGTGGCCAAATACCAGTCAGGAAATATCAACAGCGCTGCAACAATAAAGAACCTGGTCGGGAATGCGGACGCCCGCCTTCAGGAAGGCCCTTTTTCCGTCACCTTAAAAACACAATTGCCGCCAAGTGGAGATATCCACGATTATATGAGCATGGGGCCCTACTGGTGGCCTGACCCTGAGAAAGAAGATGGATTGCCTTATATCCGGAAGGATGGTGAAATCAACCCTGAGTACTTTGACTACAAAGATAAGGAACAGTTGGGGAAATTGATGAACGCCCTTACCGACCTCAGTCATGGTTTTGTGCTGACAGGTGAAGAGAAATATGCTGCCCACGCGATAGGGTTACTCCAGGCCTGGTTTTTGGATCCTGAGACCAAGATGAACCCTAATCTGAATTTTGCACAGTGCATTCCGGGAGTGACTGAAGGCAGGGGGATTGGGATCATTGATACAAGAAGATTTGCTGATTTACCTGATATTATTCATTTTTTAGAAAGATCGGCTCATTGGTCACCGGAAATAGGCGATAACATGAAAGGGTGGATAGGTGAGTACCTGGATTGGCTTGTCAACAGCCAACATGGGAAAGATGAGGCCATCCACGGCAATAACCATACAACATGGTATTTTGCCCAAACGGTACCGCTGGCTTTGTATTTAGGAAGGGATGCGCAGGCAGACAGCCTTGCACAGGCAGGTTTGCCGCTGATCCTGGATGTCATGATAGAGGGAGATGGTTCACAACCCAAGGAACTCGCCAGAACCAAATCCTGGGACTACAGCAGCATGAACCTGTTTGGTATGTATCAATTTGCCCTGGCTTGTGAGCATCTTGGCATGGATCTTTGGAATTATACCAATGGTAATGGAGGAGGGTTGAAAGCGGCGCTGGATTACCTTGTTTCCTACGCTGACGGGGAAAACAAATGGGGATTTGAACAGATCACCCCAATGGATCCTGCTAAAATCATACCTTGTCTGCACATAGCGGCGGTCAAATTCGGGGAGCAGGATTATGAAGCTATTGCAGAAAAACTGTCCGGGTCGGAAAAGGATTTTAGCTTTATGGACTGGGCGGTGAACAAATGAAGGGGGCTTTTATGTTTTTTCAATATATGTTTTTAAGAAACTTTTCACGGGCAAGCAAGCATGCTCCCATTATTCCCGCTTTTATTCCTAGGGAGGAAAGTTTTATTTTGGTGTCCTGACTGATCAGATTAAGTGAATATTTATTAATGGCCATTTTCACCGGCAGATATAGATAATCTCCGGTGTCGGCCAAGCTTCCTCCCAGGATGATAAGGTCGGGATTATAGAGGTGTATCAGAGAGGTGAGTGCCTTACCTAGTTTTAATCCCAATTCGTCGATCAACTCTATGGCAAGTGTATCATCGTTGACCGCTGCCTGAATGATGTTTTCAAGTTCGATTTTTTCCGGGTCGCTGAATTTTCCCTGAACCCGGCTGGCTGACCCTTCTCGGAGCTTTTCCTGAAACGTCCTTATCAGCGCTCTTCCTGAAACTTCTGTTTCCAGACAGCCTTTTTTGCCACAGTGGCATATGATTTCGTTTTCGAAAAAGGGAATATGGCCAAATTCTCCTGAAAATCCGGATTTGCCATAATAAAGCTCCCCATTTATCATGATTCCCATGCCGATACCATAGTCAATGTTGATAAACAAAACATCTTTTTCATCCTGTACCCCTCCGCAGGTAAATTCCCCAAAGGCCATGGCGCGGGAGTCATTTTCAAGAAAAGTCGATATTCCTGTTCGTGCCTTTATGACCTTGCTCAGGGGCTCTTCGTTAAAGTAAAAATAACTGTAACTGTAACCCGTTCTGAAATTGATTCTGCCGGTCAGGTTTACGCCCATCCCCAGGTATTTTTTTCGGTCGATTCCCTGTTTGTCCAAATAATTATTGATGAGTTGGCATAACTGATCCAGGGATTTTTCAGTATTGCTTAGTTGATAAGGAAGCCCGGGTGTGAATTTAATGAGTTTGTTGTTCAGGTCAGTTATACCAATATTGATATAACTTTTTTTTACTTCCACGCCTACAAAGAACACGCTGTCATTTGTCAGACCGAAGTTGTTTGGCCGCCTTCCCACACCAGCTTCAATTTTGCCATAATCCTGCACCAATCCGTCACTCATGAGTTCGCCAATCATTTTACTGATTTTCGGGGAGCTGATATTTAGTTCTTTGCTAAGTTCATTGATGGTAGTGTTGCCGCTATGGGCAAAATGGGTCAGGATTTTTTTCTTTAAAAGTAGGTTTTTATAAGCTACCCCGGTAAGATTGTCATCTCTAAGGTCTTCGATGAATTTATTTATTTGGGATTTTGGTATCATGAAAAAGAATATAAATGATATAAGGTGTAAAAATAGGAAAATATATGCTTTTCCTGTAAAAAAATTGATTTCCTGATATGAGGATATCAGGCAGTAGTCAAAATGGGAACAAATAATTCATTGGACTTGAAATAGGCTGCCCCATGTCTGAAATCAGAAGCCCGAAAAGGGGTATCAGGAATTTAGAATACTAAAAACAACCATTATATCAATAGATTTTACTGGTTTTCATTTGCGTTTTTATCATAAAACACTGCTGACTAATTCCGTCTGTTCAAAAACTTGTATATTGCATTCTTCTTATGTCTTAAACTAATTGGTATAGTAAATGTGCTTCGGTCATATACACCTCAGAATTTTAGTATTGACTTTTAGTGTGCTTCTTTTTTATTCCTGCGATAAATCCGGTCAGATGATTCATGTAGTGGGTAACGGAAGCAATGAGGTGGTGGTCTGGCTGGAACAGGAAGGGTTTTCCATACAAACATATCCGGATCCGTTACAAGCAATCATGGAAATTCCGGACGGGTCGGTACTCATGGTTCTTGCTGAGGGTTACCCGATGAAAAAAACAAACCTGGAAGGCACTTTTTTTACCCTGGCTGAGCAGAAAGGTATCCGGTACTATATAGAATATCCTTCTGAAGTTCCGGGAATGGTGCTGCCAAATGAGTCTTTGCGAACCAGACTTGAAAGGGGGGTAGTGGTCCAGGATGTATTTGGCGCCGGCCTTAGACCGATGAGTATACTTGGTATTAATGATTGCCATGTGATTCAGGTCAACCATGATGACCCTTTATTGGTGTTGGCTAAGGTGGCCGGGTTGGATAAGGCTGAATATGGGATAGATGATGTGGAGACCTATCCGCTACTCATTAAGCATCAGAGTGGCTTGGTGGCATTTACCAAACTTTCCAATTTTGCCGCCGGAAGGTACGGACCGGAAGACCACTGGCAAACGGTTTGGGGATATATAATCCGTGAACTGATTCCCGGAGCGCGGCTGGATTTTCAGTCTTGGCCAACTTATTTACAACCTGCTTTTGATCAGGACGAAACCATAACCACAGCAGACAAGGAAAACAGTGTGGAGAAAGGGGTGGAATGGTTTGCCAAGGGCCGCTTCTATGTTCATCCTGATTGGAAGGAAATGTGGCTTGAATATCAAGGCGATGGCGCCAATCCGGTAGGACCACCGGTAGCCAGGGACCTTCCCAACGGAGACGGGACCCTTGGGTTATTGGAAGGCCATTCCTCTAATATTTACCATGATGGCACCCAGCAGTACCGCTACTGGATCCGCGCAGATGTGCAGGGAGAAGGGGCTTATGCCCTTGCGGCCGCCGGCAATCTTTTAAATAAGGAGGATTGTTTTTCGATAGCCGGCAATCTGGTGGATTATATTTTTCGGGAAAACCTCCGTAATGGCCCCCGAAGCCATCCGGATTCTGCTTCTTACGGGCTGATCGGCTGGTCCCATACTCATCCTGGAGTATATTATGGTGATGATAACGCACGCGCCATTTTGGGTATTTTGGGCGCATCGGCGCATATGGGTACCGACAGATGGGATAAGGAAACATTGGAAGCCATACTTGCCAATTTTAGGACCACAGGTACCTTGGGATTCAGGGATCGGCGGCTGGAACAGAGAGACTTGCAAAGGCAGGGATGGAGATATTACCGGAACAGGGAAGTGGTGAATCCGGCCCCCCATTTTGAATCATGGATGTGGGCGCTTTACCTTTGGTTATATGACAAAACAGGTTATGAGCCCTTACTGGAAAAAGCCAAATCGGCCATCCGCATTACCATGGAGATGTATCCCGATGAATGGCTGTGGACCAATGGCATCCAGCAGGAGAGGGCAAGGATGATATTGCCTTTGGCATGGTTGGTAAGGATAGAGGACACAGCCGAACACAGGGAATGGCTGGACCGCATTGTCAGCAAGCTTCTGGAAAACCAGGTGGAAAGCGGTGCGATCAGGGAAGAGCTGGGGGGAGTCGACAAGGGCCGTTATGGGCGAACCAAGTCCAATCAGGAATACGGACTGCATGAAGCTCCCCTGATTTTTGAAAACGGGGATCCGATAGCCGATATGCTTTATACGAGCAATTTTGCCTTTTTCAGCCTTAACGAAGCCGCACATGCGACAGGTGAGGAAAGATATCAGGAGGCTCTTGAAAAGCTTTCGGACTTTCTAACAAGGATACAGGTGAAGAGCGATAAATTCGAAGATCTGGATGGTGCCTGGTTCAGGGCTTTTGATTTTGACCGGTGGGAATTTTGGGCTTCCAATGCAGATGTAGGCTGGGGAGCTTGGGGTACCCTTACCGGCTGGACTCAAAGCTGGATCGTGGGGACCCAGGTATTGGTCTTGCAAAACCAAAGCTACTGGGAATTGACCAACCGGTCTGCCATCAACGCACATATGGATGAGACCCTGGACTTGATGATGGAGGAACTGCGTTAATAGTGAAAGGTTTAGGGAGAGGGTTTTCCTGATAAAGCGGAAGGACTTAATTTGTAATCCCGCTTTTCGGGGGCCGATTGATATTTTAGTTAATATTTTATACATTTAAGCCCGGCAATAGTATGCTTTAAGATAACTTGTCAATATATACCTGATATCCTGTAATTTTTTTATGGATCCGAAAATTAACAAGAAAGATGATTGGGAGTTTACACGAATTAAATAATGAGACTAGTTATGACTTGGGGTTGTTTTTTGAATTATCTCCGGACCTTTTGTGTATCGCGGGATATGATGGTTTTTTCAAAAAAGTAAATCCTGCCTTATCAAAACTGCTTGGGTACACTCCACAGGAGCTATATTCCAGACCGATCAATGATTTTGTATTTGAAGAAGATAGTGAAATTACTGCCAAAAACCGGCGGAATATCATCAACGGGACAGTACTTTTGAATTTTGAAAACAGGTATGTTACAAAGTCCGGGGATATTATATGGCTGTCCTGGACTTCCATCCCCGTAGAAAGATCCAAGCTTGTTTATGCCATCGCCAAAAATATTACCCATAAAAAAAGGTTGGATGATGATCGTAACCGTCTCATAACCACCCTTACCAAAATAAATAAGGAACTAAAGCAGCTAAATTACACCACTTCGCATGACTTAAGGGCTCCTGTTAACAATTTACTGGTTATTTTCGAACTTCTGGATCAAATAAAAATCCAGGATCAGGATACACTTGAGTTCATACACATGCTGAGATTATCTACAGGGAAATTAAAAGATACCTTGGACAAATACGTGGATGCACTTTCCCAAAAAGAATACTTGCAGGTAGAAGTGGAGGAATTGGATATGGAGGTCCATTTCGACAAGGTATTGGATTCTATAAAATTGTTGCTAGTGAGTTCCAAAGCTAAAGTGAATCGTGACTTTTCCGAGTTAAAACGGGTGAAATTTAACAAATCCTATTTGGAAAGTATTTTTCTAAACCTGCTGACAAACTCCATTAAATATGCTCAACCGGGCTGCCTTCCGGAAATAACGGTATCTTCAAGGAAACTTGATGGTGTGGAGCAATTGATTTTTACGGACAATGGCATGGGATTCGATTTGGAGAAGGTAAAGGACCGGATTTTCGGTTTCCAACAAAAATTCCACGGTCACACAGACAGCAAAGGGATTGGCCTCTATTTGGTTTATAACCACATCACCAGTTTGGGAGGTCAGATTTCCATTCAAAGTAAGGTGAATGAAGGAAGCCGTTTTGTGATTTCATTTAAAGTATAAAAAAGGGGGACCGCGGATGCCACGGATGCTGCGGGTTAGCACGGATTTATTTTTGGGAAATTGACCAGAACCTCATCCCCAAACCATCTGTGTGAATCTGGGTCATCTGTGGTTTAAAAAGGAGGCGGGACCGCGGATGCCGCGGATGCTGCGGGTTGGCACGGATTTATTTATAGAGAACTGATCGGAAGCTCTCGGGGAATTAATCTGTGTGAATCTGGGTCATCTGTGGTTTAAAAAGGAGGGGGGACCGCGGATGCGACGGATGCTGCGGGTTAGCACGGATTTATTTTTGGGAAATTGACCAGAACCTCATCCCCAAACCATCTGTGTGAATCTGGGTCATCTGTGGTTTAAAAAGGAGGCGGGACCGCGGATGCGACGGATGCTGCGGGTTAGCACGGATTTATTTTTGGGAAATTGACCAGAACCTCATCCCCAAACCATCTGTGTGAATCTGGGTAATCTGCGGTTTAAAAAAAGGGGAGGCCTGTATTCCCCCTGCCCCCGCCTTTTGGTGGATATGTTCATTTCAAAATCCTACAGTTTCCTCACCTTGATATTTCTGAAGTAGACTTTGTCATGGTGGTCCGTTAACAGGATATGGCCGTTTTCCAATTCACCATAACGGGTATCATCTTTAAACTTGGTTTCGGATTTCCTTTTGAGAAAATCCTTGCTGCCTCTTTTATAACTGACCACCTTGGTGTTGTTCAACCAATGCTCTACCTTGTTTCCCTTGGCTATGATCTTTCCCGTGTTCCATTCGCCATGAGGATTCAGTTTTTTACCCTTTGGGGCATACAGCAAGTAGGTAGACCCGGTTGAGCTCAGACCATTGGGATCAGTTTTGATTTCAGGGTGGTTGTAATCGTCAATGATTTGATATTCAGGGCCATTGACCATGATATTGCCGGTTTTTTCGTTTACAATGGTGTCCACGAAATATTTAATACCGCTGTTCGCCCCTTCTGTAAAGTTGAATTCAAACACCAGTTCAAAATCAGCATATTTCTCTTTGGTGATGATATCCCCTCCTTTTCCGTCCAGAAACAGGAGGCCATCTTCCACTTTCCATCCCTGTGCCGGGAAAGCGGGGTTTTGCTTAGCCCTCCACTTGTCCGTGTTCTGGCCATCAAAAAGGATTTCCCATTCGCCATTGTTCACATCAAACGGCGTATAGGCCATGATCAAGCAGGCTGTCAAAGTCAATAGAACGGGTAATTTAAAATAGTTGCTTTTTTTCATCACGATTGAATTTTCTGAGTTTAATTATAAATTCTTTTATTCATATACTTTGGATATGGAAAGTTCAGCAGCCATTTCATCAAAAGTCTCGAGAATCTGTTTTTCCAAACCGGGTTTCCATTTGGCAGGCAAGCCATATACCATTTGGGATGAGTATCCCTCATAGCCCCCTTCTTTCAGGATAATTTCTGAGGGGATGTAGCCCATCACATCGTTGCTATAAGCCATGACAAAGATGTCGTGACCATAGTCAGCCTTTAGGCGATTGGCATAAGCTACCGTCACCTCACCGCCCATATTGAAGAGCAATTGGGAGCCGATTTGCCAGATCTGTAAGGGATAGGGATAGGATGTGAGTGAAGTTCCTCCGGATTGTGTGAAGGCCAATATCCGTTTGGCCCAACGCTGCATATATCCGGATTCCTGCTGAGCCATTTCCGAAAGTTCCTCCTCAGAGGGAGCACTTTCCAAGGCCAGGTCTATTTCCCGGTAAACCAAGCGGAAAGTGGCAGGCAGAGGCGCCATTTCCTCCTCCAGGACCCTGTCTACCGCTGCCGCCAAGGTCCGGCCATACTGTTTGGCCAGGGGTACGGATCTTCTGGGGATGGGATTTTGATCTCCGGCTGCTCCCTGAAAAAACATGGCTGTCACCCCGGGATGGTATTTTTCCAATTCCAGCTGGGCATATCCCGGATAATCCCCAGACCAATAATAATGATCCAGCACCGTAGGATGACAGGCGTACCCAAACAGGATGGTTTCCAGCCCTCCTTCTTCGTTTTCTACCTTGATGACCGGAACAGCATGGTCAATAGGGCCTTCCAGGGCTGTCTTTTGATGGACTTCGCGTTCTGCATTGTTCCTTCTGTTCACCTGAAAACGGCTCACACCGTTAGCGGCGTATAAACGGACAGGTTTCATGTTTTGCATGGCCTGACCTACCAGTTCAATTATCTTCTGTTCCAGGAAATTGCTGTATTCGGACACCAGGTTGAGTTGTTCCGGATCAAGTGGGTAGATGTCATAGAGGGCTTCCTCCAAGACCGGTCCTGAATGGGTATGGGTGCTGTTGAGTATGACCTGCGCCTTGGTTACGCCGTGGTTTTGATACAGTTTTGTTCTGATGCGTTCGGACATTTTCTGAGGAAAGCCCAGAATGTCTGAGGTTACCAGAACGCCTTTATTGCCCCTTTGGTCTTCCATAACCAAAACCTTGGCCCAGAGATCGTGGTAAGTTCCTTGGGAAGGTTTGTCCCGATGCCCGTATCCGGCGAGCCACATGGGTTTTTCAGGTGTGATGATAGCTTTGGCCGTGCCTGCCTGCCACCTGTTGTTTTCGCCGCTTTGGCTGTAGGAAACCGTTGTCCCCATCAGTACCAGGAAGAAAAGAGCAGATGAGAAGGACAGCAACAAGCGGTTACCTACCCGGATCCATTTGTGAAAGATTGTGTTCCCCATCATGTCGGTAGTTTTTTGATTTTAATTTTTATAAATAACGCAGCTATTGGAGTGTCCAAGAGATGCCGTTTAGCAATAATTGCAGAAAATTAGGATGACTGAAGTCCGTGGGGTAGCCCAGGGATGTATAGAATATTTTACTTTTGCCGGCTTTTCTGGTCCATGCAATCGGTTCTTGGTGTTGGGCCGAGGTCCCATTCAACAGGACATTTGCGTTTTTATCGTGAAGAGGGGACACCAAATAAATATTGCCGTTACTGATCCAAGGTTCGTCAGGTATATTTTGAAGTAGCTTTTGGTTTTTTTCCTTCCTAACCTCTGTCTTCTCATTTTCAGGACCATAACCCTGATTTTCGTGACCCAGAATTTCCGGAACAAATTCCCACCAGTCTTCGTGGGTCTCCGGGATCGGCTCATTCATGATGGAAAAAGCATGATTGGCCGTTCTAATGCCCACAACAGGCTTCCCCGCCAGGAGGTGCCCTTTGATCATAGCCATTTGTTCTTTCCTCAAGGCTACCCTTCTTAAAAACAGAACCAGTAAATCGGCATCGTTTATTTTTT
This sequence comes from Negadavirga shengliensis, assembly GCF_042652345.1. Taxonomy (NCBI): domain Bacteria; kingdom Pseudomonadati; phylum Bacteroidota; class Cytophagia; order Cytophagales; family Cyclobacteriaceae; genus Negadavirga; species Negadavirga shengliensis. The sequence goes on from NZ_JBHSJJ010000006.1 coordinate 227,829, forward strand.
CCTCCAAACCCGGAAAATGATAGGCGGTTCTTTCTCCCTCCCCCAAAATCACCTGGGTTTGATGACCGGTTTCCTTTTCAAGCCTTCCCGCAAACGCAGGAATGGTCCATGGGGCCTCATAGTTATTGGGGTCCTCACTGATCAAAAAGAGAATGTTTTTCTCTTTTTTTGCCCGGGTGAAAATGCCTTCTGGCAGAACCTTGCCATATACCTTAAGCTGATAATCTTTATAAGAAGTATACCGGCCTTTTAACCAGATGACTATTTCTCTTTTGTTGTCAGCCAAAACGATGGGCCGGATGTTGTCTTCATCAGATTGATAGGTCACCGGAGTCCATTCCCATTGACTCCCGCCATCAAAGCTTTCTCCCCGAAATATTTCATACCTTCTCTTTCCGTCTACCATCAAAGGCTTACCGTTTTTCGGATCCACATCAGCGGACATATAGACCACGTCCTTTCGGTTGGGATGCAGGCTTATCAGGCCGGTGTATTCGTTTTCTCCAGGATATAACCGGCTTCCTGCATAGGCAATTTCTCTTTCATCCCAATTTTTCCCGTTCCATGAGGCGTAATGATAACGGTGGTCAAATCCTCCCAGTTTTGTATGGGTGGTTTCGCTTCTTGTGATGGGGTCCTTGGTGACAGAAAAGGTAATGTAGGGATTTCCCTCTTGATCCAACTGTATGTCGCTGGTCCAGGCCACGTCAGTCCGCGTGTTGAGGTCACCATCATATACCAAGGTAAAGTCGGAAGGTTTGTAAGGGCTTTTTTCGTTTTGGCTGAGCGGACCCACCAAGGTGCCATCCGAGCGGTAAAGTTGATCATTTTCTATATAGCCGTGGTAGATGTTATTGTTGAAGTGTCTTGGATGACCGTCTGTGGTGATGAAATGAATCCTTGCTTTTCCATCAGAAGCATACCTTAAATAAGACCTTCCTTCGAATTCAAAAAGTCTGCCTCCGGATTTCCAGGAATCCCCGTCATCTTGGGACACGAGGTAGTGGGGATTGTTTTCATTCCCTCTATAAAAATTATAGGTAATTCCTGTTGTTTCTAACCTGAAAATATTGGAATAGGTCACTCTTCCGTTTGTTTTGAACTGACGCTCTTCCTGCCAGCTGGTTATATCCAGAGGGGTTTGTGAGATCCGGAACCGAATCAGGCTGTCAATCCCATGTCCGGCATAAACCGTCAATATTTTACCGTCGGGCCTTATCATCAAGGCACCCACATTGTGATCATCCGGGGGCAGGATGTCATGACTTATAACTGAAGTGCCGGTACTATAATCTTCCAGATCCCATTCACCCAAGGTGTTTTTGCCATCAGCGGTGACACCTGAGAAATAGAGTTTGTCTTCGTGAAGGATTGCCCGTTTGTCCTGGAACCAACACCAACTCCCATCATCTGACAGCAATACAGGCCCATATGGGTCAATGGGTAAATCGGGATTTTGAAAAGCTGCAAGCTCCAGTGAGAATAAGCCGGCCGAAAAACACAATACAAAATATTTTGGGATCATGGATGTATTTATCTGAAATAAATATTATAACCTTTTTAAAATTAAAGGATAGATAAATATCATCCACTATAAAAGCTGAAAAAATAGCATCATAAATCCAAAATCAGCTTGCCGGGCCCATAATTTAGACAAACGGCTCAATGTACCTCATATCGAAACTCAGGTTCGGAGACGTCCATTGTCCCTTTTTCATTTATTTCCATCAGCGTCACTTCTTTGATTTCATTGATGAGAATAGGGTCGTATTTGGCAGACACCCGGATATAATTCTCCGTAAACCCGTGCATTTTCCCATCCTCTACATCGTCTTCAAACAACACTTTGAATGTTTTCCCCAGGTTTTCTTCATAAAATTCTCGGCGTTTTTTTTCGGAAAGTATCCGAAGCATTTTTGATCTTTGACTCCTGACTTTCATGGGAACCACCCCATCCATCTCTGCAGCACGGGTATTGGCCCTTTCTGAATAAGTGAAAACATGCAGGTAGGATACCGGAAGTTCATTCAAAAACCGGTAGGTTTCCAGAAAATTTTCCTCAGTTTCACCGGGAAAGCCTACGATAACATCCACACCTATACAGCAGTGAGGCATAAGGGCCTTGATTTTATTCACACGGTCCTCATAAAGTTCCCTTAAGTACCTTCTGCCCATTTTACGAAGGATGGTATTGCTGCCCGACTGCAACGGAATGTGGAAATGCGGCACGAACCTTTGGGACTGGGATACATAATCAATCACCTCATTATTCAATAAGTTGGGTTCTATAGAGGATATCCTGAACCTTTCTATCCCTTCAACCCGGTCAAGTTCTTTTACCAGATCAATGAATTTTTCCTGCCTTTTACCCTCCTGAATGCCAAAATCACCGATATTCACGCCAGTAAGGACCACTTCCTTAACGTCGGTGCCGGCGATTTCCCTTGCCGAGGCGAGGATATTGGCAATGGCGTCACTTCTGCTTTTTCCCCTGGCCAGGGGAATGGTACAAAAAGCGCATCCGTAATTGCAGCCGTCCTGTACCTTCAAAAAAGTTCTGGTCCGGTCATGCATACTGAAGGCATTGTTAAAAGCCGTTGCTTCTTTGATCTCGGAAGCCAGGATTTTCGTTTCCTGCGCTGCGGCGAACCCATCCAACAGTTCTATTAACCTGAATTTCTCTGCAGCGCCCAATACGGCATCCACCCCTTTTATCTCAGCTATTTCCTGTGGTTTTAACTGGGCATAGCATCCTATGATGGCAATAAACGAATCAGGTGATATTTTTTTAGCCTCTTTGACTATCTTTTTACATTTTTTGTCCGCGTTGTCCGTCACAGAACAGGTGTTGATGATGAAAATATCAGGCCTATCCTCAAACCCAACTTTGAGATAACCTTTATTTTCAAACATACGGCTAATGGTTGAAGTCTCTGCGTAATTCAGTTTACAACCTAGTGTATAGAAAGCTACTTTTTTCAAAGCGGAAACATTTTTCATTCAGCCCACAAAGTTAAGGATTATCTCCGGGTTTTCAATTTTACAAAAAAACGAGTCCAAAGGCTAAAAAATCTCTCAATCCATGCATTTTTTGGGTATTATTTTTGAAAATCATGTAAATTTTAGCCAACATACCTCATATTTTCACCAATTGGCTTGTAATTCCGTATTATTTTCTACTTTTGCATATAGTTTTTAAACCACAATATCAAAAAATGGCAACACTAAGACAACAAGCATTGATGAAGGTGCAATCCAGGCCAAAGGTAATCGCCGTTGCACCTTCACTGAAAATTTCTGATTATTTTGGAACTCAGGTTTTCGGGTTGAAGGAAATGCAGGCATCTCTTGCTCCTTCTGTCTTTCAGAAAGTGAGTTCTGCAATAGACAAAGGGACCAAAATTGACATGTCGACTGCGGATGAGATTGCAACTGCCGTGAAGAGTTGGGCAATGTCTAAAGGTGCCACCCACTATACGCATTGGTTTCAGCCTTTGACAGGTTCCACAGCCGAAAAACATGATACTTTTTTTGATGCAATGTCCGGTATGGAAAAATTCAAAGGCAGTGCATTGGTACAACAGGAGCCGGATGCCTCCTCTTTCCCCAGTGGCGGATTAAGAACTACCTTTGAAGCCAGGGGATATACTGCCTGGGATCCCAGTTCCCCGATCTTTATATTTGATCAGACGCTTTGTATTCCCACCATCTTTGTGTCTTACACAGGGGAGGCGCTTGATTTCAAAACCCCGTTGATCAGGTCTACTGAAGCCATCAACAATGCGGCCGTGGATATCTGTCAGTTTTTTGACAGAAACGTGAGGAAAGTAAACCCTTCACTTGGGGTTGAGCAGGAATATTTTGTGGTGGACAGGGCGTTGTATGCTACACGGCCTGATTTGGTAATGGCTGGAAGAACAGTGTTTGGCCATAACCCTGCCAGGGGACAGCAATTGGATGACCATTACTTCGGTTCTATCCCTTCCCGGGTGAAAGAATACATGAAGGATTTTGAAATAGAGGCGCTTAAATTAGGCATACCTGTTTCCACCCGTCACAATGAGGTGGCTCCGGGTCAGTTTGAAGTGGCGCCGCTTTTTGAGGATATCAACAAAGCGACAGACCATAACCTGCTGCTGATGGATGTGATGGAAAAGGTAGCTGAAAAGCATGGTTTGAAAGTGCTTTTTCATGAGAAGCCCTTCGCAGGACTGAACGGCAGCGGTAAGCACAACAACTGGTCTTTGATTACGGATACAGGCGTTAATCTTTTCCAACCCAGCAATTCGGCAAGGGAAAACTTACAGTTCCTTTGCTTTTTGGTTTCCACAATTAAAGCGGTTCATAAGTATGCCGACTTGCTTCGTGCAAGCATCGCCTCTGCCGCCAACGACTTCAGATTAGGTGCCAACGAGGCTCCTCCGGCAATCATTTCCGTTTTCCTGGGTTCTACGCTTTCCGGAATTCTGGATGAATTGGAGAAGAATGGAAACATCAAAATCGAAAAAGGGGACAACATGTACATGAAATTGGGTATTTCGAAGATACCTGAAATCATCCTGGATAACACGGACCGAAACAGGACATCTCCCTTTGCTTTTACCGGTAATAAATTTGAATTCAGAGCAGTGGGTTCAAGCGCAAATCCTGCGGGACCGATGACAGCATTAAATGTAATCGTTGCTGATGTGCTTAAACAGCTCAAAAGAGATATTGATAGGGAAATCGACGGAGGAAAAGAGAAAAAGATAGCCATAGTAGATGTGCTTAGAAAATACATCAAAGAAAGCAAAGACATCAGATTTGAAGGGGATGGTTATTCTGAGGAATGGGAGAAGGAAGCCGCAAAAAGGGGGCTTTCAAACCTTAAGAGCACGCCGTATGCCCTGGATGTGCTGATTTCCAAGCAAGTGGCGGAACTATATTGTAGGCATAATGTCCTGAATGAGAAGGAACTCCATGCCCGCCATGAAATCAGGTTGGAGAATTATGTGATGAAGGTTCAGATCGAATCCAGGGTAATGGGGGATTTGGCGCTTAACCACATCATTCCCACGGCCATACAGTATCAGAATAAACTGATCCAAAATGCAAACGGTCTGAAGGGCTTGGGGCTTGACCACAGAGCGGCAATAGAGACCATTGAAGAAATCAGCAAGCACATCGAATCCCTGAAAGCCAATGTCGGCAATATGATTGAAGCCAGGAAAAGGATCAATAAGATTGAAGACATCACTGAAAAATCGAAGCTTTACAGCACCGATGTGAAGGACGCATTTTTCCATAAGATCAGGTATGCCGTTGACAAACTGGAACTCCTGGTCGATGATGAGTGGTGGCCATTAACCAAATATAGAGAGATGCTGTTTTTGAAATAGCAGATTAACTGAATGATGTTTTGTAAAAAGAGGCTGTCTCAAATCCGGGACAGCCTCTTTTTTTGTTTTTACGTGTATATAATTGAATTTACTGTACCCGGCAGGAAATCCCCGGACTCTTTGACGGATCTCTACAGGATTTTGCCGAGGGAAACCCTGGTCTGTGCTTTAGAAACAGGGTTTGAAATGTGAAGCGTTTCGCTGGCCATGTAAAAAAACAAATCAAAATATGTGAATATTTTTTTTTCAAAAAGAATATGGTTATAATTGCCCAAGTTAATCGATTAACATAAATAGCAATAAGAATCATGCGTTTTACAACTGCTTTTTTATTGTGGCTTGTATTAATCGATTAACTAATTAATTAACATTAACTAACCCAATAACGGTATGAAACATTTCTACATTCAGCTGAAGTTACCCAACCCCGATCAAAGATCATCTCGCTAAGAAAAAGGTCTGTCAAGAGGATAATCATGCGTATTGTTTTCGGCGATTAACCAGGCGTATTCCATCTTTAATACATGCCATTTTAAAAATTTAACATCGCAGGATGAGAGCTTTTGAGTTAATCGATTAACGGATTAAAAGTCGGCAGTTCCCCAGGTATAGGGTTTTCAATCCTGTTTTAACTTAAAAATCTTACAAATAATATGGTAAACCAATACACTCAAAATAGTCATGAAGTATTTATTGAAAAATTGGAGGAGAACAAATACTCATTGTAGTTTTTTTATATTATGCACCACCTTGTTTTTAATGAATGTAAAAGTCTCAAATGCATTTCAACGGGAAGGTGATAAAATTACCGTTCAGGGAAAAGTATCAGACGAAAGCGGCATGGAAATGCCCGGGGTATTGATCAGGATCACGGGAACGGGTGAGGGGACTTCCACCGATGCATCCGGGAATTATTCCATTCAGGTTTCACCGGATGCTGTTTTGATTTTTTCTTTTATGGGTTACGAATCCCAGGAAATACCCGTTGGCAGCAGAAGTGAAATCAATACCGTAATGGCTGAGGACATCGGCCAACTTGAGGAAATTGTTGTTGTCGGCTACGGGGTGGTGGATAAAAAAGATATCACAGGATCTGTGAACTCATTGCGATCCAGGGATTTCAATCCCGGTGTCCAAATGTCTGTAGATCAAATGATACAAGGCAGGGCACCAGGTGTTCAGGTCACACAGGCCAGTTCGGAACCAGGAGGGGGGATTTCCATAAGAATCCGTGGCGCTTCATCCATTACGGCCGGGAATGAACCCTTGTACGTCATTGATGGATTGCCGATCACCAATTTCCCGGCTCCCGGGTCCGCTGTGGATGCCAATCCCAATCCCAGAAACCCGTTAAACGCCCTGAACCCGGAAGACGTGGAATCCATTGAAGTGTTGAAGGATGCTTCGGCCACCGCAATTTATGGCTCGAGAGGGGCAAATGGTGTGATACTCATTACCACTAAAAGGGGAAACAGGGGGAAAATGAAAGTAGAATATAATACTTATGTAGGTATGCAGGAAGTGGCTAGAAAACTGGACGTACTTTCAGCACCCGAATACATGAATTTCCTGAATGACTTAAGGGCCGAATCAGGAGGAAATCCGGTTTTTACACAGGAGGAAATTGCAGCGATAGGGAACGGCACCAACTGGCAGGATGAAATTTTCAGGACAGCACCGGTCCAGAATCACCAGCTTTCTTTCAGTGGGGGATCAAGTGATACACAATATTACCTTTCTTTGAATTACATGGACCAGGAAGGTGTGGTGATCAATTCCGGTGCTAAACGCTACACCGCAAGGATCAACCTGAACCATACTTTGGACAGGTTTAATTTTGGGCTCAACCTAAATACCAGCGTGCTTCAGGATAATTACGTGCCTTTTGGGCTGGGGATAAACGCCGGAGCAGGCGTGATTGCCACTGCCCTTCAGATGGACCCTACCATGCCTGTAAGAAATCCCGACGGGAGTTATTCGGAAAGCAACATCGTTGACCTGGATAATCCTGTGGCTATTGCCAATACCATATTTGATGAAGCTGAAACCAACCGGGTTTTTGGGAGTTTTTTTGCTGAATATTCCCTTACGGACAATTTGAAAGCAAAGGTGAATTTTGGGAGTGACCGACAATCCATCCGGAGGGATGGGTTTGTTTCCAAGGAAACCAAAAGAGGACAGCTCTCCAACGGCCAGGCCGATATCGCCCAACAGGACAGATCCAACTATTTGGCGGAATTGACATTGAGTTATGATAAGGAATTTGAGGGTAGCCATAGGCTGAATGCAGTGGCTGGATATACCTATCAGGAATTTAACGGCAGGGGTTTCAATGCAGGAGCCAGGAATTTTCCTACAGACGCATTTTTCACCAACAATTTAAGTGCCGGCGAACAGGAGCAGTATGTTATTGGCTCGGGAAGATTTAAAAACCAATTGCTGTCCTATTTGGGGAGGGCAAATTATTCTTTTATGAATAAATACTTGATAACGGCTGCTTTTAGAATAGACGGTTCATCGAGATTTGGAGAAGAAAACAAGTTCGGGTATTTCCCTTCTTTGGCTTTGGGATGGAGGCTTGTGGATGAGGGTGTTGTTTCCAATATGGACTTGTTTTCAGAACTTAAGCTAAGGGCAAGTTACGGCGTTACCGGTAACCAGGAAATAGGCAATTATCAATCCCAGGTGTTGATGGGCGTGACAGGGGATGCGATTTTTAACAAATCCCGCAACGTCGGAATAGCTCCGGTCCGGTTGGGAAATCCGGATCTGAAATGGGAAACTACACGGCAGGTCAATGTGGGACTTGATTATGGGTTTTTGGAAGACCGGATTACCGGTTCCGTGGACTACTTTGTCAAAAACACGAATGACTTGTTGCTGTTTTTGCCAATTCCCCGTACCAGCGGGTTTTCCACGTCGCTTCAAAATGTAGGCGATGTGCGGAACAGCGGCCTGGAATTCCTGGTAAACTCTCACAATATCGTGGGTGAATTTAACTGGTCTACCACATTTAACCTGGCTACGGTGAGGAATGAGGTCACCAATTTGGGACCGTTGAACAGAATTTTGCAGGGAGGTATCCGGTTCATTGACCAATTCAGTATCCTGGAGGAAGGGGCACCCATCAATGCCTACTTCGGTTACCAAGTGGAGGGGGTTTTCCAATCCGCTGAGGAAATAGCCAATTCAGCCCAGCCCAATGCCCAGCCGGGCCAACTGAAATACAGGGATATCAACAATGATGGACAGATCAATGCGGATGACCGTACCATCATAGGCAGTCCGTTTCCGGATTTTACTGTCGGGATTAACAACAACTTTTCCTACAGAGGTTTTGATTTCAGTTTTTTCTTTGATGGCTCCTACGGCAATGAAATGCTGAATTTTACCAGAATAGATACAGAAAACCCGATAGAATTCAGAAGAAACAGACAGGATTACGTTCTGGAAAGATGGACGGCTGAAAACCCTTCCTCCGAACAACCTTCATTTCGATCAAATCCCCTTCAGGTAAACAGCAGGGCTGTTGAGGATGCGTCGTTTTTAAGACTCAGGAATTTAAGGCTTGGCTACAGCTTTCCCAGACTGCAATCAAGACTGATCTCTTCTTTGTCAATGTACTTAACAGGCCAAAACCTGTTTACAATTACCAATTATAGCGGTTTCAATCCTGATGTGAGTGTCTTGGGGACTTCCAACCTCAGGGTTGATTACAATGCCTATCCACTGGCTAAGATCTATACTATAGGAATTAACATCGGCATTTAAATTATCAGAGAGATGAAAAATCTTTATACAATCACCATCATATTATTGGTTTCCTCACTATATGCCTGTAGTGATTTATTGGAAGAAGAAGTTTTTGGGGAATTGGCGCCCAGCAACTTTTTCAATAACCAAGAGGATGCGGAATCCATTCTGAACGCGGCATATGCCAATTCACAAGGTTACCGTGATCTGGCCCGCGATTACCTCACATTTGGAGAATTCAACACTGATTTAGCACTTCAGCGTGAGGGGGCGATCAGTACCTTCATCCATCCGGTTGAGAATTTTACCTGGGACTCAACGCATCCATGGCTACAGGGTTTGTGGGCCCGTTATTATTCAGCCATATACAGAACCAATACCATTCTGGATTATGTGCCGGATATTGAAATGGATGAGGAAAGGAAACGCCAGATCCTGGCAGAAGCAAGGTTTTTGCGTGCATTTAATTACTTTTACCTCTATGATCTTTTTGGTCCGACACCTTTGATTGTCAGCAGTTTGACATCAGTAGATGATAGACCTGAACGGGCTTTAGCAGAAGAATTCCAAAAGTTTATAGAAGATGAATTAAGAGACGTTAGTGCCATCCTTCCTGCAACCCAGGCGCAATATCCCCGGGCCACAAAAGGAGCCGCATTGGGTTTTTTATGCAAATTTTACCTGAACAACCGGAAATGGCAGGAAGCCGCAGCGACGGCCCAGGAAATTATTGAGAGCAATGACTATGAAATATTCATGGGGAATCACAGGGCGGATCTTTTTGCTTTGGGGAATGAGGGCAACAAGGAGTTTCTATTCGCTGTACCTTTTATTGCACATAGCGCTATCGGAAACACCTATCTCAGTCACGCGGCTCCTCCAGGTTACAGGTTTCAGTTTCCGCCTAAGGTAAATTTCGCCGCTCAGTTCAAAATCTACTCTGATTTTATTGATACTTTCGAACCTGATGACCAACGGTTGGCTGCTTTTTTGTTTGAATACACAAATCAAGCAGGCAATACGGTGGTATTGGGAACCGATGATGCAAGGAGCTTTAAATACCCAGAAGATCCCAATGGGGTCGGGGATGTAAGCAGCAATGACTTTCCTTTGTTAAGGTATGCAGACATCCTGTTGTCCCGGGCGGAAGCACTGAATGAATTATCGGGGCCTAATGAGGAATCCATTTCCCTGATTAATGAGGTCAGGCAAGCGGCCAGGGTATCCCCTGTTTCCCTGGCGGATTTTACCGACCAGTCCGATTTGCGCGATTTTATATTGGCGGAGAGGGGAAGGGAATTCCATACTGAAGCGTTACGGAGGCAGGATTTGATCCGTCATGGAAGGTTTATAGCGTCAGCTCTTTCCCGGGGAATGCCGGCCAGTCCACATCATGTGCTTTATCCCATTCCGCAAGTCGAAATGGATGCCAATCCCAACCTGATTCAAAATGACGGATATTAGTCTTATTAAATAAAGCCGCTATTTTAATAACTTCAAACGCATTATCATAAGTAATAAAAACCAGAAAGATGAGAAATTTTAAGAAACATAACCTGCATGGATTGTTGTGTCTGGCTTATTTAATCGTGTTGTGTTCTTTCAACCGTCCTGTTTTCGACAAAAATGACGGTGATAAACCCAATGTCATTATTATACAGGTAGATGACCTGGGCTATGGTGATGTGGGTACATATGGAGCTACCAAAGTGAGGACACCAAACCTTGACCGATTGGCCGACGAAGGTTGCAAATTTATGGACGCACATTCGGCTTCTGCTGTATGTTCACCTTCCAGGTACGCTTTGCTGACGGGGCAATATCCTGCCAGAAAGGACTTTTGGTATCCGGTTTTTTTAAAAGATACTTTGGTAATCGATACAGCGCAGATGACCATAGGAAAACTGATGAAGGGTGCAGGGTATGAAACGGCTATTGTGGGTAAATGGCATTTGGGGTTTGGGAATGAATACCCCGTCAATTGGAACAATGAGCTTAAGCCGGGGCCATTGGAGTTGGGTTTTGATTACTATTTTGGGGTTCCTGTTTTGAACAGCCATCCACCCTTTGTTTATGTGGAAAACCATAAAGTACTTGGGCTGAGCGGGGATGATCCCTTTGAGTATGGCAAAAGGGCGAAAACAAGGGAATTTGACGAAAAATTTGACCTGAATGCCATTGGGGGCGCAGAAGAGGCTCACCGGCTGTATAAAGACAGGGAGGCAGGCACCACGCTGAAGGACAAGGCAATAGCATGGGTGCAGAAAAAGAAAGATGCTCCGTTTTTCCTTTATTTCGCACCCACTCAGATACATCATCCTTTTACTTCTGCACCCCAGTTTATCGGCACCAGTGAGGCAGGCGCCTATGGGGACTTTATTCATGAATTGGATTGGATGGTAGGTGAGCTTTTGGATTTTTTGGATGAATCCGGACTCGCCGACAACACATTGGTCATATTCACCAGTGATAATGGCGGGATGCTGAACAGAGGGGGGCAAACCGCATGGGAAGCAGGCCATAAAATCAACGGGGATCTCCTGGGGTTTAAGTTTGGGGCATGGGAAGGAGGACACCGGGTTCCTTTCATCGTAAGATGGCCTGGCAAGACCCCTGCCGGGACCCAATCAGACCAGCTGATTTCGAATATAGATATGTTGGCAACGCTTGCGGCACTCACAGGTAAGGAACTGAAGCCGGAGGAGGGGCCGGATAGTTACAATATGTTGCCGGCCTTGACTTTATCTTCGGAGGAGCCAATAAGGGATCATTTGGTGATCAGCCCATCCAGAAAGTCCCATCTGGCCATCAGGAAGGGTAAATGGATGTACATTTCAGACCAGGGAGAAGGAGGGTTCCCGGGCCAGGAAGTAGGTTCCCATTCCTTTGGCGGAGCAGCGGCACATGTATTTACCGGACAGGTTAATAGTGATGTCGTGAATGGGGAAATCAAGAAGGATGCAGCTCCCGCCCAGCTATATGATCTGGATGCAGATCCCACCCAAAAACGCAATCTGTATAATGAACACCCGGAAATAGCCGGTGAACTAAAGCGTCTGCTCCTGGAAACATTGAATCAACCCATCAGCAATAAACAAAAGTGATGCTGGGGGTTAGAACCCTCACTTTGCAGTGGCTTTTAACAATAACAGAAGTACTTCGAACGATACTTAAATAAAAAAATAATGTTTTATATCCGGGAGAACAAATAATATTTAAAAAACGAGACTATTTTGAATAAATAAAATAGTCAATTGACGGATATTTTTGTAGATTTAATTAAAAAGTCTACTATTTTAAAATCTCTCATGAAAAAGAAAGTTTCACTAAAAGATATTGCCGAAATCGTTGGAGTATCTACGGCCACCATCTCTTATGTTTTGAGCAAAGGGGAGGAGAACCGGGTCAGCCCGAAGATGGCTGCCAAAATCAAAAAGGTGGCTAAGGAACTGAACTACCAACCTAATCAGATCGCAAAGAGTCTAAAGAGTGGCAGAACATTTACCATAGGACTGATTGTCGCGGATATCTCCAATCCATTTTTTGCTAATATTGCCAGAATAATTGAGGATGAAGCCAAAAAGCGGGATTACACGGTGATTTTTGGGAGTTCGGATGAAAGTGAAGACAAATCCAGGGATTTGATAAGATTTTTGAGCAACAGACAGGTGGACGGTTTTATTATTGCACCGACTGAAAAATCCATCGATCAAATAGAACAGCTAAAGGCACAGAATATACCTTTTGTTCTGATAGACAGGTATTTTCCCGAACTGGAGACGAGCTACGTGGTGATCAATAATTATCAAGCAGCCTATGATGCAGTCAGCAGGCTGATTGACACGGGCCATTCCAGCATTGGGGTGATATCCTACAGCCAGGGGCTTTTTCATATGCGGGAGAGGGTAAGGGGCTATAAACGGGCTGTTTTGGATCATGGTCTTAATTTTAAGAAAACCTGGATGAAGGAAGTAAGTTATGCCAATGCCAAAAAGGAAGTGGAAGCCGCTATCGACCAGTTGGTAAGCAAGAGAAAAGAGGTAAGCGCCTTGTTCTTCGCCACCAATACCTTAGCCGTCCATGGTTTGAAGCATATTGACCGGCTGAAGCTGAAAGTTCCGGATGATGTGGGGGTCGTTTGTTTTGATCAGGGGGAGGCGTTTGATTTTTACTATTGCCCTTTGACCTATGTCAAGCAACCGTTGGTTGAATTAGGTACTGCTGCGGTAAATATATTAATAGACCAAATAAGCCGAAAAAATAAAGGTTACAGCCGGACTTCCCTGGAAGCCGAGCTGATCGTCCGGGATTCTTGTACCCGTTTAGAAAAACATATGGACGTCTGAAAAAATGGGAACACGATAGTTGGAATCATGCTTTGTTTGTTAATCGATTAAGTATACTTTTGATTCTGATAGGGTGCCTGTTGAGAGATTAGTGTTTGTGCCATAGATTGGAGGGCACGGGCTTTCGCTCATTCCCGGGTTTTTCTAAAAGGGAAAACTGTACGCGGGATTGTCCCGATAATAAATGTAAGTTAATCGATTAATTTGTGATGTCCTGAAATTTATCTTAAAGTAAAAAATAATAATAAACTAAAAACAATTATGAAAAAGTTGATAGGTGTCTTTACGATACTTTTAACGGTAGTGATGGTCCCGCTGCATGCACAGGAAAAATTCAACGGATTGGATGTTGGAATGGGGAATTTATACCGACTATCCGATGCTAAGACCAGATCAATCAGTCCTGAAAATTTTACGGGAGAACCCGGAAAAGGAGCCATGGCTTCTTTGGAAGAAGGAAATGCAGGTAATGTGGCCAGGGAATTGGGCCAGGGATGGAAGGTCAATCCTTTTGTGAGGATAGAGCCGGGGGAAACATTTACTTTGGCTGAGATCGATGGCTCTGGGGCCATACAACATATTTGGATGACACCTACCGGCCACTGGAGGTTTTCGATTTTGCGTTTTTATTGGGATGATGAAGAGACACCTTCTGTGGAGGTACCCGTTGGCGATTTTTTTGGAATGGGCTGGCAGGAATATGCGCATTTGAACTCCCTTCCTGTTTCGGTAAATCCGGGCAGTGCATTCAATTCCTACTGGGTCATGCCATTTAGAAAAAAATGCAGGATCACTATGGAAAATATCGGAGCGAATCAAATGACGCTGTATTATCAAATTGACTACACCCTCACAGAAGTTCCCGACGATGCAGCCTACTTTCATGCACAGTTCCGACGCAGTAACCCTACCAAGGGTTCTCTGCATACTTTGGTTGACGGTATAAAAGGAAAGGGCCATTATGTAGGAACATTTATGGCTTGGCAAGTAAACAACAAAGGTTGGTGGGGCGAAGGGGAGATCAAATTTTATATGGATGGGGACAAGGAATTCCCAACCATAGCCGGAACAGGTACGGAAGACTATTTTTTGGGTTCTTATAATTTTGAAAACAGGAAAACCCATCAATATGAGGAGTTTTCAACGGCATATGCCGGACTTCATCAGGTTATCCGTCCGGACGGACTTTATAATTCCCAGCAGCGGTTTGGTTTATACAGATGGCATATCCAGGATCCAATACGCTTTGAAAAAGAGCTTAAAGTCACCATCCAGGACTTAGGGTGGAGAAGTAACCACAGGTATTTGCCTCAACAGTCCGATATCAGCTCTGTCGTGTACTGGTACCAGCGGGAGCCTCATGCTCCATTTCCGAAGTTGCCTTCCGCAAATGAGCTGGAAGTCAATTAGGCGACTGCTTGCAGCCATGTCAAAATGTATACGACAATGACCTGGTTTTAACAATTTTAAATATATTGGAACTACAATGTTATATAAACCTGTGGCACCGATCTTAAATATGATGACAAGAATTAGTTGGTTAATCATGCCGATGGTGGTTTTTCTCATGTCTGCCTGCCATAAGGACAAAGGAGGAAGCACAGACTTGGACGGTTATAACCATGGTACTTTTGGATATGATTTGAAGTTTCTTCTGGAAAAGGATGATAGCCTGATATTGCTCGAAAGTACGGTAGGGAATGCCAAGGTGGCCGTTTCTCCTAAATACCAAGGCAAGGTGTTTACCTCTTCCGCTGATGGCCTTGATGGGAAAAGTTTTGGCTGGATTAACTATGAAGCCTTTGACCAGCCCCTCGACCCTCATATGAATGCGTATGGGGGCGAGAACAGGTTGTGGCTCGGGCCGGAAGGGGGCCAGTATTCTGTCTTTTTTGGTCCCGGGGATAAGATGGAATTTGAGAATTGGGTCACGCCTCCTGCCGTAGATTATGAAAGTTGGGAAGCCGTTTCCCAAACCCCCCAACACGTATCCATGCAAAAGGAAGGTGTTTTTCCCAATTATTTGGGTACGGAATTTAACATAAGAATCAACCGGGATGTCCGTATTCTTGAAATTCATGAAATACAGGAAATGCTGGACATTGAGTTGGAAGATGATCCCATCCAGGTCGTGGCTTATGAAACGGACAACACCATCACCAATATCGGTGGCAACGCGTGGACAAAAGCGTCAGGTGCTCCGTGCATTTGGATTTTGGACATGTTCACACCGTCACCGCACACAACCATTGTCATTCCGTATCATGAAACAGGGGAAACGAAGGTGGCTACAACAGATTACTTTGGTGAAATCCCCCAGGACCGGATCGCATACCATAACGGGGTATTGTTTTTCAAAGCGGATGGCAAACATAGGGGAAAACTTGGGATGGGTCCGGAGCGGGCTAAACCGGTTGCGGGGAGTTTTGACGCAGCGGATAACGTACTCACGCTGACTGTATTTGACGTGGATCCTGACGCTGTTTATCTTAATCAGGAGTGGACAACAGCCAATGATCCCCTTCAGGGTGATGCGGTCAACGCATACAATGACGGGCCTTTGGAGGACGGAAGCCAAATGGGACCTTTTTACGAGTTGGAGAGTGTATCACCTGCTGCCTTTCTCAAACCTGGAGAAAAGTTGAGACACAGGCACAGTGTGTTTCATTTTGTAGGTGATAAAGAAGTGCTTAACAGAATTTCTTTAAGAAATTTAGGTGTTTCTTTGGAAGAAATAAGAACGGTGTTTTAGTCCTGGCATTGGGTAAGTGCAGGAGAAAATTGCAGATTAAATATGCCTGTCAGGCAGGTCTGAATATGTCAGATATGAAAAAGTATTTCCGGGGCGCAGACCTCCCATTGAGGCATTTGCTTTGAAATCCTTTTATGATATGGATGATATAAAATATACAGAACTTTAAAAAAGCCAACCGCTTCAGCTGATTAAATCCTGATTTATGCCATCCATGGCTCATTGCTATCCCGTAAATAATCTAATCCATGAATAATGAAATTTTAGAGAAAGAACCCTTAATCCGACCTGGTATAGTTTTCCCCTTTATCGTGATCACCAGTCTTTTCTTTCTATGGGGTTTGGCAAATAACATGACGGATACTTTGCTCGCCGCGTTTAAGCGGATCATGAGCATGTCGGATTTTCAGACCTCGTGGATACAACTGGCATTTTATGGGGCCTACTTCCTTTTGGCGCTTCCCGCGGCTATCGTTATTAAGAAGTACAGTTACAAAACCGGTGTTTTGCTGGGATTGGGGATGTTCATCATTGGCGCGCTCTCATTTTATCCTGCCAGTATCACCATGGTATATGGACATTTTCTAACAGCTTTATTTGTTCTTGCCGGAGGCTTGTCCATACTTGAAACCGTGGCAAATCCCTATATCATCGCCATGGGACCAAAAAGTACCGGCACCAGAAGATTGAATCTGGCCCAGTCTTTCAACCCCATTGGCTCTATTTCCGGAGTATTGTTGAGCAAGATATTTATTCTTTCTAAGCTTAACCTAATAGGCGAGCAAGAGCGGGCGGGTATGGATGCAGAACAGCTCAAGACCATACAGTCTGAAGAACTCACTGCCGTGATGGGTCCCTATGTAGGTGTGGCTTTTTTTCTGATGATGCTATGGATTTTGATCATCTTCATCAAAATGCCGATGGGTAGGGACAAATCCCATCATCTGGATCTTAAAGGTTCAGTAGGGAGATTAATAAGAAAACCCCATTATGTAGGAGCTGTCGTTGCCCAGTTTTTCTATGTAGGGGCGCAGATAGGCGTATGGTCTTTTACCATCCGTTATGTCATGCAGGAATTGCAAGTGAACGAAGACGAGGCATCTTCCTACTATCTCCTTGCCCTGCTCCTTTTTGCGGGCAGCCGGTTTGTATTTACTGCCCTGATGAAATATTTCAGCCCCAGATTGCTTTTGCTTTTTTCTGCCTTTGCCGCGACCATCTGTACTTTATTCGTGATCTACGGTCAGGGGATGGTGGCTGTTGGCGCATTGATTATGATATCAGGATTCATGTCTCTGATGTTTCCTACCATCTACGGTCTCGGACTCCAGGAGTTAGGTGAAGACACCAAAATAGGAGGCTCAGGTCTGATTATGGCCATACTGGGAGGAGCTGTAATGACTTCTGTGCAAGGACAGGTTTCTGATCTCACAGGAAGCATATATATAGCCTATTATGTACCCCTGTTTTGTTTTGTCATGATCATTATTTATGCCCTAATGGAAGAGAAGTGGATAAAAAAAGCCAGATATGAAGAAAGGTTGACTGAAACTTCTATTTAATGATAAACTTAACTGTACACATTTAATAAATAAACTCAAAAATAACCTGCTTATGAGAACCTGCATTGTAATTTGGATTTTACTGGGCTGGGCTTGGTCCGGTACCGGGAGCTTATATGCCCAACAGCATCAATACGAACGTGATATCTGGCTTTTGAGGGACTACTCCTCACAGAGGATTTCCAGTTATGACACAACCGGGGCCAATGATGACGGAAACTGGAAAGATAAGATCAAACCGGAAGAAACCAGGGTGATCGGTGAGGTAACCGGACCGGGAATTATAAAGCACATATGGGTCACCATTGCCAGCAATGAGCCGGGTCATTTAAAAAAGATAGTATTGAGAATGTATTGGGATGGAGAGGACCAGCCCAGTGTGGAGGCACCCATAGGGGATTTTTTTGGCCTGGGCCTGGGTAAATATTACTTGTTTGAATCAAAATACTTGTCCGTTGGTTCACAGAGGGCGCTGAATTCGGCCTTTCCGATGCCTTTTAAGCAATCGGCCAAAATTACGGTTACCAATGAAGGTGAGCAGGAAATCAACGCGTTTTATTACAACATCGATTGGGAAAAACATGAAGTCTTGCCCGAAAACACGGCCTATTTTCATGCCCAGTTTCGGCAGGCAGTACCGACCAACGGTTGGACAAATGACTGGAACCGGAACAGTGACCCCCATATCAACGGCAAACAGAACAAAACAGGAGAGGACAATTATGTGATTTTGGAGGCAGAGGGACAGGGCCACTATATAGGAGTGATGCACAGCCTTATCCAGAACCAGGGAGATTGGTGGGGTGAAGGAGACGAAATGATTTTTATCGACGGGGCGGAAAAGCCTCAAATCCATGGCACGGGAGCAGAGGATTATTATCTGGGAGCCTGGTGCTATGGAGGTTGTGGTATCAACCCTTTTGGGCATTCAAAACCAGAGTTTGATTATAGTGAATACGGCAATCCCAGAAACGGGGGAGATGACAGGGGAGCCCAGTGGACAGTTTATCGTTTTCACAGCGAATCCCCCGTGGTGTTTGAAAAAGACATTAAGGTAACCATAGAATCTGGCCATGCCAACCATAGGTCTGATAATTATTATACCGTGGCTTATTGGTACCAGACAGAACCTCATAAACCTTTTCCCCAACTGCCCCCGGTCGGCGAGAGAATCCCCCAGCTAGTAAATACAGAAGGACCTACTATGGGGAAATAGGCCTTTATTAAATTTCAATCAGCAGGTATTACCTAATTTTAACATGTTTGGTAGAAATAAAAAAATTGATTTGACTGCGGAGAAAAAGGGGCTCATTAATTGGGTTAATGGGGTTATTATTCTCATTATCCTATCCATCTATCCCGATCTCTCCTCAGGCCAGTCAACAGAAAAAAAACATCCTATTCCGATCGGATGGGATGCCTATTTGATGTGGGATAAATTGCCCCAGCAGCGGACAGGTGTGCGTGCCTATATGCGGAGTACCTATGACAGGGAAGGTGGAAATCAATCTGCAGATGCCAGCCATTTTCTCTTTGCCAACGAAGAGGACCATAATGTTACGTTGGATGTAAAAGGAAAAGGGATACTTTATTTCTTTAGGGCCAATCACTGGCATGGAAGTCCCTGGCATTTTATCGTGGACGGTAAAGATAACCTGGTCCGGGAAACGGGGACTTCAGACCCGATACATGCCAAAAACAAGCTTCAGAATACAGCGTTTATCCCCAAGGATCCATTCCCTGAGCCTTTGGCCTGGACCTGGAGTACTACCAAAGGAGCTGACCTCATCTGGACACCCATGTCATTTACGGATTCCTTCCGAATTGCCTATTCCCGCACCCGTTATGGTACGGGATATTATATTTATCATCTGTACGCCAATGAAGAAGGTTTGACCCAAAAAATAGAATCATGGGATATCAATGAGCCGGCGAAGCAGGAAGTGGTGGAATTGCTTGGCAGGGCCGGAACAGATATAGCTCCGGATGATATCTACAAAGTCCATGGGAAGGTACAATTGGACAAGCCTAGCAAAGAAATAGCGGTAATAAAATCACCATCTTCCACCATACGGGCTTTAAAATTCAGTTTGCCTTTGGATAAATCGCTTGATTTGGAGCGCATGAGATTAAAAGTGACTTGGGATGAGGCCGATTTCCCATCGATTGATGCTCCTTTATGTTTGTTTTTTGGCGCCGGGACCTTCTATAACCGCGATGAAAAGGAATATCTGGTAAAGGGGTTTCCCATCAATATCCGCTTTGATTATAAAAACCAGCAGGTGGAACTTGCGTGTTATTACCCCATGCCTTTTTTCCGCTCAGCTAAAATTGAAATCACCGACATCGTACCTGATGATACGGAGATTGCCTATGAAATACGTTATGAAAAAAGTGCTGTTCCCGATAGTATCAGTAGTTATTTACATGCCACCTATATGGATATGCCGGACCCCGAACTGGGAGAGGACCTTGTGTTTTTGGACACCAAAGGGGTAGAGGGGCACGATGAATGGTCTGGAAGTTTTGTAGGGACCTCTTTTATATTTTCCCATGATAATTTTTTGGGTACGCTGGAAGGCGATCCCAGGTTTTTTTTCGACGACAGCCAAACCCCTCAAGCCTATGGAACCGGTACGGAAGAATGGGGTGGGGGAGGTGACTATTGGGGAGGGAGAAATATGACTTTACCCCTGGCAGGACACCCCTGTGGAGCTCCTGACCGACAGGAAGCAAAAAACGAAAGGGATATGATCCAATCTGCTTACAGGTTCCTCATCGCAGATTTGATGCCTTTTGGCCGGCGGGCGGTGATCCGGTTTGAACATGGTGGAGAGAATTTATCCTCAGAACATTATGAAACAGTAACGTATTGGTATGGGTTACCCATGGCAACACTCATAAAAACGGATGAAATTGATATTGGGAATACCGATAGCGAGCATGCACATCAATACTATGCTCCGGATGCCTCTGAAGTGGACACCATCCGTTCCAGGTACGAGTGGGGCATAGATTTTTTTCCTGAAAGAACATGGGGAATGAATCCTGACAAAATCCAGGGATACGATAAAAAAAGAGGGAAGGATATTTATCCTGAACAGATAAAATACGGCCGCTACACCCGGAAGGGCTCCGAGTTCAACATCCAACTCGCACCCAATAATAAAGGAGCCTTATTAAGAAGAACATTGGATTATGGTTTTCCGAATCAGACTGCGGAAATTTACATTGGCCCAGCGGGAAAGAAACCCGAAGATATAGGGGAGGAGGAGTGGGAAAAAGTAGGGATATGGTATTTGGCCGGTTCCAATACCTGCTTGTATTCTGATCCCGGAGGAGAGCTGGAGAAGCGTTTACACAGAACCAAAACTTCCAACAGGCGTTTTCGGGATGACGAGTTTCTGATCCCGGCAAGATATACAAAGGACAAATCTGAGTTGAGGCTGAGGGTCAGGTACATTCCGGACGGACAGGAATTGTTTCCCGGTTTTCCATTTCCCAGAGAAAATGCCTGGAGTGAATTGAGTTACGAGGTATATTCTTATATCTCACCAGATTGATATCAACGTCACCAATCGCGCCTTGGAGCAAAACCCTGGGTATGACTGATGGGAAATGCGGTCAAAGATTTAACAATGAGCGAAGAAGCATGCGGATCATAAAATTCGGCCGTTAAATTATTACAAAACAGATATGATTCCTTCTCCTCTGCCACTGGTTCGAAGTAGGGGAAGGAACGTTATTTAAATTTAACCCCAATGCACATGAAACCAAGCATGATCCGTCAGCTGGCAGAACACACAGAGGAATGCCCCGATAGCCCTGATAGCCCCGATAGCTACCTTACGTTTGTTAGATGGAAAAATTATAATCATATGAAAACGACCTATAAATCTTATGGAAGGGAATTGCTTTTCATGATGTCATTTGTAATGATAATGGCATCATCCAGCGCCCAGGAATGGTATAAGAAACCAGAAGGAGTAAATACCCGTTGGACGAGCTTCGAAAACCCGGAAGGAGAGAAAGGGGCCGGCGGTAAGGAAAACAAAGGTGCCAAAGGCCATGCCTATGACCAGGTAAATGCTGGAGAAACAGTCACTTTATTGGATGTTGAAGGCGCCGGAATCATCCATAGAATCTGGCTGACGATCAATGCCCGTAACCCTGAAATGCTGCGTTCGCTGAGGATGGATATGTACTGGGATGGCGAAGAAAAGCCTGCGGTTTCCGTTCCCCTCGGGGACTTCTTTGGCGTAGGCTTAGGAAGAAGGGTGAAGTTTGAAAATGATTTGTTTTCTGATCCCGAAGGACGATCATTCAACTGTTTTATTCCCATGCCCTTCAAATCTGGCGCGCGGATCGCCATCACCAACGAATCGGAAAAGGACTTATTACTGTTGTTCTATGACATTAATTTTGTGAAACTGGATGAAGCAGGTGAAGACCTTTTGTATTTTCATGCGTATTGGAACCGGGAACCGCAGGGAGCTCTGGGCAAAGATTATGAAATCCTTCCCAAAGTGCTTGGAACCGGGAGGTTTTTGGGAACCAACATAGGAGTGATAACAGATCCGGTATACGAAGATACCTGGTGGGGTGAGGGAGAAGTGAAAATGTACCTGGATGGTGACAGGGATTTGCCTACACTGATAGGGACCGGAACCGAAGATTATATAGGTTCTGCCTGGGAACAGGGGACTTTTGCCAATCGTTTTCAGGGCTCACTAATTGTGGATAAGGAGAAAGGTCTGTACACCTTTTACAGGTACCACATCCCGGATCCCGTCTATTTTTATGAAGACATTCAGGTGACCATCCAAAGAATGGGTGGCGCACAAAAAGAAAAAGTAATCCAACTCCTTGAGAAAGGGGCCGAGTTAATTCCGGTGACCGCTGGAGACGCACCCAACCAGATCAGCTTATTGGACCAGGATCCTCCTTTGGATATTCACGATGAGGATTTTCCGCCTGGCTGGACCAATTTTTACCGGAAGGACGATTGGTCATCCACAGCATATTTCTATCTGGATAAACCTGTCAGCCATCTTCCTGAACTTCAGGTTGTAGAAAAACGGACTGAAAAACTACAAGATACCAAGTAAAAATGGTTTTTCGCCTTTAACAAACTACCTCAGTAAACAATTAACTATGAGATTAGCTAATAAAAAATTACTGCCTACCTGGTTGGGTTTTTTTCCCCTTATTGCATGGACAATTTTGATGACTGCCTGCTCAAAGGAGGAGAAATCCGTTCCTAAAAGACCCAACATTATATTCATTATGGCAGATGATCATGCCAGCCGGACGATCAGCGCCTATGAAGGGGCAATTAACCATACTCCAAATATAGACCGGCTGGCGGAAGAGGGCGCGGTTTTTCTGAACAGCTTCTGTGGAAATTCAATTTGTGGGCCAAGCAGGGCAACTATCCTTACAGGAAAACACAGCCATATGAACGGCGTCACCGGCAATGGCGCCCCTTGGGACAGTACCCAGGTGGTCTTTCCGCGGCTACTGAAAGACGCAGGCTATCAATCTGTCCTTTTCGGAAAGTGGCACCTTAACAGCAAACCGGCGGACGAGTTTGATGAATATAAAATCCTAACAGGGGCAGGGAAACAGGGTTTTTATTATAACCCTGAGTTTTTCACGAAAGGCAAAGGAACTGAAACGGTAGAAGGATATTCCACGGATCTGGTAACGGATGACGCGTTGCAATGGTTAAAGGAGTCGAGAAATGAAGAAGAGCCATTTCTGATGTTGGTCCAATATAAATCTACCCATGTTCCCAGAATGCCGCCATTAAGGCTACTGAATAAATATATGGATGATACCATACCTGAACCGGAGACCTTTTTTGATGATTTTGCCACACGTTCCCATTACGCTACTGATGTCAATTTCCATATCAGGGAACACAGGCCACTGCCTCAATACGGGACATATGATCCCAAGAAGGAAAACATCTATTTGGCCAGGATGTCAGATGAGCAACTCAAAGCTTACCACGAGGTGATTGATCCCCAAAATCGGGAATTCCAGAAAATGAAAGAAGAGGGGTTACTGAGAGGGGACAGCATGAAAAAATACGCCTATCAACGTTTCATCAAGGACTATCTAAGATGTGTGGATGCCATTGATGAGAACGTGGGAAGGATTCTTGATTGGCTGGATGCAGACGAGGAACTCAAAAACAACACGATCGTGATCTACTGTTCTGATCAGGATTATTTTACCGGTGAGCATGGTTATGCAGAAAAAAGGCTGATGTATGAAGGTGCCATAAATATGCCTTTGCTGATTCGATGGCCTGATAAGATCAAACCAGGCACGAGGGTTCAGGATATGGTTCAGAACATCGACTATGCCCCAACATTTTTGGATATGGCAGGAATAGAAATCCCGACGGACATGCAGGGAAAATCTTTTAAACCTGTGGTGGAAGATAAAAGCGTTCCGGACTGGAGAGAGGCGGTATATTATCATTATTATGACCATGGGCAGCATGTGGTAGGCCGACATGACGGCATAAGGGATAAAAGGTACAAGCTCATTCATTTTTATACAGATGACACTTGGGAATTTTATGATTTGGAAAATGATCCCAATGAATTGTACAACGCTTATGGGGACAAATCCTACGAGGCAGAAATTAAAAGAATGGAAGAGGGGTTGGTGAATTTACGTAAACAATATAAAGTACCCGAGTGGGTATTTTCCCCACCGTATGTTTCTTTAAAAGGAATAGAACAGACCCAGGGAGCGAATAAAGATTAAATAAACAGTTAATGCAGAGATCAGTAAAACAGCTTATTGTCGCAACTCTATGGTCCATCAGCATGGGGCTGGTGGCCTGTAGCAGTGGTGACATACAACAGGACGCGAAAAGGCCCAATATCATTTTCATCATGTCGGTTTGACAGAATGACAGCCGAGCAAAAGGAGCAATGGAACAATGCCTACCGGCCAAAGAATGGTGATTTTCATGATCAAAACCTCTCCGGTAAAGCGGAAGCACTGTGGAAATTGCAGCGTTATTTAAGTGATTATATGGGAACCATCGCGGCCGTGGATGAAGGTATGGGGGAAGTATTGGATTACCTGAAAGCCGCCGGTTTGGAAGAAAATACCATAGTGGTTTATACTTCTGACCAGGGATTTTACCTGGGAGAGCATGGTTGGTTTGATAAGCGGTTTATGTATGAAGAATCAAAACGCCCTTGCTCATTCGCTACCCGGAAAAAATCAAACCAGGATCAGTCTCCACTGAACCGGTACAAAACCTGGATTTTGCCCCCACCTTCCTTCATTACGCGGAGGTGCCCATTCCTGAAGACATGCAGGGGGAGTCCCTCCATCCCCTATTGGAAAATGGATCTGTAGATGATTGGAGAACAGCCTTGTATTATCATTACTACGAATATCCGGCTTTTCATATGTTTATAATTGTTCCTTAATTGTCATATGGAATCTCACATGTGTGATAATCATGCCTCCGTGTGACGATTCCGTCATGCTCGATTTCATATGGTGAAAAGGCACTATGGAATCAGGACCCCGCAGCACAAACTGATTCACTTTTACAATGATATCGATGCCTGGTAGTTTTACGATCTGGAGAAGGACCCGCATGAAATCCATAACCTGATTGACGATCCAAATTATGCGGGCTTGGTGGATTCGTTAAAATCGGAATTGCATAACCTTGAAGACTACTATAAAGTACCCCCGGCTTCCGAATGGAAAGATATGCCATTAAGAGGGGCGAGATGATGAAGGCTTAAAGTCCCTTGATTGTCCGAAGGGCCTGTCATAAAGGACACCCACAGGTTTTTACAGGACATGGAATGGAATACTTTCTTTTCCCTGTCCTGTCATCTTATTTTGAAAGGATCAATTTTTTGGGACCGGGTTTGCCCGACGCTGATCACAACTCATATAATGGGATGTACCAGGCAATATATTTACCCTCTTCTTTGGGGACACAGTCTTCATTTTCCATGACCTGGATCTTTCTTTTGATAACGTTGGCAATCTGATTATAATCCAGCTGGAATTTTTCCGGATCGTTTTCGCTGATAAAATATACCTCCTGAATATAGCCCTGGATATCGAAATAAACCCTTGCCTGGATTTTTATTTCCCGGAAAATACTGGTCTTTTCCTCATCAAAATGCTTTTTGATTTTCTGAAAACTTAATTCGTTGCTCAAAGCCGGGGTAGAACAATTAAGCCCTATCCTTTCCAGATTCAGATGAGCCACATTACTTTTCTCCGGTTTAATGACATAAGCTTGGTCTGTGCTGACAATATTATACCTCTCCTGGACTTGCCCCATTGAAGGTATCCAGTGTGTTAATGAAAGCATCAAAAATGCAACCGAAACCAAACGGACCATAACAATAGCGTTTTTGTTTATGCGGTTCAGGTATATAATTTCACCTCTTGTCACCTTAATTAAGCGATTTATTTTAAATATCACAAAGTTAATTTCCCAAAAAAAGCGAAGTGATTACGGGAAAGGATGCTTTCAAGGATTAAAGGACAATCATGGCTTTGATCGACTGATTTGCCGGATCGGTCCATGATTGGAAATTTTCCGTCATTTCCCCAAAAGGTACCTGATGCGTGATATAAGCTGAAACGGGAAATTTTTTCTCAGAAAGAATATCTGTTACCTTTTGGAAATCTTCCCTTGTGGCATTCCTGCTGCATAGAAGGGATGTTTCTTTGGCATGCAGAGCCGGATGACTGAATTCCAGGTTGCTTTTGTACAATCCCACCAGTATATATTTACCGCCATGTCCCATGTAGGAAGGACCCTTTTCCATCGCGGTTTTGTTTCCTGTAGCATCAATCACGGTATGGTAAAGATCTCCTCCGGTCAGTTCCTGTAATTTTTCCAGCCCATCACCACTGGCATCGACAATATGGCTTGCTCCAAAAGCTGATTTTGCCAGCCCCAATCTCCACTCATTGATATCCAAAGCAGTTACTTCCGCTCCTGCCAGCTTGGCAAAAACCATGATAGCCAGTCCGATAGGTCCACATCCCATAACGAGTACTTTTTCTCCTTTTTTGATATCAGCCCTCCTTACCGCATGGGCTGCCACAGCTAAGGGTTCGATGATGGCCATATCTTCCCATTCAAGTTGTGGCGTAGGGATAATTGTCTCCTGAGGGAGGGCAATGCTTTCCTGCATTCCCCCATCGGTATGAACCCCAAGGACCTTCAGGCTCGCACAACAATTCGTTTTTCCGGACCGGCAAGCAAGACATCTTCCACAGTGGAGGTAGGGGATGATGGCCACTTTTTCCCCGGCTGCAAATGCGCCCAATCCGTTAGGGTCTTCAATTTCCGCTGCAAGTTCGTGTCCCAATATCCGGGGATAGGTAAAATAAGCCTGGTTTCCGGCAAATGCATGGAGATCGGTGCCGCATACCCCGATCCGCTTTATTTTAAGCACCACTTCATTGTGACGGGGTGAGGGTGGGGATGTGGTTTTTAAGCTTAATTTTCCTGGGTGTTCGCAGACGATATAGTTCATAAGATATGGCAATCAATATTCAAACGGACTGAAAATTTCAGTAAAGATATAACAAAGGTTTTTGAGATAGTAATCGGTCTAAAATTAAAAAGGAAGGCCCGGGAGACCTTCCTTTACTTTCATGATGTCATTCAAAGTAGGATCACTTGCTCTCCGAAGCGGTTGCAAGCGGGGATAATTTTTGAATGATTACAGGTTCCCTAAGTTTGCTGGTGACAATTTCCATAAAATTTTTGAGACTGGGGTATATTTCCGCGGGAACAATAGATTCTTTCACCAATATATTTGCATTTACATGGACGATGTCTTCCATGGTGAAAACTTTATATGAAAAAGCCATCTGACCTCCTGGCAGCGAGAACGCGATATCTTCGGGAAAGTCATCCAGTTCATAGCCTTTTGGCAGGTGCAGCTTAGCTGAAAAGCGGTCATTAAAAGTGTAGTCGAAATCAACCGGGAAGGATCTGGAGTCTGCTGAAAAGGGATTTTCGTTCCACCTTAAATATTGGAAAGGGTGGAGGAAAACGGTCTGTTTGTTTTCAAAAGCTTTGCTGCTCATGATTTTCACATCCAGTATCTCCCTACCCTCATTTCTGTTTTCAATTTCGAAAACCAGCTTTGACTCCGTCTCTTCTTTGACGATTTTGGTTTCCAATTGTTCCTGTATTTCCTCATTCAGGGGCCTTTTGATACCTATCGCGTCATAGTCCAAGAACCTGATGGTGGTTTCTGTAGATTGAATCCCTTCCTTATCAAAATGGATATTTACAGATTGATTGATTCCCGACCGGTGATGATGGGTTACGTCCATCAACCCGCTGTCTTTGCCCATCATCACAAATCCTTCCTTTACATGGAATCCCAAGGGAAGATAGCCCATGGGAAAAACTTCATTCCCCCCATCCACAAAATGCAGGCTCTCTCCGGTATTGACGACCAGGATCATTTGGTTGAACTGGTCGGCAAAAGGGAACATGACCAGTTGGGACCGGCCGTTGCCCTTGCTACTGATCAGCAGCGGGTAGGCTTCTATATCGTGGGCTTTAAGATGGGCCAACAAGGAAAGGTTGATTTCGGCTCTGTTTCCACGACGGGTTTCCAGAATGGTTTTAAGGTTTTGCAGGGGAATCATTCCCCCGTTCCCTTCATACTTAAATTTTTCAACAACATGCGTATATATTTTTTGGGCCAATTCAAGTTTGGAAAGGTTTTCGGTGTCTTCCAGTTTGATTTGGGAAACAAGGGACTTATTGGGGTTAAGATAGCTTTCAAAGGCGGGTCTTTTCATCATCAAATCGGCCAAATCCTGCCAGGTTTTAAACACGTTTGTGTAGCCATCCTGCTCATAACCCGATCCCCCTGCACTTCTGAATGCATAGCCGGCTAATTGAAATTCCACCTTTTCCAGATAATCCACAAAATGGTTCATAAAGGGCTCCGACCGGATAGATGGCAAGTCAGCTAAGACCCATTTGTATACACCTCTTTCCGAAGTCCTGTATTTGGCCTGAAAAGTCTTAATCCCTTGGCTGACCACTTTGTAATCCAGGTATGAAGGGATATCGATATAATACGCAGACTTTAAGGTAGGAACCTTGTTTTGAAAAACCCACCCGTCTAGGAAAATGATGGAGTTGTCGTTTTTAACATACTGGTATTCCAAAATTGACCCCGTTCTTACTTCGGGAAAGGTAAACCTGATTTCTCTCCATCCGTTATCCATTTCGACTTCATAGAAATCATTTTTGGAAAGTTTGACGATTTTTTCTTCTCCATTTTCAAAGTTTACGATTTGGGCCTTTAGTTTTTGGATACTTTCCACACCATCTTTGCCCCTGTAGTAAGAAAGCACCACATTTCCGTGGTCCTTTCCGCTTTCTTTCAGGATCTTGATCCTTCTGTGAATTTGGCTGTTCAGCGACGCCCTGATAAAAATGTTGCTGCAATATTCTTCCAATACCACAGCGTCCGCGTCCGGTTCAAAGGGAACGGATTCAAGTCTGATTTCCTCATCGCTGTATTTGCCAAATTTCATGTCCTGCGAAAGGACCGGACCAGCCATAAAAACAGCAATGGCATAAAAAGGTAAAATTTTAAAGCACATGATTAATTGGATTTTTTAAAAGTCAGTTGTTTATTCAAAAGGTCATTTATTTTCGAAATGGTATTGGCTTTCTCTTCGGAAGAGATGTCTTCGGGAAAATTAACCTGGAGGGTCTTATGGATGAGAATAGCATCGTCCACGGTCGACGCAACTATCCTCAGTGAAAAATAATCCTCTTCCACCGACCGGTCGAACGGTTCTTCTTCCCAAGTTAAACTTTCAGCGTGTTGGATCCTCAGACGGTCTTCAAACCACGCTGAAGCCGAAAGCTCGGAATTAATCTCCCATTTTGCCCACGAAAGGGGGATCAGTATCCTTTTTGCCGTGGACTGGTAAAATCTCAGGACATTTCCCGAGTAAGTAATTTTGGCCGAGGGGATTTCCCTTTGCTGCGCCAATTCTATGTGATGATCCTTTACCAACAGCCCCTTCCCGCCAAGATGACCGTTGAGATAATCCACCTTTTCCTTGTCAGACATGGCATACATCATATAGCTGTAAATTCCCGCCGGAAAACCCTGGAAATAATTTTCGCCCTCAATGTGCGCGTTGCCGCTGTCCATCATATTCAGGTTATAGGTAGCGGAATGGATACGATATTTGGACTCGGAATAGGAAGGGGTTTTGTCGATTATACCGCCGTCTTCGGTCAGAACAAGGACCTCCCGGTTTGCGGTAAATTTACCGAGAAATCCAGCCGGGTGTAAATTGGAGGTGCATTCTATCCAAATTATATCGTTTTCCAACGGCACCCTGAGGATGGCATGGTTAAATTGGTTGTAAGGAAAGTCAGTATCAATGGGTGCAGCGTCTTCACCGGCTTTGACCAAAGTGTAGTCAGAAGAAATCCCCGCCTCTTTTAGCATGGCCTTCATGAGCATGGTCAAGGCTTTACAATCCCCATATTTGTTGGCCATTACATCGGCGGATAGCGTCGGCATCCATCCGCCGATTCCAAGCTGGATGCTGACATATCTGAAATGCTTTTGCACGTATTTATAGATGACATCGATTTTCTCATAATCATCCGTAATGCCTTCTACAAGCCCATGAACAAAGGTTTTGGTTTCCTGTGGCAGGTCATCTTTTCCCTGGTTAAGCAGATTGAACCACCTTCCCAAAGATTCCCAGGAGGCCATATTTCCTTCATAGCCCTCCATGGCAAACCTTACCGGAGCCAATGCTACTTTTGAAAAATCCTTTCCGTCCACTTTATCCGACAGCGGAGGTTGTTCTGCCAGTTCCCATTTGAGGTGCATCCATCCTGCTTCCGTTTCCGCGGTCAGAGGGTCGGGTAAATTTTGAGTTTTGTACCTCAAGCCCAATTTTTCCGGATAATGTATTTCAAGCACAGCCCTGTCCACCTTTTGGAAAGGGAAAAAATGTGGCTGCCATTCCGGAAAATGGAAATTGCCGGCAGTCTTTTTTGTATAAGACACTTCTACCTGTAAGGGTAATAGGCTGGTCTCCACATTGAAATACTTTAACCGGGTGTCCTGGTACAGGGATTCATCGCTGATAAAGGCACGGTCGGTCAGATCTTTCAGCCTTAATTTTTTGATGATTTTCCCGTTCAGCGGGTTAATCAACTTGGCTTCAAAATCCCCGACAGTGGTGAACCGGTCCATAACGATGCCAAAGCGGCCATGATTCAGCCCTTTGGGATCGGTGATGAGCGTTTTTTGATAAACTTCCGTCACATAACTGTAATCGGGATTCAATGTGATCTTCTGGTGCTTTTCCAAAATAGAATACGACGGCACCGGTTCTGATCCGGATGTCATTAACGCATAGCTAAAAGAATATGCGCCAAAAAGGATGAGTAAAAATTTAATCATAAGAAAAAGTTTTAAAAAACGGTTTAATATATAAAAAATATTTGATCTCAAAAAATTATTGTTCAGTCCTTCGGTGAATTAATATCTGATCCTGCTAAACTTTGGCTCATTTATCCTTGTAAATAATGCTTTTAATTTCTGTCAGAATCCCATAGATTGGAAAGTAAATATCCCTGTCTCTGTTTTTAAACCTCCAATCGATGAGAATACCTTATCAAGAGATGATCAATACCTTTGCCATAATCCTGGCAAAACATGATTTTTCACCTGAACGGGCCCAAAAATGCGCCGTGCTGTTTGCCAAATCAAGCCTGGACGGTGTGGCTTCTCATGGGTTGAACCGTTTTCCTCAATTTTTGGAAATGGTCAGGGATGGATGGATAAATCCAGATGCCGAACCGGATAGGGAATTCGGTATTCCGGTATTCGAAAGATGGAACGGTCACCTTGGACCGGGAATGCTTCATGCTGAGTTCTGCATGGACCGCGCGATCAAAATGGCCAAAGAAAACGGTGTGGGCTGTGTGGCATTAAACAACACCAACCACTGGATGCGGGGAGGAAATTATGGATGGCAGGCCGCCTCAACAGGCTGTATAGGCATATGTTTTACCAACACGATTCCCAATATGCCCGCTTGGGGTGGAAGTGAGCCCAAATTGGGCAATAATCCCCTGGTGATTGCGATGCCTTATAAAGATGAGGCGGTGGTCCTTGACATGGCCATGACCCAATATTCTTATGGCAAAATGAGCGCTTATCTCAACAAAAAATCTTCTATGCCCTATGAGGCAGGTTTCAATGAAAAGGGGGCGCTCACCAAGAACCCGGCAGAAGTATTGGCGCTACAATTGGCATTACCGGCCGGTCTGTGGAAAGGGGCAGGTTTATCATTGATGCTGGATATGATTGCCTCGGTGTTTTCAAAAGGGAAAGCCACGCATCAGATTGGTGAAAATGGTATTGAATTCGGTGTTTCCCAGTTTTTTTGTTGTTTGGATATGGAGCGATGTGGATTGAATAAGGAAAAAGTAGATCAACATGTACAAGATGTTCTGGAGGATATCAAGTCTTCCAAAGTCTTTGCAGTCGCTGAAATAAGTTATCCGGGCGAACGGTCCCTCCGGGAAAGGAGGGAAAATTTAGAAAAAGGCATCCCTGTGGACCCGGTTATTTGGGACAGGTTGATAGCAACAGAATTGCTTCCTGACAAAAAAGAAAAAAAGAAATGATCATAATGGTAATGGGCTTGCCCGGATCGGGAAAAAGCTATTTCGGGGAAAGATTGGCACAGAAACTGGGCGTTGAATACCTTAACAGTGATCAGGTCCGCAGCAAAATGGACCTGATGGGCCAGTATGCTGATGAAACCCGTAAACAGGTATATGAAGAAATGGCAAAAAAGGTGGATAAACTGCTAGGAGAAAGCCAATCGGTGGCTGTGGATGCCACTTTCCAAAAAGAAACGTATCGGAAAATTTTTTTTGAGCTGGCAGACAAGCACAAAAAGAAGGTGTCAATCGTCTGGGTTTGGGCTGAAGAAAATCTTATCATTGAAAGACTTAGAAAGAAAAGGAAAGACAGTGAGGCTGATTTTGAAGTGTACCGGAAGCTCAAGACCGCATACGAGAATATTTCCAGGCCCCATTTGAAGCTTCAGTCCACCAATGACAACATTGACCGGATGCTTGATCAGGCGGCGGGATATATCCAGGAAAGGGAATGAAGAAGGAAGACGCGGAAATATTGGCTGAAAAAGGTTTCTTTGAGGATAAAAAGCTGGATGGAAAGCTGGTGGAAACCCATATTTCCTGGGTGATTCTGTCCGGTGAGTTTGCCTTTAAAATCAAAAAGCCGCTGAAGCTGTCTTTCCTGGATTTTTCGACATTGGCACTCAGAAAAAAATTCTGTTACCGTGAACTGGAACTCAACAGCCGGTTTTCGGATATCTATTGCGGTGTTTTTCCTATTGAAAAAAAAGGGGATAAATGGCGGATAGGTGAAAATGGGGGGGAAACGGTCGACTTTGCGGTCCAGATGAAACTGATGGACAATGAGCTGAGGATGGATGAGCTGCTTTCCCGGAATAAAGTCCGGGGAGATCAAATAGTTTCGTTGGCCAAACAGGTGGCCAGGTTTCATCAGGAGGCTCCTGTTATTTCAGATAGGTTTGAATTAAAGGAAGCCAAGGCTTTATTCAATGATATAGGTAATGCTTGTGCGGCAGTAAAAAAGCTAATGGGCACCCATCGTGTGAATGCCGTCAAAGAAGCGATCGCATGGAGTGATTCCTTTTTGTCCGCACATCAAACGGAATTCCAGCGCCGGGTAGAACAGGGGTTTGTGCGGGATGTCCATGGCGACCTGCACAGTGGGAATGTTTTTCTAACCGATCCACCTGTGGTATTTGACTGCATAGAGTTCAATGACAAAATCAGACAGATTGACGTGTTGTATGAGGTGGCTTTTATGTGTATGGACCTGGAAGCTTTTGGGAAGAAGGACCTGTCTGACCTGTTCCTCACTACCTACCAATCCGCAACCCCGGATTATTATACCCCGAAGGATGCCATGATATTCCTTTACTTCAAATGCCTCAGGGCCAACGTGCGGGCAAAGGTGACGATGCTGGCTCTGGAGCAGGCCGAAGATTCCAAGGACAAAGAAGAGCTGATGTCCAGGATAGACAAATATTTAGAGCTGATGGTAAATTATAGGAAAAATGACTGATTCTACTATCCATCATGTTTCGAGGAATGCGCCCTGGGCGGCACCGTTTTATGGTTTTGCCGCTTGACGTATTCCTTTCGACATTGTTTTATGACCGGGTCTGGTTTTTTCTGACCTCCTGCATCAGCAGTTTCATCTGTTGACGGTTAAATTTGACCTGGGTGGCAGCGATTTTACCCTCCTTGATTTTGATCCACTCTACAAAGGGGACTTTTAGGTCTGGAAACCGGCTTTCCGAGTCGTAGATGACACATGATTCGTCCCCATCAACAAAAATGGCCTGTATGTTATTTTTTACCAGTATACTGGCTACGGGCGAATTCGCATGCTCTTCGATCAGTTGGATGTATTCTTGTGCTGAATTGCAGGTAATAGGCCCTTTATAGGTAAAAGAAGGGTGAAGGTGTTTTTCCAATTGTTGATGATCCAGCTTTCCCACCGCGGAAATATAGGCAGTCACAAGGTCTTTGCTGGCTGCTGTCGTGTCCCAGGGACCAGGATGGCTTTCAGCAGATCCGGGTTCCATTTCCCAAATCTGATACAGGGAATCGGCCTTGGTGAAGGCGTCTTGTAATTTAGCCAAATCAACATTTTCATCCATGTCTATGATAGCAAGGTGGGTGGACAGGTCCAAAGTTGCTTTTTTCACGCCTTTAACCCCTAAAATGGTATGGTGAACAATCCGGGTACAAGCCTGACAGGTCATGCCGGAGATTTTATAGGTTTTTTCCATGGCGATTGTTGTTTTTAGTTTTTTAAAACTACAATTCTAAGTCCGGCGATTTGTTATATAATTTTTGAAAAAATTCACATCTATACCTGATTGGCCCGGCTCAAATCTGCCCTTTTTAATGCTTTTGGCTAAAACCCGGCGAGTGGAATTTTTTTTTAAAAGGAGTAGGTGTTTTAAAAGCCCCGGATTTAAAAATTCAAGGCACAAAAAAACCGCTCAGTTTATTAAGCGGTTAGTTGGCCGACTAGGGCTCGAACCTAGACTCTTCTGAACCAAAATCAGACGTGTTGCCAGTTACACCATCGGCCAATTTATACCTCGTGAACCCCTCTTTTTGAAAAGGTGTCACAAAGGTAGGGTGTCTTTTTTTTTAATGCAAATCATCAAAGCCACATTTTTCATGGATTAGAATAATCAGCTTGTTCTCAGCAGAAAATAATTTTTCAATTTTAATTTCAATGGGGGTAAAAGTGGGATTATATGGCTTAAAATAATAAAAAAACACTTGATTTTTTTGGGTTTTTTATGTAGGTGATTTTGGGAAAATTGGTCATAATGAATTTTTGCCTTATAACACTTTCATTTCTGCATTGACATAATATTATTAGGTCAATCAGGCTGTAATAAAGTAATTGCTGATGCATTATCTGAAAAACGCTCAACCATTCCGATAAATATTTGCTTTATGTATTTGAAATTACCCTTTCTTATTTTTTCAGTTTTCATATTCTCAGCGGCTGTTGGTCAAGAACAGTATAAAGGCCAGATCATTGACAAGCAGACCAGGGAACCGCTTTTCGGTGCGTATGTATTTATAAAAGATGACCAAGGGGAGACGCTGAGTTCTGGTTACACGGACTTTGATGGTAACTTTCAGGTAAAAAAGCCTCCCCTAAAGGAATTTGTTGTCGAATTATCCTTTATTGGATATAGAACCTTCCAGGAAAAGAGAAGCGCTTCTTCGGGAAATAACCTTGGTGTTTTTGAGTTGGTGAGCGATGGACAGGAATTGGAGACCTTTGAGATTTCCGCTGAAGCCATGACAGGGGAAGTACGTGGCGATACGGTGGCTTTCAATGCCAATGCTTATAAAACAAGACCGGAGGCCGATGCGGATGAGCTGGTACGTAAAATGCCGGGGGTGGTCATCCAGAACGGGGTAATCCAGGTCCAGGGAGAGGATGTGCAGGAGATCCTGGTAGATGGAAGACCGTTTTTTGGTGACAATCCGGCAGCCGCATTGAAAAATCTTCCTGCTGAAGTCATAGAAAAAGTCGAATTTTTGGACAGGAGAAGCGATGAAGGCCAGCTTACGGGGTTTGATGATGGAGAAACCATCAAGACGATCAATATCATCACCAAACCCGATAAACGTGCCGGTAGATTCGGTAAATTTTATGGAGGATATGGTACAGGAGACAATTACCTGGCCGGCGGGAACATGAATTTTTTCAACGAAGCAAGAAGGCTCTCCATTTTAGGTCTGAGTAACAACATCAACCAACAGAATTTTGGGGCAGACGAACTCGGCAACCTGAATAATGAAGACAGCCGCAGGGGAGGGGGAGATGATTTGACGGTGGGTAATATGCCGGGGATTACCAACACCAATGCCTTGGGAGCGAATTTTTCTGACGAATACCTTGATGCCAAAATGAAGATCACAGGCAGTTATCTCTTCAATGACCGGGACAATGTGCTTCACCGGAGATCTTCGAGAGAGTATATTCTGCCCAATGACAGCCTCCAGCTTTATAATGAAGAGAGAAATAACCAAAGCAGGACCCAAAGCCATCGGCTAAGCATGCGCATCGATTATGATATCAATGAAAGGCATGCGATTATTGTAAGGCCTAGAATGGGGTATGACAGACGAACAGCGCTTAATGTCAGGGATGCGATGAACCTTTTTGATGCCAACACCCCCATCAACCGGAATGAAAACACCACCGCTTCCCATAGGGAGTCTTGGAACGTAAGCAATTCGTTTACCTATAGGTACAAATTCGCCAAGCAAGGAAGAGCGCTATCTACAAGTGTCTATACCAGTACCTATGACAGCAAGAGCAACTCCGACCTGGTGGCGGTAAACCAAAACTTCCATACATCCCAGGCGGATAGCCTGATACAAGACAGGGAAAACCTTTACAACAGTTTATATTACAGTATTAACCTGAACTATTTTGAGCCGCTGAGCGAAAAATCCAGGTTGCGGTTCAACTACCGTGTATCCAACAATATGTCGGATACTTTTCAGGAAGTGTTGGTACAGGAGCAGGAGACCGGAATCATCAACTTGGACAGTGCCCTTTCCAATCAGTTTGAGAACAGTTATAAAACCCAAAGAGCTGGCATGGGGTATAGTTTCAGAAATGAAAAATTCTCTTTGTTTTCCAATTTTGAAATGCAATCCGCTTTGATAGACAGTGATAGGATATTTCCGGGATTTGAGAATACGAAAAGAAACTTCGTGAATTTTTTGCCGAGAATAGTGATGAACTATCAGGTGGGCGAATACAGCAATATCCGCCTGGATTATAATACCCAAACGACTGCACCCACCATCCGTCAACTGCAGGATGTGATCAGCAATGCCAATCCGCTTCAAATTTCCAACGGTAATCCTGAACTGGATCAGGAGTTCAGTCACAGGCTTTTCACCCGTTTTCGGAGGATAAACCCTGAGACCAACCGGTCCTTTATGTTTTTTTTATATGGAAATGTGAGAGAAGGCTTCATCGGAAACGAAACCTTTATTGCCTCAAAAGACACCCTGATCCAGGAAGTATTGTTGCCCCAAGGGGGACAATATAACCGTCCGGTTAACTTGGACAACTATTGGTTTTTCAGAGCTTACAGCAGCTATGGTTTTCCATTGCGTTTTATGAAGAGCAACCTTAATATAAACGGCGGCCTCCGGGTAAACAACCGTCCGGGCATCATCAACAGCCGAAATAATTTCAATACCAATACCACCTTTTCCCAAGGTTTTGTGCTAAGCAGTAATATCAATGAACGGGTGGATTTCAACTTATCCACCAGGGGCAATTACAACATGGTAAGAAGCAGTCTGCAACAGGAATTGGAGAACAATTTCTATACCCAAACTACCCGGCTCGATGTATTCTGGAATTTTATAGGAGGGATGTTTTTAGGAAGCAGTGTCAATCACCAGCTTTATTCCGGATTAGGCGAAGATTTTGATCAGGGGATCCTTCTGTGCAACATGGATGTGGGTTTCCGGATTCCCCCCAGTAAAAAGACCGAAATCAAACTGACCGTGTTTGATTTACTTAATCAAAACGTAAGCATTGACAGGAATGTCACTGATGTGTTTGTGGAAGACGTAAGAACCCAGGTTTTGAGGCAGTTTATTATGCTGACGGTTACCTATAACCTGAGACGCTTTGGAGGCTATAATATGGCCATGTAAATGGAATTTCATAAATGGATTAAAATGCGGAAAGGCCTGGCCGATTGGGCCAGGCTTTTTTCTGAACGGTGAACGGCTATAGGGAACTCTGTGCATATTGTCTGATGACTGATTATTAGCAGCAGGTTGCTGTTTGATCAATTCACCTTGAATGTCTCCACAGGATTGGTCATGGCCGCCTTAATGGACTGAGAACTTACTGTCAAAGCTGCTACCAAGGCGGCGGATATACCGGCGATTAAAAAGGGCATCCAGGGTACGGGAATGCTGTAAGCAAAGTTTTCCAACCATTGGTTCATCCCATACCACGCGATGGGTGTCGCTACTACAAAGCCGATGAGGACCAGTTTTAAAAAATCCTGGGCCAAAAGTGACACCACATTCCAGATACTTGCCCCCATTACCTTACGGATACCGATTTCTTTGATACGCTGTTCTGTGGAATAGGTGGCGAGACCAAACAATCCCAACGCCGATATCAAGATGGCCAGACCGGCAAAATTGCCGAAAACCGCAGCGATTTTTTGTTCCGCTTCATACTGCTGGTCGAAACGGTCAGCCACGGTATAATAATTAAATGGAAAATCAGCTTTCATTGCCAGCCATTCCTCTTTCAAAAAGGCGATGGCTTCATCCTTAAAACCCGGATCAATTTTGATGGCCACTTCATTGAACCTGTCATCAGGTATCATAAAGACCATGGGGCTGATGGGTTGGTGGAGGGATTCGAAATGAAAATCCTTCGCTACGCCGACCACGTACCCCCGTCTGCCACCATAAAGGAATTGTTTGTCAATGGCTTCTTGGGGATCTTTCCAGCCTATGGCCCTGACTGCGGATTCGTTGAGGATAAAGGCTTGTGTGGAATCACTCGCCAGTTGATAATCAAAATCCCTTCCCGCTGCTGTCTGTATGCCAAAGGTTGCCATGAAGGAATGACTCACGTGGATATCTGCTACCCGGATATCAATCGTTGTAAGCGTGCCATTTACTTCTGCCTGGGTGCCCTGGGAATCAAGCAGTCTTCCCGAAGGGATTCTGCTTCCCAAAGCAAGTTCCTTGATTCCTCTTTGCTTCAGGAGGCGTTCCCTAAGCATTTCATA
Source organism: Negadavirga shengliensis (assembly GCF_042652345.1). Classification (NCBI taxonomy): domain Bacteria; kingdom Pseudomonadati; phylum Bacteroidota; class Cytophagia; order Cytophagales; family Cyclobacteriaceae; genus Negadavirga; species Negadavirga shengliensis. Next base: position 267,115 of record NZ_JBHSJJ010000006.1, read on the forward strand.
ATTGTCCGTAAATTCCTTGTACGCCGGGAGTACCACAATCTCATCCTTTTCAAATCCCAGATCCTTGGTTTTCATAAAATCCAGCTGCCTCAAAACCACCAGCACTGCCACGATCAGGACAATGCTGATGGCGAACTGACTTACCACCAATATGGACCTGAATTTTTCATGGACCGTGCCGATTTTGTAGGTACCTTTCAGCACGCTCACAGGCTGGAACCCCGATAAAAACAGGGAAGGATAACTGCCGGCGATTAAGCCTACCGTCAGCACCAATATTAGAAAACCCACCATGTATTCGGGATGGCTGAAAAAGTTTATGGACAGCTCTTTTCCTGTAAAATTGCTAAAATAAGGCAAGACTATCCACACCATGACCAAGGCGAGCACCATGGCCAAAATAGACATATAAACCGTCTCTCCCATAAACTGTCTTATCAATAATTGCCGGTCTGCGCCCAGCACTTTCCTCATCCCCACTTCCATGGCCCGCTTGGCGGACCGGGCCGTGGCCAGGTTCATGAAATTGATACAGGCAATGAGTAAAATAAATAGGGCAATGGCGCTGTAAATGTAAACATACTCTATACTGCTGTTGGGTTCGGCCTCTGAATCAAGGTTGGAATGCAGGTGGATACTCTTTAGGGGCCACAAAAAGAGGGAAGTCCCCAAAGAAGCTTTGGAACTTCGGGAATCCGAAGGTAAGTGCCTATCCAAAAAGTCGGGAAACTGTGCTTCTAAATCCTTATAATCCACGCCCTCAGCCAATTTCAGGTAAGTGCCGAAAGAATTGTTCCCAAAATTTTTCATCATCTCCTCATAGCCTCCGTAAAAATTGATGACAGGCTCCATTGAGGCGAGGAAATCCGCTTTGAAGTGGGAATTGTCCGGCACATCTTCCATAATACCTCTTACAATCATTTCAAACGAGAAGCTGCCTATCATCAAGGTAAGCGTCTGTCCCATAGGGTCTCCCTCGCCGAAGTACTTAGAGGCCATGGTTTCCGAAAGCACCAAGCCGTCCGGAAAGGTCAGCGCCGAGCTTTCATTGCCCTTTTTCAGATTCCAGGAGAAGATTTTGAAAATTTCCGGGTCAGCAAAGAAAAACCTGCGTTCCTCAAATATGTTCTCCTCATCCTTTATTACCACTTTGGAATTCAGCAACCTTGCGGCTTCTTCCACCTGTCCATCAAAATCAGACTTCAATAAAGGACCAAAAGGAGGTGCAGCATGTCCCAGATGAAGGCTGGTTTCTCCGTCCTGATTGTACCAGGCTCTGGACACCCTGTAAATCCTGTCGCTGTGCTCATGATAAGCATCATAGCTAAGCTCATGTTGCACAAATAAAAATATAAGAATGCTGGAGGCCATTCCAACTGATAAACCAAAGACATTGATGAGAATAAAAGAAGGATTCTTTCTCAAATTCCTGACAAATATTTTCAGATAGTTCAGAAACATGCTAAAAGGGTTTTAAATGGTTCATTTTTTTGTCGTTTCCATTCGGGCTTTAAAAGTCCGTTATTATTCATCTTTTAAAGTCTGGGCAGGGTTCTGCATATTTACTTTTACCGTTCTGTAGCCTATGGTGAGAAAGGAAATTACGGCTACTATCACAATGGAAAGGGCATAAACCCAGACAGATACCGGTGTCTTATAAGCAAACCCCTCCGCCCACTCTTTGGAAAACCAAAACCCGAATGCAATGGCAAAAACGGCGGATATTGCCAGCAACATAAAGAAATCGGAAGAAAGCAATTTGAGCACATCCCTTGCGGTTGCTCCCAGCACTTTCCGGATACTGATTTCCCGGGTCCTTCTCTGTGCTACATAAGACACCAATCCAAATAAACCCATACAGGCGATTATAATCGCAATACCTGCGAACAGACTGAAAATCAAACTTACCCGTTCTTCTGACCTGTACATCTGTCCATACTCCTGATCCACGAATTTGTAATTGAATGGTCTGTCAGGAACAAGCGTTTTCCAGGTATTTTCGAGACTTGCCAAATGCAGTCCCGGATTTCCTTTCGCGAGTTTTACCAAAAGTAAGTTGGTTTGCGACTCGTCAATGAAAACCACCAATGGATTCACTTGATGATGTAAGGAGTTAAAATAAAAGTCTGCAACTATACCCTTGATCCGGGCAGCGTTGCCGCCCATATCAATTTTTTTTCCAACAGCTTCTTCAACTTTCCAACCCAGTTCTCTAACAGCAGCCTCATTGAGGATAATTGGCAATTCAAGTTGCTCTTGGTAAGCGGTTGACCTGTTTATATCCTGGTCAGAAAAATCATTCCCGGCTATGATTGAGGCACCTATAGTTTTGAAAATGTCTGCATCCACCGCATATCCGGTGATGTTGAATTCTTTGTCATTATCAAACCCAGCTCTTATGGAATATCCGGCTTTGATGTAAATAGGCATATCTGCTGCAAGCGCAGAGGAAGTAGCTGCTCCCGTCCTTACCATTTCTGTTTTCAGGCCGGGTATGATTTCATTCATTCTGGCATGTGTATTCAAGGATATGAGGTGTTCACGTTCATATCCAAGATGGATGTTCTGCATATATTCCAGTTGATCCTTGACGATCATGGTTGCCATTAACAAGCCAATGGAAACGAAAAACTGAAATACAACCAGGGACTTCCTCAACCAGACCCCACCTCCCGGTTTGATTTCCTTACCCAACGCTTTCAGGGGCTGGACACCGGAAAGTATCAGCGCCGGGTACATACCTGAAAGGACGCTTACCAATAGCAACAAGCCAAACAATCCAAGCAAACCGGATGGGGAAAGCAGCTGTTGAAGCTGTAAGGGAACTCCTGAAATCTGTTCAAAATTTGATTTTATCAGAAAAAGAACCAACAAACTGAAGAACAATGCGCTTCCCGTAAGAATAATAGACTCAGAAATAAATTGCCCAAAAAGCTGCACCCTTTCTGCTCCCAATACTTTCCTCAACCCGACTTCTTTGTTTCTTTCTGTAGCTTCAGCAGTAGCAAGATTGACGTAATTGATTATACCAATAAATATCAGTAGAAGCGCCACTGTTCCAAAAATATACAGGTATTTGATATCAGATCCGGGCTTGACTCCTCTAAGGTCATTTCCGCTTAAGTGAATTTCACAAACGGGCTGTACAAAAACCGCGGACTGAAACCCATAACTTTTCTGGGCTTCACCGAGATACTTTTCTATCAATTGCTCAAATCCAGCGTTTAATACAGCCAATTCCGCCCCCTCTTTCAACTTGATATATGAAAAATAATTACTGGGGTTCCATTCAGGGTTTTTACCGTGAGGGTGGGTTTTAAAAGAAGCCAGAAAATCGAACAAAAGATGACTGTTGGATGGAAAATCCTCCATCACCGCTGTGACAACATAGTCTGAAGACTCTACCCGCAGCGTTTTTCCATGAGCCTCAGTGGCACTTCCGAAATAACGCTTTGCGGTGCTTTCCGTCAAGACGATCTGATTGGGCTCCACCAGTGCAGTTGCGGGATCCCCTGTTATCAATTTGAAATCAAAAACATTGAAAAAATTATGGTCTGCATATGCGAATCTGGATTCTTCAAAACCCATATCTTCATTGGCTATGAGCACAGTACTGAAAATACTCAGGTCAAACACCACAGTGGCGGTGGCTATTTCCGGAATTTCATCCAAAGCAGCCGGAACCAACGCCGAAGGAGTAGTGCTGATCAGCTCTTCGTCACCATTGACGATGAATTTCTGGTTGACTTTATATATCCTTTCATATCCAACATACATTTTGTCATAACTCCATTCATGATAAATATAGAGGGAAATGGCCAAAAAACTAACGATGGCTATGGTCAGCCCAATGATATTGATACCGGCATAGAGCTTCCGCTTCATCAGGTTTCTGCAGGATACTTTAAAATAGTTTTTCCACATGATTAGGGACTTGGGGGTGGGTATTTGATATCAAAACTGCATGTCTTCTTCAATTTGGTTCTACTTCCGTGCCATTTGAAAAATAGCTGTTTATTATCCGTGAGAAGGTTTTTTGTCGGTGATATCTGAAGTTTCCCGGACAGTTTTGCCCGCATGCGGTCAAAAAACATTAGTTGTACTGGGTTTGGACTTGAAAAACGGACATAGGAAGAATCGCGGATTTTCGCCGGTTCCACTCACGGAAATTCGCGACTGGCGATTCTTCGCTACCCCATAATCAGCTCATATGCGCTGCAAACAGCGTTTTTTGGAGATGGCATGTTCCTCGCAAAGGGCGAAACATGTTTAACCAAAAAAAATTCTGATAAAATGAAAAAATTACTGAAATCCGGTTTCGTACAAAAGGCTTTTACCGCCATCTTATTGCTCACCGCAGCTGCTCATCTGAGCATGGGGCCCGCAAAGACCCGTCCCGATGAGGAACGGGGCCACAGGAAGACGGAGGTGGAAAAAGGTTCCAGGAAAAAAGCGAAAAGCAAGCCCGGCCATGTCAATGGTTTTAGCCTGGATGAAATTGTCGGCACGGTCAACGCCATTCAGGCCAATCCTGCGATTGCCCAATTTGAATTCAGGGTAAGCAACAAATGGATCAAAGGAGGTCATAACCGGAGCTGGATCCAGGGTTTTTACGGAGGAGGACAGGAAGATAACTCCCGGAAGAAACCTTTTGTCTATGACAACAGCGAGCCGCCCATACTGCTTGGAGCCAATGAAGGTGCAAATCCCGTGGAGTATATCCTGCATGGCCTTGCGGGATGTATGACAACCACCATGGTCTTGCATGCGGCCGCCAACGGTATAAACATCGACAGTGTTGAGTCAAAACTGGAAGGAGACCTGGATGTGCAGGGCTTTTTGGGGCTGAATGATCAGGTCAGAAATGGCTATCAGCAGATCAGGGTTACTTTCACTGTAGAGGGAGATTTGACCCAGGAGGAAAAAATGAAGCTGGAATCTTTTGTACAAAAGTCGCCTGTTTTTGATATCGTCACCAATAAGGTGCCGGTTCAGGTAGCGCTTCAATTTTGATGGGATTAAAGCTCCCATAAACCGGCAACACGCTGAGGGATTAAAGTTATCTTAAATCCCGAAGGCAGCCTTCAACGGGTTTGGTGGGAGCTTTATACATTCTAAAAAAAGAGAGCGGGTAACCGGCCTCGAACCGGCGGCCTTCAGCTTGGGAAGCTGACGCTCTACCAACTGAGCTACACCCGCTTTCATCCTTTTCAAATATAGTAAACAGTTAAGGTTATTTCCTAGGTTTTTTTTGGTGATTTTTTGTGGACATATCGTGATTCCGGGAATATGTATGTCAAGGCGAAGAAAGGAGGGAAATGACTTTTGCTCCCCCTTCAACCAAACCGACAAGTGACATATGATGACCTTCTGAAAGAGATGTCGATTCATTAGGTTTAAAAAATCTCAAAGCCTGTCAGGGAAGGTGTGCGGTTGATTAGATGGACGGATGCTTATAAATAGGGGTGTGTATAAAAGGAAATATCAACATTAATTATAATTTTTTGTATATTTATAAATAAACATTGATATATTATGACTTTATAAAATCACCAAAGCCTATTATTATGAAATTTTCGGAGGCTAAAAAAACCAAATCCTTATATATACCTTCTTTAGAACATGATTCCTGCGGCATTGGGTTTGTGGCGGATATCAAGGGTAGGAAGTCCCATCAAATCATTGAAGATGCCCTGACCATGCTTGTCAATATGGAGCACAGAGGCGGTTGTGGCTGTGAGCCTGATACCGGTGACGGTGCAGGCGTACTTATCCAGGTTCCCCATGATCTTTATGCAGAAGAATGTAAAAAATTAGGTTTTCAGTTGCCCCCTTTCGGTGAGTATGCCGTGGGGATGATTTTTTTTCCTTCCGACCATGGCAGGAGGGAAGAATGCCGGGATTTGTTCAATGATTGTATTAAGGATTTCGGTTTTGAGCTACTGGGATATCGAAAGGTGCCTACTGACAACAAAGGTATTGGACTGACGGCCCTGTCAGTAGAACCCAAAGTAGAACAGGTGTTTATCAAGCAAAAAGAATTTAAGGATTCGGAACATCTGGAGAGACGGCTTTTCGTTTTAAGAAATTTTGCCACCCACCATATCAGAAAGTGTGTTCCCGGAACCGATGAAAGCTTCTATATGCCCACCCTGTCTCATAAGATCGTGGTGTACAAAGGGCAGATGAGAACCACTCAGGTACGGCCTTATTATGCGGATTTGCAGGACGAGCGAACGGTTTCTGCGGTGGCTTTGATACACTCCCGATTCTCTACCAATACATTTCCAAGTTGGAAGTTAGCCCAGCCCTTCCGGTTTATTGCCCATAATGGCGAAATCAATACCATACGGGGCAATGTAAACTGGATGAAATCCAAAGAAGTTTTGTTGGAATCCAGCCTGTTTACCGCAGAAGAACTGGAACTTTTACTGCCTATCTGTGATGCTACCCATTCAGATTCGGCAAATCTGGACAACATCGTGGAACTGCTTACCCTGGGCGGGCGGTCACTTCCCCATGTGATGATGATGCTTATTCCTGAAACATGGCAGGACAATGAAACGATGGAAGAACATAAAAAAGCGTTTTATGAATACCATGCTTCTCTGATGGAGCCATGGGATGGGCCTGCGTCCATCTGCTTTACGGACGGGAAGGTTGTAGGTGCCACCCTTGACAGAAATGGTCTGAGGCCTTCCCGCTATTGTCTCACCGACGATGATAAACTGATTATGGCTTCTGAGGCAGGCGCGTTACCGGTAGATCCATCAAAGGTGGTATTGAAAGGGCGTCTGAAGCCGGGAAGAATGTTTGTAGTTGATCTGGAAAAAGGAAGAATCATCAGTGATGAAGAACTTAAGCAAGAGATTTGCAGCCGACAGCCATATAGGGAGTGGCTGAACAGGCACAAGCACAGTATAAGTGCGTTTCCAGCTAAGAATGCGCGGGTTTACCCGGAAGAAGAAAAGTCCTTGTTGAAAAAGCAACTGTCCTTTGGTTATACGACCGAGGATCTAAGGGTCGTCTTGGGTCCTATGTCGGACATAGCCAAAGAACCTATTGGCTCTATGGGAGCGGATACACCCCTGGCAGTTCTTTCCCATCAAAGCCAGCACCTCTCTTGTTATTTCAAACAGATGTTTGCCCAGGTCAGCAATCCGCCCATCGATCCCATTAGGGAAAGGTTGGTGATGTCTTTGTTTACCAACATCGGGCGTTTTTATAATATTTTAGATGAGAAACCGGAATTCTGCAGCCATATCCACCTCCCCCATCCGGTGTTGACCAATGAAGACCTGGAAAAGCTCAGAAATATTAAGCACTCAAATTTTAAATCCAGAAATATACATGCCACTTTTAATCCTGACGGGCAAGCCGGAAGACTTGAAGAAGCCATTGACAAGATCTGCCTCAAAGCAGAAAAAGCGGTCAGGGAGGGATTTAATATTTTGATCATTTCCCACCGAAAAGTTCACGAACATAGAGCAGCCATACCCTCTTTGCTGGCCACCGGCGCGATACACCATCATCTGATTCAAAAAAATTTAAGGGCACAGACCGGGATAGTCGTCGAAGCTGGAGATGTGATTGAAACCCATCATTTTGCCACTTTGATCGGTTACGGCGCGAGTGCCATCAACCCCTACCTTGCCTTTGAAACCATCTCATCCATCAGCCAACAGAAAAACATATACAACAGCACAGAGGAAAATGAGGCGATGGCCAATTACATCCATGCCATTGGCTATGGGCTGCTAAAGGTATTTTCGAAAATGGGGATATCCACCCTACAGTCTTACCATGGGTCACAGATTTTTGAGGCTTTGGGAATCGGAGAGAAGGTGATTGACAAATGTTTTGAAGGCACGGTTTCAAGAATCGGCGGGTTGTCATTTGACGGGCTTGCCAGAGAGGCCTTGGTCAAGCATAGGCTTGCTTACCCTGAGAAGCCACGGCCCAAAACCAGACTTCAGGAAGGGGGGTTCTATCAATGGAAACGAAGGGGCGAGTACCATCTGTTCAACCCTGATACCGTGCATTTACTTCAGCAGTCCACCAAAACCAATAATTATAATCTATATAAGGACTATGCTAAGCTGATCAATGAGCAGTCCAAAAGAGCCTGTACATTGCGGGGGATGTTTGAATTCCGTAAGACGCGAAAGCCTATCCCTTTGGAGGAAGTTGAGCCGAGAGAGCATATTTTTAAGCGGTTTGCCACCGGCGCCATGTCATTTGGATCCATTTCTTATGAGGCGCACGCCACGCTGGCTGTAGCCATGAACCGCATTGGGGGAAAAAGCAACAGCGGCGAAGGCGGTGAGGATGAAGCGAGGTTTGAAAGAAAGCCCAATGGAGACTGGGAAAACTCTGCTATCAAGCAGGTGGCTTCGGGCAGGTTCGGCGTGACCAGTCACTATCTAACCAACGCGGTGGAATTACAGATAAAAATGGCCCAGGGTGCGAAACCCGGTGAAGGAGGGCAGCTTCCCGGTCACAAAGTGGATGAATGGATCGGCCGGGTCCGTCACTCCACCCCGGGGGTTGGGCTGATTTCCCCGCCCCCGCACCACGACATCTATTCTATAGAGGATTTGGCCCAATTGATTTTTGACCTGAAAAATGCGAACCGGGAGGCAAGGATCAATGTGAAATTGGTATCATCTGCCGGAGTAGGGACCATCGCCGCGGGCGTGGCCAAGGCCAAGGCGGACGTGATCCTGATAGCCGGGCACGATGGAGGCACAGGCGCTTCACCTATAAGTTCCATCCGGCATGCCGGCATCCCCTGGGAACTCGGTCTGGCGGAAACCCAGCAGACTTTGGTAAAAAATGACCTTAGAAGCAGGATCGTTTTGCAGGCGGACGGGCAGATGAAAACAGGCCGGGACTTGGCCATCGCCGCGCTGCTGGGTGCGGAAGAATGGGGAGTGTCTACAGCGGCGCTGATCGTGGAGGGTTGTATCATGCTGCGCAAATGCCACCTGAACACCTGCTCGGTAGGCGTGGCCACACAGGATCCTGAGCTCAGGCGGATGTTTACAGGAAACCCCGATCATGTGGTGAACCTTTTTACTTTTCTTGCCGAGGACCTGCGGGAAATCATGGCCGAACTCGGTTTCCGAACCGTGGATGAAATGGTAGGCCAGGCAGATATGCTGAAAACCAAAGACACCCTGGAGCATTGGAAAATGAAGGAACTTGACCTCTACAGCATACTCTACAAAGAACCGGCCGGCAAAGAAGTGGGCATTTATCATCAGATGGAACAGGATCATGAGTTACATGACATTATTGATCTGAAGTTGATCGATGCAGCACAACCTGCTTTGGAATACGGGGAATCAGTTAGGGCCGAATTCGGTATACTCAATATAAACAGGTCGGTAGGTACCATGCTTTCCAACGAAATATCCAAAAGGTATAAAGGAACCGGGCTTCCGGAAGGCACGATTGATTTTAAATTCAAGGGGTCTGCCGGCCAAAGTTTTGGTGCGTTTGGTGCGCCTGGGATAAGGTTTGAACTTGAGGGCGAGGCCAACGACTATTTTGGCAAAGGGCTGTCCGGAGGGGAACTGATTATATATCCTGACAAATCTTCCAAGTACAAAGCGGGGGAAAACATGATTGTGGGGAATGTGGCATTTTACGGGGCCATATCCGGTGAAGCTTACATTAGAGGCATGGCGGGAGAGAGGTTTTGCGTGCGGAATTCGGGGGTACGGGCAGTAGTAGAAGGTGTCGGTGACCACGGCTGCGAATACATGACCGGAGGCGTTGCCGTGATTCTGGGAGAAACAGGAAGAAATTTTGCTGCGGGAATGAGTGGGGGCGTGGCTTATGTGTACGATCCCGGCGATAGGTTTGCTGGATACTGCAACATGGAATTGGTCGACTTTGATCCCCTTGATGAAGAGGATGTAGAAAGACTTAAAGAAATGATAGAGAACCATTTCAACTACACGGGCAGTGGTATCGCGGAGAAGATACTGGACAGATGGGATGATGCGCTTCAATCCTTTGTGAAAGTAATGCCCACTGAGTATAAGAAAGCCCTGCAAAAATTAGCAGAGGCAAATGAAAGAATTGATTTGGAAGATACAATGTAACGTGACATGACAAAGGCCAATGGATTTATGAAATATAACAGGGAGTTGCCAAAAGCTAAACCTGCCAAAGAGAGAATCAAGCATTTTAAGGAATTCTATGAGGAATTCAGCGATAAAAAGACCAAGGAACAGGCTGCAAGATGCATGGATTGCGGTATTCCTTTTTGTCACCAAGGGTGTCCTTTAGGCAACAATATTCCCGAATGGAATGATGCGGTTTACCACAGTGACTGGGAATATGCTGTGGAAATTGCTGAATCTACTAACAATTTTCCTGAATTTACCGGCAGGGTATGCCCCGCGCCCTGTGAAGGGGCTTGTGTTTTGGGTATCAACAAACCTCCGGTCACCATTGAATTCATAGAAAAATTCATTGCGGAAAAAGGTTTTGAAAAAGGGCTTTATAAGCCTTTTGTCCCTGAAATAAGGACCGGCAAAAACGTGGCGGTGATCGGATCGGGCCCGGCAGGCCTGGCAGCAGCGGAGCAACTGAACAAAGCCGGACATTGGGTGACAGTATTTGAGCGGGACGATAGAGTAGGGGGGCTGCTTCGTTATGGTATTCCTGACTTCAAGATGGAAAAATGGGTGGTTGATAGAAGAATCGACCTGATGAAAAAAAGCGGTATTCAGTTCAAGACCAATGCCAATGTGGGGGTAAACATAGATGTTCAGGATGTGAAAAAAGAATTTGATGCCATACTTCTCTGCGGTGGGTCCACCGTCCCCAGAGATCTTGATATCCATGGAAGGGAACTGACGGGGGTTTACTTTGCCATGGACTTTCTTAAGCAGAACAACAAGCGGGTTGCAGGTGATAATATTCCCGAAAATGAGCAGATTATGGCTACCGGCAAAGATGTTGTGGTGATCGGCGGTGGTGATACGGGATCTGATTGTGTGGGAACGTCCAACAGGCAGGGCGCCAAATCCATCACCCAGATTGAATTATTGGAACAACCACCCCTGGAGCGGTCGCCGGATAACCCATGGCCTCATTGGCCAATGATTCTAAGGACATCCACCTCTCATGAAGAGGGTGTAAGGAGGAATTGGGCGTTGCATACCAAAGAATTTATCGGTGATGATGAGGGGAAACTGAAGGGAATTAAAGTGGTAGAGATTGAATGGAAAAGAGATGATGGAAAGCCCCCGGCCTTTATTGAGAAAAAGGAAACGGAAAGGATCATGACCTGCGATCTGGCTCTTCTTGCGGTGGGCTTTATCTATCCGGAGCCGGAGGGATTGCTGAAGGAACTGAATGTCGAATTGGATGGCAGAGGAAATGTCAAGTGTAACAACTACCAGTCAAGTGTTGACAATGTATTTGCTGCAGGCGATATGCGTCGAGGGCAATCGCTGGTGGTATGGGCCATCTCTGAAGGAAGGGAAGCAGCCAGGGCTATGGACATCTACCTGACAGGCACCTCAAACCTGGAGTCCAAGAATGATTCTTTTATGAGCATCCATGACCCGGAGTTATAACGGTTTTTCCATATAACTGAAAAACATGAAGGCATCTGTGTCTATTTTTAAGGCTTTTTTATCCCCGCTGACCACCCAGGCTGGTAAGTAAAAATTTTCGCTGGAAATTTATCAACAGGAAAAATGGCTACTTTTTCTGAATGGGAAAGTGTGGTCATTAGTCTGGTATTATTCTCCATTTCCGTTGCCTGCGATATATTTCCGCTTTTGACAGTTGCTGACCGGACAACTAAATAATTGTTGTCTATAATAATATTTTTTGGTAATAGACATCAATGGAATTTATATCAAGGTATACTACGGAATTCGTTATTTTTATTTTAAAAAACTTCAATTTAATAATTTAAAAAATAATTTAATATTAAACCTATAATTAAAAAAATTAAAAAACTTTTTTTTATCGTTTAAAATTTATAATACTTTTAACCTCTTCTTAACAGGAAGGAAACATTTATCAATGGTCTTGATTTGCCGTCGGTAAAATCTTTTTAGCAGGTATTTTGGCCGAACAGGAAGGTCTTGTCCTTGGTGGAAAGTTTTACCTGATGACGATCAATTTTGGATGCTGACTAACAGTCAGAATTAATCAACCTTAACTAACATAATATGAAAAAAGTGTTTCTAACGATGATGGCGATGGTGTGGCTTTGTTCCCTGCAGATGGGACTCCAAGCCCAAACCAGGACGCTGACAGGGACAGTCACCGGTGCCGGTGATGGTATGCCCATTCCCGGCGTAAATGTCTATGACAAGGGGACCAATGCTGGGGTTACCACGGATCTGGATGGTAATTATTCCATCAGTGTAACCAGCAGCTCCGTTCTGGTCTTCTCTTTTATCGGGTACCATTCACAGGAATATGAGGCGGGTAACCGCTCCCAATTGGATGTGGTTTTGCAGGAAGACGTGTCGGATTTGGCTGAGGTGGTGGTGACCGCTCTTGGCATTGAGAAAGAACGGAGATCACTGGCATATTCCATCAGTGAAGTCAAGGGAGACGACCTGATAGAAGCCCGGGAAATCAACCTGGGCGACCAGCTTCAGGGCAGGATCGCCGGTGTCAATGTGAGCAATATCGGCTCCGGTGTAGCGGGATCAAGCCGGGTGGTGATCAGGGGCAATACCTCCCTGACAGGAAACAACCAGCCGCTTTATGTGATTGACGGGGTGCCCATGGACAACTCCCAGCTTGGCTCCGCCGGTATGTGGGGAGGCGTCGACTGGGGCGATGGTTTGAGCAGTTTGAACCCTGATGATATTGAAAGCCTCAGTGTATTGAAAGGCAACACGGCTGCGGCGCTTTATGGCTCGAGGGCTTCAAACGGGGTAGTTTTGATCACTACCAAAAAGGGAACCAAAAGGCAGGGGATAGGCGTGGAAGTCAACTCCCAATACACTGCCGAAAGAATCTTCAACCTCTTTGATTTTCAACAGGAATACGGGCACGGCAGTGCAGGCATGAAGCCCACCAACGCCGGTCAGGGAAGAGAGTTTGGCGGTATTTCCTGGGGAGCCCGGTTGGATGGTTCCCCGGTCTATCAATTTGACGGCGTAGAAAGGCCGTATAGTTATGCAGGGGACAATTTCAACCGTTTTTACAGAACGGGTTCCACTTTGACCAATACGGTAGCTCTCACGGGCGGAAACGACAAACAGACTTTCAGGTTCTCCATGTCTGACCTCAGAAACGAAGCCATTACCCCCAATTCAGGGATGGACCGTCAGACAGCCACTTTGTCAACGAATGCCAACTACGTGGAGAAGCTTACTTTAAGCGCCAAATTACAGTATACCAGGGAAAATGTAAGGAACAGGGCGAGATTATCCGATTCCCCCGGTAATTCCAATGCTACGCTGGCCATACTGCCTCCCAATATCAATGTGGACGATCTTCGGGGCGATCCTGACAAGCTGGGAGCCAGACCGGATAATGGAAGAGAGCTTCAGTACAATGATAATACCTTCTCCCAGAACCCTTGGTGGGCGGCCTATCAGTTTGAAAACTCAAATGTGCGGGACAGGATCATCGGTTCGGCTCTGGCCAGGTATGATTTCACGGATTGGCTGTATGCTCAAGCACGAGTTGGTATGGACTGGTATACCAGCCGGAGAAGAAGTCTGGAACCCTATGGCACCGCATACAGGCAACTGGGGGCACTGAATGAAGAACAGATCCGTGTGAGGGAAATCAATACCGAATACATCATCGGCGCCCAAAAAGAATTTGGGGATTTTAACGTCAATGCCTTTTTCGGCGGCAACATGATGGAAAGAAGTTATGAAAACCTGGGAGCAAGGGCAGAGAATTTTAATGTTCCGTTCCTGCACAGTATCATAAACGGTTCCAATCAATCCATCATATTTGACTTTAACCAAGAGGGTATCAACTCCATTTTTGGTTCCACTGAGTTTTCCTATAAAAACTTGCTATTCCTGAATGTAACGGCCAGGAATGATTGGTTCTCAACCCTTCCCGTGGATTCCAACAGCATCTTGTATCCAAGCGTCGGTGGTAGCTTCGTGTTTTCCGATGCCTTCATGCTCCCATCATGGATCTCCTTTGGTAAAGTGAGAGGTTCTTGGGCAGAAGTCGGAGGCGGGGCCAATCCTTATCAACTGGCCCTGAATTACAGCTTGGTAGGACAGGGGCACATGGGTGCTGCGCTGGGTAGGATTGACCAGACTTCCGTTCCCAACAGCATGCTGCAGCCTTTGACCGCAGGAGAATTTGAAGTAGGATTTGATATCCGTTTTTTGGATGACAGATTTGGTATTGACTACGCTTATTATGACAGAACTACCAGGAATGACATCATTCAGACCACGATACCGAATGCCTCGGGTTTTGGACAGGCCACTGTGAATGTGGGTGAAGTGTCCAACAGGGGGCATGAAGTGTTATTTACAGCCAATGTCATCGAATCCCAGGATTTCTCCTGGAGTTCAAACCTTAACCTTTCCTACAATATCAACAATGTGGAATCGCTTTTTGAGGATTCCCGGGTCTTGTCGGTAGATGAAGCCAGGACAGGAGGCGCCTTCATTCAGCACAGAATACCGTATACCGACCAGAATGGCGTCTTTATGCCCGGAGGATACAGTGTGATTATGGGAAGAAAGCATCAGCGGATCAACGGCCAGAAAGTTTACGATGAAAACGGGTTGCCTTTGTTTACCGATGACCTCCATTACTTGGGTTCAGGCATTTCCCCATGGGCAGGAGGCTGGAACAACAGCTTCAGGATCAAGAATGTGAGCGTGGGTATGTTGTTCGACTTTAAGTTTGGCGGATCCATCTATTCAGGGACCAATGCCAGGGCATATGCCACTGGCAATCACAAAGAAACACTGGAAGGAAGAGAAGATGGATTGGTGGTTTCCGGAGTGGATGGAAACGGTGAAGAAAGGACCTGGAACATCGCTGCCAGGGACCAGTCTCTTCAGGGCATTACCACAGTTCAGGATTATTACGGCAGAATGGCTGAAATCACGGAGAATTTTGTATACGATTCCGATTTTGTCAAGCTCCGGCAGGTAAGCATCGGCTATAACATCCCGACCCGTTTGTTGGATAGAACCCCAATTACCGGTATGAATGTATCGCTTATCGCCAGGAACCTGCTATTGCTGTACAGTAAAGTGGATAATATTGATCCTGAATCTACCTTTAATTCGCTGAATGGACAGGGTATAGAGTACTACGGTGTGCCTCAGACCCGAAGCTATGGTTTTAATATCAGCATGAAATTTTAAAGGCAGCAGTCAAAATGAGAAATACCATGAAGAATTTGAAGATAAAACTAATGACATGGGCTACCGCCTGTATGGTGGTATTGGGCGCCTGTGATACGGATAAATTGGCCGATCTCAACATCGATCCCAATGTGGCCAATGAAATGGATCCCGGATTTGTGATTGCTTACTCACAGTTGCAGATTTCCGGTGAACAATTTGAAAACTGGAGGACCGTACTGATTTACCAGTCAACCATGATCCAACACCTCGCTGCTTTGGCCACTTACTGGTCAGGGGACAAGTACCTTTACAACCAGGAGTATTCCGCGGCATTATGGGACCGGGCTTATACCGGTTACATCAAGGATCTGGTCAATTTGATAGACATCACTGACCCCACCGTGGAGGGCCAAGAAGAGCTTGTGAATTACCACGCCATAGCCAGGGTATTAAAAGTGTATTCATTTTCCAGACTGACTGATGTGTATGGGGACGTTCCTTATTCGGAAGCAGGGAAAGGTTTTGCAGACAGGAACTTCTTCCCTTCTTATGATCCGCAGGAGTTTATTTATAAGGACATGTTGGCGGAGCTGGAAGCGGCCCATGCGCTGTTCGATGAGGGAGCAGCCAACCCCGGAAACCAGGATCTGTTTTATGGCGGTAACATCAACCAATGGAGGAAATTCACCAACAGCCTGATGCTGAGGTTGGGAATGAGGCTTTCCGAAGTGGAGCCTGCCACAGCTGAATCATGGGTGAGAAAGGCACTGGAAGGGGGCGTATTCGAAAGCAACGCGGATATCACTTACATCCAACATACCGATGGTCCTGAAGGAATCAACAGGAACGGCATTGGCGAGGTGTTTAACTGGGACGGCTCCAATTTTACCACAGATGATCAGGGACTTCTGAGCAGGACGTTCGTCAATTGGATGTTGGAACGCAATGATCCGAGGCTGGAAAAACTGAGTTGGGTAAGAAACGGGGGTGAACCAAGGGGATTGCCCAATGGATACAATACCAATACCATCCAGGACGTGGACCCCGAGTTTACCAGCATTGCCAGAAGGGATGACTACAGCAGGGTCAATCCGCTATTTGTGCTCAGGGATGCGCCCATGATTTTCCATACCTATGCGGAAACCGAATTCCTCAAGGCGGAAGCCATTGAGAGAGGATGGTATGCAGGCAATGCGGCCACCCATTATGCACAGGGCGTGCATGCTGCCATGAAAATGTATGGCCTGTACCATTCAAGCCTGGCGGTAAGTGATGCGGCCATCGACACTTACCTTGCGGAAAACCCTTATAACGCGGCCGAATGGCAGCGTGTTTTGGCGGAGCAGATATGGGCAGCTACCTTGTTCAATGAATATGAAGCCTATGCCAATTGGAGGCGAACAGGATACCCTGTATTGACTCCGGTAAATTATCCGGGAAATCAGTCCAACGGTACCATTCCAAGGAGGTTAAGGTATCCCATCGGTGAGGCTGCCAACAATTCCGAGGCTTATAATGAAGTATTGAGCCGGCAAGGTCCCGACCAGTTTATGACCAGGATGTGGTGGGATGTAGAATAGATTAGAAAAAAAGAAAATTGCAAGAAAAAGGAGACCTGTATGAAAGGTCTCCTTTTTTATGAGCCGTGCATGGCAACCAGCAATTCTTTATGCTTTAAAATAGCCTCACTAAATAATTTATCCCCCACCAAAACCCCTGCGAGGTGAATTTGTGTTTACACCATTATCCCTACCAATCCGCATTGGCTTTTAGGGTTTTCCCCAAGTGTAGCCTTCATTAAATTGGGGTATTTAGCTTCAGATTGCTTCCTACCGCCCGAAGTACCTTTAAGATGGTATCAAACTGCGGTTTGGCATTTTCAGACAAAGCTTTATATAAGCTGGGCCTGCTTAAACCTGTTTGTTCCGAAATCTTGGACATTCCGATGGATTTGGCCACAAAGATCGCATGCTTAGCCTAGGATACAGATAGACTGGGGATGGGATTAAACAAAAGTAGACATCAGATTTAATAGAGATAGGGTATAGAGTATCCTTGCTTCTAACTTGCTTTTAACTTGGCTTTAACTTGCTTTTAATCCTAAACAATAAATCAAATATTACTGAGTAGAGGCAATGCTGGACAGTAGGCTTATAGTTTGCGCTGCCAATAGAGATCGCTTCGTCGCGGAGGACGTCTCTGGCAATTAAACCGATAGGTTGCCGCTCCTCGCGAAGACGGGCAAGTTCTTCATCGGTACGCTCAGGGGTGGATTTGAGGGAATGAAGCCGCGGCACTCTCATATTAAGGGATTGCACACCCTTTTCCTACGCGCCCCCTTCTTAAAAAGGGTTGGCAATGACGTATCAAAAAGTTAATTATGGTCGAACTCAGGTTGGCACCTAAAAGCTCATTCCTAAACTTAGTCTCACAAAGATCGGGAGGGAATTTATCCTCCCAAAGTTCTGGGGAGAAGATACTCTCCTTCCCGTATCTCCTGAGAAATGAAATGCCGGAACATAACCTATCCTAAAGAAAAAGCCCCCCTCAGGTTTTTGGTACCTGTATCCCACCCGTATGGGCAATTCTGCACTCAAAATTAATTTGTCACTTATCCTTCTGGAGGTTTCTGGGTCCAATCTTGGGACGGGTTCCAAATATGGCATTATACCGGTACCTATTTCCAAATGATGCTTTGACTTGCCCCACAGGGCAGAAACCTCAAGTGGTACGACAGGAAGCCAATGAGTTGATCTTAATGAAGGACTGGTTCTATCATAATACCACATGGAAAAACCGGCACTGCCCGAAAGTTTGAACCTCCCTTTTTGATGAAGTATACGGCCATAACCCGCGGCATCCCTTTCTGCATTCCACCTTGCTTCGACAAAAACCGTGTTTTTCGCCGTAAATACCTCAGCTTCGGTTTGGGCGTAGGCATCAAAGCCTAAAGCAAACGCAAGCAAAAAAAAAAAAGCCCAGGTATCGCTGAATTAAATTTGGATAACATTTTTAGTGGGTTTAATTGTTGAAATTCAATTATTATTCCTTAAAATCCTGTACTTCCCCTTATAAGTTGAATCAGGGAAAAACCTTCCAATCCCGATATCGGGACTGGAAGGTTTGCGGATTTTAGTTATTTTATTACCACTTGTTTTCTGACCACCTCTTTTCCGGATTGGATGAGCAGAAAATAAGTCCCCGGTTGCAGATTATTTGTATCCAGATTGACTTTTCCCGATTTTGATTCCGCTGTACGCACCAATTTTTCCTGTTTGTCGTATAATTCGATGGTCAAAACGGGTCCTTTTTATCCGAACCTATAAGATTTTCTGGTTTTGGCCTCCGGGCTACTGATAAGATTGTATCACAATTTGATGGGAGGCCACTTTGATAAAAATTTGTATCATAGCATGGTCGTTTAAAGAATTAATTCAGTATAATTTAAAACTAAATAATAAGGAAAATAATACTGTCTCCTGATTTTTTCTAAAAAATCAGGAGTGTAGTCGATTCATTTTGGGTGAATTAATTACAATTTTTCTGTCCGATTAAAGTGTGGTTATATTTTTTGGTAGAATAATCATCCGTTGGCAGCATGTTTTTCGGGACAAAGCTTATATTTAAGCAATCAAGCATTTTCCCTTTTTGAATTTTCCCAATTATGCGCTTTAGAATATTTGCTTTAGGTTGTTTCGTTTTCATATTCCATTGTATAGGCGCTTGGGCCCAAGTGACTGCTCAAGACCGTGTCAACGTAATATTGATCCATGTGGATGATTTGGGGTGGACGGATCTCAGCAGTTTTGGAAGCGACTATTTTCAGACACCCCATATCGACCGTTTGGCTGCGGAGGGTGTTAAATTCACCCAATCTTATGCAGCGGCAGCCATCTGTTCGCCTTCCCGGGTAGCATTACTGACCGGACAATACCCAGCCAGGACCGGCATCACCGACTGGATCCGGGCTAAATTCCAGGGGGGAGACCTTCCCGCGGATGGCAGCAACCCCCAGGGATATGATGCCCATGAAGGCAAACCCTTGAAAACCCCACAGAATTACCTTTATATGCCATTGGAGGAGGTTACTTTGGCCGAACTGCTCCAGGAATCAGGTTATAGGACAGCCCATATCGGCAAATGGCATTTGGGGCCGGAGGGCTATTTTCCCGAAAACCAGGGGTTTGATGAAAATTACGGAGGTTGTGATCTGGGGCAGCCCCCGAGCTATTTTGATCCTTACCTTCCTCCTAATGAAATCAAGGATTATGTGATCCCCAACCTTCCTCCCAGAAAAGAAGGGGAATACCTTACCGACCGGGAAGGGGATGAGGCGGTCGGTTTTATCCAACGGAACCGGGATCAGCCATTTTTTCTCCATTGGGCACCTTATGCGGTACATACGCCCATCCAGGCACGGGAGGAATTGATACAAAAGTATGAGGAGTTTGAAGGGACCCATCACAGCAACCCAATTTATGCTGCCATGATCGAGGATCTGGATAATAATGTGGGCAAGGTGCTGGATATATTGGAACAGTTAAATCTCAGGCGAAATACCCTGGTAATTTTTACTTCTGATAATGGAGGCTTTTTGGGTATGGGGCAGCATCCCCATATCACCAGCAATCAGCCTTTAAGATCAGGAAAAGGTTATCCTTATGAAGGAGGCATCAGGGTACCCACCATTATGAGCTGGCCGGGGGTGATTCCCCAGGGGGAAACCAGGGACATGCCCATCATTACCATGGACATGATGCCGACGGTGTTGGAATATACCGGAAATTCCGGGAAATTGCCGGCCACAGTTGACGGAACGAGTTTGGTCAATATTCTCAATGATCCCGGGCAAAAATTGGAAAGGGACCTTTTCTGGCATTTTCCCCATTATCGACAAGATGATGTGGTGCCCTATTCGATCATCAGGTCGGAAAATCATAAGCTTATCTATTATCATGATGGTTCCCAGGCCGAACTTTATCATCTTTCTGATGACCTGAAGGAAACCCATAATCTTGCCTTTCAAAATCCCGAAATGGTGCAGCGCTTGCAAAAAAGAATGGAAAACTGGTTGGCCGAGGTCAACGCCCGGTTGCCCCAATAGATGTTGGGGGCCGGAGGTGACGGCAGCACTTTGGTTTCAGACAATAATTGTATTGGATAAGCTGTGCTTTTGGTGGATGTCTTCAACAGCCATCATGGCTTTTTCCCTGCCATGGGCATATCTTCTATTGTACAGGGCCTTTGTGGAAACCAAACTGTCTCCCAAAATACCCAGGTCCGGTTGGATGACCACGGTTTTGAAGGTTTTCAGGATTTCATCTGTCCTTTGCCGCTTTCTGAAGTCATAGTTATAAATGGGAAAACCGGGCCTTATTTCTCCTATTTGTTCCAATATATCATTGATCCTTAAAAACTCTTCCAGGTCATTGTTGAAAATTTCCGAAAGGGCTATATCCGTCAACGAACGAAGGGCGATTTGAGCGATATTCCTTTCATCATAGGCCACTTCTTCTATGTCGTGGGTGTTGCAATTGATGATGAAAATAGTGTATTCATCATCTGAGCTGTCCCGGTTGATTTCGTCAATCACATCCCCCAGGGGAGATACGTTTTTTATGCCACCATCCACAAGGTTTTTAACAGAGCTGAAAGTGGTTTTGAGTTCGGGTACCGGTTCCCAGATGATCGGCATGGAGGTGGAGGCCATGATTCCCTTCTGAAAATCCTCATCGGATGCAAAATCACGGTTTCCCAAGGAATAATATATGCCGTTGTCAAGTGAAACAAAACCGCATCGGTAGACCACATCCTGAATGTCTTTTATACGGATCAGGTCTTTTAATTTATTCTGTAAGGGCGTGTTATCCGCCAGGGCCTTGAATTGTTGAAAGTTTTCGGTAAAATCCCTTTCGGTACTGAGCAGGATCTCAGCCAAAAACCGGTCCCTTCTGCTTTGGGAGAAGAGAAGCTGCAGGCCTTTCCAGAAGGAAATACGGATATTCAAGCCCGGGGCAAACCTTTTGATCAGGCTTTCGGCGGTGATGTTAAGTTGGAGCGTTTCCGATTGGGATTGGGTGTCGATAAAATCAGAAGTGTAGATTTCCTCGACGCCGTTTTCCCCCACGTCTTTCCACAGTTTTTCCAATTCTTCAAATTTTCCTGAAGCCAGCAATGCGCCATTTAAGGAACCTACGGATATTCCCGCGATGATGTCAAACTTCATCTCCGGTTGCCCGGGATTGATTTTGGCCCAATTGTCCTTCAGGTATCTAAGGGCGCCTATTTGAAAAGCGCCTTTAAAGCCTCCTCCACTCAGCACCAATGCGAATTTTTTCATTCTAAAAATTAGGGAAATCTTCCTCAAAATGCAAATGGTCCTTCAGAATAACCGGGTCTACCGAATCATATAGCCTGGGTTCCGGTTGACGTTATTGCATTTGTTTTGCGATTCCCGGTCGGGAAGGTGATGAGTCGAATTCGTAGTTACCGCTCATACGTCGTGCCGATTAAATGAGTGGTCCGGCTTTTATAATTTCCTTACTGGTCTTGTTTTCAAACTGTTTGAAATTTTCCATAAATAAACGCACCACTTTGGCTTTTGTCTCTTTGAATTTCCCCTTGTCTTCCCATGTGTTTTCAGGGATGAGCATTTCAGAGGGGACATTTGGGCAGTTTAAGGGAATCTCTAAGCCGAAATGTTTTTCCCTATGGGTCGGCACATTTTCAAAGTCCCCATGATGGATGGCATCCAAAATGGCACGGGTGTATTTGAGCTTGATGCGTGACCCTACGCCATAACCCCCGCCTGTCCAGCCGGTATTCACCAGCCAGGCGGATACCTGGTGTGTTTTCATCATTTTTGCAAGCAAATCGCCGTACACATGGGGATGCCACATGATAAAAGCCGCACCAAAGCAAGCGCTGAAGGTGGCTTGAGGTTCTTTTACACCCATTTCAGTGCCGGCTACTTTGGCAGTATATCCGGAAATGAAATGATAACTTGCCTGCTCAGGGCTTAATTTGCTCACAGGAGGCAAAACCCCAAAAGCATCGCAGGTAAGGAAAATGATGTTTTTGGGATGGCCCGCAAGACAGGGCATTTGCACATTTTCAATAAACCGGATAGGGTAGGAGGCCCTGGTGTTCTCAGTGATGGAAGTATCGCTATAATCCACATTTCTGGTGATGGGATCAAGTACTACATTCTCCAGAACGGTGCCATAGCGGATTGCTTGGTAGATGTCGGGTTCATTTTCCTCACTTAAATCTATGGCTTTTGCATAGCAGCCGCCTTCAATATTAAATACCCCGTCCGCATGCCAGCAGTGTTCGTCATCACCGATAAGTTTCCTTTTCGGATCTGCACTTAAGGTGGTTTTGCCGGTTCCGGATAGTCCAAAAAGCAGGGTAACATCACCATCCTCGCCCACATTGGCGGAGCAATGCATGGGCAGGACATTCTGAAGAGGCATCAGGTAGTTCATGATGGAGAACACCCCTTTTTTCATTTCACCAGCGTATTCCGTTCCCAAAATCACCACCTCTTTTCTTTCCAAGCTGATGCCAATGCTGGTTTTTGAGGACGAAGAAGTGGTATAGCGGTTGGCGGGAAAACTTCCCGCATTAAAAATGACATAATCCGGTTCTCCAAAGTCCTTTAGCTCATCCAGGGTGGGCATAATGAGCATATTTTGCATGAACAAGGCGTGGTAGGCCCGGGTACAGATGATTCTGATTTTTAAGCGGTATCTTGGATCCCAGCCGGCAAATGCATCCACCACGTAGAGATGCTCTCTGGTATTGAAGTAATCTATGGCTCTTTCCCTGTTGGCCATAAAGGTATGCTCGTTCATTTCCAGGTTCACAGGTCCCCAATCGATGTTTTTCCCGGAATTTTTGTGCCGGACGATCCTTTTGTCTTTTGGGCTGCGACCGGTTTTTTTTCCGGAATAGACGACCAAAGCCCCTTTATCGGAAAGCGCCGATCCCTTTTCCAGCTGCAATGCCGATTCGTATAAGACCGCTGTTTCTCCGTTTCTGATGATTTTGTTAACTTCTATTCCGTAGGGTTGTAGCAGGGTATCCATGATTTTCTGTTTGGCTGAGATAATGGCTTAAAGTTATGGGTTTTAAAATAACACCGATATGTTAAAAAAGGTCTAAAAACCTGATCTTTGTCAATCATTTTTGGGATTAATGTTTGTTATAACCGGTGCTTGGTTATAACATCCCTTGCTGAAATGAACTCAAAAACTGTTTGGGATATTCGCCGGAACATACGCCTCCAGTTTGTATGCAGTTCCATTGTAGTTCATGGTCACATTTCTATCGGCTTCGGCAGCCGTTATCCGGCCGTTATCCAGTTGCAGCACAAATTGACAAAGATCATCAAAGATTACATTTAGGGTGCCATCGCCATTTAAATCGATTTCCTTTCCTTCTCCTCCTGCAGCTGTTTTCCCGATGAACATATTGTTCTCCACGGTTCCCAAGAGGGTGCTGAAGCCGTTTTTTTTCCATTGGAAAGAAGCATGAAGATCCTTTGCGGCAGGGTCTGAAGGGGATTTCGGATAAACCAATATATCCACCGAGGATTCCTCTGTTTCGAAGCGGAAAGGTTTTAACCACCCATAGGTACTTCGGATAGAAGGGGCATCTTCGTGGATGCTGAACTCTTTGTTGAGGCTTATAAAATACTGATTATCAATATTTTCCTGATAACGGGTAAATACCATGTTGTGCTCCTTTTCCGTGAGGAGGGTTCGTCCGTCGTTTTCAAGGAGAGGTATGGTCATTCCATAGGGGAGATTTTGCGGCGTACTGAGGCGTGCGATTACAAAATCAGGGGTAATCGTAAAATCATGCCGGAAATAAGGCCCGCCCCTTCCTGTGACATAAGAATAGTGTAAGGTGAATTTGACCAATAGCGGGTGGACAAAATGGACTTCGGCTACCGCTTGAAAGTTGGCAGCCAAATCTGAAATCCTCACCCAGTGATCCTTTTCCATCCATTCTGGTCCGAAGGTGATACCGCTTAATGCCCGGTAGGTATCCAGGGTATCTCCCGAGGTGGTTTTCAATGTAAACGGGGTGCCGGCTTTAAGATCATGCTCGCCATCGGATGGTCCGAGTCTGGCATCCCAATTGGTCTTGCTGAATCGGATTACCCCAAGCGGTGTCCAACTGAGGTTATATTTGGGCACACTTGCACCGCGCAGGTTAGCGACTACTTGGAGCCCTCCTGCATTGGCGAAAAATGAAGAGAACTTATCATCGGTCTTAAAAGCATATCCTCCGATTTCTGTGGGAGCCGGATATTCGGTGATTTCTGACTGCCGGCTAAGCCAGGCCTCAGCAAGGTGCTGTACAATGGCGCCTGTGTAGTTACCCCATTGGCTGGCCGGTTGGTATCCCACCCGTTCTCCCGGGTCAAAAAAATTCTTGGTGATGGAAAAGGATCCTTCCCAGGGTGCGTCATCCCGCTGCCACCTCCGGATGCTCTGAAAGGCGAGATTAGCGGCTCTCCGGTATCTCCCTGCCAACAGTTTATCACCGTGTTCCAACGCATCCTCCGCCAATACCTCAAATGCCAACTGATAGAGCACATCATTGAATACATGGTTGTCGGTACGGCCATTGGCAGGGGCTTGGCCGTCTGGCGCCTGAAGCAGCAGGGAGGTAAGGGTGCCTTTCCGGATGGCCGATTTGATTTCTTTATGAGAAGGGCCATCATATCCTTCCATTGCCAAGCCGATAAGATTTCCCCTTCCTACAGCCTCTACTGCAAGGGATTGTGGGTCGCTGCTCCAATCCTGATAGAGGTGCCATTTATCCTGCATGATCCTCACCCTTTGGGTATGCTGGTGCCAGGCGTCTTCTATAAAACGAGTGGCGTCTTCCCGGTCTGTCAGGCCCAGTTGAACCCGGCTCCATTCGCCTTTCATGGCATACGTGCGCCAGTTGTTGATCCTGCCGTCAAAATTTTGCATGATTTTTTCGAGTGGAGTTTTCATCCTTTCCCGCCACTCCAAATATTTTTCTTCAGAGACATGGGGCCGGTAAAATTCTAGGGCATGGCTCAATGGGCTGATGAAGAACTCGCCATGCTCATCCGGGATGGATTTGCTGCCTTTTGCCACACAGGATGTGGCATGCTCCATGGCCTTTATGCCCGCCTCCTTCAATGCATCGCCTTTGCCGCCATGTAGTAGGACCCCTACCGCAAAAGCGAAATAGGGTGTGGAATATTGGTGTTCCCGGTGAAGATAGGGATCTATAATGGCCCCGGATGCATCTTGATGTTTGGCCATCACCAAACAAACCTTTTCTATGGTTTGCAATATATGGTCCTTTTCCACGGATGAGGATTTCCACGGGTTAGCGGTGAGGTGAAAGGGTAGGTTCGGTAAACTTTCCGGTAAATCCTGGGCATACATTTGATTTACAAGGAAAAAGCAAAGCCCAGAAATAAAAACCAAATTTCTAAACAGATGGCACATTGCAATTCGTTTAATGAAAAGGATTATGGTAAAAATAAGAATTGTCAACTAATATCAAATTGGATTGCGGGATGTATCTTTAGAATAACTGATACATATAATCTCTTTTTCAGAAATCTATTACTCACCGTTTGATGCCAGGAAGACGGTGCAGTTAGTTCCACACCGCAGTTGTTTTTTTAAACATGCAAGAGATCAACAACGCTGCTTGCGGAAGCTGGTCAGGATGTTATGATGTGACTGGCGGAAACGTTTCTATCCTGTCGATAGTTTCTTCCACACTCAGGTGGGTAGTTTCTAACTTGTGTAGGTACTCAGGCCAAATGTATTCATCAAGTTCCTTCCTAACTACATCCACCCTGTCCCGCATTTGGTCCTCGGGCGGTCTTAACTCATCCCGGCGGTGATTTTCAACAGGTTCACAATCCAGACGGACTACTTTTATGGCGTTTATCGATTTCGATTTGGATAGCGCGTTTACCAGGATTTCTATACCAAAAGGGCTCCAGACATTTTCCATGGCCACAGGCATTTGATGTGACAAGTATTCATGGGCCACCTTTACAGTTAAGTTGGCGACGAATCTTTCTTCCTCTTCATTCCACCGGGGAAAACTGCTGTCAAATATCCATTCCGTGAAATAATCGCATTCTATAATCGCACCGTTTTTCCTTTTGGCCCAAGCCTTGCCAGGGTGGTTTTGCCAATCCCGCATGGTCCTGTAATGATCATTGCTTCCATATTTCAGGGAATCTGTATTTTATTGAATCTTTACTGAAAGGCTTTTTGGAGCTACGAGGCAGTAAGAGGCCTTTATGGCGTCCATTAACATGTCTCTTTTAACATTTTGCAATTCGATTACGGTCCAGCCTTTTTTGCCCCAAGCTCCTTTAACCGGATAGAAGACGGTTCCGTCAAAGGCACAAAAAACAGATTGATCTATTTCTGAAAGCTTGACCACCACCTGTCGCTTTTTCTCATCCAGGGTAGCAAATATCTTTTTTCTTACCCTGAAAGATCCTTTTTCGAAATGGACTTCCTCAGATGACTCCGGAAATGAGCCAGCCAGGTTCTTGAACTCTTCGATGGTTACCATAATTGTTAGGGCAATGTTTTTTTTAGTTTAAACGGTCACCTCAACGGAGAGGATATGAAAAATACGCCCCGGGGTCGGTTCTCTATTTCCTGACCTACTTCTGCTTTTTTCTTTTTTCCAAATTTACCTTTACGCGGAACTGTACGATTTTAACAATCAAATCCAGAGGCATGGGTTTGGCGAGCGGAAACTGGACAGAGCCTTTTCCTGTTTTGTAGGAAGACAATTCTTGCTTGAAAAAGTCATTTTCCACGGGTACCGGATAAAAGCCGATATGCTTTTTGTAAGCAGCAAAATATACCAGATAGTGCCCGTGGAGATTAAATGTAGGCATGCCGTAACTGATGCTTTCTTCTGCTTCAGGTACAACATTTTTAATGGTTGCCCGGATTTCTTCAAGTACCCTTTGGGTTTCCTGGGGAAAGCCCGCAATGTATTCACTTATACTTTCAGCTTTTTTGTCTGTGGCGGACATGGGGATCATCTGTTTTTATGTAAAGGTAAAACTTGAAAACCTGATTAAAAATGGCATAAAACGTCATATCATGGGGGTGATTGCGAAATTCTTGTCTTTTAACCGGTAATGACGCTTGAACCCTAAAGATTGATGGATTTGACCAAATATTATAGGCGGGTCTGTAAATAGCTTGGGATGTATTATCTTTGATAAGAGACGATGGGTATCTATTACCACCAGCATTTTCATTTTACGGAATTGCGTGCCCATAGGACAATAAATTAAAATGCTTTATGATAAACCTACGAATACTTCTTTTGGGACTGATATTGATTGTATCATCCTGCCAGCCGGATTCCAAAGAGAAGAAAGACGGCCGGGTAAGTGATGGGAACAAAAAGATTGCTAAAGTGGATATTGCAGAAATTGAAGCGGGAATCAAAACTTATATTGAAAATAGGGAAAAGGAGGGGGAAGGTTATTTTCATTTGAGCGATAGCGACCATGATTTGCAACTGAAACTGGTCAGGGTGCATACGGAATATCTTTCCAACCTTGGTCCGGGCCGTTTTTTTGCCTGTGTGGATTTAGCCGATGTGAGCGGCGATGTTTACGATGTGGATTTTTTCATGGAGGGTGAACCGGGGAATATGACCGTCACGGAAACCACTGTTCACAAACTTAACGGTAAACCCAATTATACCTGGAAACAGCAAAAGGACAAAACCTGGTACAGGGTTCCAGTGGAAGGGGCTTCAACAGATCTCTTGGGGGTGATCGAAGGACAGGATGAGTTTGAGTTCAGTTACCGGGCCAAACTGCCCAAAATCACCGAGGGAGCCAAAATGTGGATTCCCATGGCAAAGAGTGATAGTTTCCAAACGGTAAACCTGGTTTCTTTAAGGGCTCCCGGAACCCGGGAAATTCTGGAGGAAAAGGAAAACGGCAATACCATCTTATATCTGGAACTGGAACCGGGACACAGTGATGAAACGGTGGAAATCATCTATCACGTAAAGCGTCTGGAAAAAGGCCCTTACGAGGAAAAAGAAGCATTTTTAGACAAATATTTGGGTTCCAACAGGCTGATGCCGGTGGACAGGCGCTTCCGGGAGATTGCCCTGGAGGCCATAGGAGACAAACGCAAAGACAGTAAACTGATGCAGGCCAGGGCCATCTATGATTATATTATAGACAATATGCGTTACATGAAATATGGGGATTACGGCAAAGGGGATGCGGTGTATGCCTGTGATGCAAAGACGGGCAATTGTACGGAGTTTCATTCACTTTTCATTTCATTGGCGAGGTCCGTGGATATTCCTGCACGTTTCTCGATAGGTGCATCTATCCCTTCAGAAAGGAATGAGGGTGGAATCGATGGGTATCATTGTTGGGCAGAATTTTATGCCGAGGGGAAATGGTGGCCTGTGGATATCAGTGAAGGCAATAAATACACGGCTTTAGCCACCTATTATTTTGGACGTCATCCTGCCAACAGGATAGAATTGAGTCATGGAAGGGACATAGAAATTGTTCCCGGTCCCGAAGCAGGGCCTATTAATTTTCTGGTTTTTCCCATATTGGAAGTGGGGGGCAAGCCGGCCATAGTGGAAACTACCTTTTCTTTTACCCGAAACTCATAAGAAAAAAGAACAAAAAATATCCGGAAATGAAAAAGCCTTTTCCGGATATTTGCGCACAATAGATCTTGTTTTTTTAAAACATTTTCACTTGTCTTAACTATTTGGACGCGCCTATTGTTCTGTAGGATGCTCCTCCTCAGTGGGATGCTCGTCTCCTTCCGAATGTTCGGTGTGGCTGGCTTCTTTTTTATTTCCGCATGAGACCAATGTGGCAGAAAATAAAAACCCAAATAGTGAGGCAAGTAACAAGAAAGATCGGAGTCCTTTAAGCCAATTTATCATATCGTGTGGTTTTTATGGTTAACGATGATTTTTTAGGTGATATTTTTAAGTTAATCCAAATATACTATTATTCATGGATAGTTGGTAATATTCTTTCTTCTATTAATGCCTCATTCTCCACCGCTCTAAAAAGCGACAAAATGATTTTTGTCATTGGACAGGAACCAACAATCTCTGAAATTTATAATATGGATATCAAAAAAGAAGATGATGCAAAAGTTGTTGTATGCTACTGACTTTTCCGAAAACGCCACCAAGGCCTTTGAATTTGCATTGAAAATCACTTATCAGTACGATGCTGAATTGACAATGATGCATGTTTTTGCCCTGCCTCATGCCTCGATGGACTACCCCAGTAGCTTTAATATACAAGAAATGCGGGGACAGGCCATTAATGATTTTCAGAAAAGCTTGAAGGACTTGTTTGAGGAATTTAACCGGGAAACCGGCAAAAAAACCAAGGTGGATTTCAGAGCAGTTGAGAATTCCTCTACAACAGAAGGCATAATAGAAGTAGCCAACGGGATTGACCCTGATTTGATCATAACCGGCACAAAAGGGGGCAGCAAAATAAAAACTTTAATTTTTGGGAGTACTGCTGAATCCCTGATTGCCCGGTCACCTTTCCCCGTATTGGCCGTTCCTGAAAAAGCGGTTTATCAGGATTTCGCCAGGATTTTATTTGCGACTGATTTTTGTGAAGAGGATTTAACTGCGCTGTCCCATTGGGTTGGCGCTTTTCAGCCGTGGTCCCCTGAATTCACGCTGATCCATATCGACACACGAATCGATAAACCGGGCGATGATAAAATGGAAGAATTTAAAAGTTTGGTGGAGAAGAATATCGGTTATCAGAAAATAAAATTTCATCTGCTGTTTGCGGACACCCTTCAGGATTATGACAGTTTGAGTCTTTTTCTCCAAAGAAATGAGTTTGATCTGTTGCTCATGTATGTGAAACCCAGAGAAGGGTTTATGGACAACCTATTTCATCATGACATGGTGAAGAAAATGGAATCCCGTACGCCTGTTCCTCTTTTGAGTTATAATAAGTTTTGTGTGGACAAGTGGGATGAAGTTGAAAACCACAGGGAAAAGACCTGAAATTAGGACCCAACAAGTGTCCGGTGGTTTCATGAACTGGCGATTAAATAATACAGCCATGAGTTTTGCCGGAATTGTAAACCCTTTGATCCACGTGGATGAGATTTTTTTAAACATGATGAAATTCCCGGAAAAGAGATTTTCCTGGATTTTTGGTGAGTGAAGGGCCTTACATTGAATACGATAAGGAAAGTTATGAATCACTGACTAAAAAATTGAAGGATAAGCAGATCGGAATTTATCGATCGTGACTAAATGGTAAAGTCTTTAAAAATACCTTCATCTGTGGGATTATTGCTGCGGCCAACTCATCCACTGTATGAATATGCTGCCAATCGATTCCGGTACCTAATGTCGCGTTAGGTATGAATTTCAAATATTGTTGGCCGGTGTCTGTGTTGTGTCTGGGATCATTACCGGGGATGATGAGGGTAGGGGAAATGATACCTGACAATTGTTTCCAGCTTGCTAACCTTTGGCTGTGAACAATGGCCATGGCGGCTGAAAAACTACGGGGATCGGTTCTGGGGAAGGCTGCCCTGACCATGGATTGTATGACAGGAGCCAGGTTACCCATAAAGGGATTCCAGGCTGCTTCAAGCCCACCTTGTATGGCCATTTCACCGCACTTGTTCATCAGTTCAATTTCTTTTTTGGAGGAACCTTCGCCGTCATTATCAAAAGTTTCCGGACTGATCAGGATAGTGGCTTGTACCCTTTCGGGATTGGAATATGCCACCCTTTCGGCTATGGATGAACCCAGGCCCATCCCACAAATCACAGTCTTTTTCAGGTCTAAATGGTCCATCAATGAAATGACATCCCTCGCATACTGTTGCCAGTTATGTTTGTCCCTGTCCAGACAAATTGATTCACCGTATCCGCGGATATCCGGAAAAACAACCTGGTAATCATTCTTAAGCAGCTTTGCGAAGGGGATGATACTCTGCCGGTCAGGTCCTCCACCATGCAATATGATTATGGATGGGCCTTCTCCAAGAGTGCTGGAGTATAAAGGCATGTTGTCATCGCCGAGGTATTGAATATGTTTCATGAATTTTCCATTTTTTATAATACACAACATTGCAGTGTTTACTTGTAGGCCAAAATGGCACTTATGTAAATCCATACAATAAACAGAAGCTGAAGCGGTAATCTGAACCAAAGGTAGTCGGCTCCCATTCCAGTCAGGTTAGCTTTCTGAAAATCAATGTGATGTATGGCTGCATGGATGTTGGCAGGCAACACCAGAACAAAAAATGCAATTAAAAGCCATGCCGTTGGGAATATGAGTTGGGGTATCAAAAGCCCTACAGCAGCACCTATTTCAATCGCTCCTGTAAAGTAAACCAATTCTGTTTTATAAGGAATAAAAGCAGGAATCATCATGGACATCCCTTCAGTAAAGACAAAATGACCGATTGCAGTAAATAAAAGCATGGCGGACATGGCTATTCTTCCGGATAAGCGAAGGTCGTAAAACCCTCTCAATATTTTAATAGCAATTACAGCTATTACAAAGGATACAAGCAAGACAATTAATGGTTTCATTTCTTTTTTTCTACAAAACTCGTTATCCGGTTCCCATGAAACAATGAACCCAGGTTAAGAAATCCGCCTTCTTATCCTGCTCAGGGCTTGTGGTGTGACACCAATATAGGAAGCTATATATTTGAGAGGTATCTTTCGGATAAGTTCAGGCCTTTGCGCAAACAGATCCAGGTACCTTTCTTCAGCTGTTTTGTCCAATAGTGAAAGTTCCCGCTTGGATTTAACCAGAAACTGGTTTTCCGCGTTTTTCCGTCCAATCTCATTGCCTATTTTAGTATGGGCATATACCTCCTGCAAGTCCTTGTAGTCGATCTGCCACAGGACGGTATCGGTCAACGCCTGAATTTCATATGGGCAATGGGTCTGGGTCAAAAAGGAATCGTAAGCACTCACAAAACTTCCGGAAAACGAAAAACCGAATGTTAAATCCTCGCCTGCTTTGGGCATATACAATCTCACGATCCCAGTCTCAACATAGGAAAGATGGCGCTCTGTTTTTCCCTGCTGTAGGATCGTCGCCTTTTTTGGGAAAAACACTTTTTTTAACCGTAACTTGAAAAAATTCCAATCCTCATCACATAGAATGGCAAAACTTTCTAAATATGAGCGTATACCTTCCACCATAGGAAAATCTATAATTACCTTTCTTTTTGATAATTTCCTTTTTACGCTTTAAAGTTAAGGATATTATTGATGGAGGAAGGGGTTTCCAGGGATTTCTCTCTGGCGAGAAGAAGAGGACCTCTGGCATCCCGGCTTTCATGGATAGGAAGCGGTATCGATTACCCGTTTCGAGTATCCATCACCAGGTTTAATCGGCTTTTTCCACAGTTGCTGAGATAGCCTCCTGATATGATGTTCTCGAATGGTCTTCCTAACGCTTTGTCTAGCGTACCCTATATTTTTACTGTATTCCGGATTTGCTTCTGGATTTTTTTTGTATTATTTAAAGATAAAAAGATTCTAATCATCTCTGCATAAACTCCAATAATGAAAAAAAAACAAAAAAAAGTTTTCTTTTGTTTGTGTAGATAATTATTTGGTAAATGATAAAACTACATTTATATTATTTTTTATTAATTTTTTTTTCTTTAGTTTTAGACGCTTAATCATTTTTCCCCAATTTTACTATGAACTTAAATTTCCTTTTTCAGGAATCTTTTGATCGTTTTCCTGATGGTATTGTTATATGCAATACCAAGGCGCAAATCCTTCTTGCCAATAAAAAAGCAGAAGAACTGTTTGGGTATTCCCCGGGGGAGTTGGTTTCAAAGAACATAGAAATTTTAATACCTGATTCCTTTAAAAGCCACCATGCTGTATACTTTGAAAAATATGCTTTAAATCCGGTTTCAAGAAACATGTCTTCCAGAAACTTTTTAAAGGGATTAAGAAAAGATGGGGATGAATTTTACGTGTCTGTAGCCATTAACTCAATTAAAGATGACGAACTGTACCTGATAGCGACAATCAGGGATATTTCTGATTTCATAGATTTAAATATTCAATTAGAAAAAGTACATGCCCAGCTTAAGGAGGCCCTGAAAATAAGCAATTTGGGCAATTGGGAAAACAATCTGGTAGGTGGGACGCTTTTTTGGTCTGAGGAGGTTTTTGAAATTTTTGACATAGACCCCAAAGAATGGAAGCCCTCTTATCAGTCATTTATAGAATTGGTGCACCCGGATGATCGTCAGTTGCTAGTGGAATCATATACAAATTCCCTAAAAAATAATATCCCGTACAATATTGTCCATAGATATATCACTCCTGGCGGAGAGCTTAAATATTTGCGGGAAAGGGGACAAAATCATTATGATGATAAAGGAAAGCCAATTAAGTCTGTTGGTACTGTTCAGGATGTGACATTGTTTCAAAATCAAAAAATTCTTCTTAAGGAATACATTAAGAAGGTAGAGCTCAAAAATCAGGAATTAGAAGAATACACTTATGTAGCTGCCCATGACCTTCAGGACCCGGTGAGCAACATCCGGGGCCTTATAGAAGTTGCCATTGATGTGATTCAAAACAATGATTCGAAAAGTACCGATGTCATTAAATATTTAGAACTGGTCAAAAAATCAGGTGAAAGGCTCACCAAACTCATTAGCGGGTTAATGGAAACTGCCCGACTTGGTAAGGGCAATTCATTTACGGAAGTGGATACCAAAAAAACAGTGTCAGAGGTGCTTCAAGATCTCAGATTGAAAATCACCTCAAACAATGCCAACATAGATTTTTCCAATCTACCTGTTGTACAGGGTAATGAATTCGAATTGCGGCTGCTTTTTCAAAATTTGATTTCGAACGCTATAAAATACCGCAAAAAAGACACAACCCCCATAATTAAAATAGATTGTCATGACTCCGGGCATGAGTGGCTTTTTTCAGTAGAAGACAATGGCTTGGGGATAGAGGCGAAGCACAAAGACACTTTATTTAAAATGTTCAGGAGACTACATGGATCGGATGAGATTGAAGGAACAGGTATTGGTTTGGCCCAATGCAAGAAAATCGTCAGCCTGCATAAAGGTGAAATCTGGTTTGAATCAAATTTTGGGGAAGGGACAATATTTTATTTTACTTTAAACAAACAGCAATCATGGTGAATAAAGTAGAGTTAAGACAAATCATGTTGGTAGACGATAATGATATTGTTAATTTCCTCAGTTTTGAAAATCTCAATAGGATAGGTTTTTCCAAACCGATAGACTGCTTTAAAAATGGGAGAGAAGCCATGGATTTTATACAGTCCATGACTGGACCCCACGATTTGTATGCCTGCGATTGCCCCATACTGATATTCCTGGATATCAATATGCCAATAATGAATGGCTGGGAATTTCTTGATGCTTTTAAAGACCTCGATAGGGAAGTCAAATCATTGTTTAGGATCATTGTCCTGACAAGTTCTTTTAATCCGGATGATAAGGAAAAAGCCTTAAAATATGAGGAGGTACTGTTTTTCTTGAATAAACCACTCAGTTCAGAAAACTTATCTTTTCTATCCGGTAATACTTTCGTGGACAACTCTGACCACTGATTAGATCAACCTTCCCGAAAAGCGTTTAGGTTTATCTTAAACATCGATTGAATTGGGTAACATTTGTGCATATTCAAGATAAAGCACCACATCTTTGACAGTAAATTTTGCAGTGGTGTATTTTTTTCCAGGTTTATTCCGACCAGTTGGTCATATAAATCTTTGGGATCAGCCAAGGCCACCTTTTGGTACAGTTTGACGACATTTTTGATTCTATAATCCATGTTTTTTTCTTGTGACGGATTTAACCTGGCATGCTACATCTAAAAATTCGGGGCAATGTAACATGACAGGATATACAACCCTTCCACCTAATCTCCCGGGAGATGAAGGAGGGTCTAGATACTGGGAATCTTAAAATGGGGAAGGCGGAGAACACTCCGCCTTCTGGATAACATAAGACATTAACTTTGCAGGGTAATTCTATGTTATCAGCTAAACCAAACCCTATTTTTAATTACTGAAAGGTTGTCCACCGGAAAAACTTTCATCTCAATCAAGGGAATTGCTGTCAGTGGTTTGTTGTCATCACCAGGATTTGTTGTAATAAAGGTATCACTTATTGGTTACGTTCTAGGTGATGCAAATCATCGGATTTCTACAATTTTGTCATGGCACAGCTTCAACCGGGAATAAGAAATCCAAGTTTTTTTGAGTACATGGGAAACAAAATGTCATCGCATAGAACAATAGTTAATTGTTATAGTATAAGATTTAAAAATGATAATTTTGAAACATGATTTGAATTGCTAAACCCATGTTTGTCTTAAAAAACTACCCCCACATGAAAAAGCTATTGAGAAGTTTAGTAGGATTGATAATAATCTCCGGTATACTTTCAGGATGTGTTTCGTCAGGAATGCATATGTCTTCTTCTTTGACCAATGTCCAATTGTCAGAAGCAAATTACCGGATAGTAGCCAGATCTGTCTCGGGAGAGGCCAAGGCCGGATATCTTTTTGGGGCCTCTTTTGGTGTGGGTATGTATGCCCAGGTGTTTGGGATTGCCCGCATAAGTGGAGATAAAGCTTTATACAAATCGGCCATGGACAATCTGTGGAGCAATTATGAAGCAAAGTATGGCGAGGTGGAAGGGAAAAACCTGGCTTTGATCAATGTGCGTTATGATATAGAGGCGCTTAACCTGTTCGTCTATACCCAGCCTGTTTTAACCATACAGGCCGACGTTATTGAATTTACTAACTAAGGATAAAGGTCACCATTTTATTCAGCGGAACCTTTATCCCTTAGCTTTCTCTTTTACACACTTTCAGACTGGATGCCAAGCTGCTGCAAAATGGCAGCCACGTTATAATAGCGGCGGTTTTCCACTACCAGACCGTTTTCATCCAGCTTGACAAAACTGGCCACCTCAAACTTCACCTTTTTGCCGGTAGCCGGAAGCGCGCCCGCTGGAGAGTCCAATTGACCATCATTGGTACCGGTCATTTCAAATTCGGCAGCGATCCAACTACCGCTTGCCAACACGTTGATGACCTCGCCTCTCAGGTCGGGAAAAGCTGTAAAAAATATTTCCATATCTTTTTCAATTTCCTTTCTGCCCTTCAAGGGGTCCGGATAAAAAGGATCGTGGGCAGTGGCTCCTTCCGCAAATAAACTGGCGAAAGTCCCGGCATCATGTTCATTGATGGCCTTCGTTACTTTTTCAATGAAATCGTTCTTTTCCATGATGGTGTATGTTTTGGGTTATCAATTGATTATCAGGGCGAAAAAACCTGCCGGCCGGGCTACAAGGTCATTTCAAAGGTAAGAAATCAAAAAACGCAGCACATCCGTACCCACACGTAATTTTTACACGTAGAAAAGGGAAAGATGAAGGTCAGGAAGAAAATCCGACCTGCGTGCAGAAAACCCGCTTGTCAAAATCAGTTGTGTTTCAAAAAATCACTCGCCCAGAAGATGGTTTCGGTGGGCAAAAGCTGTGGTAAAGGCTCTGGCCGCTTTTCCGGAGGCCCCGATTTTTCCATAAATGTTGGATATGTGCCGTTCTGCGGTTCTTATGCTAATGAACAATTTACGGGCAATCTCCGCATTGTCCCTTCCGGCAGCCATTTCACGCAAAATCTCCAACTCTCTGTGGGTAAGGGTCTCCGGTAAATTTTTTTCCAATTGACGGGGCTGTGCGGATTTGATTTTATTGAGGACAACACGGGCGCGTTGTTTTTCAATCACAGCCCCGAGCGATTCGAATATCCCCAAGGCCAAATGAACCTCTGCGAGCGCGTTGCTTTTCTGTCCCTGCAAATACATGGCTTGTGCAAGACCGGTTCTGGCGCGGGCGGCTTCAAAAGGATTCTTGTTCTGTTCAAAAAGCTCTAAGGCCAACTCGAAACTTTTATAAGCAAAAGCGTAATCACCCTGAGCAATGGCCACTGTTCCTTCCACATAAGCGGCTGTTGCCAACAAAGGCTCCGTCCCCACCGTGTCCGCAATTTTGCGCAACGCTGCCGCCGATTCGGTGGCCTTGAGGATTTTACCCAAGGCGATCATGATCAATACATGCAGTTCGAGTGCCGGTGGCAAAGCCAGGCGGCATGATTCAGGAGTATTTCTAAGATAACGTTCCGACAGCATGCCGGCCGTCTCAAAATCACCAAGGTCATAAGCAAGGGCGGATTTGGCTAACAAAAGCCTGTTGGCACCCAATATCCTAAAAGGTCTGGCACCGGCCTGCTTGATCAATTCGGTGGCTTCCGCCATTTTACCTCTCTTCCTGTACAGATCGGCTCTGAGCAAGATTCCCTCAGCAGCATGCGCGGGACGGCTTGATATTAGTTTTTCAGAATAAGTTTCCAAAAGAGCTTCTGCTTCGTCCCAATCCCCTTGCCATATCAATATGCCTGAGTAGTGTATTTGACACTGGGAAAACATCAAGGGGTATTTACCGCTTCCGGCGGCTTTATTCACGTGAAAACACCATTGTACCGCCCGGCCATAATCCCTTACCCGCTCGCAGGCGCTGATCAGATAGCAGCAAACCGTAATAGCAATATCAAGATCACCGATCTCTCCGGCAAGAGCAGCGGTGGCTGTCTCATCCAGTCTTTGCATGCCTTCCTTCACATGTCCCTGACAGACCAAAGCCAGCCCCTCTGTTGCCAAACCCATCATCAGAAAATCGAATTCGTTAAGCTGTCTGGCCAACTCCACGATCTCAGTACCCAAACGGAAGCTTTTTTCGGGATCATGATGGACCTCGACAGCCACATAACCGTCAAATATTTTGACCATCGCATGTTCCACACCGGGGGCCAGGTCTTCCAAAAGCCGATGCGCCCTTCTGCTCCATCCATTGGCGATGACGAATTCTCCCTGGAAAGAAAAATAATCAAAAGCCAAGGCTATGGCCACACGGGCTGCACTTTTGTTATCGCCCAGTTCCCGGTATAACCGGTAAGCTTTTTCCCGGCATGAAAAAGTAGTGGCTGCATCATCCAGCCACCAGGAAGCGAGCCCGAGATATTCCAGGCATTCCGGCGTCTCCTCAATCCGGACGGCGGCACTGAAATATTCCTTCGCTTTTTCCCAGTCATTTGTCGCAAGCGCTTCCTGACCGGATTGCATGCTTTGTTGTGCGGGATAAATGGGTCTGGACATAGGGATAATGGTTTGGTTCCCGGGGCCCGGTAGAAATATATTTCCTAAGTTAAAAAATCGGCTGCAATTATTCATATAAGCAGTACACGGATTATATGTTTTACCGTCTTTATGAACGTCTTCAGAAACAACAATTTTAAAAAAACCGGTCTATCCCAGCTTACCCTCTAGTCAATGGGTAAAAATCTGCCCGTGTTGATTAATGGATAAAAAATCGGAAATTGGAAGATTTATTTGATAGGCCCCTCTTTATCCTTGGGTTTCCGCAGAAAGACAAAAACCCTCCTTAATCAAGCCAAGGAGGGTTTCTGAAATCAACCATTCAAACATGAAGCAAAGCTTTCCGTTTTTTATCGTGGATTACCAGTTAAAAGGACGAAGTTTATACCTCCCAGCCTTTCCGGTATTCCCTCCCCACAAATTGGTTGGCTTCTTCGAGGTTGGTAATGCGCATGTTTTCGCCATCCCATAGCAGCTTTTTCCTCCCATAGTATTCCGCTTGTCCTTTGGCATTTTCCCTTCTCAGCATATAACTTCTTATGGCGAGGTTGCCCATGAGGACGGTTTCGGTCATCGGTCCGGCATAGTCAAAAGAAGAGGTCAGGGCTTTGTGCTCGGGACTGTTGAATCCTGCTTTGCAGGCGTCGACCCATTTGCGCTGGTGGCCGTACTCGGGTTCGTCGTTCTCTTCTTTTTCAGGGCCAAATTCCGTGGTGCCGTCATTGAGATAAAGTTTGGGCATCAGCGGGGAGCTGTCGTTGATATTGGTGGAGATGATGCCCTTTTCACCTATGATCAGTACCCCATTGGCGCTGTTTGCCCCTCCGATATCATGATCGGCCGGAATAATATCCGGATGGGAAGGCCTGATGCCTCCGTCACTCCAGGTCATTTCGATGGGTGATTTGCTTTTTTCGGTCGCTTCAAAATGCAGCGTGATGAAAGAAGAGGCAGGACAACCTTTGGGATGGTATTCCGGTGTCCACATTTTGGTGTAAATGGCCGCTACGCTGCATTCCGCATCGGTTGGATAATGAAGTCCCAAAGTACGGAAAGGAATATCCACCAAGTGGCAACCCACATCCCCCAGTGCGCCGGTGCCATAATCCCACCAGCCTCTCCAGTTGAAGGGATGCAGGTTGGGTGTATAAGGAATGTTCTCCGCAGGCCCTAACCAAAGATCCCATTTCAAATCATCCGGTTTTTCGCCTTCGTTGGGTTGGGGGAATTCAATTCCCTGGGGCCATACGGGACGGTTGGTCCATATTTGTACTTTGGAGATTTTTCCGAGTTTATCGGAGTCTACCCATTTTTGGACCATATCCAGAAGGGGATTTGATCCGCCTTGATTACCCATTTGGCTGACGATTTTGTTGGACCTGGCCATTTCGGTCAGCATTCGTGCTTCCCGGATGTTATGGGTCATCGGCTTCTGGACGTACACGTGGACGCCTCTTTCCATGGCGTATTTTGCCGCAGGCCCATGGACGTGGTCCGGGGTGGAAATGGTAACGGCATCGATATCCTTCTCCTTATCCAGCATCTCCCGGTAGTCATGGTATAACTTGGCCTTGGGAAAATTTTCCACTGACCGGGAGGCGGAGCCTGAAAAATCCACGTCACAAAGAGCAACCACCCTTTCACGGCCGTTGACAGACGCATTTCTGATATCACTCGCCCCTTTGCCTCCGGCTCCGATCGCCGCGAGGTTTAACTGATCACTTGGTGCGGTGTAACCAGGCCCCCCCAGTACATGCCGGGGAACGATAAAAATGGAGGATGCGATGGCAGCGTTCTTTAGAAAATTTCTGCGTGAGTTTTCTAAAGATTTTTTATTTGGTTTTTTCATGGGTATTATTTAATTGAATTTTTTTCCACTTTAAATTACATCATTAATTCTTTTATTTCCCAAGCAAAGGATTGAAAAGATAAACATATCCATGATGGATGGTCCATTACCGCGTTGAGTCCGCCCCTTGGTAGATGGAGCGTAAATGAACGGTGATGTCATCATCTTTTTTACGATCCATAGCGGGATCTATATTCATACGGTAAAACGGTTGAAAGTACTACTCCACAAATGTGGCAGTGGCTTTTCATTTATAGTGGAAAGTAAGCGCCAAGTGCATACATCAGCTGACGGGTGGTTGCTGGAAATTCGCAGGCAGTGCAGGCCCTCTGGACAGTGGAACGCCCATACCCAGTTGGCAGGTAAACCATTTTTGGCTTCTGTAAACGAAGTTTGGTCCCAAAGCATTCTGGGAAAACCTTTCTCCGATTCCCTGGTGCCAGTACTGAAAGGAGAGGAATTTTAACGTCACTTAACTGTAATTTTTTAAAACCCTGTTTTTGTCCAGGTCAATTTTCATTTTTGTTGCTATGCGTTCTACTTGTTTTATGTGTCTGATATTGTGATTGATGATGAATCTAAAGGTATCACCCAGTTTTAATTTCAGCCATTTCGCGATGGAAATCCCTATTTTAACCTTATTCAAACTGACTTTCCGGGAGCGGTCAAGCAGGTTGATCAGCTGCAGCTGCTGGTCTATAAACGTGTCAATTACAGACCGGTCCAAACGGCTGTTCAGGGGGTTTTTGTCTTTAAAAGTTTTCATCTTATTCAATTTCTCTTTTGGGAGCATGCTGTTGGCAAAATAATTCCCGAGGACACCGCTTTTGAAGTGGCTTTCCCCTTTGGTTTTCGTACGCGATAGGGCGTCGGTGATTTCGGGGAGATAATAGTTTCCGTACAGGTTGAGGTGTTCAATACATTCCAGGATACTCCAACTTTCCGGGTTTTCTCTCCAGTTCAGCTCTTTATCGGATTTACTTTTGAGGGATGTCGCAAAATTCAAATGTTGCCGGGTCTGCTCGATCAAACTTAAAATGAGGTTTTCAGATTCAGTTTTCATGGGGATAGCGTTTTGTTTATTTTTTTATATAAAAGTCCATCATCGGGACCACAAAAACCTTGATCGAAGTCAAGACTTTTTTAAGCGGGAGAGGGTTTCCGGGCTCATTCTCAAATAATTGGCAATGTGTCTGTTGGGGATCTCCTGAAACAACTGGGGGCTTCTGCGGAGTACCCGCAGATACCTTTCCTTTGGCGAGGAGGTCAATATATCCTTCTCCCTTTCCATCTGTTGCAATACCAGGTCCTCTAAAATTTCACGCCACAGCCGTTTGTTGTTTTCATCCTGGTCAAGGAATTCCATGAACCGTTTCTTTGTGATGACTTTTAATACGGTCTTTTTGATGGCCTGAATGTAAAAGTCCGAGGGCTGCTCGGTCAAAAACGAATCCAGGGAAACGATAAGGTTATCCCTGTATCCAAAACGGATGATATGTTCTTCAAAGTCATCCAGCACATACACCCTTAAACTTCCACTGACCACGTAGTAAATGTTGGTGTCCACGCTGCCTTTGACCTTCAAAAAATCATTTCTGCCGACGGTCAATGTTTTTTCGTACAAATCGGTTACCGGTATCATGTATGTCCATTGGGTTTTTGATTTGAAGTTTACCTTTTTTGCGGAAAAAACAGGTGTTTTGCTGATTTTTTTTGCTTTTCACGGTATTCCGGGCCTGGGTTTGTTTTCACCGGTGCGGTAGCAGGCAAGGTTATTAAGTTAAGCCAGCGTTTATCCGTAAGTCCTTCCAGGGGCTGGTACAAGCTCAAAGGGGAAGCCCACCAGATTTTCATGTACTGATGTGACCATTGGTGACTCCGGCACGGTAGGTACTTAAAAAAAAACGCCAAATCCCTCGTTTCGTCTTGGCTATTTTTATAACTTATGCTTTCGGTTTGCGGGATACTTTTCCGCCCCGGGTTTGATAGGTGGAACTTTGGTGTATTCTGCTTGTGCCGACTGTCCAATAGAAGAAATGGGAGTGGAAAAGTTTTCCAGTCGAAAATGTCTGTTGGATATCACGGATTTTGTTCGATAGGAATGGGCACAGTGGGAAATTCGATTGACTTGCATTCAATGAAACAATAGTAAGAAAAGAAAAGGTATGCACAAGATGCAATCAACAATTTTGGCTAGTGTTATGTCAAGTATGAAATCTCGGATTTCGGATCACTCCCATTAGTTTCGTAAGATGTCCATGCCTGCCTGATGGCAGTCAGGGATTGCACAGCCTGCCCCGGACCCGGTCAACGGGATTCGGGGATTAGCACGAAAAGGAGAATATCTAATTGAAAAGCTGTTTCAATTACATTGTTCTTTCCATAAAATTAGTGCCAATTAGTGTAATTAGTGGACAAAAAATCGTCGAGATTTCCGTCAATTTAAACTTGACATGACACTTCTATGGACCATATGAATAGCGGGATGGGAAGAAGCTTATAATTTCAAACAAACACGACAGTCAATGAAAACAACACCTGAACACGATGAACGAATAGCAAAAATGACTTTTGCCTCGGTATATCCACACTATGTCACAAAAGTGGAGGGGAAAGGCAGGACAAAAGAAGAACTGCATCAGGTCATAAAGTGGCTGACCGGCTTCGATGACAGGAAACTACAGGAACTTATTGATGAGAAGGCGACGTTTGAAACATTCTTTAAAAAAGCAAAACTGAACGCCAGGGCGCATTTGATAACAGGAGTGATCTGTGGCTACCGGATAGAGGAAATCGAAAATCCCCTGACCAGACAGGCGAGGTATTTGGACAAATTGGTGGACGAGTTGGCCAAGGGACGTAAGATGGAAAAGATTCTTCGGTAGGGGTAAAGAATGAAAGAAGCTTTTGCTGTCCCTAAAAGATGAAGGTAAAATGGCATTGTCCAACTATGTTTTCAACGCAGTATAGGTTTAATTACTTCAAATTCGGACCATTGGGATGGTTCAATAAAGAATTTCAATGCTAAAACCACAACTGAATTTTCCAACATCAAAAGTAATGATAATCCCGGCCAATCATTTTCTTTACTTTTTACGTTTAATTAATTTTTAATGAAAATGTAATTTAACACATATTTTTTTTGGTTTAAATACAAGTAAATGACTTTTAATATTATCGCGGTGTTAAAAGGTTGCTTTTTAAGATGTTATTTACTATAATTACAGGTATTGTTTTATTCTATTTTTTACGGTGTAAATG
Source organism: Negadavirga shengliensis (assembly GCF_042652345.1). Taxonomy (NCBI): domain Bacteria; kingdom Pseudomonadati; phylum Bacteroidota; class Cytophagia; order Cytophagales; family Cyclobacteriaceae; genus Negadavirga; species Negadavirga shengliensis. Next base: position 310,856 of record NZ_JBHSJJ010000006.1, read on the forward strand.
GGAAACCGATGAAAGCAGTTTTGATTTTGGCTTTTTATTCTTTGGTAGGCACCGGAAAGGTCGGAGAGAAAGGAAAAGGGGAGCTTGCGTTACTTTCTGGACAATTTAGTCAAAGGGAGGCAACAAACAGCCTTACCTTTTATAAAAGAAGCCGAAAAGGCATATGACCATGCATTTAAGGAGGTAGGCCGTTTTCCTGTTTTATTGGATGATCATTTTGCACCGAAGGCATTGTTTTATCGCAGCCGGGGAATAAAGGTCACGTTGGTGTCCACCATGATACTTCCTTTGAGGCATTTGCGAACACCCCCGATCCAGTCGTCATATATCCCGGACGGACGCTGTTATTCTTCCCTGATCATATCTTTTTTATGGACCAAGACGAGGGTAAAAAGAGCATGGAGCTTGTTAATTGGACGTATGCTTAGTTTGGGCGGGACGGATGTAAAAATTTTTGCAAAAACCTATGACCTGCGGGAACTTGTGTTTGACAAGAGCAGAGCCTTTGGTTGGGGTTTTAGCAATATTCCCCTTATAGCCACATATCCCAGGGCTCTGGATTTTGTAGATATGGGAACAGTAAATAAAGTTTTCTATTTCGGATCACTGCCTGCCATAACGCGGGAAAATATCGAAGACAACAGACTTGCCGGTATATTGAAATTGGTGGAACATTCTGAAAAGACGTGGGTGTATTGCTCGCTGGGCACGGTAACTTCGGATTACCTGGGGGTCTGCAGGAAGTTCTTTAACCGGATATTGAAGGGGGCCACCGCCCGTACTCAATTCATGATTATCCTGAACGTAGGGGAGTTTTTTGACATCAACGAGTTGGGACCTGTTCCGGATAATGTATTTGTCTTTAACAGAACACCGCAGGCCCAATTGTTAAAGAGGATCGATGTGATGATCAACCATGGAGGATTGAACACCATTAAGGAATGCCTTGCTGCGGGAGTTCCCATGCTGGTCTATCCGCTTTCTCTAAAATGGGACCAACCTGGTTGTGCAGCTAGGGTGGTCAAAAAAGGAATCGGGCAGCGGGGCAACATCCGGCGGGACAGCGCGAAAACGATTTACACAAAGCTAGTCCATATGGTAGGCAATCTATCCCATTACAAGGAAAATCTCCAGGCTTTTCGCCACCAGGTGCAAAGTGAGGAAAAAGAGGATGGCGAAAGGTTGTTGGATTTTTTGGAAGACAATAAATGTGCAATATAAACGAGATTTTTTATGAACCGAACCATTGACGAATTAAAGAAAATCCACGTCATGCAACTGGGCGAGTTTGCCTGCGGACTGGCTTGTCTGAGTGCCCTGACAAAATACTACGGAGGAGACATTCAGCAGGAACAACTCCGCCAGACAAGCGGCACCACACTAAACGGCACCACGCTGCTGGGATTATACCAGGCGGCTCAAAAGATAGGCTTTTATGCAAGGGGCTACGAAGCTGACAAGGTCCACCTCAAAACCATGGACCAACCGGTGATCCTCCACGTCGTGATGGACAACAAGCGTGAACACTTTACAATATGCTACGGGTACAAGGATAACAGGTTTGTGATAGTTGATCCGGGATGGGGCATCACGTTTTATTCGGAGGACGAACTGGAGGCTGTCTGGCAATCTCACACCCTGCTCAGTCTGTTACCCAATGATAAATTCCGGAAAAAGGACGATTTCAGAAAAGACCAGCGGACATGGTTTATTTCCCTGATCCGTGAAGACATCCCCATCCTTCTTGTTGCCATGGTATTGGGCATCCTGATGGCATTGACGGGGCTTTCCACGGCAATTTTTTCCCAAAAGCTCATTGATGAGTTCCTGCCGAACATGGAAAAGGAAAAAATAGCGATAGGGCTGGTAGCGCTTGGCCTATTGCTTTGTATGCGGGCTTTTCTCGGTTATATTCAGGGGATTTTCATGGCCCGTCAGGGCAGGGATCTGAATGTCAGGGTTGTCCGGTCCTTTGTAGACAAGATCATATATCTGCCGGTTCATCTGATAAAGGGCTATAGTACCGGTGACCTGGTGGCGAGAATGAACGATTCGATGCGCATCAGGAATAGCGTCTCTTTGGTGAAAGGGAATTTGGCTATCAATCTTCTGGTGGTATTGGTGTCCACCGGGTATATATTTTTTCTGTCATGGCACCTTGGGTTGTTATGCTTGTCCGGCATGTTGTTGTTTTTGATCGTGGGCATCAGATTTCATAGGCCAATTCTGAATTTGCAGCGGGAAGTGATGGTAGCGCATGCCCACAACGAGTCCCAATACCTGGAAGCGCTTACCGGAATACGCACTGTCAGGTCATATGGAAAGGAAAGGGTGTTTAAGGACCGTATCGGCGCCGTATATGGATTGTACCAAGGAAAAAGCTACGACCTGGCCATTTTGGGCAACAGGTTTGGCTTTTTCACCCAGTTGGTAGTGGGGCTGTATATCAGCTTGATGTTTGCCTATGGCGTGTGGATGGTGATGGAAGCGCGTTTGCTTTTGGGGGAACTGATGGCCATGCTTACGGTGGGTGGCGCCATTATTCCCGGAACGGCTGCCCTGGTCATTTCCAACATCCAGTTGCAGGAGGCCAAGGTGGCTTTCAATCGGTTGCACGAGATTGCCTCTCTGGAAAAAGAAAACCCGGAAGGGGAGGAGAGTGGCCTGGCACAACCCGATAAAAGCGGAGGGAATTTGCAACTTGAAAGTGTTGCTTTCAGGTTTGCAGGTCGGGGAGCACTGTTGAAGGACATCGGGTTTACTTTGGAACAAGGGGAGGCCGTAGCGCTTTTCGGTCATATCGGGACGGGAAAAAGCACCCTGGCGGAGATCATACAGGGGGTTTGTCCGCCCGAATGCGGATTTATAGGAATGGATGGCAAAAGCATGGCGCAATGGACCCTTCCCGAATGGAGAAAACAGGTGGCTCTGGTATCCCAGACTGAAAAGATTTTCAATACCTCCGTCCTCGATAACATTTGCCTGAGCAATGATCCACAGGAATTAATGCACTGTCAAGCCTTCGTAAGGGAAGCGGGATTTGACCGTTTTTTCTCCCGTCTGCAGCAAGGCTTGCTTACTTTATGCGGGGAGGATGGAGGGAACCTGTCAGGAGGACAGCGCCAGTTGGTGGCCATTGCCAGGGCTTTATACAGAAAACCCCGCTTTTTGGTGCTGGACGAGGCCACTTCGGCCATGGACTTCGATACGGAGAAAAAGGTGATCAGCTTGTTGAAACAGCGAAAAGAAATGGGAATGATGATGATCACCCATAGGCTGGGCCTAGCCAGGCAAAGCGAGAGGATCCTGGTGCTGAAAGATGGGCATATCGCCCATTCCGGGCCTCATAGCATATTGGCCAACGGTCAGAATGAATACGCGGAAGCTTACGCGCAGATTGTATCAGAAACCATTAATTGAAAACAGTTATGGCAGGATTGAAATATTATGAAAGGACAGTATGGTTGGTTGAGATGATAGAAAAAAAGCGAACCGGAAATCCCGATAGATTGGCCAGTAAACTTGGAATCTGTAAAAGGCAAGTGTACAATGTCATTGACGAACTGAAAACAGTGACAGGAAAAAACATTGTTTTCAGCAGGGAAGAGGAAAGTTATGTTTTTTTCGAAGAAAAATAATCCGGTGAAATTTTATTTCACCCTAGGCAATTAGATTTGGATATATTTTTATAAATGTTTAACTTAAATTTTAATGTTATGAAAGAGTTGGATTATAACCAGATGTGTTCCGTCAATGGTGGTGCAGATTGCAGTACATCAGTAGGGTTTGGAGCTGGATTAGCGGCAGCAACATTAGTCGCTGGGCTCGCAACCGGCGGAGTTGGATTGCTTGTAATTGGCGGTCTATCAGCCTACGCCACTGGATTTGGAGCTATTTATTGCGCAATGAGTTAACAATCTCTAAACATGACAAAATGAAAGAATTAACGCTTGAAGAATTATCTGTTGTTGAAGGCGGTGGCTTCGTATCGGGAGCATGTGCTGGTGTAGCTATCGGTTCGGCTGTTTATGCTGTAGGAGCTTATACAAATTTTTGGAACCCTGTTGGTTGGGTATCAGCGGCTTTCCTTGTTGTAGATGTAGCTTGTGCGATATATACAATATCATAATTTTTACAAAGCGCTTGAAAACGGTTTCAGGCGCTTTTACACTTACAAACCTAATGAATACCAAGATGAAGATACTGGTAATTTTATTATTAACTATAGGATCCATCCTATTGGTCGTTAATACGTTTCTTTTAGACAATAAGTATGTGGCCTTTTTTTCCTATTTATTGATAATTTCAGGTAGCCTACCCGTACTATTTCTAAAAAGGAAAAAGAATGGAATCCCTGCCCGGACCAAAAACGGTGACGGATGAACCTTCGTTTTTAGCAGGGTAGACGACGGCTATGTTTTTTTCGAAGAAAAATAATCCGGTGAAATTTTATTTCACCCTAGGCAATTAGATTTGGACATGTTTTAATATATTAACCTGAGTCAATTCTAATTATTGAAATGATAAATTTGTTGAATATGAAGGCCTTATTTCCCAACGAGTTTGTCAACATATTGAAATTGTCGATCACTCTTTTTGCCACTGGCTATCTGATCTACCAGGGAACTGAAGTGAAGAATACTGACGCTGAGGGGGAAACACCCTATATTGTTAATCTTCTGTTCGCTTTCATTTTTATTGTTTACTTTTTCCAGACGTTGAGAAAGATACTAAACCAACTAAACCAGCAAAAGCGGTAATAATCATTGTTTGCCTGGGGTTAAAATCGACTCGGCTTTATGGTGATTTTTCAGCGGGAAGATGGAAGTCGCTATGTATAAGCCTGATGGTACAAAAAGCCAATGTGGAAGAACATATAAAGCGGTATCTATTGGGAACACGGTTTTGAGAAATGGGCTGCTTCTGCTTTTTGATTGTCGCTGAGATTGGGAGGGATATTATTGACGGGTTCAAAGGGTGATGGGAAAAAATATGTTTTCAGCAGGGAAGAGGAAAGTTATGTTTTTTCCGAAGAAAAATAACCCGGTGAGATTTTATTTCACCATAGGCAATTAGATTTGAATATGTTTTAATAGATGTTCAACTTAATTTTTTATAAAAGTCAGTCGAAAAATAAAGGTTCCCATATGAGTTCTGAGGTATTTGAAAGAAAATTTAAGATAGCTAAATATATAAAGTTTACAGGCATAGGATTGGTGATAATCCAGTTGATGATCTGGTTGGATGTTTTTGATTTTGCCTACTCTTCCTATCTTTCAGTAATGATAATTTTTGTTTTCTCTGTTTACATCTTCCTTGTCATCTTAAATCCGCAAAACGGATATAGAAGAAAAAGGAGCGGTTAGAATAAATTCATTTAATTAGGCATATAGCCAATAACCTAATCTCTGTCTGTCGGGAGATGGCATTTTAATCTGAAAAGCCCTCAAAGGGCTCAGATTGTCCTCTGATTATTATAAAGGAAGACGCATAATATAATGATTTATAGTGTATTAGAGTATTTATTGGATGCCTAATTCAATAAAGTCGTTTCAAATTTATTGTGAATCTAAATATGTCAGCATGAAGCGGATTGTATCCAATGCGATGGTGGTTGTTTCAGGTTTATTGTTCCTAGAGCTCCTGGATAGATTTGTGTTCAAGGTACTTTCCTTGGACACAGTTTATCTGCTGGTTTTGATTATCTGGATATACCGGAGTAAATTGACCCCCTTAATAAGGCCCGGATGCGGAAGGTTAAAGTGTCTTTAAAGGCTGTAATCGACTGCCATTCCGGCAGATGTTGACCCCTCTTCTACACTTCTTGAGGGAAAAATCCGGAGCATGTTGACCCCCTCTTTCGGTCTGTTCCGGAGCATGTTGACCCCCTAATGATGATTTTGGTTTCTTGCGGTAAAATTTATTTACCGATTTGGATAAGCTATGGCAGGAAAACCAAAACCGATGAGTCAGATAAAACAATTATTGATTTTACACCGGCAGGGCAAGGGCATCAAGACAATCGCCCGCAGCCTTGGTATCAGCAAAAACACCGTAAAAGCCTATCTTGCAAAGCATGATGCCATTGTCTCGCAGGGTACAAAGAACAGTACCGAAAGTCTTCTAAAGCTGGAATCCCCCGAACTTGAGGCCAGGTTCCACCCGGGAAACCCTGCTTATAAAGAAGAAAGATACGAGCACCTTAAAACCCGCATTGACTATTATCTGAAAGAGCTTGGGCGTACAGGGGTCAATAAAAGGTTATTGTGGGAAGAGTACGGGGAATCCAATCCGGATGGCTATGGATACTCCCAGTTCTGTTTCCATCTCCAGCAGCAAAAGGAAGCCTCCAAACCTTCGGCCGTATTGCAGCATGTTCCAGGGGATAAGCTTTACATTGATTTTGCAGGTAAAAAGCTCACCTATTATGACAGGGAAACCGGGGAAGCAATAGAATGTCCGGTTTTTGTAGCCTGTATGCCCTTCTCCGATTATGCCTTCGTCCTGGCTGTTCCAAGCCAGTCCGTATCCGACTTTCTTTATGCCCTATCCTGTTGCCTTGCCTTTCTTGGGGCTGTCCCAAAGGTTTTGATAACCGATAACCTGAAATCCGCAGTCATCAAAGCCAGCAAATATGAGCCCCACATCAACAGGGCCATGGAAGATTTTGCCGCCCACTACGGGGCAGCTGTACTTCCCACAAGAGTGAAAAGACCAAAAGATAAAGCCATGGTTGAGAACCAGGTGAAACTGGTTTATTCCAGGGTATATGCCAAACTGAGGAACCAGCAGTTTTTTGACCTTCATTCGCTCAATGAAGCGGTTAAATGTAAGGTAAAGGCCCATAACCAGACCAGGATGCAGCAGAAACCCTATTGCAGGGAGGAACAGTATCTGGCAGAGGAAAAAAAGCATATGTCCGCACTTCCCGATGATCCGTTCGTGCTCAAGAGTTACTGTGAACTCAAGGCCGCCAAAAACAACCATATCTATCTGACCGAGGACAAACATTATTACAGTGTCCCTTACAGGCTTATAGGTTTAAAAATGAAGGTGCTCTATACCCGTTCCATGGTATACATCTACCATGAGGGCGAGCAGGTTGCCGTACATATCCGGAGCTCCAAAGAGGGGAAATACACGACAACCGCCGACCACTTATGTTCCCAGCACAGGCACTACAGGGACAGAAGCCCTGAATATTATAAGAAACTCGCCTCCGGGCATTCGGATATATTAAGCAGGCTTGTCGGATATATTTTCAGTCAGGACCGTTATCCGGAACAACTTTACAATACCTGTGATGGCCTTCTGGCACTGTCAAGGAAATCGGATGCGGAAAAATTCAGGCTTGCCTGTCAAATGGCCATAGACAACGCGGTCTACTCCTATTCCTTTGTCAAAAACATACTGGAAAACAATATGGCCGGACAATACCGGGAACCGGTTCCAAAGAAGCTTCCCGCACACAAAAACGTAAGGGGAAAAGAACATTATCAAACTCAGCTTAAATTTAATAAACAACAGAACAATGAATCAGATCGAAACAAAAATGGGTAACCTGAGGCTCCACGGGATGTCCCGTACCTGGGAAGCCCTAAAAGAAACACGGAGACTGCACGAACTGAACCTGCAGGAAGGGATGGAGATACTGCTCCAGGCCGAAGAAGAGGAAAGGACCAACAGAAGGTTCAAAAGACTGTCGGCAAACGCAGGGTTCAGGTACAGGGCTTCAATCGAAGAACTCAGGCTGGATCCTTCCCGGGGAGTGGATAAAAACCTGATCACCGCCCTGGCAACCGGTGAATATATCGCGCAAGGGACGGCAGTACTGATCTCCGGGTCCACCGGATGCGGAAAAAGTTTCCTCTCTTCAGCACTTGGTCACCAGGCATGCCTTCAGGGGTATAAAGTAGCATATTTTAATACGCAGAAACTCATGTTAAAGGCCAAATTAGTCCGTCTGGAAGGCTCCAGTATCAGATTTTTTGATAAGCTGGCGAAAGCGGATCTATTGATACTGGATGATTTTGGGCTGACACACCTGGATAAGCAACAGGAAATGGATTTTATGGAAATGATAGAAGACCGGCATGGCAAGCGCTCAACAATTATAGTAAGCCAGTTACCGGTTGGGAGCTGGTATGATGTGTTTACAGAGGAGACGGTTGCAGATGCGGTTTTGGACCGACTGGTACACGGATCTTATAGAATAGAAATAAAAGGGGAAAGTCTCAGAAAAAAACAGTAAAATTGTCAGTATATAGCGTTCTTCAAAAAACCAGTCATTTTTAGGGGGGTCAGTATGCCCGGAAGGGGGTCAACATCAGGTTCTTCGTCACTTTTGGTGAATAAAACCTTTATTAAATACACATTAATCCCCTACGATAATCCCTTTTCCCTTTTGGAACCGCAGGTTCATCTTCTCAATTAATTTATAGGCCTGGGTTGGTCTATAATCAATATCATATTCCTTTTTAATAAGTTTTAATAATATAGGCCCCGACCATTTTTCTTTGTTTATACCAAAATCAACAGGTTTCTTTTTTAGTATCGCATTCTTTAACCTTTTAAGATCCTTTTCCGTCAAAAAGGATTTTCTTCCCCTTCCTTCCCGGTTTTGCAAGCCTTCCACCCCTTCTTCTTCAAATCTATGGACCCAGTTTACCACCTGTTTGAAGCTTACGCCGTGCCATTTGGCAACCTCCCTGCTTGAATGCCCCTTTGCTACCTGGTATACCATGCCCAGTCTGGTGGCCAACAAAAAATCCGGATTGCTGTTAAGGATTTCCTTTATTTCTTCGGCACTTTTTCTTTCAACTTTCAGGACACGTTTTCCCATTGCTGTAGGTTTTTAGAATTTAAATATATAATTTATATGTGTATTTAAAAAACGTGTTTTATGGTAATATCTTCATTTATTGTACCTGCCAACATTAAACTTAGCCAAACCTCGCTTGTTTGCCAAAATCCCGGCCTGGTAATCAGGGGTGTTTCCTCAAAGAAAAAAAGTATCTGTCCATGCTGCCATAAACCCAGTAAATCCATACACAGCCGGTATGAAAGGACATTTTCCGACCTTCCCGTTTCCGGTAAAGGAGTCAAAGTGGTCGTTGAATCGAGGAAGTTCTTTTGCAGGAACCGGAAATGCAGGAGGAAGATCTTTACTGAAAGGTTTGATTGTGAGATCACACCTTACGGGAGAAGTTTCAATAGGTCAGTCCACCTAATCAGAAAACTGGGACTGGAACTGGGAGGCAACAAAGGGTCAGCAATATGTAAGGCCATTGGGTTTCCGGTAAGTCCCTCATCTGTACTGAGAAACGTAAAGCAGATCCAGCTTCCGGAAACTATAAAGACTTCAGGCACAATCGGAGTAGATGACTGGGCCTATAAAAAGGGCAGAAATTATGGGACCATTATAGTTGATCTGGAAAACAGGAAAGTAATTGACCTGCTTCCTGACAGAGAAGCCGGCACACTGGCCCATTGGCTTGAATCCCATCCTGAAATCCGTACCGTTTCAAGGGACCGGGCCAGTGCCTATGCTTTGGGGATCCGAACAGGTGCGCCCCGGGCAGTTCAGGTCGCCGACCGCTTCCACTTATTGGTAAACCTAAGAGATGCTTTTCAGAACTCGTTGCGTAAGCACTTTAAAGTGATCAAGGACAGCTTTCAGGAATTCAGTGCCGAAAATGAAGTAACCCAAGACGGAAAGGAAAACCCCAACAATAACCAAGTTTCCGATTATAAAAGCAGTGGAACTGAAAAAACAGAAATCCGGGGGCAAGATACAAACAGTGTATTTTCCGGCAATGTCGGTTTGGAAAGACAATACAAGTTCCAAAAGTCAAAGGAACTACATAAAAAGGCTACAGCATCAAAGCCATCGCCAACCAACTGGGTGCGGGCAGAAAGACAATCAGAAAGTATATTGCAACTGAAAAGCTAAAAAGCAGGGAAATACTTTTTTCAAGGAGTTTTACAAATTTCAGCAGCTTTGAGCCCGAACTGATCAGGCTGTTTTCTTCAAAAACTACCATGTTGAGTCTGTTTGACCATATTGTCGGGCTTGGCTTCAACGGGAAATATACCCAGTTCTGTGAAAGGATGAACATGCTCATCAATGACGGCCATAACGCCAAGACCAGGGAGAAGAATCTTTTACCGGCACTCAAGCCTGCAAAATCGTGGTCCACATCCAAACTGGCCTTCATGGCATTGGCAAAAGGGGGAGAATTAAAAGAGGAGGATCAGAACTATTTGGATTTTTTATTGAAAAAATCTCCCGAGATCAAAGAATTGACCATACTCGCAAATGAATTCAAAGAACTTTTTTCAACCAAAAAAGAAGGCAGTCTCAAAGAATGGATTGAAAAAGCAATGCTTTCGGAATCAGGATTAAAAGGATTTGCGAAAGGAATCAACTCAGATTTTGACGCAGTAGACCAAGCGGTTACATCAACCATCAGCAACGGCCAGGTGGAAGGCCAGGTAAACAGGCTCAAAACCATTAAAAGAAATATGTATGGACGGGCAGGATATCATCTGTTAAGAAAAATGGTGCTCGCAAATTCAGGTTAAAAGATCACCAAATTTGACGAAGAACCCAACATCACCGGAATATCCAATTATCGTCAACCTCGGACTTTTTCTAACCTACGCCATAATGAACAGAAAAAAGGCCAGAGTCTGAAGCTGCGTCTGACTGCCTCCTATGGGGATTTGGTCAATTGGACGCTTGTTGGCTGGGTTTCGGCAGCTTTCCTTGTCGCAGATGTAGCCTGTATAGCATATGGGATGAGTTAATTGAATGCAAAACGCCTGATATGGATTTCAGGTGCTTTTTTACAGTTTCAAACCTATACTGATATGAAACATTGGCTGTTTGGTCATTCGCTATATCGATGGTCTTATTGATTGTCAATCTGTTTCTTTCTTTGGAAAACAAATATCTCCTTGCCGGTTCAAGTTTGTTTTCGGCCATAGGCCTACTTCTTATATTTCCCAAAAGAAAGAAAAAATCACACCTATCCCCACCTGAAAACAAAACGGGAAGACAGTTTTGAGAAAAGGGAGGTGTCTGCTTTTTAATGTTACCTGAAATTCGCAGGATTCTGGGATGTTATTGACGGGTTCAAAATGGTGGCGGGAAATAACATTGTTTTCAGCCGGGAAAAAGAAAGTTATGTTTTTTTGGAAGGAAAATAAACCGGTGAAATTTTATTTCACCATAGGCGATTAGATTTGAATAAGTTTTAACAAATGGTTAACTTAATTTTTAATGTTATGAAAGAGTTGAGTTTTGAACAGATGGAAAGAGTGGAAGGAGGGGCGAATAGTTGTTCCAACGCAGGCAATGCAGTGGCGATGGGTGGTTTGATATTGTCAGGGCTAGCTTTAGCTACTGGACCAGTAGGATGGATTGCAGCACTCAGTTTTGGTGTCTCATACGCCTCAGTTTGGCTATGCCAATCTGGATACGCTTAACTTTACAGTTGGATTAGTGATAATAACCCAACCGGTTTTCTATTCACTTCAATGGGCGAGATATTCTTTAAATTGTGAAATACAAATAGTATGGGAAAAAAGGGGCTTTATATACTTCTATCGGCTTGCATATTGGTTATATTGTTTACACTATATGGGTTGATACAAGGAAGTATATCGTACTTATTATCAGGGATGGTCACCATAGCGATGATTTTATCCATCATATCGATTTCTAATAGAATTAGGAAAAGTTTTTAAGTCAAAAAAGGGGATGGGAAAATTATGGCTTTCCGATAGTAGGTTGAAATCGACTTTTATTTTTCTTAGTTTTAGTAGAAATGGCTGTTTGTTTGTTCGCGGTACGCAGGACTTTTAATAAGCGGAGTAAATTGTGTGAATTACATTGCCGGAAGGTAAAGGTATGAAAGAAAGATTAGTCACTTTTATTTTAATTGTCTGTTTCGGTGGATCCGTAGGTCTGATGATCCTCCGGGTTTTTGAATTGGGTGAACGGGGATTTATGAGTGTCTTCCTCGATAAATCCTTTATAGGCACCTTATTCTTGGTGATTGGTTTGGGGATACCAAGTGTGATAAGAATTAAACAAGGTATCAGGAAGGAAAATGGCAGCTAAGAAAAGCATGAACAGCACAAGGGCGATAATACGGGCAACCGTCCTCATCGGAATGGGATCCGGATTATGATCAAAGCGCGGCTTGTCGCTCTTGGGAGCTTTTCGTTCATAGATCTTTTGCGCTTAGATTTCCATGATAAGCAGGGCGATGTTCGTGGTCGGACATATGGTCTATAAAAAGAGTAAGATAATACAATACCCGCGGACACCTACCAAACCAATAATATTATAATGGAATTTACAACAGTTATAAGAAATATTCTGCTGGGCGTAGCCCTGGTATGGATAGGTTTATCATGGTACTTGTACGTGGATGAAAAGGTGCACTTGACGACCGCAATCCTGATTTCAATCGGCATGGTATTTACAGCGGTAGCTATGGGTTGGAGCTTGACAAAAAGAAGCAAATCCGGTGGTTAGTTCTTTCATCCTTATGATTAATACTCCCCTATTTTACAAATCGCTTGTAAAACAGAACTTTATCGTAAGCAATTAGATTTGGATATATTTTAATATATGGTTAACTTAGACCTTAAGAGATGGGTTTTTCAGTAGCTTCCGGCACTTTTACTAAATAGAATAATAAAATGAAACACATTTTTTACTTGATACAATGTGATTGGAAAATGCTTCAAAATGTCAATAATGATGTTGATTTGACAGTAATCGCGATAAAAAGACGTTACCTGTTTTTCGCATTGATGTTGTGCCTGATCGTATTGTCCATTACAAAGGAAACTATGGTGGAAAAGTTTTCCGGTCTGTTTTCCTGTTTGATTTTGTTGGAAATGTTCAGGATAAATAACAATTGTTTTCTGGACCCTCAAGATTTTATCCATTCCGGAAAATCTTTTTTCAAACATCATTACACTTTGTATTGGATTGGGTTCTTTAGTATAGGTTCTCTTATTCTATCGATATTTATATTCGATCTATTGGTGATTTATCAATTTAAAATGGCGGTAATACTTTTTGGATTATACTTACTATTTGTAGGCGCCATGGTTTTATTTAGGAGTATTGGAAACAGGATACTGAAAATTTCCTTTCTTTATAATTGGATGTTGTTTTTATTATTGGGTGCCAGTCTGTCTTTACTGAATGTTTTTAACAATGATCACAACACGAATATTTATAAGGCTATGGATTTGTACATTCATAGATATAGTATGGAATTGATTCTTGGGGGATTATTTTTGTTGCCAATGGTCTACTTGTTAAGTTATCGGATCGGGAAATCAATATGGAACAAGCAGCCGTTTGTTGACTTGGATTCATTCCCAAGATAATTGTTTCGGGAAGATGTTTGGGGAAACTATGCTGACTGAAACCAGACCACTTGCTTTTATAAACCTTCTAAAATAAAAACGGTTTTCTCCTTATTTATCTCGGGGGCTTGTTTGCCAACAAAAAATGTATTTTCAATCTGCGGAATTATGAATATGTTGATCTATGAACTGTATTTGCTGAGAAGAAACAAATTGACCTGGTTTTACCTGCTGGGATCCGTATTGGGTTCGCTTGTTTGCGGGCTGATCCTTTTTTCGATGAAGGAGGCGGGGATGCCGGTATCCCTTTATGGGGATATGATGGCATTTTTTGCATTGGGAGCCCCAATTTATATTTACAGCATCTACGCTTTCAGTTGGGAAAGTTCATTTTTGAGAACGGCACTGAAGGACAGCGGCTATCTGATTTCCCTTGTAACCACCAAGTTGCACTTTAATTTTATTGTCTCCGGGATACTGTTTCTGTTATGGGGGACTGTTTTTTATTGCTTTTTGGAGCTTTCTTCATGGATACCGTTATTCATCGCATTTGTTTATACCATCACTGTGGGAAAGGCATTGACATTATTTCTGACCTCTTTCCGGGTAAAACGGGTCGATTTGTTCGAAGACCGGTTTGGGATCATCAGGCAGCCGCCATCCCATATCTTTATCGTTCTGGTCAATATCCTCGCCTATCTGCTGATAACCTATCTATACAGGTTTTACGGGCACAGCCTGTTGTCCATGTCGGCATTGGTATCCTTCGGGCTGGCTTTTTGGCTTTTCCTGAAACCCTTTATGGTCAAGAAAATTATTCTGAATTTAAAAAACGCCAGTTATGCTTACCATAGCCAACCTTGAGATTGAGTTGAAGGATTTTAAGCTGGAATCTCCCGGAGAGATTGAAATCAAAGCAGGGGAGAAAGCCCTGGTAACCGGAAGGAACGGTGCCGGCAAATCCGTTTTTCTGTACGCGGTGGCGGACCTGGTGAGAAACAGAAAGGGAGAAGTCAACCTCAACGGAAAGACCAATAGGAGTGAGGGGTGGCAGCGAAATGTTGGGGCTTATCTGGACCGCTATTTTCTGATCCCCTATCTTACTCCGGGAGAACACCTCAAGTACATGGGGATGGTGAAGCAGGTTTCAGGGGAGGAGATGAACGATTTTGTTTTGGAAGCCATAGACAGATTGGACTTTGATATTTCCGGGAAAAAGGAGATCAGGGAGTTATCCGAGGGAAACCAAAAAAAGCTGGGCCTCATTTCCTCTCTGGTAGGCTCCCCGGCCCTGTTGGTTTGGGACGAGCCTTTCGCCAACCTGGATGAGGGTTCCAGAGAAGGCCTGGTGGCGCTGCAGAAAAGCCTTGAGGAACAGACCATCCTTTATTCGGAGCATCTGCCGCCATCCGGATGTGTCTGCGACAGGCGGTTACATATAGAGGCAGGCAGGCTCGGGGAGATCGGTCCCCCCTTTTGAACCCAAAAGAACATGAACAAAACAAGAGCAATAATACTGGCGGCCGTCCTAATGGTAATATGCGCCGGATATATGATCAAAGCTTATTTTGGAGCTCCCGAAGATTTTTCCTTTAAAGACCACATTGCACTTATGGGTGTGCTGATAAGCATGGTGATGTTCATAACAGGACATCTGATAGATAGAAATACAGGTGATGAAAATAAGGCGGGCAGGGAATAATCTTTGGCGGCACCGGAATTTTGATGTCCCGTGATGATCATCAGCCAGAAAATATTAAAAAACGATGACATTTGGAAAAGCAGTTTCTGTGGCATATATGGTCCTTTGCGTAAGTGCCATCCTATATGCCAATTTTATTTCCAATGAAACTGTGGAGATTTCTACCAATGCTTCATTTATAGGATTCTTCCTATTGTCATTATTTCTGGTCTACAGGAATTTTTATAGGAGGTGATCTGATACATAAGTCGTCAATTTGGACAGCCATTACTTTTATAATCGGGTTATCATGATCCGCTTTCCCATGTTTCACCTTCGCAGGTTTGATTCGGAAATAGTTGCTAATGCTTCAAGTTAGATAATTTGATGCACAAAGGGATTAGCCCTAATGAAACGGCAATGAAAATTGAAACCCGGATGTAATTGAGTGTCTGCCACATCGAAGTGCGGCTTATTAAATCTTTGGTAAAAGTTGATTGCTCAGCGATTTTTTGAAAATCAATAATGTTGGGGGCAAAATAGGAAAGCGTCCAAACCCTGACCGCCACGTGGATGGCGAATAATATCAGCAACCAATTTCTTACGGGGTCAATTTTCCAACAGAAGATAATCGCAAGGATAAAGGTAATCTCGTGCAAACTATGAAAAATTATCCAAAATAGTTTGAGACTTGCCCCTTTTCCGTCTATCAACAGGTTAAAGTTGGCCGGTGGGGAAGCCACCCATTTAGGCACAAGCACCAGCGTTTCAAAAATCTGAGCACCATTCATCATAAAGTATACGAGGGTGGTAATAAACAGCCAGAGTTCGGCTTTGGTCAGGTAGTCAGTGGTCAAGTTTTCCATTTTTGTCATTCTGGTTTTTGTTCAGGTTATCAGTTGTTTCAATCATAATTCTGGTAGCCTCAACAAAATATCGCTCAATGACCTGAATTTCTTTCACTGAAAAAGATGCGATAAGATCCAGCGTTTTTTGTTGAAGTTCTAAAAAAATGGGCTGCAACAGCTTCATGATATTTTCTTCATTCGGAACAATGATTACTTTTCGTCTGTCGTCTTTCGTAAATTGTCTTTTTACCAGCTGCTTTTTTTCCAATCGGTCGATCAGACCAGTAACGGCTCCGGTTGTTAGCCCTGTAAGTTTTGCAAGCTCTCCTGCAGTTAATTTTTTGTGCTGGTGCAAAATTCCCAGGTACTTGTGATCAGAACCCGTTAATCCCGCTTTTCTGGCAATTGCCTCGTGCATAAAGATTGAAGCATCGGAATATTGCCGGCTTGCGGTCCTGAACTGTTGGATGGCGTGTTCGTCAGGTTTTTTGCTCATATACTAAATATCTTAGTGACAAAGATAAATAAATTATTGGCTCATATTCAAATTTTCGAAGTAAAAATCCTGAAGGACTAATGCCAAAAAACACCAAGGCTGGATCTAAAATCCGAATAGGGATGGGTGTGTGGGGTTAAAAAGTTACAATTTGACGGCAGCCGGAACCACTATGGATGATTGCCAAGGTAAGCCCCCATCAGTTTTTCTTTAAATAAACCACCTATGTAAGCCATACCTACTCATTTTAAAAATAAGCATGTTGGAATGATAATTGAAATTTTTAAAAAAACAGGTTACCTATGAAAAGATTATTGTACGCGTTAGGCTTCGTAACAGTCATCTCCGCCTTGGTAATAGGATGTGCGGATGATGATTTTTGGGACACCTTTGTCCCGGAAACGGATGAAACCCCGACTCAATCCCAAAACAACACATTTGTTTTTATTCCAGCTTTGGTAGAAGCTACTGAAGAAAGGGTTCAGCAGTTGGAAGTTCCCCAGGGCTTTCAAGTCAAAAAATTTGCGGAGGGCATAGAAGAGCCCAGGATGATTTTGGCCAACCCAACCGGTCAGATCTATGTGGCCAATAGGGAAGCCGGTCAAGTATTGCTCTTGGAGGATACCAATGGGGACGGTACCGCAGATAGAAATGAAGTAGTTGCCGAAATTCCTGATATACACGATTTTACGATTAATGGCAATTCCTTGTATATGGTAACCATTAAAGAAATATACCAGGCTGAAATGAACAGCGATGGTACATTGCGAGACCCGACCTTGCTCGTGGATAATTTGCCTGATGGGGGACAACACCCAAATCGAACCATCGCTATTGGGCCAGATGGTATGCTGTATATTTCTGTCGGAAGTACCTGTAATGCCTGCCCGGAACCTAACGAGTTGCACGCGACGATGCTCAGGGCCAATGCCGACGGAAGCGATATTCAAATTTATGCTACCGGGCTGAGAAACACCATTGGCTTCGATTGGCATCCTGAAACAGGCGAATTTTGGGGGATGGACCATAACATTGACATGCTGGGAGACAATGAACCCCTCGAAGAACTGAATAAAATCGTAGAAAATGGCTTTTATGGCTGGCCCTTTATTTATGATGATGGCAAATACAATCCGTTCCCGCGACCGGAAGACAAAACATATGCGGAATACCGGGATATGACGGAGTTTCCGGCATTGATGTACACTGCCCATTCAGCACCAATGGCCATGGTGTTCTATGAGGGAACCCAATTCCCCGCAGATTATAATGGCGATGCCTTTGTGGCTTTTCGGGGTTCGTGGAACAGAAGTGCTCCAGTGGGTTATAAGGTGAGTAGGATCAGGTTTGAAAATGGACAGCCAACAGCGTTTGAAGATTTTCTCACCGGGTTTTTGGTGAACGGGGGCAGGGATCACTTTGCGCGGCCGGTGGGGCTAACCGTCACCCAAGATGGCACTTTGTTGATGTCGGACGATACGAATGGCGTCATTTATAGCGTAACGCACCCATAACATCTATTATCAACTTAAATGAAAACGAAATGAACCAAGATGAAAATCCCACTCCATCTGACAAAAAGCCGAAAAAGGGAGCTGCAAGCGACAAGAAAAAAACGGAAAAGGAAATCGACGAAGAGATAGAACAATCATTTCCTGCGAGTGATCCTCCTTCCTACTCGATGCCAGGTAATGATAAGGGGGAGAAAAAGCAGAAAAAGAGTTAAAACAAAAACTATATATTCGGTTTACACTCGTTGATGAAAAAAAGCATGAGGCAAGCGACGCGCTTTGGAATGATTCCTTAGATCAGCGCCAGCATGGATAGGAGTAGCCTTTGTTAAAGATAGACATTCCATTCATCTGAAATCAAGTAACCCTTCGATTGCGGAGCAAAAAAAAACGAAGACCTTTGTTTTTTCGGTGGAAGGTGAAGGTTTATATCAGGAGGATTACCGGACCCGGAGGGATCTATCCTTACATTTTTTGAAGGAAAATGAGCTTGATGTAGTCTATGGATCCCAACGACACACCGCTCAGCATGTCCGGCATCCCCCGTTCGTCATAGCGAAGAACGGTCCCGCTGCGGCATCATGCCGCCGCTAAACTGTTCTACAAATGTTTCATTTAAAGAATGCTTCCAAACGTCATTATCAGGAAATGATTTGATACATACTTCGTCAATTCGAACGGCCATTAATTTTATACTTGGGTTATCATGGTCAGCTTTCCCAGTTTCACTTTTGTAGATTTTAAAACTTCACCTGCTCACCTGATCTAATGGAATCAAATTGGAAACCGGATCAATGAACGTTTCTTTAAACAGGACATATCCTTTGGGACAGGTTGGGTAAATAACCCAACCTGTTTTTTGTGACCGCAAGTATGTTTATCTATGAACGTACTCTTCGATGATTTCCACTATTTTTTCAAATACTTCGGTGTTTTCGTAAACACCTCTAAAAGCATCGGCATGAGGCCCATAGGCGAATATGGGGACCATGATTGCCGTATGGTCCTCGGTGGAAAACTCCAATTCCACCTGGCCTTTTTCCAAACCTCCCTGCGGTAGGGTGGCGCCCCCTGTTTCATGGTCAGCGGTGATAATGACCAAGGTCTGCCCGTCTTTGTCAGCAAATTTCAATGCTTCTTCAATGGCTTCGTCAAAGTCCATTCCCTCTTCTATTACTGTTGATACCTGGTTTTGGTGCCCGCCTGAATCGATATATGCTCCTTCCACCATCAGGAAGAAAGGGCTGTTTTTATCTGAAAAATATCCCAGGGCGGCTTTGGTGGCTTCTTTGAGAAATCCGTTTCTTCCTTTTTCCACTTTGGGCAAAGAATGGTTGGAGGCGAAATACCCTACCCTGCCTGATGTTGCGCTTTTGAGGGCTTCCAATGAGGGCGCCAGGGTAAAGCCTGCTTCTTTCAATGCAAGGATCTCATCATTTCCGTAACGGATAAAATCATTTTTTCCTCCTCCGACGAACAAATTCAAAGAGCTTTTCGGCAAATCCGCAGCAATTTCTTTGATCATGTCCCGCTCCGTTTGGTGGGCGTAAAAGGCGCCGGGTGTTGCGCCGGTCACATTGTCCGTGGTGACGATGCCTGTGAGGTAATGGTATTGCTGCAGGTATTCCGGAAGGTTTTGGGCTGGGCTGCCATCCGGCAAAGCCCCCACGCTTCTGTTTTTTACTTTTCTTCCAGTGGCCAGGGCTGTTCCGGCCGCTGCCGAATCTGTGGTGAAGTCATCCAAAGCCTGCGTTTTGATCAAGCCCATATTTTTAAGCTGGGTGAGACTGAGTTGGTTGTGGTTGGCATACATGGCGGCTGCTATCTGGGCCAGTCCATTGCCGTCACCTATCATCAGGATGACATTCTTGACGGGGGCCTGGATACCATCTTTTTCAAAAAGAGGCCGATACACTTCACGGGTATTTGGGCTGATGTATAACCTGTTTTCCAAGGTAGACAGGTATTGGGTGGCACCATATGGGTCATCGGTGTTGATATAGTCCACCCCCAATTCTTTCAGGGCTTTCCACGCGGTCTTGCTGTCCGGCGTGGCCCAAAAGCGGATAGGTTTGTCCAGGCAGTGGGCCACGCGAATGACTCCCAGCAGGTTTTCCCTGTCCTCGTCCACCAGCCTTCCCTTGCCGTTCCATTGGGAAAAATGCCTGAAATTAAGACTGACCATGGCGATTTTATCCAAGGGTAAATCCAGGGTGTCGGTGACACTTTGGTAATCAAAAAAAATATGGTCCGGATAGTTTCGATAATCTTTTTTATCCGGCCGGTTGCCGGAGATGACGAGTTGGAGTAATGGACTCGTGCCTTCTTCTTCGGGTTGCCAAAGGTCCTGATAGGGTTCCAGGACTTCCATTAATTTTTGGAGGGTGGAATAGGCCTCTGTTTTGAGGTCAATCAGCAGTATCAATGGCTGCAGCCGGCCTATTTTTTGGGCTTTGGCGGTTCGTATAGGGGCCAAATACAAGTTTTCGAAAGTTCTTTCAGGCCGGATGGAGGCCTTTTCGTGGGCTACATACAAGTCGCCGTCTTCGAGGATCAGGTCAGCTTCTATGGACGCGGCGCCATTGGCATAGGCTTCCCAGAAGGGGACATTTCTGAGGTAGTCGTTGTGGCTGTGGATTTTGAAGTTTTGTGCATGGATATTTGCCGTGCAGACAAAAAGCAATAGACAAATAATAACATAGGCGCCAGCCCGGCAAGTAATTTGAGATCGCAACATGTTTATACTCCTTGCTTCTAAGTTTCTTTATGAAGGAAAAACCAGCGTTTGGTTAATTTTGCCAAACGCTGGTTTTCATAGTTCAAATATGAGATTTTGTAATCCAAAACCAAGCCGATTGTTACCAGCCCTGATTTTGGTTGATACCGGAGGTGGCCAACACATTGGGTGGAATGGGCCAAACATGGTGGATTTCCGGATTAAAAGACCTCCCAGGCCAAACCTCATAGACCTCATAGGGTGAATTAGGATCAGTCTTATTGGAATGATTCCTCCCGGTCGACGGCTTTGAATAGGCTTCTTGTGCGTCTCCCCAACGGATCAGATCCAGGTGCCGGTCCGCATATTCAGCAGCAAGCTCCACCCTTCGTTCGTGCTTCAGATCATCAAGGGTAGCGTTGGTTTTGGAACCTAATCCGGCCCTTTCCCTTACTTGATTCAAGGGGGCATCTCCGTTCTGTCCCTGCATGATCAGGGCCTCCGATTTCATCAATAGAATCTCAGCAAAGCGAATCAAGGGGATATTCAGGTTGGTGGTGGGATAATTGCCGTTGGGATTTAGGTGTACCTCTTCTGGAAACCGGAAAGGGTGCATGTATTTTTTTACCTGAATACCTGTCCAGGAGTTTCCCGAGTAGTACCTTCTTGTGTTTCCAAGGAATTCAAACTCGTCGCCAAATTCCAACAAAGTAGCTTTTTTGCGGTGGTCACCGGGCTCAAAGGCATTGTATAGCTCCAGCGTAGGAGAGAAGGTCCCCCAGCCGTTATATAGACCCCAGCCCGTATTTTCCAGCATGACACCTGGCAAAATTTGGCCACGCTCGTTGCTGGATACCGAGGAAAACACATATTCAGAGCTGAAATTGTTGTCTACATAAAACACACTGGCGAAGTCTTCTTCGGGATTTCCTGTATTGATCAAAGCCCTGCCGGTAGGAGAATTGATCACCAAATCACAATGGGTAACCACATCTGCCCACTTGCTTTCATCCCATCTTGCCCAATACAGGTAGGTTTTGGCAAGGAAAGCGTTGGCGGCGTCCTTGTGCGCCCGGCCGAGGTCAGCGGCGGAATAAGAAGTAAAATAAGGGAGCAATTCAGCTGCCGTTTTAAGGTCGGATTCAATCATCCTGTAATTTTCCACAACACTGGCAGGTCGCTCAAAGAAAGTTTCTCCCATGTTTTCTTCCGTGACGATGGGAATTCCTGCTCTATGGTCGCCAAACCTTGGCGCTAACCAAAAATAAGAATGCGCCCGCATAAAATAGGCTTCACCCAGCACACGGTTTTTTATGTCTTGCGGAATGTCCATGTCCGGCACGGCTGCGATAATGTTGTTCGCACGTTGAATCACGGTGTACAACCTTGGATAGATTTGGTTCATCCTGCCTTCCTGTCCATTGGCGGTGAAGTTACGAATGGCCGCTGCTGCGGCATCCGTTCTTCCCTGCATGATATCATCGGACGCTGCAATCAGGTACATGAAACCCCGTCCAAATAAATTATCATCATCCCAATGCTGGTAAAGCCCATTGGCGGCGGTTATAGCATCTTCGCTGGTGGACCAGAAGTTGCCGGTTGTGACATTGCCCAGGGGCGTAAGTTCGGTAAATGTGTCGCTACAGGCTGACAGGAAAGTCAGTAACAGCAAGTGATATATTGATATTCTTTTCATGATTTTCATCGTTGATTAGAAATTAAGATTAAGACCAACTGTGAAAGTTCTTGGAATAGGGAAGGTGCCATTGTCTATCACCGCTCCTGATCCTACTTCAGGGTCTATGCCTGAATATTGGGTAAATGTGGCCAGGTTTTCAGCGGAGAGATAGACCCTTAAGCCCATACCGTTTCTGATTCTGTCAGCCATATAGTCGGGTAGGGTGTAGCCTACCGAGAGGTTTCTGATGCGGAAGTAGTCGCCTTTTTCAAGGTACCAGTCAGACGGCTGGCCAAAGTTGCCATTAGGATCCTGGGTGGAAAGTACAGGTATGGTGGCGCCGGGATTTTCAGGCGTCCAGGCTTCCAGGACCCTTCTGTCCAGGTTGTAGCCTTGAAGGCCGGCGTTATAAGTGGTGTGCTTGTATCCATTGAACAGCATGACACCGCCAACACCCTGGCCAAATACCGTTAAGTCGAAGTTCTTGTATTCCAGGCTGATGTTAATTCCGTAGGTAAAGTCTGGCATGGCATTGCCCATGTATACCCGGTCTTCGTCCGAGATCCTGCCATCTCCGTTTACGTCCCGGAAGATCAAGTCACCCGGACGGGCGTTAGGTTGTATTTTTTCACCCTGGGTATTGACATAGGCATCGATTTGTCCCTGGTTTTGGAATATACCTTCTGTGGGGATCAAATGATAAGAATATAGGGGTTGGCCCGGTGTGCTTCTGAAAGGCAGGATAGTACCTCTGAGGTGCGTGGTATGTTGAATAAAATCTCCGGTAAACTCATCCAAATCCAGTAATTCGTTGTTCAGGGTTGCCAGGTTACCATTGATACTATAAGACAATCCTTTTACTTGACCTTGATACCCCAGGGTCAATTCCAGCCCTTTGTTCAATACGGTGCCCACATTGGAAAGAGGACCGGTAGGCACACCGGTATGGGGGTTGGGAAAATTCCTTTGTATCAGACCCCTGGTATATTTTTCAAAGTACTCCGCAGTAAGCGTAAGCCTATTGGATAGCATGGATACATCCAGTCCCACATTATAAGTTTCCGATCGCTCCCATCTTAGGTTAGGGTTAGAGAGCTCGTTGAGGGAAACATGCCTGTTTCTGGTACCAGGTTCACCCAGGATGACATCGTTTCCCGCGGCGAGGGGCACATTGAAGGCGTAGTAACCCACTGAACTGATATTGCCTATCTGTCCCCAGGAACCCCTCAATTTCAGCAATTGGATGGCATCGGAGTTGAAGAAGCTTTCGGAAGATATTTTCCAGGCTCCGGATACGGCCGGGAAATAGTCAGTCTTGGTTTCCGGCCCTAACCTGGAAGTTTGGTCCCTTCTGATGCTTCCCATAAAGAAATACCGGTCGTCATAGTCATATGTCATTCTTCCGATAGCGGAAGTAAGTGCATCTTCGAATGCATAGCTACCCGGTACATTGAGAATGGCGCCGGCGTTTCCGGGATATTGAAACCAATCATCTTCTCTGTCAAAATCCTGAACTCTGTAGTCAGAGCCTTCCTCTTTTCTGAATTGGGCGGTGTAAACCGCGGTTAACCCTAAATTGTGTTTACCGATAAGCTTGTTGTAATTCAGCTGCTGGTCCCATATCCACCTGCTGCTGGATGCAAAGGACTCATCCAGAAAATTCATGTTGCTGGGCCTGCCGATTTCGGGTGCTTTGGGCGTGAAGGTTTTGTCCGACCAGGTCCACATATCCATGGAGAAACTGGACCTGAAAGTAAGGTTTTCCAAAATGTCATATTCCGCATAGGAAATAGCATTTACATTGGAACGTGGATGTCTTCTTGTCGGCCTGAGCAATAACGCCACAGGGTTATAGGTATCACCGTAAGCTCCGGCAAATTGGGAAAGCTCAAAAGGCACGGTCCCGTGAAAATTCCCGTCTCCGTCATATACGGGAGCGGCCGGGTTCATGTAAATGGCATTGATGATAGCCCCACTGTAGCTGCTGCCTGTATCGATACCCCTTGAAGTGGAATGGTTAAGGTAAATGTTTTGGCCGACCCTGAATTTGTCGGTGATGTCGTATTCCCCTTTAAATCTCCCCGAAAACAATTCATAATGGGTGTTGAGCAATAAGCCTTCTTTGTTGTGGTAACCAAACGAAGTGCTGTATCTTCCCTTGTCGCTGCCTCCCGAGATTTGGAAATTCAAATTAGTGATGGCGCCCGTTTGGAAGATTTCATCCATCCAGTTGGTGCGAGTGACCTGTCCCCAGGGGTTTTGACTGGGATCATGGGCGGGATTAGGGGTTCCCCCGGCGTGCTGGGCGGCCTGGGTGTACGCCGCGGCATATTCTTCGGCGTTCAGCGCTTCGGGTGTTTTGTAAGCGGATTGCCAGCCTCTATATATATCCATAGAAACCTTTGGAGCTCCCGATTTGCCACTTTTCGTGGTGATCACGATTACGCCCGAAGCTGCCTGGGCGCCATAGATGGCAGCCGCCGCAGCGTCTTTCAGTACGACCATGCTTTCTATGTCGTTAGGATTGATACGGCCTCCATAGTACGGCATCCCGTCCACTACGTATAAAGGGGATTCATCCGCGAACGTACCCACACCCCTTATCATTACTCTGGGAGTGGCTCCCGGATCGCCGCTGTTGGAGACTACTGTAACTCCCGCTACCTGTCCCTGGAGCATTTCCTGGGCACTGGAAATCGGCCTGTCCACTGTCCTTGGGACATTTTCAAGTTGGCCTATCGCAGTGGTCAGGTCCCCTTTTTTGGCGGTGCCATAACCTATCACAACTACTTCACCCAGTTGACCGAATTCCGGCTTGAGTGAGATGTTGATGACAGAGTGATTCCCAACGGCGATCTCTTTGGATTCCAATCCAACAAAAGAGAATACCAAGACGACGTCACCGGCATCCACATTTAACCTATAGTGGCCATCGATGTCCGTAGCGGTTCCGGTTCCGGTTCCCTTTATCAAAACAGAAACTCCAGGAATAGGATCATTATCTTCTTCCGAAGTGACTGTGCCTGTGATGGTCCTTGTCTGGGCATAGACCAATTGGGTCGTAAGCCAGAAAAGCCCAACGATTAAGTAATGGTGTTTTTTCATATGATTTGTATTGAAAGGTTGACTGTTTAAATTTAGGTGGAACCACAACCGAAAAGGTGGATGGATATTTCATATAACCCTACAAAAGTTTCAAGTAATACCCTCCACGTACCTATTTGGGGTATTTTTATTTCAGTAATATTAAGGTAATTTTTTCTTGGGTTTAGCTTAACACAAAACGCCCGTTTCAGGCAAAGCTTTTTGGGGAAATGCCATAGTGCTTTTTGAAAAGTTTACTGAAATATTTAGGGTCGTTAAAACCGCATTCAAAACCCACTTCTGAGATGTTCATTTTCTTTTTGACCAATAATTTTTCCGCTTTTTCCAACCGGAGTTTGATGATGATGTCGGAAGGAGAGTTTCCCATAACTTCCTTAAATGCCCGGTAGCATTTGATTTTGGATATGCCAAGCGATTTGCTCAAGGATTCCACCCGGAAGTTTGAATTGGTGTACTCCTCTTTGATGATGAGCATGGCCTGTTTGACCAGTTTTTCATTTGGACTGAAATGGATGTTTTCCTTGTGGTCCTCATCCATAAAAGTTTGCAGCTTTTTTTCTTCCAGGTAAATGCGGCGGATTTGTAACCGGGAATTGATTTTCTTGAGGATAAATGAACTGCTGGCGGGAAGCTGAATGAAAGTTTCGACTCCCAGGTCCATTAGTTTTTCCTGAAACACATCGTCTATGAGTTCATAAACATAGATGATGGGAACCCCGATTTTATGTTCATTTTGGCTCTTAATGGTTTCGATGAGGTCAATGACAGGTTGGGTGATATGTTGGTTATACAGAATCAGCACATCTATTTCCGTATGTTTGATGGCGGAAGCCACCATCTTCACTTCTTCCTCAACGATAAGATTGTAAGATTCATCGTTGAGCATTCTCAGTAGACCATCCGATTCAAATGCCCTTGCCAGAATCAGCAGGTTGAATTTGTTGGGGTGTAGCCTGTCATTCAAATCCAGGTGTTTCCAATGGATGGTATTGGGTAGCCTTTTGGGTTCGCTTACTTCGGAGAACGGGATGGTGATGTTGAGGTGGATTTTGGGCTCAGTTGCCAGGGACATACTTCCCCCCAATTCAAACAGTATTTTCCTGGCACTTCTGATATATGGGCTGTACTCCATGATGTGTGAAAAGTTGGCGCTGAGGATATCGCTGTTGGTGTTCATTTCCATATGGACCTGCTTGTCCTCTGCCCAAGCTTGTATGATCAACTCGGAGCCGTTTTCCGCGAACTTGATGATTTCCCTAAAGAGACAATGGAAAAAAAGTTTTAACCTCCATACATCCATTTCCACCCAGTTTTCGGGCAGTTGGTAGTCGTAAAATAAGGAGATATCTTTCTTTTTTAATTGTAGTCCGAGCTCTTTGGTGAGATTTTCAATCAACTGAGGCAGGACAGTCAATGATTTTTGGGAGTCTTTAAGGTGGTCAAGTATGGAAATCTTTTCCCAATCCTTGAGATCCTTGATCATGGCATCAAGTGTGGACAGCGTTTTTTGTTTTTCCCGGTTACTTCTGTAACCGCCTGTTTCCAAAAAGTATTTGATATCCAAAAGCGGAGAGCGGAACTGCTTGAGTATATAGTCTTTGAATTTCTCCATTTCAAGGTCCGGGCTTTTCTGTTGGTTGTGGAGGGCAAGCAGTTTGGACTTTTGAATGTTGATTTCTTTATTTTTTCTGTCCAGGTCACTGTTGATGGCAAGCAGGGCTTTTTTCTGTTCCTCGATTACCTGGGTTCTTTCTTTGATAAGGGCTTCCAGTTTTTCTCTTTTTGTTTTATTGCTGACGTGTCGCCAGTACAGTATTGCTATAAAAAAAGCTGAGAATACCAAAACAAGAAACAAAGGGGATTTCCAATAGGGCAGGGGAACTTCAAAAGTCAGTCCTGCGGCGGCATCCGGCGAATGGTCTTCGCTGTTTTTTACCATCAGGTGATAACTGCCGGGTTTCAGGTTTTCGAATTGGATAAATTGGCTTTCAGGGAGGGTTTTCCAGTCTTTTTCCAGCGGCTCCAGCTTGTAGACGATCTTATTGTTAGGGTTTCTGGTAAAGGAAATCGCCCTGACCTTCACCGAGATGCCGGATGCTTTTTCATCCGATAGTTTTTCGATTTGCAGCTTCGGGATATCATATGTCAGGTTGATTTTATTGGGATGAAAGTAGTTGAGCCCTTTCACGCCGGCAAAAAACATGGTCCCCCTGCTGTTTTGAAAATAAGCGCCCTCTGAAAACTCCGCCGATTGCCACCCTTCTTCAGCAGGAAGCAGGTTTATTTTGTAATCAAGCCTGTCAACTGCGGCGATGCCCTTGGTGGTACTGGCCCATATAAAGTTGTCTCCCGGCAGCAGGCCGTATACCAATTGGCTTTGCAGCCCGTCTTTCTCGTTGAGGTTTTTGATGATATAGCCTTTTTTGTCGAAGATGCTGATGCCACCCAGGGTTCCTGCCCAGATATTTTCCGTGGTCCCGTCGTAAAACAAACTGTACACACTGTTGTCGGGCAGTCCCTTTTCATAATTAAGGAAACGTAACGAGTCGTTTTCCAAGATAAGTATACCATTGTTTTCCGTGGCGGCATATAAGACGCCGTTTACCAATTCGAGCTTTCGGATATGGTAAGGGCTGAGCTGCTCTTGGCCTTCAAAAGGGACAAAGGTCTTTTTGATCAGATCAAATTTTGATATCCCTCCCCAGCAGGCTATCCAAAGGCAGTTTTGGGAGGGGTCCTCTATTAAATCATAGTGTCTGTTGTTTTGCAGGTAGGGTTCGGAAGGGTGGCTGAAGAAAGCGATATCCTTTAGATCTTTGGACCTGATCAGTCCTCCGTAGGTGCCGATCCACACGCTCCCTTCGGAATCTTTGTATATGCTGCGTATCCTTCTCCAATCGTTGCTCTCATTGGGGACATCCGGATCAAAGGGTACAAATCTACCGGTGGCCAGGTCCGAGTAATAAACCCCCGAGTTATAAAAACCAAGCCATATCCTGCCTTCGTTATCCTGGTTAATCGCCCGGATGGTTTCATTTGGGAGTTCGGGAAACCTGGCAGGGTGGGAGGCTATGGTTGCGATTTCGGTGGAATTTTTAAAAGCCATGCTAATACCGCCATCTTTCAGGCCCAGCCAGATATTTCCGAACACATCTTCATTGATACAATAAACTTCGCTGCTTTTAAGGGCGTAAGGGTCTGAAATGTCTGCCTGATAATTGTGAAAAACCGAAGCCTGCATATTTTCCTCACTGTACGGCAGGATATATAGGCCGTTGGTCAGCGTGGCGTACCAGATGTTGCCTTTAGGGTCTCTAAAACTGTCTTTGATGGAGAGCTTTGGGTATTGGGTCAACAGCAGTTTTTCCAGACTTGCATTACTTCCTGCTCTCATTGTGCAAGAAATACATTCCCGGAAGCTTTCTCCCTGGGCCAGGAATATTTGGTTGGACGATGCTACGACAACCTGCCTTTCATTAGTTGACCCCATTTCCTGGATATTTTCATCGAAGTGAAAGTTTCGAAACTCCTTTTGACCAAGGTAAAGGCTTATGGTCCTGATACCGGACCATATCCAAAGTCTGCCGTTTTCATCATGGACCATGTCGTAAATGAAGTTGCCTGCCAAACTGCTGCTATCCTGCGGATCATGCTTGTATACATCGAAAACCTGTCCGTCAAAAAAGTTAAGGCCATCCCAGGTAGCTATCCATATGCCTCCGGAGGGGTCGTTGATGATTTTGTTGATAGAATTATTGGACAAGCCATCTTCAACGGTATAGGTCTTGAACTTTATATTTTGGGCGCTCGAAGATTCTATAAAAGCTGGCAATAAAAATGCTAATGCGAAGCAGAGGTGTTTCTTCATTTTTTGACAACGTTTTAGTGTTTTGTCAGTGTTGTTGCGGACAAAAATACTACCTGCGTCCAGGGAATCTGTAAACCCAATATTAAGATTAAAATCAATTTGATCTTTACTTAAATATAGCTATAAATTATTGTTGTCCGGTAAACCGGGTTTTAATTTATTTCAGTTCATGATGCTGTCTAAAAAGTAATGTCGTAATCGAGCAGACAGAATTTTATCAAAGTATCTTTACTGTGATCTTTATTGAAATCGTAAACAGATTTACCAAAATTACCTATGCGGCCAAAGAATAAACTAATAGGTGTTTTATTGGTTCTATTTAATTTTTGGTACATGGGACTACCGGTCGTTATTCTGAATGTTGGACTATTGGTGGCGTTGATCATTTGGTTCAGCTTCAAGAAAGACTATTCCCATGTAAACCCATGGTTGTACTTATCAGGTGTGTTCATTCAGCTAACCCATTTTTTGGAAGAGTACTACACCCGCTTTTATGAAAGGCTGCCTTTGCTTTTTGACGCCAGACCCTGGACAGCCTGTCAGTTCCTAACGTTCAATATCATTTGGATCATTATTTTTTGCATCTCTGTTATAGGGGTGTTTAAAAAGATACATCTTTCTTTCCTTATCATGTGGTTCTTTGTCTCCGATGAAACAATTATTTTTCCCGATTTCACGCGCCAATAGTACCAGTCCTGACTTCTCCAGCCCGCTTGTAGTTAGCGAAGATCACGCCGTTTGGTGCAACCAAACTGTCTGTTAGCATAAACGCAGAAGGAATGGTACCCACCAAACAAACGTTTGCCCGTGCCGAGCGTAACCGGGAACGTTTTGAGCCACAGCTCATCGACCAGATCATGTCGCCAATGAAGATCGGACTGCCGCAGTGTAAATGCGACAGTCATAGTGGATGAATACGAAAATATTGACAGTCATGCCTCTAGGTGGGCTACCCCTTCCTTCGCTGCTCACTCGCTTCAATCATCGCCGTTAGGTCGGCGGCCGGTCGGATTTCCCAACTACCCCTGTCCCGCAAAAGCCGCAGTGAAGGATGGTTTGACAGCAGCCGGATGGCATGATTCAGATCGGTGGCTTCCAGTATCATGATGCCACCTATTTGTTCTTTCGTCTCTGCAAAGGGGCCGTCGGTGATAGAGACTCCGCCGTTGCGCCATCTCAATGTAGTGGCGCTTTGGGAACCCTGCAGGGCTTCACCACCTGCAAAATGACCATTTTTTCTCAGTTCGTCATCATAGATGAAGCACTCATCCATCATGGCCTGCTGCTCTTCTTCGGTAGCAGATTCCCATTCCTTTTCGTTGATATATCCAAGGCAAATGTATTTCATAGCGATTATCCAATGATTTAGGTGAGGTCCGGGTAAATGGACCTCACATTGTTTTTATCAATTATTAACTTACTTTTTTGCTTTGCCACGTTCGATGGCTTCTTTTACGGTGGTGTTATCCGCCGCCTTCCGGACGTCTTCGGGGAAGTCTTCTACTTCAAATACCTGGCGAACCTCAATCACGTCACCTTCAGCTGCGGGACATTTCCTGGCCCATTCGATGGCCTCTTCCTTTGAGTTCACGTCGATCATCCAGTAGCCGCCGATGACCTCTTTGGTTTCTGCAAATGGTCCGTCGGTAACCAATGGTGTTTTTCCTTTGAATGATACCCGTGCACCATTTGCCGGGGGGTGTAAACCGTCGAGTGCAATAAGGGCACCGGCTTTGGCCAGTTCCTCGTTGAACTTCATCATAGCCTTGACCGCTTCGGCAGGGGGAGCAAATCCTTCTCCTGCCTGCTCATCGGCGGAGGTACCGGGTTGATAGACTGTCGGGATCATAAACATCATAAATTTCATAATGGTATCGGTTTTAATGGAATTGATATTACTGTGTTTTTGCTAAGTAGTCGAATGGCACCGGTCGAGATCGACAGTAAATCTGAAAAAGTTTGATTTTTTTTATTGGTACATCTTTCGCCTCCATGGCAGTATATATTAGTTTCATCATGCGTTTCAACTCCTTGTCCTGTTAATATTCCGTTTCCTCAAACATTCCCTTTGGTGTCTCACCTCTTAAAAATGGTTCAATAAAGGAATGCAACATATCGGGTTGAGTGATGACAGCAGTATGCGACGTAGCAGGCATGATCGCTAGACGGGAAGCGGGCAGCGACTCGCCCATGTCGCCCATAATACCGCCGCCGAGCAGCCGGAACAACGAAACAGTGTGTTCGAGCGTGGCCACATCCGCGTCTCCGGCAATGACCAGTATGGGTATTTTGATTTTTTTGACATCTTCCCCCCAAGCCATCGGCTCCTTCTCAAGGGCGATCAGCTTCTCAACCAAGGCGCGAAAGCCCTCAGGATTTGCAGCAAGCTTGCGATATTCCTCTTCAAATCCCATGGAAAGTATCATGTCCACCGTCATTTGTGGAACGAACTCTTTAAATGCGGGCTGCCAGCCCTCAAAATCGTATGCGACAGACGCGGCAACCAACCGGTTGACCTTCCCCTGGTGACGGATGGCAAGCTGCAACCCAGCGGCAGAACCCATTGAATAGCCGAACACATCCGCTTTCTCTACGCCCACGGCATTCATAAAGGCCGCCACATCATCCGCGAGGTTTTGATAAGTGATAGGACGGTCAATGTCGGTGGTTCGTCCGTGGCCCTGAAATTCAACCGCATAGACCTTGTGTGTCTCCGCAAGTTTGGGGATAATCGAACCCATGGATGGGATGTTCATATAAGCGCCATGCAGTACGATCAATGGCTCGCCTTCTCCGGATACTTCGTAATACATTTTCATGCCGTTAATCGTAACATAATCACCCACCGGCGTGAACTCGTTTTGACCGAAACCAATATGACAGTTGAGAAATAATGCTGCTGTTATGATGATGCGAACAGTGCCCATGCATAACTTGATCGAATGTGATGTTATGGATTTGCCTGTATTATTCATAATAGTTTATTTTAATTGTTATTGATATTAAAGCCCGGAATTTCTACCTGTACGCAGTTTTTGAAAGGAAACCATAGCCAAGCCTGTGTTGAAATCCTCAGACGCCTTTGCTCTGTTTGTGTTGAAGGACAACGTGGGTTGCCTTCTCCGATGCCACAAACTGAACGCATTCGTATCCCAGGGCACGAAGATCCACGCCCTCGAACAGCCGTTCACCTCCGCCAAGCAGGACCGGCGCGATGGCGATGTGCAACTCGTCGATCAGGCCTTCGCGAAGATACTGCCGTACCGTATCCACTCCGCCTCCAATTCGGATGTCCTTTCCATTGGCTGCTTTTCGGGCTTTGTCAAGCGCATCATGGATGCCCTCAGTAACAAAGTGGAAAGTTGTTCCACCCTCCATCTCCAATGGTGGCCTTGCGTGATGGGTAAGCACGTAAACCGGAACATGATAAGGGGGATTCTTCCCCCACCAGCCTTTCCAATTCATGTCCGGCCAGGGGCCCCGGACCGGTCCGAACATGTTCCTTCCCAAAATCCAGGCGCCGATGTTTTCGAAACCTCGCCGCGCGAAGTCGTCGTCAAGCCCGGTGGTACCAACCACCTGCCCTTGTCCGGCACGAGGATCGAAGGAGCGATGCATATTTCGGAATGTTTGCGTCGGAAGGAACCAGTTGTGTAGCTCCTCACCTCCAATGCCCAGTGGTGTGTCGATGCTTTGGTTCGGCCCCGCTCCATAGCCGTCAAGGGAAATGGAAAAGCTTTCAACCCGTACCTTTGTCTTTTTCACGTCCCCCTTATCTTTCCCGATGTACTCTTTGTTTTCAGTCATGTTCTATTATGATTTAATTGGGAATAATTTGTGGTGTTCACCAGATAGTCGAATGGCAGCTGACGGAATCGACAAACCATTTGAAAATTTTTATATTTTGGCGGATTACGCTCCCAGCTCCCTAAGTTTTCGTTCAATAAACCGCCGTTCAGGGTCTTGTTGTGCGAGGGCAAGGGCACGCTCCCAGGATGCCCGTGCTTCGTTTGTCCGGCCTGTTTTCCGGCACAGTTCCGCCCGTGCCGAGTGGGCCAGATGATAGTTGTTTAACTCCCCACGCTCCAGAATCGCATCGATCTGCCGCAATCCCGCCTCAGGCCCCTTGTGCATGGCCATAGCGACAGCACGGTTTAATTCAATAACCGGGGAGGGGTTTATGCGCAGCAACAGGCTATACAGTCCGGCAATCTGCGCCCAGTCTGTAGCCTCGGGACTCTTTGCTTCGGCATGCAAGGCTGTGATACCGGCCTGCAGGGTATATATTCCTCCCCGTTTAGATGAAAATGCCTGTTCTACCAGCGACAATCCCTCCCTGATCATATCGTGGTCCCAAAGTGAGCGGTCCTGGTCTTCCAAAAGAATAAGGTCCCCCGACTGGGTGGTGCGGGCCGGCCGGCGGGATTCGTGGAGCAGCATGAGACCAAGCAATCCTGTAACTTCGGGGTCGGGCAGCAAGTCATGCAGCAGGCGGCCGAGTCGGATAGCTTCGCTTGAAAGGTCAACGCGGGTGACCGATTCGCCGGATGAGGCGTAGTAACCTTCGTTGAATACCAAGTAGATCACCTGGAGTACGGCCACAAGCCGGTCCGGCAATTCATCTTCAGGGGGAACCTCGAAAGGTATCTTAGCGTTGCGGATTTTGGCCTTGGCGCGGACGATCCGCTGGGCCATGGTAGTTGGTGTAACAAGAAACGCTCGGGCAATCTCTTCGGTGGTCAGATCACAAACCTCCCGCATGGTCATGGCGGTGCGGGCATCGAGTGACAGCGCGGGGTGGCAGCAGGTGAAGATCAGCCGGAGCACATCGTCTTCAATTTCTTTGTCAACCTGCCCGGAGGCATCGGTCGTATCAGCTTCCATTTGCCGGACCTGCTGCACCTGCAACGGGTCGAATTTTGATTGACGCCGGATACGGTCGATGGCTTTGAACCGGCCGGTGGAAACAAGCCACGCCTGCGGATTGGAGGGAATGCCTTTTTCCGACCATTGCTCAAGCGCGGCTTTGAAGGCATCATGCATGGCATCTTCTGCAAGGTCAAAGTCTCCGAGCAAACGAATCAGCGTGGCAAACACAGGGCGGGACGCTTTGCGGTAAAGGTCGCCCACAAGTTGGGAAATATCTTTCGGAGAATTTTGCATGGTTGTCTGTTCGGGTCTCATAGTCTTGGATTCAAGTGCTGAAATGCTGCATCAGATATTTCTGCTGCATATAGCACTAATGTAGCAAATTCCTTTGAATCACGGGGGACTGGTGCATGGTTGCGGGTAAGGGAGCTCCGCACCATACCGACAAGGTATGTGTGAAGCGCAGCATTTCACGAAACATGCGTCGGCACCAGGACCTTTCAAAACCCGAAAGTGTCGGAAAATGCCATTTTCCATTCCACTTCCACCGATGAATTCTTCAGATTTGGTTGGCATTCCCGCTAACGGTTCCGGTAAGCATGGGGTTTCGGGGCTATTCACGGTCCTCCCACTGCAAAGTTTATCTGGTGAATATTCTGAAGGAAGCTAATACCACCACGAGTTAATCCCGATATTTTTCCGAAGCGGTGTGAGACGCGCACCCGTCAGTTTACACCCGCGGCCCATCTACCCAATGAGCAGGTCGTTGTTCTTCATTATACATTTATTTTGTTGTAGTGCTAAGCAAAAACATTCTTTTGATAATCAGTAATAACATTGTCAATTGTAAAAACGGCAATATCTGCGAGTATGTGATGTTTGGGTAAATAATAAGGCAAAGCGACCGCTGCCCAGGATAATGCCCAACCCATTCCTCTTATCCAAGTGCCTTTATCTATCTGTAGCATTTCTCTGAATTTTTGTCTCGCTAGCGGGGAAAACAATACCCAAGCAGACATGATATCATTGGCAGGATCTCCTACTCCCAAACAACCAAAGTCGATCACGCCAACAATTTTATCGCCTTTTGTAAGTATGTTACCCCAATGCAAATCTCCGTGAATCCATACCGGTCTTTTGTTCCAAGCCGGAGCAGTCAAAGCAAAATTCCAAATTTCTGTCATCAAAGTTTTGCTGTAAAAGTCGGGTAGGGCATTGATCGCTTCCCGGGTTTTTAAATCCCGGATCATTAATGGTACACCCCGGAAGTTATTTTCTTTGCTTGGTTTTGGTCCACCTTTGATATCGATTCTTTGCAAGTAGGAGATGAATTGAACCAATGACTCAACAGCTTTTTCAGAGTTACTGAACTTGTCGACAGAATACGTTTCTCCTTCTATCCATCTATAAATGGACCAGTAAAAAGGATAATATTCGTTAGGCCGCCCTATTGACACTGGCTCAGGTATAGCAATGGGTGAGTACTTGTGTATCTTTTCTAACCAGAAGCATTCTTTTTTTAATTGGTGTGCTGCTGCCTGATGGCGAGGTATTCTTATTATCAAATCTTTGCCAAGTCGATATAAAAAGTTGTCTGACCCAGATGAGTTAATAGGTTTAAGAGGAATCTCTGCCCAGTTTAGAAACTGGTCCTTTAATAAGTTTTGCGCAACATCTAATGAGCCATTTATTTCATCCATCTTCAATTTATTATAGTAGTGTAGTGACGTCCTTTTTTTGATTTCGTGTAGCGTTAAGGCTAACCCCCAGATCGGGCATTTGTTGGTGTTTTTTTCAAGTTATAATATTCTATTGCTAGAGTGATAAGTTATCGTGTTTTTCCTGGCTTTTTCGATGTTTCTTTCGGGCATAATTATTGGTCATGGGTGAATGATCGGACCATACCAGGACTCACTCCAATGGTTTCATTGACACCCAAGCTGCCGTACTTATCCGTTCCCGGATACCCTTATTTTTATAAACATCCGGCTCAGTCTAAAATTTTACCATTTCAGGCTATTTGTATGTGTGTAACAGCCGATAAACAGGTAATTTAGATAGCGGAAATTTTTAACCTTGGGGAAATCATTCACAGATAAATTTTAAAATTCCATATCCGGGGAATCTATTGAAATTCTATTCCCGAAAATCTTAAAAAAATCCTTATTATTGGAATGTCTTTTCTGAAAAAGCTGAAAGGATTATTATTATTAATCAATCAACAACCGAAATCCTTATAAAATGGACGCATCCAATATCAACCGCCGCAATTTTTTAAAAGGTTCTACCGCATTACTGGCACTCACTTCTTTCGGAGCCAGCGGCTTTCCCCTGTTTCAGCCTGCCAAATCCTACCGGGTAGGGTTGATCGGTGCAGGCTGGTATGGAAAAAGTGACTTATTCAGGCTCATCCAGGTAGCACCTGTGGAGGTTATCGCCCTCTGCGATCCGGACCAGCACATGTTGAAGGAGGCCGCAGAACTGGTAAGCCAACGCCAGCAATCGGGAAAAACACCTAAGCTGTACAATGACTACCGGGAGCTTTTAGCAGAAAATGAACTGGATATCGTGCTTATCGGAAGCCCTGACCACTGGCACGCCCTTCAGGCGATTGACGCGGTAAAAGCCGGGGCGCATGTGTATGTCCAAAAGCCCATCAGTGTTGATGTACTTGAAGGGGAAGCCATGGTGGCTGCTGCCCGGAAATACAACAAGGTGGTGCAGGTGGGCACCCAGCGGAAAAGTACTCCCCACCTGATTGAAGCCAAAAAGAAATTTGTGGATTCGGGGATGTTGGGGAAGATATCCCATGTGGACATGTGCTGCTATTTCCACATGAGGGCCAATGGCAATCCTGACGTGGAGCCCGTTCCCGCGTTTTTTGATTACGATATGTGGACGGGGCCCGCCCCTTTGTTGCCCTATACCGGACTGCCCCATAAAAGGTGGTGGCGTACCATGATGGAATATGGGAATGGCATAACCGGAGATATGTGTGTGCATATGTTGGACACGGTTCGCTGGATGCTGGACCTGGGCTGGCCCAAGCGGATCCATGCTACCGGAGGGATATTTGTCCAAAAAGAAGGAAGGTCAACGATTGCAGATACCCAGACGGCCACTTTTGAATATGATGAGCTTACTTGTGTATGGCAGCACAGAACCTGGGGAACGCCTGCGGATCCGGAATATCCCTGGGCTTTCGTCCTTTACGGGGAAAAGGGGACTTTAAGAGGCAGCACCATGCAATATGATTTTACGCCTCATGGGGATGGGGAAAAAATCCATGGTGATGTGGTTTATGAAAAGGAAAAATACCCCGAAGATCTTACGGAAAAGGACATTGAGTTGAACGCCGCACCGGCCACCCGGTTACATATGCTTGACTTCCTCAAAGCCATTGAAGAAGGGGGCAGGCCCGTGGCTGATATTGAAGAAGGACACATTTCAACGGCAAGTTGTATTTTAGCCAACATATCCATGGAGCTCCAACGTCCCCTCGTGTATGATCCTCAGAAGATGATCGTAGTCGATGACCCAGAAGCTACCAAGCTGCTGCAGCGGGAATACCGGGGTCCCTGGACACATCCGGACCCGAAAAAGGTTTAGGGAACCGAGACGGATGCTTTGTGGCTCATTAAGGGTGATAAAGAAAGCCGGTACAATGATCATCTCCTGCCTCTCTTTTGGCAGGAGACGGTGGGGCAGGAATGACAAAATGTCCCTGTATTTGCTGTCGTTAAATAATACCAGAAGAGTTAAAGATTAGCCGTATCAGTTTTTAATAGGTGCACCTGCCGGCACATCCAAGTCAGGTTCTTTAGCTACCTTATCTGACTCGTTCTTTTGTAGGGAACGGAAATATTCTGCACGTACTTTAGCTGATGTTTTATGGTCCCCGGTATGGCTCCAGCCCGGTGGCATGAAGATATATAGGATTTTATTTTTAAGGCCAGGAGCGTTTTTGATATCCCGGACCAAAGCTACCAGTTCACCAAAATAGGCATCAAGAAAGCTGTTTTTCTTCATCTTTCGGGTAATGCCATATTCAATGGGAATCTGCCGGTCTTCATTCTGATAAGTGCCGAAAGCCTTATCCCAAATGGGTAAAAGATTACAAAAATTGGTGTCCATATACAAGGGGTTCCTGGCATGGTGCACCCTGTGGTGTGAAGGGGTAAGGATGATGCGGTTAAGAAACCCAAACCGTGCATCTTTGACCAGGTTTTCGCCTATGTGGATAAAGGCCCCATAGGTGCCATCGATAAACATGATGACAAACAGCATGGTTGGCGGTACCCCCAGCAGAATGCAGATGGTGGTGCGGATCAGGTCGGCATAAGGTGCCTCAAGAAAAAAATGGGCATAGGTTACAGAAAGGTTCATGCTTTCGGGAGCATGATGAGTGGAATGCAGACACCATAAAATCCGGACCTTGTGTGCCAAAAAATGGTACCAGAAATGGGCAAACTCCCAGATGATATATCCATATATAAACCAGTACCAGGTAAAATCCACGGTAAATAAAGCGTGCTTTTCAAACAGTCCTATGATCAAACCCACCATGGCAATGGAAATCACCCTTCCTATAAAAGCATTAAGCACATAGGTAAAAAAGGAAATTTTATAATCTATTACTTTAAACCGCTTATAAAAAGCTGCCCGGATGATTTCAAGTATTAACAAAACGGGGATCAAAGGCCTTAACAGGGCAGTAAATCCTTCGTAGGTCAACAACTGCCGATAATCACCAGAGGCGATAATTTCCATTAAATTTCCAAAGCCAAAGAAATTTTTTAACTCCTGTAAGATTGTTTCCAAAAACTCCATCACTCCTCACTATTGGTACATTGACAAATCTGTTCCCTTCAAAATTAAAGAATAATCCGGGCCGACGCAAATGGGCGATCCGCTTTTGAATTCCCTAACCGGCTGGTCATCAATGACGGGGGAAAAGGAAGGGCTGCAAAAGTACCACGCTAAAATGGCTCATCTTCTCTTTGTATTTTTATTACTTTTCCTGGACGGTTTGGCTTTGTCATTAAAGTCCAGACATAGGTTCACCCAAAACTCAAAATCCTTTTTGTTTTGAAACCCAATGGGGTCAACATAGCAATATCCCTTATACTCCTTGCCTTTCATGATCATCGGCAAAAAGCCTGTTTTTTCAGATAATTCAAGCGTTAAGTCGGGGTCAAAACGACACATCAACCGGTCATCAGATACATTGATGCACATTTTACCATTGACCATAAACGCCAATCCTCCGAACATCGTTTTTTCCTCTACCTCTGTGCCTGAAATATCGTTTAGATATTCCCTGACACGGTTTGCAAGATTATTGTCATAACCTTTAATTTAAAAACCCGCCATTCGCAGATTAGGTTTAACTTGAATGAAGTACCCTCACCGAAAGATAAAAGAAAATGCAGCTAGGTTGTGAAAAAGTATTATAAATGTCAAATATACATGTAATTATCTTTGCAAAATCGATTGATGCTGATATATTTGGTATTCATCCATGGTGCAGGAGTTCCTTATAAGCAGGCACAATTGCTAAAGCAAATTAGGATTAAAGATCAGGAAGGGTGGGGGATATCATGGTTAATCAACAAACCCAATAAACCTAAAATTAATGTCGAGTAACCCAAAAAGCGTA
This sequence comes from Negadavirga shengliensis, assembly GCF_042652345.1. Taxonomy (NCBI): domain Bacteria; kingdom Pseudomonadati; phylum Bacteroidota; class Cytophagia; order Cytophagales; family Cyclobacteriaceae; genus Negadavirga; species Negadavirga shengliensis. Next base: position 350,682 of record NZ_JBHSJJ010000006.1, read on the forward strand.
TATTCCGAGGTATTGCCGATTGCTTTTGCCCTACTATTCGGAACAGCTTTTATCAGTTGTCAAAGTGACTCTTCTACCTCCGTACCCGCCACATGGACCCACTATGGGGGATCTCCGGAACAGTCCAAATATTTTGATGCCGGGGAAATCACCAAACAGAATGTTTCTCAACTGGAAGTAGCTTGGGTCTACCCTACGGAAGATGAACTCCCCTACTTCTTCAGCCCAATCATTGTGGACACCGTTATGTATCTGATGGGTAAAAACGCTTCTTTGATTGCGGTAAATGCAGTAACCGGTAAAGAAATCTGGATTCATTCCAATCTCAACGGCATTACCAGGAGGGGGATCAATTATTGGGAAAGTAAAGACAAAAAGAAAAAACGGTTGATCTTTACCATCAACAACACCCTTCAGGCTATTGATGCGGTGACGGGCAAATCCGTTTTGGAATTCGGTGATAACGGCTATGTGGACCTCAGGGAAGGTTTGGACCGGGACCCTACTTCCATCCGCAGGATGCAGTCCATGATGCCCGGGGTCATTTATGACGACCTGATCATCATGGGATCGGCTCCCGGCGAAGCCTACTTTTCACCTCCAGGCCATGTGCGCGCTTACAATCTGGAAACCGGAAAACTAGAATGGACCTTCCATACCATTCCCCATCCGGGGGAATATGGCTATGATACCTGGCCCAAAGATGCCTATAAATATGTAGGGGGTGTGAATGTGTGGAGCGAAATTTCTGTAGATACGCAGCGGGGAATCGCTTTTTTGCCTCTTGGTTCACCGACCTATGATTATTATGGAGCGGATAGGATTGGAAGCAACCTGTTTGGAAATTCACTTGTGGCATTGGATGCAAGAACGGGCGAAAGGCTTTGGCATTATCAGACAGTGCACCATGATCTTTGGGACTATGACCTTTCTCCTGCACCTCAGTTATTACAAGTGAATAGAAATGGAAAGCAGATCGATGCGGTTGCCATAGCGACCAAGCATGGGTTCGTGTTTGTCTTTGACAGGGTTACCGGAGAGCCATTATTTCCTATTGAGGAAAAACCATTTCCACCAAGTGAGATGCCGGGTGAAGAGGCCTGGCCGACGCAACCGATATCCACCCTGCCAAGCTTTACCAGGCATGAGGTTACCGAAGAAACCTTAAATCCCTATTTTCCTGATAGCGTCAGACAGGTGTGGCTCGGAAGGCTGGACTCAGCGAGGTCCGGATTATACGTACCTCCTTCGGATCAATATGAGACGATCATGATGCCGGGTGCTTTGGGTGGCTCCAACTATGGGAATACAGGAGCTGATCCGGAAAAGGGAATCCTGTATGTGATGACGCAGGAACATGCATCCATTTACAAACTGAATAAGGTGGAACCTCCAAAAATAGACCTGTCTGTGAATGAAATAAAAAGGGTACAGGCATTATATGCCACCACTTGCCAAACCTGTCATGGTGTGGATATGGAGGGCGGTGTAGGACCATCACTTCTGAATGTCGGCCAGCATATGTTTTACGATGAATTCAGAAGCACAGTAGTGAATGGTCGTGGGCAAATGCCGGGATTTGTCCATGTGGATGAGGAAACACTGAGGGCACTGTACAGGTATTTTGGAGGAAATCCAATGAGCTTCAACTTTAGAAGAAATATCGACACCAAAACACCGGAAGGGCCAGTGGTAGCCTCGGGAGGTGCCTCAATCAAGTCTGATGAAAAAAGAGGTTCGCCCATGTCCGATTATCCCGAAGGTGTTGACCATCCATCAGCCAGATTTACCACGGATTATGGGCTCGAATGGCCAGGACTGGCTGCTCCCCCATGGTCTTCCATACTGGCCTATGACTTAAACAATGGCACCATCAAGTGGCGGAGGCCCATTGGCCAGGATTCATTGTATGTACAGGGAGACCAATCCAAAGGTGCTCCCGGGGGAGTGTTGCGAAAAGGAATGATCATTACATCGACCGGAGTAGTGTTCGTTACAGCGAAGGGAGGTAAACTATACGCCTTGGACGAGGAAAACGGGGACCTTTTGTGGGAGGAAACACTGAGCCATGAAGTAAATGCACAGCCAAGCATGTATGTGCTGAACGGAAAACAATATTTGGTCATCAATGCTACCTCCAATTTTGCACGTGACAGCTATGACCACTCAAAAAAGGAGGGCGCATTGCCAAAGGGATATGTCGTCTACGCACTTCCCGATTAGCGGGAATTGTCTTGGTACTTAAGTTCAGTATTAAATGTTTTTCAGAGATACTAAAAATGCTAAATAACAGAAAAAACAAATATTCACCACAAGGGATATTAGGTTTTTACCGATTAACATAACCCCTAAAACCATGAAAAACTTGTATTTATTGTTTGCGATTTTGCTCACGGCCCAAGTTTCAGCCCAGTCAATCAAGGAAAGGGTCATTCCTAACGACCCTGCCACCTACAGGGAATTATCAGCCGTCCATGATGGGGCTGGCAAAATTGGATTTACCCAACTGATTGGCCGCAATGATATGACTTCCAATTTTTTATATTTACATGCCGGAAAAATCGAAGGAAAATCAGGTATAGGTCACCATTTCCATCATTCTATTGAAGAAATGTACCTCATCCTGGATGGCGAGGCTGAATTTACCATCAATGGAAGGACAGCTCTGATTAAAGCACCTGCCATAGTGCCTTGCAAAATGGGTGAATCCCATGCCATATATAATCCGGCTGATGAAAGCCTGAATTGGCTCAATTTTGCTGTAAGCCGTCAAAAAGCAAAGACAGACGCTTTTGACCTGGGAGATTCCCGGGAGGGAGCCGTATTGGATCCCGTGCCTACTTTTGTATACGGGAGATTGGAACGGGAGAAACTGAAAACTGATAATCCTGCGTACGAAGGCGAAGGCGTACAATATCGAAGAGTGCTTGGGCCAGAGGTTTTCAGTACGGACTGGCATCACGTGGACCATGTGACAATCGCCCCGGGGCAATCAACGATCAGCCGTAAACTGAAAGGCTTCGAAGAAGTGTATTATGTTATCGGGGGAGAAGGGACTGTGTCCATAGGCGATGACGAAGCTGCATTCAAGGCAGATGATGCGTTTTATGGGGCATTAGGTGAAACCGTCAGGCTTACCAATGTTAGCAATGAAGAAGTAGAATTACTGGTAATAGGCATTGCCCCTTACAAACAACAGCAACGCGCTGATGAAAGCCAACAGGGCCATCCTAAAGCCATGGCCTTACAAATGGATTTTGTGGTGGAAGCTGCCAATGCAAAGGCCTTTGAAGAAATGTATACCTCTATTTATGTTCCTGCCATGCTTGTTCAAGAAGGTTATATAAGCTCCAAGCTGTTGCGTCTTTACCCCGAAAATATAGCCAATGAGATCGAGGCGGAAGGTACAGATTATAATTATCAGATCATGATTTCATTTGATACCGAAGAAAACCGCAGAAAATGGGTGGCAAGCAAACAACATGATATCGCCTGGCCGGCGGCTTCCAGCCTTGCCAAAAAATTTAAATGGAAGGGCTATGATGTCATGGGGGAAAATGACAAGAGGTGACCCGTCTCAAGACCGGCAAGACATTAAATGAAGCATACTTGCAGGTTTATAATTTCGTTATGTAATCCAATAAATTTTCTGTTTTCATCATCAAGTTAATATCCGGACAAATGAATGTTAAAGTTATCATCCTATTTATTTTTTTAGCCAACATGGCATTAGAAAAGCCCCTTATAGGACAAACTATTTCCAGGGAAGAGCTGATCTTCCTCACCTCTGAATGGGAGGGAGAAAGATTCCCTGACGGGAGGCCTAGAATTCCCGATGAACTCCTGGAAAGAGCAAAGCATATCATGATAGATGACGCCTGGACGGTTTTAAAAAATGAAGGTTACCTGAATCAATACGAAGGAGGGTGGAAAACCGTAAATGATACCCTTATGACGGGCCGTGCGGTGACTGCCATGTATATGCCCAGCCGGCCTGATGTAGAAAAGAACATCAAATCAAGAGGTGCCAGTCAAGGCAGGAAAGGAAATACCAACGCCTGGCCTATCGACATCCTTACACAAGGGGATCTTTATGTAGCGGATGCTTTTGGGAAGATCAGTGGGGGAGGGATCATGGGTGCTACACTGGCGACTTCTATCTTGAGCAAATCCGGCAATGGCGTGGTTTTCGACGGCGCTGCAAGAGATCTGCAGGAAATAAGGAACATCCCCGGGTTCAATGCATTTGTAAGGGATTTCCACCCTTCTTTTACGGAGGAGATGGTGCTTATGGGGTTGAACACCCCCATCCGTATCGGGAATGCCATGGTCCTGCCTGGTGACCTTGTCATCGCCACGATAGAAGGTGTACTGTTTGTGCCTGCACATTTAGCAGAGGAGGTGGTAAGCGTTTCTGAATTTGTGATCCGTAAAGATCAATTCGGTTTTGAAATGGTGCGCACCAACAGGTACAGCACAGGGGAAATCGACAGCCAGTGGACGGATGAAATAAAAACAGCCTTTCTGGAATGGCTAAAAGAGCACCCTGAACTGGGCACCATGACCCGTCAGGAGCTGGATCAAATCATGAGCAAGAGGACCTGGTAATTTCAATAGACGTCAGGTAGAAGTGTTGTGTCACGTCTACTTTGGCACATGCCCAGCGCACCCCTATCCTCCCGGATCCGCCAGCCGGCGGACCGGGACAGGCTCTAAAGGGGTAATCCTGCGCGCTGTCTTCCCCTTTAGGGGAGGATAGGGGTGAGCGAAGGGAGGTGCCATTAATATGTGATACTACACTAATTTCATCCTAATGGAAGTGTTTCCACAGATTACAGGTATTGCACAAAGCCTTCTTTGTTGGTCCGGATTTTAAAAACCTTGCTGTAACTGACAATATAGAGGGTTTTCATATCATCATCGCCGAAGCATAGGCTAACCGGAAAAGAAGGCATGTTGATCATCCCTACAAAACTGCCTTCTTTATCAAAAATCTGCACGCCATAATAAGAGGCGACATAAATATTGCCCTCCTTGTCTATGGCCATGCCATCAGCGCCTGACGACCTGCCTTTTCTGTCCAGCACATCAGCTGTCAACAGCACTTTGGCAAATTGCCGGCCGTTGCTGATGGTCCCGTCTTCCTGAACATCATAAGCCCAGATGTAGTTGTCTTTGTCACTTTGAACCGGATACCAGGATTCCTTGTCATAGCAGTTATTGATATAAAGGGTTTTTCCATCAGGAGACAATAAAATACCATTTGGCATGGCAAATTCATTGGGTTCAGTAATCCTTTTTACCTCTCCTTTTGGAGAGACGTAGTAGACCGCCCTTCCGGGTTGATACTTTTCCGCTTCCATGGTAAACTGTGGATCGGTAAAATAAAATCCCCCTTTCGCGTCTGTTACCACATCGTTGGGGCCATCAATGGGTTTTCCGTCATATTTATCCGCCAGAACCCTCACCACGTGTCCTGAGGTAGTCATTTCCACCACCCGATGGCCCATCATGTCACAAACAATCAGGTTTCCGTTATTATAGGGATAAAGTCCATTGGTCTGCATTTTTCCTTCCGTGATCGTCCTGTATTTTCCATCAGGGCTCATTTCTATGGTGGAACTCTTCTTCGGATCACCATTGAAATCCTGATCGAAATACATATTTGAAAAATATAATTTGCCGTTCATCCATTTTGGCCCTTCGGTAAAATTCAGCTCAGGTTCGGATTTTTTTCCATCTATTACCAGCTCCAGTTGGGAATCTTCAGGAATAAATGCATGATATGCCTGCAATTTTTCACGCTGCTTTTCCATATAATCGGGTCTGGAGGGCCAGAAAATATCCAGGACATCCACGCCAAATTCCCCGATTTCAGCGCCATGGACCATATTTCTCGGAATCCTTACCATATCACCCTTTTCCATCTGCCTTTTTTCGTCCATAAGGATTTCCTGGTTGGAGCCCCGAAGCACCATGCTGATCTGTTCTTCAGGATGGATATGATGGCCAAATCTGGCATCTGGCTCCATGGAGATAAAGCCCAGGAGCATGTCTTTGCCGGAAATCAGCCGGGAATAAGCTCCGGGCGCAAGTTCAGTAAGCTGTATGTCATATAAATCATATACGGTATTGGGAACCAGGCTGGGCGACTGCACTGTCTCCACCCTTGATTCGGAAGGAGGATCGCTTACTCCTGCCTTTTGTAAGTAATCGGATCTTAAGGAACTGTTTACTTCCATAATTTTGGCGCCGTTAGTTCCTGCGGACAGAGCATAGCTGGCGCCTTTTTCAATAAGCATCAAGTCATTGCGGGGCGTTCCGCTATGAATGCCATCCGGAGCCTCTCTATCCAATGCAACCATCTGCATGGAAGCTCCATTGATAGTAACGGTGATTTCTCCTTCCATGACCAACACAATTTTTTCAGCGGTTGCAGGTTCTTCAGGAATTTTTGAATTTGGATCGAGATGCATGAAGGTACCCATCGTTGATTCTCCCCAAAAAATAACCCCATGGATTCCAGGATATAATTCTATGTTTCTAATGCTCTCAAGATTAGTGACCTTGCCAGGTTCCAGGTTGGAAGGAACGGCTGACTTGGGAACACCTTTTAATTCACGTTTTGTCAGCTGATATTGTTCGATGAGTGCCTGATTCTTTTGTCCCCATTCAGGAGCAGAAGATGTACACTGGATGAGTATAATAGGAACAGCCGCGAGCAATCCATGGAAAAATACTTTTGGAATAAAATTTAACGACATAGGATAATAGGGATTTGTTAAGAGGCTAAAAAATAGCTATTTATATTCAAAAAAAGTAATGGTGCACGTACTTCTTTAATATTGTTTGTCAATGAGAGTTTTTTCAGTTTACCTTGCAGACTTTCTCTAAAAACGGTACTCTCTCCAATCGCCAATCTTCATAATCTTTTTGGGTTAAGTATCCCAGTCCCAAAAGGACGTCAACAGAACAAATATAGCCTTTTTCGCAGATCAATGAATTGATTATCGAGGTGTTTTTCTTTTCTAATTCTTTGTTATTCATCCGTAAATTCCCGGTTATGCTGTTCGATCTGGTTTTTCACAAATTCTATTAGTCTATGGTCTTTAAAATCGAACCATATTTGTCTGTATTCACCTGAATTATCAATCTCCCATTTGAAATTCCGGAGGGGTTTGGATTTATTCAGTGCTTTAAACAGTCTGTCCTGCAATTTTTGATTATCAACTGTCTCGGCGAAATCAGCCATAATCGCGAAACTCTCCCGCGAGGTTATTTTTTCAAATTCGAAGTAGTCACCCCAATTTTCATCTAATTTGTCAAGTGTCTCTTGCCATGGTTCCGTCTCATGGCCAAACCAGTCAGCCTCGTTGAAATTTGGGGTTGTTTCAATTTCACCGGTTTTGAGGTGGTAAAAACAACGCATTCCAAGGTCAAGATTTTCGGCTATTTCCCGTATTTGTTCTTCCGTTAATTTCATATAGCGTCATTTTCTATGCTTGTGCAACAGGATTCAGCTTGGAGACGGCGGGCATTGGGACAAGCTTACTCCAGGCTTCTTAAAAATACAGATTTTCATAATTAAGAAATAAAAGCAACGATGATTTTCACTGTCATCTGACCACCTCACTGACGAAGATGACGGGGCTTATATTGGTGTAATTGGGAAAATCCGACCTTATGGCGTCTCTATTTGGCCCAATGGCTGCCTGGTAATCGCTCAGGCTTTTTACATAGAAAGTGCCAATGGCCATAAACGGCAATGGCGTATTGGGAATACCGCTGGCAAGGCCTTTTTCAATGGTGTATTTTACCAAATTTGACCCTAAAAATCCGACCACCATAGGCATGTGCTTGGTTTCATAATACGCCATATCAAAGGTTTTGCCCTCCTCAAAGGGGTACATGACAGACACTTTGATTAATCCTTTTTCCACAACAGCGGAGCTGTGCTTTTTAACTTTACGGGACTGCTCTTCTTGACCAAATGTGGCAAAACACGTGACCAGAAGTAAAAACGATACAAAGAATGTAAATTTCATGATAGACTTTTTAGTAATTGGATTCAAATGATGGACTTTTCAGTTTGCTCCTCATATCCTAAATGTCAAAAATAAACCGATATTTACAAAACCCTATTTTTCGATGAAAATAATCGAAAAAACCGATTTAAAGGTATGGAATGAAGGCAGCTCAAATGCTTCCTGAAAGCAAGGGAGCTACTAAATTTTACCGAAGTTAAAAAATTTTCACGTACTACTTAACTTTTCAAGGTTGTCATTCCTACAAAAGTAAGATCCTTTCCAATCCATAATTATTCTTGAGTTTTGTGTTATTTGTCCCCTACTATATTTTTTGTGGTTACAGTCTATATGTCATTACATGTCTCCTGGTTCCCGCCTTTTTTATAAAGCTGAAACCCGCTTTTTCAAAAGTCATTATAAATCCCATAAACCGGTAGCTTGGCGAATCCGGCTCTACCGGATAGGCTCCCACATATTCAGCACCATTTTCTTTAGCATATTTCATGGCTTGTTCGATAAGCCAGTCTATCAGGCCTTGATCTCTGAAGTCCCTGCTCGATTTCATCTTCTTTTTTTGTTCTTCTGATTTGTAGAGAAGACAAAGTGGCGTTGGAAACCGTGACAGTTAGAAGATGTTTTTTAGTTTTTTGGGGTCAACTATAGAGAATATCTGTTGGATCTTGCCTATGGGATCAAGTTGAAAAATGTGGCAGTTATAAACCCTGCCGTCTTGCCAAAAGCATATTGCAGGTCGGTGATTGAAGGTGTGGAAGCTGTGCTTTTTGCCCGTAAGAAATCGCTGCCAAACATAGGTTAGCAAAGTTGCTGTAGCGTTTTTACCGGTTTCTACTGCTTTTACTACTTGTATCTTTTGGCCTTTATCGGCAGTCAGCCTGATGTCTTCAACCAATAGATTTTCCAGGGCTTGAATGTTGATTTCACTTAAAGCAGTTTGGTATTTTTGAATGGTTTCGGTGTGGTTGTTCAAAGCAAAGCCGTCAAGGTCCCTGTTCAGCTTTTTCAGTTCCTTACTAGACCTTCTTAAGATTTGCCGGGAATTTTCTGTGGTGATGTCAAGCAATTCGGCTATTTCTTTATGTGAATATGAAAATCCCTCTTTCAAAATGAAAACCGCCCGCTCTTTGGGCCCAAGGTTTTCGAGTAAAACCAACAGGGTATAGTTGAGGGTCTGTTCTTTTACAAGCTGGGTTTCGGCGTTGTCAAACGAAACAGGTTCGGGAAGCCATTCCCCGAAATTTTCCTTTTTACGGTGTTTGTTTTTAAAATTGATAGCTTGGTTTACAACGCTTTTTATAAGGAAATTAGCCTCGTTCCTGATATTCTTTTTATCGATTGTCAGGTATTTCAAGGTCACATCTTGCACTACGTCTTTTGCATCCTCGTAAGAACCCACGATATTGTACGCATACGTCAACAGCTTAGAATGGATTTCTTGCATTTTGTTTTCTTGATAAGACAATTCATCTGTTGATTTCGTGACAGATTTACAAGGAGGGTTCAATTTAAGCATACCTTTCTTTCATCTTCTGTTGGAACTTGGCGGAAATTCCGCCAAGTTAACTCCTTTGCCAACCCTCCCTCTTTCCAAATGTTTCGGATATGTTCCCCTATAGTCCTTCTAGCTTTACCGAATGGTTCAACTACCTGTTGCTCAGTAACCCATACAGTATCATGTTCGCCACCCAAAATGGTTTCGAAGTCATTGCTCCCTGGTTTGAAATCCACTATTTCAGAAATGAATTCACCTGTTTCCATATTGGAAGATAAAGTTTTTCAAAATTATTCCGGGCCAGGTAAAGAAAAAATCCAAACCCCAATATTCCGGTTATCCAAGGTGCTTTTCAGAATGCCATGCCTTCATATGGTGCAAATGTGATTCTAAGTAGGCTCCGGATTTGAAGAACTTATCATAAAATTCAATATCAAGGTGGTGGGCCTGGACAAATCCGGGCATCATAATAGTGCTGCGCAATCCTGGAAATTTCCCGAATTTGTTGTAGATATATTGGGCCACCTCAGACATGCAATCCACAAAATCCTGGCTGTACGGCTCCACCGTTTTCTTCACCTCTTGGCCGTCGCGCCAGGGACCGGATGGATTGGGTTTATAGGCTCCGTTTTCACCGAATTTTCTTTGTACAAAAACTTTTACGGCAGCGTGCATGTCCGGATAAAAAGGTGGGCAAAGCGACTCATACACTCCTTTGAGGCCAACCGGATTTGGGGTAACCCAGCGCTCGTCTTCCACAAACTCAAACCCAAGGCCCGCAATACCGTCCTTGATGCGGGCACCCATAATGCTCATATCGTCAAGACCACTAAAATAAAGGCCTCCCAAGCCCATCGCCTGAAGCATCAATACCATATTGTGCCCTTTGAAACCCGCTGCCAGGCAGGCACCTTCACTTACGATGGCCAACAACTCAGAAATTGGAAATCTCTTGTGTGAATCGAGCAGGCCGGATCGGACAAAGGGTTCGAGGTTTCCGGCAGGATTTCCGGTTTGCTCGTCCACCACCATAGCCCCGTGCCTTATCATCAAAGCCACGATTCCCAGGCATTCCTCAGCCGTATCGGCCACAGGCATAAACAGTGTGGAGCCCGGTTTGTTGGCCCACCAAAGGTTGGGCGGCAAAATATGGGGTGGTTCGGAGGGCAGATCCAGGCGGCCCGGTTTTATTCGCGCGGTTTGTTCCCGGCATACGGCCACGATGTGTTTCAAGGCATCTTCGCCGTTGTTCAATTCCTGCATGTCGGTGGGTTTGACATCGCGGGTGCGGGTGCAATAGCAACCATCGTCATCCGTAAAAAACAAAGCAGGAGTCCCCAATCCCGCAGCCGTCGGGGCTGTGCGACCGGTAAAGCGCAGGGTAAACTCCGCGTGGGAGGTGGGTACGGCCGGGGAAAATGGCACCCCGAAATTCCATCCCGAAACGCCTGTAGCTGCGGCCACCAAGAGCATTTGCTCTATTTCGGAAAGCGGTACCGGCTCCTTTTCGGAACGGTACGCCAGCGGCCCGGACGGGATTTCCATGCCCAGGCCAAATCTGCGGGCACGCCTGCCGAACAGGGCATTCAGAAATGGAAATTGCAATAAATCAGAAAGGGCATGTGATGCATTCATTTTATTTGGTGTTTTAGCTTCATCCCGATTGTTTAAAAACTCCGATTCATCCTTTCTTGTATCGTCCAAAAAAGGCGTTATTCCCCAAAAAGGCAGAGCGGCCAAGGCAGCAGACGATTTCACGAATTGCCTCCGCTCTATTTCTATATTTTTGCGACCTTTTGAATTTTTCTTTTCCATTTTTTACGAAAATGGGTGATAGAAATTACCGCATGACCATAATGGATAAAGAGCCCACTCACCTGTAATTATCTTGCCCCACTTTCAGGAAGCCCCATCGCATGCTCAGTCATGACAGGAAAGTAATGCTGTGTACTTGCATCACTCAGTTTTCCATCAAGGTATTCACTAAGTTGACCAATAGAAGGAGCCTCATACAGGCATACCGCTTCTTTCATGTCAGTTGCCGGATAAAACTGATGGACGTGTAGATGTTCCGGAAGCGGAAACACTTCCTTTGCACATTGCTGGAATTTATCAGCATCATGGATCTCATGTTGAATTGCAATAAACATAGTAATTTTCTTTTGGTTAATGTATTTGCAAATTTAAAAGCAATGGGAAGGCCCTGCCTTGCTCTGCAGTTTAAAAAATGTTCTATTAAGTTATTTTTGTCAAGAGGTCTTTTTTCTGTATGCTAAAGGTGTGCATCCAAGCTCAGTTTTAAACTCCCGGCTGAAATGAGAAGTATTTTGGAAGCCACTGTCAAAGACGATTTCGGTAACGGGCTTATCGGTATGTTTAAGGAGGTATTGACTATAGCTGAGTCGCTTTTTTTTGAGCCACCTACCGGGTGTTGTGCCAAATGTTTCTTTAAAATCGCTTTTGAATGCGGACAGGCTGCGTCCGGCAAGTCTTGCATATTCTTCGAGGGTCATTGGGTAATAAAAATTATCCTCCATCAATTCCAAAAGTGAGGGGCTCCCTGTTTTACACAATCTACAAAAATATCCTGTAAGGTTTTTATTGTAATTCTGGGAAGCGGTAACCATTACAAGCTCTTTAAATTTTAGTTCCAGAAGTTTGTCCCCCGGTTTGTCTTTTTCGGATAAGTAGGATAGAAAAGACTGAAAATAAGCAGCCAGTAATTTGTCCGGCTCTATGGGAAAAAGTGAATCCCGATCAATGGAATCTTCAGTATCCGTTAGTTCAATCCGGTTTTCAAGCAATACTGATCTTATAAATTCATCTGCTACAAACAAAACCACAGCACAGAAATCTTTGTCAAAATATTGAATAACAGAATGTGCACCCTTTCGGATAAACAGACAGTCTCCTTTTTGTACAAGGATTTCCCGGTTGCGGGTAAACCATTTTTTCTGCCCGCTGATCACATATATATAGTAGTTTTGATGGGACCAAATATCGTATCGGGTTTCACTTAGCGGACATTGATACTCAGCCAGCAGCAATTCATTGACCTGGAGCCGTATGGAAGATGGGTTGTTTTGAATAAAATCATAAAAGCTGTCCATACTTACCGTTTTGTAATTTCACAGAAAATGTTTTGACGTTCTCCGTTTTGACTTAATAGCGTTGAGCATAACGTGATTCAGCTTGGAGACGGCGGGCATTCGGAGCAGGTCTCTTCAAACTTTCCCCTTTCTTTTTAAAGAATCTGATTTTCATATTTACGCTCGTACTGCCCGCTTGCTCTTAGCCACTGTGTGTGCCTTGAATGGTGAATATAGGTCAAAAAGTTGACCGTTCCAACAGTGGAAATGCTTGTGCCAACGAATGAAGGCATCCCTTAGGCGCGGGGGTCATCCCGATTCTCGGGACAGGCTGCCCCGCGCCTAGCAAGTCGCAAGTTCCGGACGACCGGGATGGTGTGAGCGCCAACCTGAGCCATCTGGCTCAGGTCGGGCTACAATTGTGAGTTAGTGCTTTTTCATTCATTGTCAAATTCGTCTGTAATTTCACCTACAATTTCTTCAACAATATCTTCTAATGTAACCATTCCTTTAAATTCTCCATTTTCATCTACTACAATAGCTAAATGATACCTTTTTGTATTTAAATTCTTTAGAACTTGAATAATACTCTGATTATTCTTTACAAATAAAATTGGTCTGATAAATTTTTGTAAACTATCAGTAGTTAAATTGTCACGTTGCAAAGCAATTTCTTTAAAATTCAGATAACCAAATATTTCTTGGGTTGAATCCGTTTTGCTAATTGGGTATCTTGTATGCAAATGTTTTTCAGCAAAGTCGAAAAAATCACTAATTCCAATAGTCTCAGGGAAATAAATCACCTCGGAAATAGGAAGCATGATTTCCTCTATTTTTCTACCTTTCAAAGTGGAAGTTTTGACTATAATTTCTTCTTGGTCTTTGTCAATTATGTTTTCTACCTGAGCAACTTTGGCAATTGTTTGGATGTCTTCTAAAGAATATTTTGCCGTTTTGTCTTTTTTCTTCAAAATCAACCTATTGAAAAGGTCTGTCAGATAAATAAGTGGATAAAGTGCCTTAATAGTAATTTTTAGAGGACCGGCGATGTACTTTGATAATATATCAGAATTAGAAACACCGATGACTTTAGGAAGGATTTCCGTTCCGAAAAGTATAACAATTGTAAAAACAACCGAAAATACCCAAATCCATTCGTCTCCATAAATTTCGTCAAATGCACTTCCTGCAATTGTTGCTCCGCCTGTATGTGCAACGGTATTCAAAATCAAAATGGCGGCTATTGGTCTGTTTATATTGCTCTTTAGTTTGTCGAGAACTATAGCATATTGAAGACCTTTTTGTTTGTCCGTTTCGATTTTTACACTATTCATACTCAATAGTGCTGCTTCAGTCAATGAGCAGAGAAAAGAAACTATGATAGCCACTAATGAGCTAATTAGAAATATTGTCATATGTATGTAGTTATTTTAGCATTACTCACAACGGCAGACTGTCTAAAAACCCTGTTGTAGTCGGTAACTGAATATGCACCAAAAACGGTAATTAGGAATGCACCAAAAATGGCAACAGGAATGCACCACTTTGTAAATATAGGTTGTTATTCCTGATGTCCAAAAAAAGTTTTTCTGTTTTT
>NZ_JBHSJJ010000007.1:0-352190 GCF_042652345.1 Negadavirga shengliensis
GGACTGATTCTGTCAAAATCAATTTCACCGACTTCGTCGCAATGGAAAATAAACAGCGAAGTGCCAAAAATAACCCTATTCATTCACTGTCAAGCTTGTTCTATACAAGAAATTAGCCAAACTTAAGAAGGCTGCCTTTTACAAGGCAGCCTCTAATTTTAAATAAATATGGATGTTGGATTCTTCTATTGCTTGGCCAAGACCAGTTTTTCTTTGAATTTTTTGATCTGTCTCCTCAGTGCCTCCACTGATTCATCGGCAGCAGCCTCAAAAGAATCATTTTGACTTTTGGCAAACATCTGTTTGCCTGGTACATTCAGTTTAATTTCAACGATTTTGTTTTCACTCCTGTCATTTTTATCTAATCTCATAAAAACCTCGCCATCAATGATTTGGTCGTAATAGGTATCCAGCTTGTCCGCTTTTTTCTGGATAAAGTTGATCAGTTTTTGATCGGCGTCGAAATGAATTGAATGCATTTGAAGTTTCATGGTATTTAACGGTTAAAAGTTAAACTTTTATTTAGGCTTTAGGATGTGCCTGTTCAAACACAGCCTTAAGTTTCTCAATAGAGTTGTGGGTATAAACCTGGGTAGCAGCCAGACTTGCATGTCCCAATAAATCCTTAACGGCGTTCAGGTCCGCCCCTTTGTTGAGCAGGTGAGTAGCAAAAGTATGCCTCAATAGATGGGGACTTCTCTTGGTGGTCTGAACAAAAAGATCAAGGTGTTTTTTGACAATTCTGTATATCATCATAGGGTAAGCTGGCTCCTTACTTATTCTAACGATAAAATAGTCACTTCGGTGTACATTTAAAAATGTTTCTTCAAATACTTTTTGATAAAAAACAACATTCTTTTTTAGGGTCTCTGACATGGGAATAATTCTGTGTTTTTTACCTTTACCAAGCACCTGAATCTGCCCCGCATAGGTGTCCACATCAGCCCATCGCATGGTGATCAGCTCGGAAAGCCTCATGCCTGTAAGGTATAGAATCTCGATGACCATTTTGTCCCTTTGCCCCTCGAAATCTTCGCCATATTCTGCTTCTTCCAATATCTGCGCAATGGTATTTTCCTGGATAAATTCCGGCAACCTCCTTCCTTTCTTCAGGGCTTTGATTTTAAAAGTGGGGTCCTTGGAAATCTCCCCCGATCTGAGCAAAAACTTGTAAAACGACCTTAAGGTGGCGATTTTCCTGTTAACCGTTAAAACCGATAATCCCTGCTCGATTAAATCCACCATCCAGGCCCTGATTTCCTGGTGGCCGGCCTTTACCGGATCATCCAGTTCAAATGCTCCCTGCAAAAAGTCGGCAAATTGCTCAAGGTCTTTTTGGTAAGCCAATACCGTATGGGTGCTGGCCCGCTTCTCATGTTGAAGATAGTTGATAAAAGAAAAAAGCATACCGGTGAAAATATACACCAATATGCTTATTTATTTTTTCTAATGAAAAGGATGGACAGTTTATTTGCCTTCCTGATCCTGCATGCGCTGCTTGTAAGCCGCACGGATGATTTCATTTCTGCGACGAACAGAAGGTTTTTCAAAATGTTGCCTGCCTCTCAGTTCTCTGATGACGCCGGTTCTGTCAAACTTCTTCTTAAAACGCTTTAGCGCCTTTTCGATGGATTCGTTCTCTTTTACGTTTACTACGATCATTTTTTACACCTCCTTTCAGCATGCAAATGTAGGGCTATCAAATGAAAAAGAAAAATTTATTTCAGAATTGCTTTTGAAATCACCATCTTTTGTATCTCCGAAGTCCCTTCTCCTATCGTACAGAGTTTCACGTCCCGATAATATTTTTCCACAGGGTAATCTTTGGTAAAACCATATCCGCCAAAAATCTGCACGGCTTCGTTGGCAAGTTTTACCGCAATTTCTGAAGCGTAGTATTTGGCCATAGCCCCTTCCAGTTTTACCTGTTGTCCTCTGTTTTTCAGATCAGCAGCCTTGTAAGTAAGCAAACGTGCGGCTTCCAATTGCGTGGCCATATCGGCAAGTTTAAAAGAAATTCCCTGAAAGTCAGCGATGGGCCGGCCAAATTGTTTTCGTTCCTTTGCATATTTTAAAGAAGCTTCCAAAGCCCCTTCCGCTATGCCCAAAGACAACGCAGCAATGGAAATTCTACCGCCTTCCAGCACCTTCATGGATTGAATAAACCCCTCCCCCGTTTTCCCCAAAATCTGGCTTTCAGATACCCTGCAATCTTCCAAAATCAACTCTGCTGTTTCCGAGGTTCTCATCCCTAATTTATCCTCCTTTCTGCCTCCCCTGAAACCGGGGGTCCCTTTTTCCAATATGAATGCTGTCATGCCATGGGGGTTTCTCAGTTCTCCGGTCCTGGCAATCACAACAGCCACATCAGCTGAAAAACCATTGGTAATAAAATTTTTAGTCCCATTCAGAATATAGCCATCACTATCCTTTTTGGCGACCGTTCTCATGTTGGCAGCGTCAGATCCTGTGTTGGGTTCGGTAAGTCCCCAGGCACCCAGGTATTCTCCCTTTGCAAGTTTTTTGAGGTATTTTTCTTTCTGTTCGTCCGTACCGAAGGCTTGGATATGCCCCGCGCAGAGGGAATTATGGGCGGCCATGGACAAGGCTATACCAGGATCCAGCTTGGCCAGCTCCATAATGGCTGTCACATATTCAAAATATCCAAAACCGGCGCCGTCATACTCCTGCGGCACCAAAACACCCATCAATCCTAGTTCTCCGAGTTTTTTAAATAAGGGAACGGGAAATTCCTGGCGATCATCCCAGTCTTTTCGGAATGGACTGATCTCCTTTGCTCCAAAATCCCGAATCATCCCGGCAATCATGACCTGATTCTCATTGAGCTCAAAACTTATCATGGTAAAAAGAGTTTAAATAGTTTAATTGTATGGACAGATACTTTATTTAACTTAATCATTAGAACAAAGTTTCAAAATTCAAGCCGGCTTTTTGGCAATACCCGGAAATTGTTGAACCTTATATCTTTAAACGAAACTTCCAATAGTTATGGACGTTACTGAGGGGTTTAAAATGCCTTGTTAGAATGCAAGATTATAATTACAGTGTCGTTTCCTCACAAAATATTATATTTGGCCATGAAAAAAATTTTGATAACAGGGGGTGCAGGGTATATTGGTTCACATACCGCTGTCGCTTTGGTAAATGCAGGCTATGAGCCGGTCATCATCGATGACTTTTCTAATTCCGAAAAATCTGTCTTAGAAAGACTGAAAAGCATTACCAAACGGGAAATCACCTGGTATGAAGGCGACTGTAACGACGCCGTACGCATGCGGCAAATATTTTCCGAAAACCAGTTAACCGGCGTCATTCACTTCGCAGCCAGCAAAGCTGTTGGAGAAAGTACCCAAGTTCCTTTAAAATATTATAGAAACAACATCGTGTCCCTCTTGGTGCTCTTGGAAACCATGGCAGAGTTTGGAGTGAAAGACATTGTATTTTCTTCTTCATGCACCGTGTACGGCCAACCGGACCAACTGCCTGTAAAAGAGACTACCCCCAGAAAGGCAGCTGAAAGTCCCTATGGTAATACAAAAAAGATCGGGGAAGATATTTTGACGGATTATGTCAAAAGCAACGCCTCAGTCAGAGCCATATCCCTAAGGTATTTCAATCCCATTGGCGCTCACAAAACCGCTCTTATCGGCGAGTTGCCCCTAGGTGTACCAGCCAACCTGGTCCCTTTTGTAACACAAACCGGAGCGGGTATCCGTGAAAAACTTACCGTTTTCGGAAATGATTATGATACTCCCGACGGCACCTGTATCCGAGACTATATCCATGTCATGGACTTAGCTGACGCCCATGTAAAATCGATAGCCTATCTACAAGACAAAGGTGATCATTTTTATGATCTTTTTAACGTGGGAACGGGACAAGGCAACACGGTAATGGAAGTCATCAAGGCATTTGAAAAAGTCAGTGGTAAAAAACTCAATTATGAGATAGGTCCGAGAAGACCCGGTGATATTGAAAAAGTCTGGGCGGATACCGGAAAAATTGAAAAACTGTTGAACTGGAAAGCAAAATACAATCTTGAAGATGCTTTAAAGGACAGTTGGAAATGGCAACTGAGCCTGACCGCCAAATAATTTTCATGTAATAAATAATAAACTCCTAAGCACCTACCTATTGATCCGGATTTTAGTGTTCTGCTTAACGGATTGACGTTTGATACAATGTCTGATATGACGAAAATTACCTATTCCCGTTTTGTTTTAGCCTTATTGCTGGTAATCCCCTTGTCTTCTTTACGGGCGCAACTATCAGAGAGACCGGTAGATTTGGTTTTTCCCTTACTGGATGCGGCCAATTCAAGATGGTTTTTCTTCAGTTCAGCTACACGCCCCTTTGGCATGGTCAATCTCAGCCCCGACACCCAACTCGAAGGTGCCTGGGGAAGTGGTTACCGTTATGACACGGACACCATAAAAGGTTTCAGCCACATTCACGCCTGGCAAATGTCGGGAGTATCTGTCATGCCGGTAATCCCAAGTGACCATGTAGGGCAGTTGATGATGGATTACTATTCTCCTTTTAGCCATGAAAAAGAAACCGTAGAAGCGGGCTATCATAAGGTATATTTGGAAAAATATGAAATCCAAGCAGAACTTACCGCTACCCACCGGGTTGGGTTCCACAGATATAGGTACCCGGAACAACAGGCCCCTTCCGTCCTCTTTCACCTGGGCGGGACGCTGGGGCCAAGCGAAATTGTGGATGGCGAACTCCAACAAACCGGTCCCCGGACAATCGCAGGAAAAATCACCAATGCTCCTACTTCCAGAAGACCGAAGCCTATCACTGTCTATTTCCACGCTTCCTTTGAGCGGGAAATTTCGGGTATAATTGAAGACAATGCCGCTCCTCATAAGCTCGTTACTTTCCATCCCTCTAATGAGCAGGAACTCCTGATGAAGGTCAGCATATCCTACACCAGCCCTGAAAATGCCCAATTGAACATGGAGAGGGAATTGCCGGGATGGGATTTTGAAAATACGGTAAAAGAGGCCAAAAGGGAATGGAATGACTTGCTTGGCAGAATAAGCATAGAGGGGGGCACGGATACTTTGAGAAGGAGGTTCTATACAGACCTGTGGCATGCTCTGCAGGGCCGAAGGACCATCAGTGACGTAAATGGGGCTTATCCGGATAATACCGGAGCGACCTTCAGGATAGGTCAGATTCCCCTGAACACAGAGGGACAGCCCAAATTCAGGCACTTCAATTCGGATTCCTTTTGGGGTGCCCAGTGGACCTTGAATACCCTGTGGGGTTTGGTTTATCCGGAAATCATGGAGGAGTTCACTCAAAGTTTTTTGCAATATTATGAAGATGGCGGACTGATCCCCAGAGGGCCTTCCGGGGGCAACTACACCTACGTAATGACCGGGGCTTCTTCCACTCCTTTTTTCGTAAGCGCTTTCCAAAAAGGCATTAGAGGTTTTGACATAGAAAAAGCATATGAAGGCCTCAAAAAGAATCACATGCCCGGTGGAATGATGAGTAAATCGGGATATGAACACACAACGTGGCAGGGTGGCGATGTTGAAAATTACATCCGGTTGGGCTTTGTGCCTTATCCTAATCCACACGGACATTTCGGTAATCACGAAAAAGGGGCCAGTCTTACCCTGGAATATAGTTTTCAGGATTGGACATTGGCTCAACTGGCCAGAAAACTGGGCAAAAATGAAGATGCTGATTATTTTTTAGCCCGCTCCAAAAATTATAAAAACCAATATGATAAATCATCGGGCTGGATGAGACCAAAGGACGTTGACGGCAAATGGCTAGAACCTTTTGACCCTTATGATTATGGCAACGGGTTTATAGAATCCCATGCCGCTCAATTTACCTGGTTTGTCCCCCATGACCTATCCGGGCTTGCTGACCTTATGGGTGGCAAAGTGAAAGCTGCGGAAAAGTTGAACATGCAGTTCAGGCAAGCAGAAAAGCTGGGGTTCACCTCAGGCACCTCCCATTCCGTGGAGACCCATCCCGAATACCGACGGATTCCCATCAACTATGGCAACCAACCTTCCATGCAGACCGCTTTTGTGTTTAATTACCTGGGAAGACCCGATCTGACCCAATACTGGTCCAGAAAGGTTGTGGAAAAAGCTTTCAGCGCGCTCAGTCCTCATCTGGGATACAATGGGGACGAAGATCAGGGGCTCATGGGATCACTGGCGGTATTGATGAAACTGGGCCTCTTCCAGATGAACGGGGGTACGGAAACCAACCCTATATATGAACTGGGGAGTCCTGTTTTCGACAAGGTCACCATACAGTTAAATCCCGATTATTATCCCGGAAAAGAATTTATCATCATGGCGGAAAACAATTCGGATAAAAACTATTATATCCAGCACAAAACTTTCAACGGCGTGCCGTTGCCGGAGATGGGGGTACGGCATTTTGACATCATCCAAGGAGGCACGCTCCATTTGATCATGGGGGTTCAGCCAAAATGGTAACTATAGCAAAATCAAAAGGTGCTCTTGCAATTAAGTCAGGAATTCAACACGCAAATCATATCACCCGTTCCGGATTGGGGATATATTGAATCCGATTGGTTCTATAATCCTTTCACCCCTTCGGGGTTGGACCCAGAACGTACGGTAGACACCGGCCCAAACCGAAAAGGGGCGCCCTTCTTCCTTAATTTTTCAGACGGGGTAAAGGGATAATGTCACCCGTTCCGGGTTGGGGTGTGTTGGATTCCAATTGGTTCTATAGTCTTTTCACCCCTTCGGGGTTAGGTCCACAAAAACGGACGGCAGGCGCCAGCACACACCCATAGGGCGCTCCTTGTCCTCAATTTTTCGGACGGGGTAAAGGGATAATGTCACCCGCTCCGGGTAGGGGTGTGTTGGATTCCAATTGGTTCTATAGTCTTTTCACCCCTTCGGGGTTAGGTCCACAAAAACGGACAGTAGACGCCAGCACAAACCGAAAGGGACACCCTCTGTCCTCAATTTTTCGGACGGGGTAAAGGGATAATGTCACCCGTTCCGGGTTGGGGGTATTGGATCCCGATATGGCTCTATAGTCTTTTCACCCCGTCGGGGTTAGGTCCATAAAAACAGACGGCAGGCGCCGGCCCAAACCGAAAAGGGGCGCCCTTCTTCCTTAATTTTTCGGACGGGGTAAAGGGATAATGCCACCCGTTCCGGGTTAGGATATATTGGATTCCAATTGGTTCTATAATCTTTTCATTCCTTCGGAGTTAGGTCGCGGAACCGAAGGTAGACACCGATACAAATCCAAAGGGGCACTCTTTGTTCTCAATTTCTCGGATGGAATACTGGGATAATGTCACCCGTTCCGGGTTGGGGTGTATTGGATCCCGATATGGCTCTATAATCTTTTCACCCTTTCGGGGTTGGGTCTACGGAACGAACGGTAGATGCCGGACCACCCCGTAAGGGGTGGCATTCTTATAGAAAACACGGCTTAACACAGCGAAACCAACCCCGAAGGGGGTGACACCACTGCGAAGCCAAAAACACCGATCATTGAAAAAGATGTTTTCCTAATATTATATATCAAGGAACCTTCCCCTCATTAATCGTGATCACGAGAAAATAGGATGCCTTTCAAACGGCTTTTCCCTATCAAAGAGATACCTGTAGGTATGATGGGTTTTATAAATCGTTGCATTGAGCTGTTCGCATACCCGCATCATTTTTGGATTGAAATCCCCGATCCAGTTCATTTCCAAAGCTTTATAAGCCAGTTTTTTTTCGGCAATGGTATCCCGGTATTCAATGATCATCGCACTTTCCACCCCTTTACCCTGGAACTCTGGCACCACACCGAATACCAGCCCCAGCATTTTATCCGGGGGGTTAAAGGTCTTGTGCCACAGGAATTTGATTTTTCCCCATAAATCCATTTTCCCATTCACATATTTAAAAAGCTGATTGATCTCAGGAATATTGATAAAAAATGAAACCGGTTCTCCCTTGTGGAACCCAAAATATACCAAATACGGATCTATGATGGGTTTCATCTTATTCAGCATAAGTCGGGCTTCCCTTTCCGAAATGGACTTGCCCATGTGTCTTGCCCAGGCCTTATTGTATACGGTCATGAAATATACGGGGAATTTCTCCCATAGCTCTTTACCCTTAAGGTATCTGAACTGAAAATCTTTATCCTTAAGAATATGGGCAGCCCTTTCTTCCATTTTCGTCTCAATGGCCAAACCCCTCACCGGTCTCCTGTAGGTATATTGTTTGAAATATAACTGAAAACCATAAGCCTCAAAAAACTTTTGATAATAAGGAAAATTCCAGGGCATATTATAGTTCGGCGGCGAAAACCCATCCACCAGCAAGCCCCACCACTTATCCCGTTCGCCAAAGTTTACCGGCCCGTCCATGGCTTCCATCCCCTCTGCCTCAAGCCATTCCCTGGCCGTGTCGAAAAGCAAAAAGGCTGCTTTTTGATCGTCAACACATTCAAAAAAGCCCAAACCTCCCGTGGGTTGTTTCTCCTTCCATTTTGGATTCAAAAAAGCGGCCACTCGACCAATCGTGTCTCCGCTGTCATTTTTCGCCAACCACCTTTTGGCTTTCCCGCCCTGCTTGAAGAGTTTGTTGGTATCCGGATCAAAAATCCCCTCAATGTCTTTATCCAGCGGTCTGATCCAGTTTTTTTCGTTCCGGTATAGCCTTACCGCCATTTCTATAAATTCCTTACGGTGTTCCGGCCGGGTTACTTCCAATATCTGCATGTGGATTCGGTTTAAAATTTTAAAAATAAGCCCTTCTTTATAAAAGAAAAAGTTCAGACCAAAATAACCTGAACTTCTTCAAACCTTTTATCCAAACCGAAATCAAACCACCTCTCCATACAAATCAAATTCTGTGGCATCCGTGATTTTGACCTTCACAAAATCCCCAATGCGGCAATAATGCTTTTGGGCATCTACCAGCACCTCATTGTCCACTTCAACCGAATCAAACTCCGTCCTGCCCACAAAATGCCCGCTCTCTTTCTTATCAATCAGCACTTTGAAAGTCCTGCCTATTTTGGTCTGGTTCAAGTCAAAGGAAATCTGTTCCTGTATTTCCATCAATTGGTTGGCTCTGGCTTGTTTTACCTCTTCCGGCACACTGTCTTCCATATGGTACGCATGGGTGTCTTCTTCATGGGAATAGGTAAACACCCCCATCCTGTCAAAACGCATCCTCTCAATAAAACCCACCATTTCCTCAAATTCCTTTTCTCCTTCCCCTGGATGCCCGGCAATAAGGGTGGTCCTGATGGCAATGTTCGGGATTCTGGAACGAATGTTTTCTATCAAAGCCTCCTGTTTCTCCCTGGTGGTTCCTCTCCGCATGACCTTTAGCACTTCACTGGAACCATGCTGTAGCGGAATGTCCAGGTACTTGCAGATATTGTCCCGTTCGGCCATCACGTCCAGCACATCCATAGGAAATCCCGTGGGATAAGCATAATGCAGCCTTATCCATTCTATCCCTTCCACATCCGACAAAGCCCTCATGAGGTCCGCCAACCGCCGCTTTTTGTACAGGTCCAGCCCGTAATAGGTGGAGTCCTGGGCGATAAGCAACAGTTCCTTGGTTCCCTGGCTGGCTTTGTGTTGGGCCTCTTTTACCAGTTCCTCAATGGATCTGGATACGTGGCCACCACGCATAAGGGGAATGGCACAAAAGGAACAGGGGCGGTCGCAGCCCTCTGAAATCTTCATGTACGCATAATGGGCTGAGTGGGTAAGCAAACGCTCTCCTACCAGTTCATGTTTATAGTCCGCTTTGAATTTCTTCAGTATTGCCGGGAGATCCCTCGTCCCAAAGAAAGCATCCACTTGGGGAATCTCGGCCTCCAATTCGTCTTTGTAACGCTGGGACAGACAGCCCGTCACATAAACCTTATCAATTAACCCCCGCTCCTTTGCATCGGCATATTCCAGGATGGTATTAATGGATTCCTGCTTGGCATTGTCTATAAAACCACAGGTATTGATGATCACGATATTGTTGTCCGTTTCGCCGGATTCATGGCGGGCATCTATGCCGTTGCCCCGTAACTGGCTGAGTAAAACCTCTGAATCCACCAGGTTTTTCGAACAACCCATGGTAATGATATTGACTTTGTCTTTTTTTAAGGTTCTCGTTTTCAAATTATTGGAATTTGACGCAAAAGTACAAAAAATAAAAGCATTGGAAGATCCATGACTATAAAGATTGATCCAATGTTATTGAAATATTAATTCCGCGGGCCTTAATGGCTATTTAAATAAAAAAAGCTTAACCGTCCGGTTGACCCAAAAGACCGGATTATCAATAATTTTGGAGCAGTAATACAGCAACGATTTTTTATTACTCCTTGCAACATTTTTCAATCCGCGCCGATGTGAATCGGCGCTTTTTTATTGCTTCAACTTCAACATATAAAATGTCACGTGGTCCTCTTCCACACCAAAGTACTCCTGGTCCTTAAGGGCAAGTATCTCATCATTATCGTTTACCACTTGGGTCAATACCAAGCCTTTGGGAACCGGAATGTCTTTTTGAAGCACTTGGTGGCTTTTGTCCAAGACAGCGATATGTTGGTCTACGGTTTGCATGAATGACGCCCATCCCTCCGGATTGCTCCTATCATGCTGCCTAACCGTTTCCTCTTTTACTCCCTTGGTATATTGAACCAGGATATTCTCGTCCAAAACATACAAGTTCTCGATTTTGCCAAAATAAATATATTTCCATAGCTCATATAAATCATCCATCTTTTCAAAAGGTACTCCAAGGATAGGGACCGCATCTTTTATGTCCAGGTCCACGGTGTGCTGGAATAAAACTTCGTTTCCCATTTGATGATAAACATGGTATTTGAGCTCTCCCAGTAATTGCAAAAGCCACTCCTCCCCATTCTTGACGATGTGTGGATAGGTCCAATGATAGAAGTCTCCATCCTGATATATGGTTTCCGGGGGAAAGGGCATCGTATGGCAGACAGTTTGTGATGCAGGGTCAAAAACTTCCAGAATAGGGCTGCTGTATGTCTTCCTAAACATCTCCATCCGGCTACCATAATCCACTTTGCCTCTTTCAGGACGGATATAAGCCCAACCATCTCCCCATTCAAAAAACGGGGTTCTGAGCGTGCTGACATAAAAATAAGGCCCGGGAATTTCTATCCTCTCGGTTATATCGCCTGTGTCAGAAAATACCAAAAAACCTTTTTGTGAATCCATGATCGTAATTTTACCATCAAACAGACCAAAAGCCTTCGGCGATCGGACGGCATTCGGACCATCTGACGAAAGTGGAAACCGGGCCAAAACCTCCCCGCTCTCCCCGATAAGAAATATCACCCCTTTTTGACCATCTTCCATTAGATAGATATTCCTCTCTTTATCATAGTCATGGAAAGACAAGGTGCCTACATAATCGACGCGTAGGGAATCGACAATTTCCAATCGCCACCCGATGTTATGTTCCGACTTGGAATTATTCGATGAACAAGAAATCCAGATTAAACAGCCTGCAATTAAAATCAGTAAAAATTTATCAGTTTCCATATCCGAAAACTACGGATTGAGTTCTGATGATCCTATTTAAATAATGTTAAAAAATGGCTTCCACGCCTTTACCTGTGACAATAATTCATTTACATCAATGAGGAATTGTATCAGGTATAAAATTTAAATTACAATTTTTTATATATTTGATTCAATTTGATTTTTAAACAAAGTAAAAGGATTATATATCAACCACTAACACGAACCCATCATGAGAAATATATTCAGAGGATTACTGGCGGGCTATGGCGCCTACAAACTGGGAGGCGGATGCTTCAGCACCATTCTTATCTTTTTATTGCTTTGGTACCTTTTGGGTCAATGTTCCTAAACCGGATTGTTCGTTTTGCGGCCGTAGGTTATTTTCATTGGGCACTTAACCTGTATTTATAAAGCGTTTGGAAATGTTTAAAAAAGATCCAATTATTTCTTTTTAAACAATGAATCGACGAACTCTCTGCGGTTAAATACCTGCAGATCGGTCATTTTCTCTCCTACGCCAATATATTTAACCGGAATTTTGAATTGGTCGGAAATACCTATGACCACGCCGCCCTTTGCCGTTCCGTCCAGCTTGGTGATGGCCAGAGCAGTGATGTCGGTGGCTTTGGTGAATTCCTTGGCCTGTATGAAAGCATTTTGTCCGGTGGAGCCATCCAATACCAGAAGCACTTCATGAGGTGCTTCATCTATGAATTTTTGCATCACCCTTTTGATTTTAGTCAATTCATTCATCAGATTGACCTTGGTGTGCAGCCTCCCGGCAGTGTCCACGATAACCACATCCGCTCCCGTTTCCACCGCCTTTTTCACGGCATCAAAGGCCACCGAAGCCGGATCGGTGTTCATCCCATGTGAAACGACAGGCACCCCGACCCTTTCGCCCCAAAGAATTAGCTGGTCCACAGCCGCAGCCCGGAAAGTGTCGGCAGCCCCCAAGACCACAGATTTGCCCCCCTGTTTGAACTGATGGGCAAGCTTGCCTATGGTGGTGGTTTTACCGACACCATTGACTCCTACAACCATAATCACGTAAGGCTTCTTGCCTGCAGGCAATTCAAAATCTGTGAGATCATCGGTATTGTTTTCTTCCAGCAATTCCGCGATTTCCTCACGGAGGATAAGGTCCAGTTCTGAGGTATTGACATATTTATCCCTCATCACCCGCTCTTCGATGCGTTGGATAACCTTGATGGTCGTATCCACTCCGACATCGGAGGTAATGAGTATCTCTTCCAGCTCATCAAGAATCTCATCATCCACTTTGGATTTCCCCACAATGGCTTTACCGAGTTTGGAAAAGAGGTTCTCGTTGGATTTCTGCAAACCTTTATCTAGGCTTTCTTTTTTCTCTTTGGAAAAAAAACCAAATATTCCCATAGCGTTTAAATTGTCTTCTGAATATACGCAAAAATCCCTTCCGATACAGATCGAAAGGGACATTTGACCATTTCAAAGAATTAAATGAATTATTTCTTTAAAGTTTCCTGAACCATGGGGGTAGGAACCATTTCTTCTTTAAAAGTATAAGAACCGGTCTTTTCGGATTTTACCGCCCGGATCACCTTAGCGTAGGAGATACCGCCTTCTCTTTTTAGGGTTGCAACTACTTTCTTAGCCATGATGTGTGTTTTTTATAAAATCCCGAAGATAACTCCGGGATTGACAGTATATTATTTTATTTCTTTATGCACGGTTACCTTTTTTAGGATGGGGTTAAATTTTTTTAACTCCAGCCTTTCGGTAGTATTCTTTCTGTTCTTGGTAGTGATATACCGGGAAGTTCCGGGCATACCGCTCTGCTTATGTTCAGTACATTCCAAGATCACCTGTACTCTGTTACCTTTCTTAGCCATTGCTTCCTGTTTTTTTGGTGGAGGTAAATCTTATTTTATAATGATGTCACCTTTTTTCTGCGCCTCTTTCAACACAGCGGTGATCCCCTTCTTGTTAATCGTCCTCAATGCCTGCGAAGAAACTTTCAAGGTAATCCAAGCATTTTCTTCGGGAATAAAAAAGCTCTTTTTGTGAAGGTTAGGATAAAATCTACGCTTGGTTTTGTTATTGGCGTGCGATACATTGTTTCCTACCCGGGGCCTTTTTCCAGTAATGTCACAAATTTTTGCCATGATATATCGTATCGTATGATGTTTGACTCGTTTTCAATTGAGTTTGCAAATATCGGAAGTTTTAATTAAATACCAAAAAGCCGCGCCCAATTTATTCAATAAATCCTGGTGGGCGAACTTTTTGGTATAGATTCATTATTCCAAAAGCCTTTTATTATATTTGCCCACCGGGCTAAGGGTCCCTAAAAATCAACTAACCGGAATCAAAATTATTGTTCCCATGATGCAGGAAATCAATTCCAGCCAACAGGCGATAGACCTTGAAGACAAATTCGGCGCGCATAATTATCAGCCCCTCCCCGTGGTACTGAGCCGGGGAGAAGGTGTTTATCTGTGGGATGTGGAAGGTAAAAAATACTTTGATTTTCTATCCGCCTATTCGGCGGTTAACCAGGGACATTGCCATCCGAGAATCAAGGACGCGTTGATAGAACAGGCCGGCACTTTAACTTTGACCTCCCGAGCGTTTTATAACGATGTGCTCGGGCCTTACGAAAAATACATTACGGAATACTTTGGATTTGACAAGGTCCTTCCCATGAACACCGGCGTGGAGGCCGTAGAAACGGCCATCAAGATCGCCCGAAAATGGGGCTATGAGGAAAAAGGAGTTCCGGAAAACGAAGGTATTATCATCGTGGCTGAAAACAACTTTCATGGCAGGACCACAACGGTCATTTCTTT
Source organism: Negadavirga shengliensis (assembly GCF_042652345.1). Lineage (NCBI taxonomy): Bacteria > Pseudomonadati > Bacteroidota > Cytophagia > Cytophagales > Cyclobacteriaceae > Negadavirga > Negadavirga shengliensis. The sequence continues at coordinate 14,395 of NZ_JBHSJJ010000007.1, forward strand.
TTCCGACGACGAAAATGCCAGAAGAAATTTTGGGCCTTTTACCGCCGGTTTTATATCCATCCCTTACAATGACCTCAATGCGCTTCAAAAGGCTTTTGAGAAAAACCCACATGTGGTAGCTTTTTTAGTTGAGCCTATACAGGGGGAAGCGGGGGTTATCACTCCGGACGAAGATTATATCAGAAAGGCCTCCCTCATATGTAAAACCCATAATGCGCTCTTGCTTGCGGATGAAATCCAAACGGGAATTGCCAGAACGGGATCTTTATTGGCCGTTTGCGGCAATTGTAACTGCGAAGGGCATTGCGAAAAGCAGGACACCTATACCCGTCCTGACATCCTTATTTTAGGGAAGGCGCTTTCCGGTGGTTTTTTGCCCGTTTCAGCGGTCCTTGCGGACGATGCGGTCATGAATGTGATCCAACCCGGCCAACACGGGTCAACTTACGGAGGCAATCCTTTGGGGGTGAAAGTAGCCATGACCGCCCTTGAAGTGGTCAGAGATGAAAAAATGGCCCAAAATGCCAGAAAGCTGGGAAAGATATTCCGTGAAAGAATGCAGCTTTTGGTGGAACGATCGCCATTGGTCAGTACCGTAAGGGGGAAAGGCCTGTTGAATGCCATTGTAATCAATGACCGCCCCGACAGCGCCACCGCGTGGGAGATTTGCATCTCCCTGAAAGAGAATGGTCTCTTGGCCAAACCCACCCATGGCAACATTATCAGGTTTGCACCTCCATTGGTCATGACAGAGGAAGAACTGCACAGTTGTTGCGACATTATTGAAAAAACCATCTTGAACTTTAAATAGCATAGGCTAAATATCCACAATGGAAAAACTTGCAGTGATCTTTGATATGGATGGGGTGATCTGCCACACCAACCCCTATCATTCAGAAGCCTTTAGGCTGTTTTTTGGAAAAAGAGGACTAAAACCAACAGAAGAAGAATTCGCCCTGCATATGTATGGCAAAAGCAACAAATACATCTTTAGCCATTTTCTTGGCAGGGAAATTTTAGGTGAGGAGTTCGTTCAATTGGAAAACGAAAAAGAGGGGCTTTTCCGGGAAATTTATGCGGATAAAGTAGAACCCATCCCCGGTTTTACCGGTTTTCTATCCGAACTAAAACAGAATGGATTTAAAACCGGCGTAGCCACCTCAGCTCCCAGGGCCAATCTGGACCTGATTATGGAGAGATTGGGATTTGGCAAACATATGGAATCCGTAATGGCCAGTGAAAATGTAGCCAAGCACAAACCGGACCCGGAAATATACCTTAAAACCGCCCAAAACCTCAAGACCAATCCTGGATCATGCCTGGTTTTTGAGGATTCCTTCTCAGGAGTATCGGCCGCTCTGAACGCCGGCATGAAAGTGGTGGGTGTCCTGTCTTCCCACAATAAAGAAGAATTGCCTCCCTGTCACCTGTATATTACAGACTATACACAGGTAAGTGTCACTCAGATTTCTGATTTACTTACCTAACAGAAAATGCTGTTAACAATTTCTTAACATTCAAAAGTCCCTTTTTAAAAGAATAAGGGGCTTTTTTTACTTATATGCGGTTTAAGAAAGCAGATTGTTATCCCCATTTTTTATTTCATAACATTTTGGTAACCCCGCATTCATATTAAGGACATAGATAGAGTTTTACTTTGTGGTGCTGTATTACTAAAACGATTTAAACATAATGCGGAAACTTTTCGCCCTTACCCTACTCATCGCAGTATGGGCTACTATCAGTGTGAATGCAAGGAACACTGAAAACGATTCTGTACAGGTTGAAAAAGCAGAGCAATCCCAACAATGGTTTGATAAAATCCAGTTGAGGGGCTATGCTCAGCTCAGGTATAACCGTCTGTTTGAAACCAACCCTCAATTGCAATGTGACCAGTGCGACAAGTCCTGGGGAGAAAACGGCGGCTTTTTCTTCAGACGGATACGGATGATTTTCTATGGAGATATCCATGAGCGCGTGTACTTTTATATCCAGCCCGACTTTGCGTCAGGCGGGGGGAATTTTGCGCAAATCAGGGATGCGTATTTTGACCTGGGTTTAGATGCCGACCAGGAATTCAGGTTGCGGATCGGCCAGAGCAAAGTCCCTTTTGGTTTTGAGAACTTACAGTCCAGCCAAAACCGGATTCCTCTGGATAGGAACGATGGACTTAACAGTGCCGTGGCCAACGAGAGGGATATTGGGTTAATGCTTTACTATGCCCCTAAAAAAATCCGCGAGAGGTTCAGGTATCTGGTTTCATCCGGTCTGAAAGGTTCCGGGGATTATGGTGTCCTGGCATTAGGATTATACAATGGCCAGACTGCCAACCAACCTGAAAAAAACAATTCCATGCATGCGGTCACCAGGGCAACCTATCCTTTTGAACTTCCTTCAGGACAAATTATAGAAGGATCTTTGCAAGGATATACCGGCAAGTTTGTGATAGAGCGCAGTACCCTTACAGACAATGACCAGAGGGAATTCAGGGAGTTCCGATATGGTCCTTCCGTCATCGTGTATCCTCAGCCATTCGGGCTTCAAGCGGAGTTCAACTGGGGGAGAGGCCCGGAATTCAATCCCGAAACCATGAACGTGGAAGACAAACCTATCAGAGGAGGTTATGTACTGGGTTCATATTATATTGAACACGGCAAGAATACTTATATCCCCTTTACCAGATATCATTATTACAACGGGGGTAAAAAACATGAATTTGACGCGACCAAGCACAGGGTAAAAGAACTGGAACTAGGCGTGGAATGGCAACCACACAGCAATTTTGAACTGGTGGCCATGTATACGATTTCTGACCGGACTTTTGAAAATTCCCTCAACCCTCAAAACCGGCAAAAAGGAAACCTGCTGAGGTTACAGGCACAAATTAACTTTTGAGCGGCCGGGCAGTATTCTTCCGTATATTTTGGTAATTTTGATTGAAAATCCGTTCAATCCGAAACCGAACATGCTTAGACGACCCAGAAGAAACAGAAAGTCCGCGGTGATCCGCTCCCTGGTGGAAGAAACGCGACTGTCCGTAAAAGATCTGATTTTACCCTTATTTTTAATTGACGGTATCAACCAGAAAGTGGAAGTGGCTTCCATGCCGGGGGTGTACCGTTATTCTCCGGATTTGATGTTGGAGGAAATTGATGCCTGCATGCAGCTGGGCATCAAGGCTTTTGATATTTTTCCGGCTTATCCGGAAAGCAAAAAAGATAAGTATGCCACAGAAAGTCACAACCCGGAAACTTTCTATCTCAAAGCCATCAACAAAATCAAACATGCATTTCCAGAAGCATGCATCATGACCGACGTGGCCATGGACCCCTACAGTTCAGATGGGCATGACGGGCTGGTGGAGGAAGGCCAAATCCTCAATGATGAAACCCTGGAGATCCTCGGAAAGATGGCTTTAGCTCAGGCACAGGCCGGGGCGGATATTATCGGACCTTCCGACATGATGGACGGGCGCATAGGCCATCTCCGCCGTCTATTGGATAAAGAAGGGTTCAAAGAGGTATCCATTATGTCCTACACGGCAAAATACGCCAGTGCTTTCTACAACCCCTTTAGGGATGCGCTGGATTCCGCACCCAAATCGGGAGATAAAAAAACCTACCAAATGGACCCAGCCAATGCCCGGGAAGCCTTGATCGAAGCGCAACTGGACACGGAAGAAGGTGCGGATTTTTTGATGGTAAAACCTGCACTAGCCTACTTAGATATCATTCGGCTGTTAAATGAAAACTTTTCCCTTCCTATCGCTGCCTATAACGTCAGCGGGGAATATGCCATGATCAAGGCATCTGCGGCCAACGGGTGGCTGGATGGGGAAAGGGCGATGGTGGAATCTCTTCTGAGCATTAAGAGAGCGGGAGCCAAAATTATTTTAACCTACTTCGCTAAAGAATACGCTCAAATGCAGAAATAAATAAGTTCAACTGGCAAAAACAGCTTTCTATTTGAACTGTATTTTTTGTTATTGACATAAAAACTCTGATATTGAGTTAAAAATTTAGCGTCTTTTCATTTTTTTTTTAAAATTTTTTTTCCATTCTTTTTGTTATTTTCAGGTCAATTAATTATAAGATAAATGACATTCCCGGCTTTCGCTTATTTATTCTCTGTATTTTTTAATTTTTCCTTATTTTATTCCATTTGAACAAGCAGTTATTTCCCTAAACAATATTTTCCATATCTTCTATCCCTGTTGGCGTTTAAAACGTCATTTTAAACATTAACAAGTTTCAGAAATATTATGATTAAATAATGATCTTATATTTAATAAACATGCAAATTTTTCGATAAAACCAGTTCAAAAAATACCCTTTACTCTCTGATTTTCTGCATAATACATAAATAATAGTTGTTTTTTTTACCAAAAAAACATTTAGATTTAAAGAAAATTAGAAATACCGTAATGTAAGGTATGTCTTTTATAAATCACATAAAATTTCAACCTAACCCGAGCATGATACAAGTGACGCACAGATGAATGATTAAACATCCTTAAGCCAGTTCCCCGAGGTCAGGCTGGGACAGGCTATCCCGACCTGAGGTACGGGACAAGTTATAGCCATTGAAAAACAAATTATTAACAAACCGAGCATGACGAAAACGTCCCCACACTGGGATGCCCCGATAGCGGGGGACATGTGAGGCAAGCTATCTGGCAACTTAAATACAAATTATAAACAGATGAAATCGAGCATGACGGGATCGTCACAAACTGGGATGATTATAGATTGCGAGATTCCATATGGCCAATGAAAAATAATTAAAAACATATGAAAGGAGATTTTACTATTCTAACTCAAGTAAGTGTTGAAAACATCACCCAAGGGGTAGATTTTTCAGCAGAAATTATCCAAAACACACTCACCACGAATAATTTATGGATGATGTTGTCCACCGCATTGGTATTTATCATGCACCTGGGCTTCGCCGGGGTTGAAGCGGGATTTGGTCAAGCGAAGAACACTGTCAATATCCTATTTAAAAATACGGTTACACCGATCATCGGAATCGTCTCTTATTCGCTGATAGGATTTTTTCTAATGTATCCGGGATTTGAGGTACCCGGATGGCTCGACTTCGATTTTTCCGGGTGGAACATGTTCTGGTTTAAGCCGGAAGAAGCAGATGTTTCAGCCGGATACGCCGATGCAGGGTATACCTACTGGACAGACTTCCTGTTTCAAGCGATGTTTGCCGCTACGGCTGCCACCATCGTATCGGGCGCTATCGCCGAAAGGGTCAAATTAGGCGCATATCTCCTTTTCACTGTTGTTTTTGTAGCGATTGTATATCCATTGATCGGTAGCTGGAAATGGGGTGGCGGCGCCTTGGACGCCATGGGCTTTTATGATTTTGCAGGCTCCACACTCGTTCATTCTGTTGGCGGCTGGGGAGCTCTAGCCGGTGTCATCCTGGTAGGTCCCAGAATCGGCAAATATGTCAACGGCAAGGCAATAGATAAGCCGGGAGCGAGTGTACCGTTGGCGGTGATAGGCGTCTTTTTACTTTGGTTGGGCTGGTTTGGCTTTAATGGGGGTTCCGTACTTTCTGCAGATCCCGCATTGGTATCGCTGGTCCTGGTAACCACCTGTCTGGGCGCATGTGCGGGCGGACTTGGCGGATTCCTGGCCGCCTATTTCGTATTTAAAAGACTGGATCTCGGCATGGTGTTAAATGGCGTGCTCGCCGGATTAGTCGGTATCACTGCCGGAGCTGATGTGATCAACCCTATATCCGCATTGATTATAGGTTTTATAGCAGGCATTCTGGTTGTATTGTCCGCCACTTTTTTGGACAGAATGAGATTGGACGATGTGGTAGGCGCGGTTTCCGTACACCTGACTTGTGGCATATGGGGAACTTTGGCAGTAGGCCTGTTCTCCAACAATCCGGAACATACCTTTTTGACCCAATTGCTGGGAGTAGTTATCTGCGGAGCGACAGCCTTCTTTTCCGCATTTATCATTTTCTACCTGCTTAAAGTCACCATGGGCATCCGGGTTTCCGAGGAGCATGAACGGTCCGGGCTGGATAGCCACGAACATGGCATCAGGGGATATACCATTGTGTATGATGAATAGATAATTAATAAATGCAGCCCGATGCTGAAAAAAACCCTGGCTTATCGAAAAAAACACCACTCTCTTTCGGAATAAGACCAGGGTTGACACAGTCAAATAAAATTTAACCGATAATTAAAATTAAAATGAAAAACTTAAAATATCTAATTATAACTGTCTTTTCCTTATTTTCAACCCTGGTCAATGCACAGGAAGAGGCGGAAGATAAAACATCAAGAATTGGCTTTTCAGGCTCAGTGGACGCTTATTTCAGGTCAAATTTTAACGCTCCAAATAAAGGGGAATTTACCCAGGCTCCAGCCACCTCGTTTGCCAATCTGCCCGGCTTTTCGTTGGGAATGGCCAATATCGTCGCCACTTATGAAGGCGAAAAAGTAGGCTTTGTTGCCGATCTGGTATTCGGACCAAGGGGAGAAGACGCCGTCTTCGGATCTCCTTTATATGCAGGAGGAATAGCCGGAAGCTCTCAGATCGTTAACCAACTTTACGCGTATTGGAACATAAACAATGCCGTTACCCTGTCCATGGGTAATTTCAATACCTACTTGGGTTATGAAGTCATCTCCCCTACCGGTAATTTCAATTATTCCACTTCCTACATGTTTTCCTACGGCCCCTTTTCCCACACTGGGATCAAAGCAGATTTTGCCTTGTCTGACAAATGGTCCTTCATGGCGGCTGTAATGAACCCAACGGATATGACCGAATTCAATTTGTACGGCACTTATACGCTGGGGGCTCAGTTGGCTTACGAAACGGAAGCCGGAGGTACTTATCTGAACTTTCTCTACGGTGACCAGGACGGAAAACTGAATGCTGATGATTTTCCCACCTTCGGTACGGCCTCTCTCGGTTCCACTTTTCAGGTCGACCTGACCATGGGCTACAATGTGACCGAACCTCTTTTCTTAGGATTTAACGGAACTTATAACACCTCGGGGGCAGGTCAGTTCTACAACGGTACCAACATAGAAAACGGAACCGGCGATGGCGCGGGGTTCTATGGAGCTGCCGGATATCTGCAAGTCACCACATCAGATAAGTTTGCTATTGGCGCAAGAGCAGAATATTTCAAGGTCTTCAATGATGGCCTGGAGGGTGTTGTCGGACTAAGTAACGGCGACGGCAGCGTATTCGCCGTTACTTTATCCGGCAATGCCAAGATAGCCAACAACCTGACACTGATACCGGAGATAAGATTGGACTCCATGTCACAAGATTTTTTCCTGAATAAAGACCTGGGCAATTCAAAAAGCCTTGCTTCATTTGTTCTCGCCGCGGTCTTTTCTTTTTAAAAAACAAAAAAAATCAAAAAACCACCGTGACGGTTAATCACGGTGGTTTTTTGATTTTATATCCTATTTCTGATTTTAAGGTTAAAATAACACCCCTTTTTTTTCTTCACAAAGACAAACTTGAATTTTCCAGTTTTATATTTACCCTATTTATAAAAAGAATAGTATTTAAATTCCGTATATAATTTTACATAAATATAAAAAACTTTAAAAAACAGCTGATTTCCAGCAACCTTTTCTCTCAAATCCGTATTATAGAGTAGGGTCTTATATTTCAACTTTACCCGATACGTTATGAAAAGGCTTATATATATATTTGTGGCAGGCTTGCTTTTCTTAAACTTCTCTTACGCGCAGTCAGACCGGGAGCTTAAGGGTCCGGCAGCCAAAAATTACAAACCCTGGAAACAGCAGGCCAAAACCGGCGTGGCATATACCGACATCGCTAAGGAAGACCTGAAAGGTCCTGCATTCAAAAATCGAAAACATGTCAAGGATGCGCCACAGGAAGTGGTATCCGTCAATACAGACCTGGATAGAAGAAAAAGAATCACAGGACCAAAAGCTAAAAACAACCAGCCTTACCGAAGAAATTAGCCAAGCAAACCATTAAAAATATGAAAAAGCTGCCCTATTTGGTTTAAGGCAGCTTTTTTATTGCTTCCTTTTTCGTCAATAGAAAAAATATCGCGTCCTTTAGTAATGCCTGACATCCGCATCAGGATTGTTCCGCTTAAAGGTATCGACCTGACGGGTATTGATCCGGGTATTGAAACAGACCAGTCTATCCAAATTGACAAGGTGCATGATGGGTTTTAAATTTCTTACGTTGGTGCTTGCAATATCCAGTTCCCTAAGGTCATAAAGCGTCTCAAGCCCCCTGAGCCTGCTGATGTTGGTCCCTGAAAGGTTTAATCTTTTCAATCTGCCTAATTCTCCAAGAGGTCTTAAATCTTCGATGGCGGTATTCGAAACATTTAAGGATTCCAAGTACGTCAGTGGCGAGAGCGGGCTCAAATCTCTGAAAGGCGCCTCTGTTATTTTCAAATGCTGGAGAGATTCCAGTCTGGACAAAGCAGATGGGTCTGCAAGGGGTACATTGTGGATTTCAAGTTCCCTGAGGTTAAAGAACACCAATAACGCTTCCAGATCAAACACGTCCGCGCTCTCAACTTTTAACCGGGGGCTGGCGGTCAATCGGTGAAGTTCATAGGTATCTGGGGACTTTGAAAGATCAAATTGATTGGACAAAAGCCCTTTCCAAATATCATCCAAATTATCCCACCAGGAATTCAGTTCATCTGTTCTGTAAACCACTACCGCATCTTCGATATAACTGACCAGTTCCTCCACTTCCCATTTTGGAACATCTGTATGGTCGACATTAATATATTTTAAAGAAGTGAGTGGTTTAAGTGGGTCCACGGATTTAAGTTTGGTGCCTCTGAAAGATACCTCTTTCAGTGAACTCAGTCCGCGAAGGGCTTCCAAATTGGTGACTTCACTATTATCTCCTTTTATGCCAACGAGCGTTTTCATCTCCGCCAGAGGAGACAGATCTTGTATTTTTGTGTTTTCGAAAGTCACATATACCGTTTTCTTAAACTTCAAAGCGGGCCTTAGGCTGACTACCTGGCTCGAAGACAAGTTTAAAGTATCAAGACTTACCAACTCCGACAGCTCCTCCACCGAAGGCTGGCCTTTACCCAAATTGGGATAAACTTTGATAAATACCTGATTCCAGCCCTCAGGAAGTGTCTCCCACCATGTCTGGAGATTTTCCACATTGTGTATAAGGAGTGTCCTTCTATTTCTCCTGGCAAATTCATCCGCGGCATTTTCCGTGATGCTCGTCTTGTCCGCATAAATCCTGCGTATACTGCCAGATCCGTTAAGCGGCTCCAGCTGGCTTACTTCAGTACCATTGATGTTCAAGCGCCACAATTTAGGAAGCTCAGCCAATGGAGAAAGGTCAAGGATATTCGTTTCTTCAAGGTTAATTTCTTCCAATGCTTCCAGTTCGGATAAAAATCCAAAATTGATCAAAAAATTCCCTTTTAAGTTAAGCACTTTAAGGTTTTTCAGCGCTTTGATATTTTCAATATTGTTGAAGCCATTTTCTTCAAGATCCAAAACTTCCAACTGGGTAAAATTATTCAATACCCCGAACCCCATCAAGGGGGTTCCCCTTGCGTATAGCTCTTTAAGGTTTTTGAGGTTGGCCAAGTCGTCGATATTGGATATCCGTGTGCCGGATATATTCAAATGGGTAAGTCTCTCAGAGTATTTTATAAACTGAATATCCTCGTTGGGCGTATCGGATATGTCCAGATAAGTCAAAAAAGTAACGTTGCTGATAGGGTTGAGTTCATTGATCTGCGTGCCGCTTATGTCCACGTACTTAAGTTCGCGCAAAGCCTGAATCGGGGAAAGGTCAATAATCAGTTGGTTGCCGGATAAATCAAGGCTGTCCAGACTGCTGATTTTATACAGCAAGTCCACTTCGATGCTGTCTTCCTCTATTTGGAATTTCCTCCTAAAATAGTTTTCCCATTCCAGGGAAAGGGTTTCCCACCACTCCTGTAGCTCTTTGTCCCTGCTTAACCTGGTGGTATAAATGCTGGCAATTTTCAGTTCATTGGAGGCTTTCTCCAAGTTAATTTCTATAAACCTGGGTTGTGTGTTTTCAATTTTTTCACTGTTGAGTCCCATAGCAGTGAGCGTCCGGTCTATGGAAACTTCAAAAAACAATTCCCCATTATCCCTCAACTGGGGCTTGATTTCCCTGATTTTGAATTGGAAAGAAGCGTCTCTGAAAAAAAACTCGACATCCTTTAAGTAAGAGGTTACATTTTTGTTGGTAATGACTTTCCTGTCAGACAGGAGGTCATCTTCAACCTGCACTTTATCGTCCCTAAAGATCTTTTTATAGCTCTCCCGGATGATGACATCTTTGTCTCTGGCGGAAGTTTCCCCGCTGCCTACGGTATTGAGAAAATACTGCAGAAACCGCACCTGGTCTTCCACTTGCTGAGAGAAGTCTTTGATTTCCTGCTTACTATATCCCCCCAGATCTTGGGCCCAAACAGTAAATTGTGCTAGGAAAAAAACAAAAAGTGATATGAATAACTTAATTTTGGTCATATATATAGTTCAAAATAACATCCTTGTCTCCTTCTTCAAGTTTGACCAGGTTAGCGATCAGCCACCCGGTGTTGAAGCCGGGTCTGTTAAACTGGGCAAGCTCAAAATACCACTTGTCAATCTGGAAAAAATGAAACTTTACTTCTTTAACCGTCTCGAATTTCATCCTTCCATTTTTTATTTCGTAAATAAAAAGACTCAGATAATCCGGTTTAAATTCCTTCGGCGTATACGATTCAGGCCTGGGGTTATCCTGTATAGCCTTCCGTAAATTCATGAACCCAAGTTCATGGCTCAAAGGGTGGAGGAATTTTTTTTGATCTCCTTTGGGTTTATCAAATGCCTCTTTGAAAGGTTCGAAGAGCACATTTTCTATCACCCACTCATAGCCTAAACCCTCAGGCTGTAATTTTAAAAACAGTACCACGTCATGTTTCTTCCCGTTATGGGTAAAAACAGTATTTGCTTCTGCAAACCATTCTCCCCCATGAAAACTCAGGAACTGGGGATAGGTGTCAGACACCACGGTACTGATGAATTCCCTTTTCAGGTCATTGGAAATGTCAGAGGTCTCGTTGTCAAAAAGAATATTGATAAAGGATTTCCTGAGTTCCTTGTTTCTATACTGCTCGTCTTCGGGATAATACCTTCTGTCACCTTCTTTGCTTTCCTCCGCGTTGAAGCGGCGGAAAAACTGGTTGACCTGTTTGGTTGAGGCAGCAAACCTGCCATCGTCAATCAACTGCCCGGAGCCGCTGTCTAGCATTTGCCCCGGTGCAGTCTGTATTGATATCAATAATGTTATTAAGCTAATGAATATTATTCTCATGCTGAAGTTTCAGTCACTCTCACATCACCTAACAACACATCCCAGAACTCAATGGTTCGTCCGGATATCTGCGTTTGTTTTTTCTCAACATATATGGTGATGTCTTTTTTGGTAGTATCTCTATAGTTTAAGCCTGCCTCTTGCGAAGTGCCTTCAAAACGCTGATAGATGGTGATCACTCCTACATATCTGCCGTCCGGCTGTCTTTCCAGATCACTGATATAATGGATGTCATACCAACTTATGTTCACCCTGTCGTAGTTAAGGGCCATCAGCCTTTCGAAGTATCTCCTGATTTTGTAATAGGCGATTTCATTGGTGTTCAGTGAAGAAACACCCATTTCTGCGTCAGGAGCAAACAATTCCTCTGCCCTGTCCATTACCCTCGTTGCTTCAGAAAACTGGGTTTCTTTACTACCAATGATACTGATGTATTTACTCAAGTCCTTTACTTTCTCTAAGGCCAAAGAATCAATAGCCTGTTTCCTTTGAGGACTGATGTTGTCGTCCTGCGCAAAGACCACCATTGTGGTAGCCAGAAATAATATCAATAAGGATGGAATATATTTTTTCATAACTAACTTAATTCTTTTGTTATTTACAACTATCTTCTACGTAATTCTAATTCAGCTACTCTACCGGATCCATCCATTCTTATGTCACTGATGAAATTCAGGTTCTTCTGCGTATCTTTCAGGTAATGAAGGTATTTTTCAATGGTGGTAGGCTCGTCGTAATCCTTGACACCAGCCTCTTCATGGATAACTATCAGTACCGGGGTATTCTGGTTAGAAAACATCCCCAAAGCTTCTCTGATGGTATTATTTGCACTCTGTAAGTTCGTAGCGTTCGCAACAGCATTGAAATAATCCTCGAGCTTACCTACCGCTACCTCTTCGGCTGAAGGCTTGGCAGGTTCAGGTTTAGGCGCAGGCGCAGGTTCTTCCACCGGCACCGGTTCCGGTGCTGCTTCCACTACTTTTTTCTTACTTTTACAAGCACCCAATGCTAATAGTCCAAATAGCATGACGGTCAAAAGCCGGGTTAGGGGTAATTTAAAACTACTTTTTTTCATGTTTACTTAAAATAATTGTGTTGTTGATATTATTCGTGTTCCAGGTTCTTGCACTCTCAAAAAGCATTCCACTTCATGGGAGTAAGGGTTTTCTTAAGATGTAAGTGCCTTTTTAGTCGGTTTTGAGGTGATATATAATAAATTTGGAAATGTTGTTATTTGATAAACAATTATTTTATCAAATACTTGGTTTTTACTTCTTTTTCCTCTCTACTACCATGCTGCGAATATATAATAATATCCCGATAATATTAAAAGATTATTTTAATGGTGATTTTATTATTTTAATCAAACAATTCTGCGAGTTTGTTCTCGAGGGTCTTTCCGCGGAGATCCTTGGCCAAAATGTTGCCGTCAGGGTCAATCATATAGGTGGCCGGAATAGCATTGATCTGATAAGTCGCCGCCGCATCGGAATTAAAATACTTTAAATCGGAGACCTGCGTCCATTCCAAGCCGTCTTCCTCGATCGCCTTTAACCACATTTCTTTCGTCCTATCCAATGACACCCCAAAAACTTCAAATCCCTTATCTTTATATTTGTTGTAGAGTCGAACCACATTTGGGTTCTCCTCCCGACATGGTTTGCACCACCCCGCCCAGAAATCAATGAGGACGTATTTGCCTCTTAAACCCGATAAACTGACCAGCTCGCCCTCGGGATTGGGCAGTGAAATTTCCGGTGCCGGCTGCCCTATCGAAAGCGCTCTCATCTCCTCGAGTTCCTGCTTCCAGGAGTGGATAAGCCTCATATCCGGATATCTTTCACCCAACACCACGATCACACTATCGAGATAATTGAAATCTGTCCTCGGGTTCAACATTCCTAATCCCGCCAATGCCGCAAAACTGCCTTCCATCTCCGAAATAGCCGTTTTTATCCGGTTTGCATGGTTTATCTCAAGCTGCATGGCCTTTTCCTGAATGGCCCTGATCGTCTCCTGATCCCTGTCGGCCATGGCTTCATAAAACCCGGTATTCAGTTCATTTCCCTCTTCTTGATAACGTAGTGTCAACTCGTCTATTTTAAGCAACAGCTGACTATCCCGGGAACCCTCCGTTTCCAGATTATCATTTGAAAAATCATAGGTAATATCAACATCCTCATCATACAATGCCAAGCGGACATTTTTTTCTCCCATAAGGTCCAGTTCGTAAAAATTTGGGCCTTCCAATTCCAGTTTATAATCGAACTTCCCGTTCTTTCCCACATGGATGGTATCTACTACGTCCAGCCTGTCATTGTTATACCGGGATAAAACGAGAAAGCCATCCGGCTTGTTTTCCAGTTTTCCTGATACAACCACTTGCCCGTCGAACTGACTTCCCTTTTCCACACATGACCATAAAGACAAAACCAACGTGCTGAGATAGAATGAAGTGAGAATGGTATTTTTCATGTTTAATTATCCAATAGTTCAATTAATATTTTACTTGCCACTTTAGGGTCTGCCTTACCTTTAGACCGTTTCATAACCTGGCCCATAAACATGCCCATCAGTCCTTTTTTACCTGATTTGTATTCCTTCACCTTTGCTTCATTTTCCGCAAGTACACTTTCCACGATTGGCTTAATGGAATCCTCGTCGCTTTCCTGTATGAGGTTCATTTCCTGCGCAATTTCTAAAGGAGTTTTTCCCTGCCCCTTTAGCATCTCCGGATAGATTTTTTGGGAAGCTGCCGTAAAACTGACTTTTCCATCATCTATCAAATGGATCAGACTCGCGAGCTGATTTGGCTTAACCGGAAAATCATGGATGGATAGGGTTAACTCGTTGAGGTAAGATTTGACTGGCCCCATCATCCAGTTCGAGGCCGCCTTGTAGTTAGATGTCAAGTGGCAAAGCTGCTCGAACCACAAGGCAATTTCCTTGCTGTCGGTCAATACACCTGCATCGTACTCAGGCAATCCGTAATCATTTACAAATCTGTCAAAAAGCTCTCTTGGCAGCGGCGGCATGTCCTTTTGGATGCTATCGAGCCACTCTTCTGAAACCACTACGGGGCTGAGGTCAGGCTCAGGAAAATACCGGTAGTCATTCAGATCTTCTTTGGTTCGCATGCTGCCCGTAAAACCGGTTGTGGCATCAAAAGTCCTTGTTTCGGATAGGATCTCCTCCCCTCTTTCCAGTAGCAATACCTGTCTTTCAAACTCATGTTCGATGGCCCGCACCACATTTCTAAAAGAGTTCATGTTTTTCACCTCAACTTTTTTCCCCAAAACCTTTTCTCCCTTTCTCCTCGTGGAAATATTAGCATCGCATCTTAGAGAACCCTCTTCCATGTTACCATCGCATATCTCCAGGTATTTTACCAGTTTTTTTATTTCCGTAAGGAGATTATAGGCCTCCTCCGATGAACGCATATCCGGCTCGGTAACAATTTCAATCAAAGGAACACCTGCCCTGTTAAAATCCACCAAAGTATCAATTTCTCCTGCCAGGTGAATGGACTTGCCGGCATCTTCTTCCATATGAATGCGGGTAAGGGCCACATCCTTTTTATCTCCATTGGCAAGGCTGATGGGAACAAAGCCGCCCACACATATCGGATTTTTGTCTTGGGTGACCTGATAGCCTTTTGGCAAATCAGGATAAAAATAATTTTTTCTGGCAAAAATGTTTCTCCTTGTAATCTCTGAATTACAGGCCAATCCCATTTTGATGGCAAATTCCACCGCCCTTTTATTAACCTTAGGCAAAGTCCCCGGATGGCCAAGGGTTATCACAGAAATGTTGGTGTTCGGCATGTTGCCAAATTCTGTAGAATCAGAAGTATACATTTTGCTTTTTGTAAGCAATTGCGCGTGAACTTCCAACCCTATTACCAGTTCGTATTTACTTTTAACCTCTTCAGACACAGAGGAAATAGGCTTTTCTTCAATCATCATTTATATATTACTGTTCCCACACCAAAAATGGCAGAGTTTTCATCTAAAACCAAATGAATAAACGGCTAAATTAAGCAGATGCAGCTCTGAGTGTGCTTTCCGCAACTTCCAACACCTTCCGGAGGCCGGAAATGTCCTTTCCGCCCGCAGTGGCAAAGAAAGGTTGTCCCCCTCCTCCCCCTTTGATTTCTTTGGCCAACTGCCTGACCAACCGGCCTGCATCAAGTCCTTTCTCCTTCACCAAAACTTCATTGACCACCACCGCTATCTGGGGTTTGCCATTGATATCAGCGGCCAGGACAGCTACCAATCTTTCCATTTCATTTTTCAGTTCGAACGCCAGTTTTTTCAACGCATCATTGTTGGGCAATTTCACCAATCCATGGATGAAACGGTAATCGTCAATAGAAGTTGCTTGCTCCTTCAGTTTTTCTTTCACTTGTTCTGTTTCTTTCAGATGCAGCGAGTCAATCTCCTTTTTAAGTTCATTTTTTTCTGATATCAGGTCCGCTACCGCCTTTTTCAGATCCCTGGGGTTTTTAAGCATTTCCTGAATTTCCTTCAACAGATCGAGATGCGCGTTTACATAATCTTCGGCCTTGGCGGATGTGATGGCTTCCACCCTTCTCACCCCGGCAGAAATCGAGCTCTCCGATATGATTTTAAAAAATCCGATTTCGCCCGTTGCCTTTACATGAGTGCCTCCGCAAAGCTCCACCGAAAATTCAGGATCAAAAGTAACTACCCTCACAAGATCCCCATATTTTTCCCCGAAAAGCGCCGTTGCCCCCATTTCTTTGGCTTCGCCTATGGGTACATTCCTTTTTTCGCTCAAAGTCACATTTTCACGGATTTTTTGGTTGACGATCTTTTCCACTTCATTTATCTCTTCCTCGGAAAGCTTGGTGTAATGGGAGAAATCAAACCTCAACAAATGTTCATTGACCATGGAACCTTTTTGTTGGACATGATCCCCCAACACCTGTTTCAGGGCGGCTTGAAGCAGGTGTGTGGCCGTGTGATTACTCATTGTCAGCATCCTTTTTTGACTGTCTACCTGACATTCAAATTCCGCCTCCGGATCATCCGGTAGCCTATCCACAAAATGCACGGTCAAATCGTTCTCCTTTTTGGTGTCGAGCACCTTGATGGACTCGCTGTCATTAAATAGGATACCACGGTCTCCTACCTGCCCCCCACTTTCTGCATAGAAGGGGGTTTTATCCAGGACCAGTTGGAATTTATTGCCTGTTTTGTCTTTGATTTGCCTATACTTGAGGATTCTGGTTTGGGAAGTCAGGGAATCATATCCCACAAATTCCACCTCATCTTTATCATAAACGGTGACCCAATCTCCGGTTTCCAGCTTGGCTGCTGACCTTGAGCGTGTTTTTTGCTGTTTCATGGCCTCCTCAAAGCCCTCTTCGTCCACTGAAAGCCCATTTTCTCTGGCTATCAATGAAGTCAAATCCAGCGGAAAGCCATAAGTATCGTACAATTCAAAAGCAATCTGCCCGGGGATGGTTCCTTGCTGGCGCATTTGCAAATCCTTCCGGATCTGTTCCAGGTTTTTCAACCCTTTTTCCAATGTCCTTAAGAAAGAACTTTCCTCCTCTAGAATCACCTTGGCAATAAATTCCTCCTGGGTAGCTATCTCCGGATAAACCTCCCCAAAATGAACGGCCAGTTCAGACACCAATTTATAAAGGAACGGTTCCTTGAATCCCAAAAAAGTGTATCCATACCTGACGGCCCTTCGCAAAATCCTTCTGATGACATATCCGGCTTTGTTATTGGAAGGCAATTGCCCATCTGCGATGGTAAATGATATGGCCCGAATATGGTCCACAATCACCCTAAAGGCAATATCCGTTTTTTCTGATTCCCCGTATTTTAACCCCGATAAGCCCTCTACTTTTCTCAAAAAAGGGTCGAACAAATCCGTGTCATAATTGGATGATTTGTTTTGGATAACCCGGACCAGACGTTCCAAGCCCATCCCCGTATCCACGTGTTTGGCCGGCAGATCAAGAAGTATTCCCTCACTGTTCCGGTTAAACTGCATGAATACCAAATTCCATATTTCAATCACTTGGGGATGGTCTTCATTGACAAGGAGCTTTCCCGGAGTTTGTAAGATCTCCGATTCTGATCGAAGGTCCATATGGATTTCAGAGCAGGGACCGCAGGGACCGGTATCCCCCATCTCCCAAAAATTGTCTTTCTTTGAACCAAAAAGTATCCGGTCTTCGTCTATCCATGATGTCCATAGGTCATAAGCTTCCTGGTCCCTATCCAACCCGTCTTTTTCGTCACCCCCAAATACCGTCACATACAACCTGTCCGCTGGCAGTCCATATACTTTGGTAAGCAACTCCCAGGCCCATTCAATGGCTTCTTTTTTAAAATAATCCCCAAAGGACCAGTTGCCCAACATCTCAAACATGGTATGGTGGTAAGTATCCACACCAACTTCCTCTAGATCATTGTGCTTACCTGAAACTCTTAGACACTTCTGGCTGTTGGCTACTCTATTGTTTTTGGGGGTTTCATTTCCTAAAAAATAATCCTTAAATTGGTTCATCCCCGCATTGGTAAACATGAGGGTAGGGTCATTTTTGACCACAATCGGGGCCGACGGAACAAATTGATGCTGCTTGGATTGAAAAAATTCAACAAAAGTGCTTCTTATTTGTTTAGTGTCCATGAATTATGTACTTTGATTGATTATATTTCGAATAATTGAAGTATTGTTTTTATATTTGTATCCAAATACCCATCTCCATCAAGTTGCTGATCACCTGGGTTTTTTTCGGATTACAAAATTAGAAGTTTTACCGTACCATTTATTAAATGAGTAGAATAAAATATTATTACGATCCCAAAACCTGCAAGTACGAAAGATATGTAAAGAGCAAATGGGACATTACGTTGAACGTTTTGGGCTTTTTTTCACTTTCCAGCATTATAGCTGTGGGCATTCTGCTTATTTTCAACTATTATTTTGACAGCCCAAAAGAACTGATACTCAAAAAAGAAAACAAAGAGCTGAAGTTTTATTATGAAATGCTTGAGCAGGAAGTGGGCAAGCTAAATACCATGATAGCTGACCTTCAGGAAAGGGACGATAATCTCTACCGTGTCATTTTCGAATCGGAACCCATTCCCTCATCTATCAGAAAGGCGGGCTACGGTGGCTCAGATAGGTTCCGGGAGATCAAAGAAAAAGGTCTGAATCAGGAAAAGATGATCATCTCAGTAGCTGAGAAGGTAGAAACGCTGAAAAGGCAACTTTACATTCAATGGGAATCCTACAATGAGCTGTCAGAAACAGCCCTTAACAAAGAGGAGTATTGGGCTTCCATTCCAGCCATCCAGCCCATTCACAATGAAGAACTCAATAGATTGGCTTCCGGTTATGGCATGAGGCTCCATCCCATCCTCAAAGTAAGAAAAATGCACAGCGGCGTGGATTTCTCCGCTCCCAAAGGCACTCCCATATACGCTACGGGCGATGGCGTGATAAAACAAGTGAGAACAGAGTTTGGGGGATATGGCAAGTTTATTGTCATAGACCATGGATTCGGTTTCACTTCACTATATGCCCACATGAATGATTTCAATGTCAGAGTGGGCCAAAAAGTAAAGAGAGGGGATAAAATAGGCACCGTTGGCAACACCGGATCTTCTACCGCTCCCCATGTACATTATGAAGTGATGAAGGAAGGAAAATATGTTAATCCCGTAAACTATTTCTTCAAAGATCTGGAACCTTCAGAATTTGATAAGATATTGGAACTGGCTTCCAGGGAAAACCAATCGTTGTCCTAATAGAGATCAACATATAATATACTGCCCTATTCAGTTGCGTTCTTAGCGCTTTCAATAGGGCAGTTTCATTTTCTTGATGTTTATTTCTTGTGAAATTTTTCTAAAAAGGAAACGTTAAGTCATCAATCGATAGCCCATATCGAAAATTACTGTTGCCTTATAGCTAATAATTGTCGTATTTTTGATAGAAAAACGAATGTATTTTGCCTTATAAAGAAAAGGAAATAGAGAAAAAGTATTACTCCATTGGAGAAGTAGCGGATATTTTTAAAGTAGCTACGTCATTGATCAGGTATTGGGAAGGGGAATTCGATATCATCAAACCCAAAAAGGACAAAAAGGGAAACCGCAGGTTTACCAAAGATGACATCGAAAAAATCCGGCTCATTTATCACTTGGTCAAAGAGAAAGGCTATACCCTTACCGGAGCACAGGAAATCATCAAAAAGGACCTTCATCAAATCCAGGACAAAGCGTCAATGATTGCCCGTCTCCATAAAATCAAAGGATTTTTAATTGAAATCAGAGACAATCTAAATGCCGACAACAACCCATAATGAATTGCTGCATAATGTGGCATTGAGCCTGGTCCCTCAAATAGGACCCGGCAATTTCAAAAACATTGTCAGTTATAGCGGGTCTGCCCATAACTTTTTTAACATGACCAAAGGCAGAGCCTCCAAAATTCCCGGTATAGGTCCCAAACTGCTGGAACTGAGATCCAACAAAGATACTTATCTCAGGGAAGCTGAAAAAACCATTCGGGAAGCCAATGATAACGGCATCCAAATTCATAGCTATCTGGAGGACACGTACCCCCAAAGGCTGAAATCCCTGCCTGATTCCCCCGTCATTATTTTTTCCAAAGGAAACATTGACCTGAATCCCTCAAAAACGATAGGCATTGTGGGCACCAGAAACGCCACCGCATACGGAAAAGCCGTTACAAAAAAAATATTGGAAGATCTTGCACCCTACAGCCCCACAGTGATCAGCGGCCTGGCATATGGCATAGACATAGAAGCCCATCGCGCTGCATTGCAATTTGATCTGCCAACCCTTGCGGTATTGGGATCTGATCTGAAAAAAATATATCCCGCTTCTCACAAAAGGACAGCGGAACAAATGATGGAAAACGGCGGGCTGATATCGGAATACAGGCTAGGTGCCGCGCTCAACGCCAGTAATTTTCCTCAGAGGAACCGCATCATCGCAGGTATGTCCGATGCATTGATTGTCGTCGAGGCGGCGGAAAGAGGCGGGGCCCTCATCACCGCAGAGATAGCTTACAGCTATAATAGGGAGGTATTTGCAGTGCCCGGGAATTTGCAGTCGACTTACAGCGAAGGCTGCAACAACTTGATCAGAAGCATGAAGGCGGGTATTTATATTGGAGCAAGGGAAATAGAAGAAGCCCTTTCATGGAATAAGGAAGGCGGAAACCCAAAGGCCGATAAAAAGGTTTTCGACACATCCGGCTTAGACCCCGTCGAGAAACAAATCATAGAGGTTCTCTCCAAAGCAAACGAAATAGAAATAGACCGGCTGAGTTGGGAAACCAACCTGCCCATTTCTGTTTTGGCGGGTAAATTGCTCAGCCTGGAGTTTTCGGGTATCATCAAGGCCTTACCGGGAAAAAAATACCGTTGGCAACCGGATAAGCGTACATTTATTTGATCGATTCGGGAAGCCCAAAAAAGACAACGGTTTCAGCCAGCGATTATCCTCTCCAAACAGCAGGGAGAAACTCATGAATACTCGTCAAACTATTGCTACTTTAACTTCCAAAAATGCTGAAAAGTGATCAATACCGTAAAATATCGTTCAAGGTTTTTATTACAAGGGCGAGATGCTCCGTTTCGACTGCCCCTAATTTTCGCACCAAGCGATCCTTAAAAACTGACCGAACGTGAAAAATGAGCATTTCTGACATTTCCTTTAGTCCATTGGTTTTACTCGGCGTCAGAATAGGGTTTCCTTTATAATTTTTGACCTTGCTGGTCAATGGAATTACGATGACAACATTCAGGTATTTGTTCAATAAATTGCCGCTGATGACAACAACAGGCCGGAACCCTGCCTGCCCGTTATCCATAGTGGGGTTTAGATCGGCATACCAGATCTCTCCTTGCTTCATTGATCTTCCAGTTGCCCGAGATAATCTGCCATCCCCTCTTCTGCTATAGAAAGCAGATTTTCATCTTGTGCTGCTTTTTTATAGGACTTAACGTATTCGGCTCTTACCAATTGCTCTAAATACAACCGTGATTTACCGGAAGGTGTATCCATATTCAATGTATTGTTTAGAGAATATTGCAACAAACTCCAAAAAAACAGTGTTTTTCACCGTCAATATTTCCCAAATAAGAAATAATATTCTATATTGAGTAACCTAACCCTCATTGACATGAAAAGTTCTCCCTACTTCCCCCTTACTTTGATAGGATTCATGTTTTTTTCTTGTCAAAGCCCGGAAAAAGTTCCGGAAGGATTGCCTGGTCAAGTTTCCCGGGCCTATGGCTTCGACCGTTTGGAAAGCGTGGCATCGATCTCGTACACCTGGAACGTCCGAAGAGACAGCGTGACGGTGGATACAAGAGATTGGTCCTGGGACTTGGAGAAAGGTGAAGTCTTTTATTCGGGACCGGATACGGCAGTGACTTACCTGATTTCTGAAAAAACAGACGCCCTCGAAAGTGTGGACAAAAGGTTTATCAATGACAAATACTGGTTGCTTTTTCCTTTTCAGCTTGCCTGGGACACGGGCTATGAATCGGAAGTCATTGAGGATCAAAACTCGCCTATTCACAACGAAAGAACCACCAAGCTGATTATCCGGTACAACGACAGTGACGGGTACACTCCGGGAGATGCTTATGACCTATATATTGATGACAACAACCAAATCAGGGAGTGGGTATTCCGTCGGGGAGATGGTCCTGAAGGAAGGGCCATGACCTGGGAAAATGTGCAGGATTTTGAGGGCATTAAAATCGCGTTGGATCATAGAAACGATGCCGGTGAAAAAACCATTTGGTTTACCAATGTGACTGTCAAGCAGAAATAGACAGGTCAATCTGCATTGATCCAGCCTCGCAAACCCAGAGGTGTTTCCACAAAATATTGATTTTCAAAAGTTCCCCAAATCCTGGCTTCTCCGGTAAACAAATTTCCACTCAAGCTTTCCCCCTCCTCCCAAGCCGTTTTGATGATGGTTTGAGGGTTAATTTCTATTTTGCCCAATGGCTCATCTATGCTGTTGGCAAGGCCCTCATGAATATAACCTTTTCGTCCATCCGGCAGAGAAACCCTATACCAGCCATGGGTTTTCCCCTCCATTTGCAGAAGCGTGCTCCTTTCAAAGCCTCCCAGCTTTGAAGAATGTGTTCCCGGTTGGGTTCGGATGTTTGCCAGGCTTGCCGCCACGATCCCCATTCTTCCCACACCAGCGGTGTCCGCTCTGGCCAGAGGTTCCAACGAACGCCGGTCCAAAACAAACGGCAGCGGATTTACCGCTCCCCTCCTGGTTTTATAAATCCCAAAATGCAGATGGGGCGCTGTGGTAATGGCATTTCCTGTGTTGCCCACAAACCCTATTGTATCCCCTTCGGCTATCCTTTGTCCCGGAGAAACCGCCTGACTGTCCAGATGGGCATAATACTGCGAGTAACCTCGTTTTGAATCAAAAAGCCAGACTACCTTACCACCCAACCGGTTGTTTCCCACCCTGCTGATCCGTCCGTCGGTGACAGCCAATACCGGCGTGCCTCTGGGAGCGAACACATCTATACCTTCGTGCTTCCTTGCATCCCCATCCCGGGGATCTCCCCAAAAACTGTCAATATTCCTACTCGTTTTTCCGGGAATTGGAAATGCCAATATTCCTTGATAATTGATCTGTAGTTCTAAAGCGCCTCCTCTGAAAAGCTCAGGTTGAATCCTCAAAGCATGAATACCTGAACTTTTTACTTCATAGTTAACATATCCGGAATCCTCTGCATAATGGATCCTTTTAAACTCTTCTCCAGGAATGACATCGAAAACATCAATAAAAAATGAGGTTATATTATCAGAAAAAGCATTCACCCAAATACTGATTTGGCTCCCCTCCTCCACTTCATATCTCCATAGCTGGGCTTTGGGTGTTTTGGGATCAAAATACGTAACCTCCGTATAGGGTAAGTCCACGTTTAACTGAGTTTTTAGCACCTCAATCCCTTCCTGCTTCCAATCAAATACCATGGCGTAATCCCTTATATCAGATGATTCAATCGCATGGAGGTATTTTTCATAGGGACTTTCTTTCGTGAGCAAACGATCTACTTTAAACCCGTTGCAGGAAACGATCAGCGCTGCGAAAAACGCGAAAAACCCATTGATTATCCTTGTGCTAAACATAGTCGTTATGTGGTTTTTGAAAAAAGAGGGATAGGACCGGCGGTGATCCCTTCCCCCTTTGAAGATTAACGTCGGGTCAAATATGATATTTCGGGTAATTTGTTTGTGTAACAGCTGATTTTGGAGAGCATATGGTTGTCCAGGAATTCCCAAATAGAGCCAGGAACAGGTCCCCGAACCCGATCAACAGGATTTGGGGAATTGCCATAAAGGATCAGGAAATATTATAGAAAATATTACCAGGGAAAACGGTTCAAAGGGCGGAATCATTTCATGGATTCCCTATCAACCCTGTCTCGTCCGTCCGGCTCCCAAAGCCGTAAGGGAAGCAGGCAGGCGTGGATAATGAATCCGTTGGCTAACCCGAAAATCCATCCCTGACTTGGCTGGCAGGCTTTATGTCATCTTCTGCTCTTTATGTTGCCCCTCCTTGATCTCTTCGATCATTTTCCTATTGAAATCCGGCAAATCACCGGGATTTCGTGACGTAACAAGGCCTTGATCACATACACAGGAATCATCTATCCATTTACCGCCTGCGTTGACAATATCGGTTTTTACTGAATGGAATGAAGTCAGTTCCCTGCCCCGAAGCAGTCCTGTTTCGATCAAAACCTGCGGTCCGTGGCAGATGGCTGCCACAGGTTTGCCTTCCTTTATAAACGAACCGATGAAATCAACTGCCTCTTTTGATCTTCTCAGGTGATCCGGATTGATCACGCCACCGGGGATTACTACTGCATCGTAATCACCTTCGGTCACTTCGCTGATGTGCTTATCCACTTTGAATTCACTTCCCCAGTTGCCGTCCTTCCAGGAAACGATCTTGTCCTTTTGAGGAGAAACCACATGGACGGTAGCCCCCGCATCTTCCAACGCTTTTTTGGGTTCGATAAATTCTGATTCTTCAAAACCATTTTCTGTGATAATGGCTACAGTTTTTCCTGAAATACTACTCATGATGATTGTTGGTTTAGTTAAAATGAAATAAATTTTATCTAAAAATCACAAAAACCATGCAAATAAAGTCTTAATAGACAAAAAAATATAACTATAAACATTTCTCCTCCCCTTCAATGTTCCTCAGAATACTTCCACTAACCTTTATCGTATAAAAGCAGCGTGTCCAGTTTTTTGGCCATAAAAAAACCCGGGATTTTCCGGGCATAGATGAATGGCTACTTGATTTCAGAGGGGATTATACATAATTGCTCAACATCACCGGCATGACCAACATAAGTATGTCCTCATTTTCCGCCATATCCGAGGGAAGTATCAACCCTGCCCGGTTAGGCGCACTGAACTTGAGGGTCACTTCTTTTGCATTGAGGTTATTCAGCATTTCAACCAGGAATTTGGCATTGAACCCTATCTCAATGTCCTCCCCGTCGTGCTCACAAGACAGCCTCTCGTTGGCTTCGTTGGAAAAATCGAGATCTTCCGCTGATATCTGGAGCTCACTCCCGGTCAACTTCAATCTCACCTGATGGGTGGTTTTGTTGGCATATATTGCGATTCTCCTGAGCGAACTCAAAAACTCCACCCTATCGATGGTCATGTTGTTCTCATTGTCCACAGGAATTACATTTTCGTAATCCGGAAAACGTTCATCAATCAGCCTACAGATCATTTTTATATTGTTGAACTTGAAATAGGCGTTGCTGTTGTTAAATTCCACTGATACCGGAACATTGTCAGAGGGCAGCGTAGACTTCAGTAGATTCAGTGCTTTTCTGGGTACGATTATGCTCGCAGGTTCTGAAGAAGCGATGTCTACCCGTCTATAACGTATCAATCTATGACCATCTGTGGCCACAAAAGTCGTATTGGTGTCGCTTAGGTTGATATAAACTCCCGTCATAGCAGGTCTAAGCTCATCGTTGCTCGTGGCAAATATGGTGTTGGCTATGGCATTATTCAGCACATCGGTGGACATATCCACGGAAGTGGCATTGGTCACGCCCGGTATCTTCGGAAAATCGGTGGCATTTTCTCCTGCCAACTTATACCGGCCATTGTCAGAGCTTATCTCTACACTGTAGGTATCCTTATCAATGCTGAATGTGACA
The DNA here is from genome assembly GCF_042652345.1 of Negadavirga shengliensis. Classification (NCBI taxonomy): domain Bacteria; kingdom Pseudomonadati; phylum Bacteroidota; class Cytophagia; order Cytophagales; family Cyclobacteriaceae; genus Negadavirga; species Negadavirga shengliensis. The sequence continues at coordinate 40,027 of NZ_JBHSJJ010000007.1, forward strand.
GGCTGCTCAGGCAGATTTTTGAGGGTCTCGATTAGAATCCTTGCCGGTACGGCGATGTTTCCGTCTTCTTTTGCCTCCACTTCAATTTCCGTGATCATTGAAGTCTGCAAATCAGAGGCGGTAACAGTCAATTTACTGTCTTTTATTTCGAAAAGGAAATTTTCCAAAATGGGCACCACCGGATTCGTGGTTACCACACCATTGATAGATGAAAGGTGTTTTAGCAGAGAAGAAGAGGAAACAATAAATTTCATATGTATATGATCTTTTTTTATGGTCACTGGAATTCCCGGCCTAAGCCACCTCAACGAAACATTTCTGATAAGATGGCTTTGGGAGATATCCCATCAAAACAGCGATAAATTACGGTTTACTTTATAACAGGGTAAATTTATAAATAAAATCATAAAAGGACCTAAAAGGAAAATATTTTGATAAGAAAAACAACATATATTTTGTTACTACTTGGGATTACTCATAGACAAACCGCTTTTTGATTAATAGTATCACCTGCAATTCAATGCCGGAAAGTAAGTTGGCTACATGAAAGAGGCTGGTTAAGCCCCTGAATTTTCACTTCCGGTATATTTTCTTTTTCTAATATACATCCTTATTGACCCTCCCGCAACAATAATTGCGACGGGAAGCAAAATATTTATTACCTGCCAGAACGTCTGTTGGTTTCTGGCTTTGATCCTATTTAGGGGTCTGATTTTAAACTGCTTATTTCTGGTAGCGATAATTCCGTCTGGGTCGGTCAGGTATTGCATTGCATTCTGCAGGAATTCCCTGTTGGATGACACCGCATCAGTATAGGGGTCCAATCCAAGCGGCATGGGTTCATGGTACTGGGGGTCGATCAGGCTTTTTACCAGGTTCCCGTCGCCTGCCACCACAATTTTTCCGCCATTACCTGATTCTTTAAAATCCGTTTTATCAAACCCTTCGGGCAAAAAGCGGTTCTTAAAATAAGAAGTAAATTCCCCTTCCAACAGATAAACCAAAGGCAGGTTACTTTGGGTAAAGGTTTCCACCTCCGGATCTTTGGCCATGTCTTCAAAGGCCACCCTTACCGGGGCATTCAAGGTCTTGCTGTAATTACTCGTAAATACCAGAGGGGTCTTCCGCACGCCTTCTGCCTTGACGGTATCTATGCTGCTGACAAACCTGAACTGAAGCTGGTCAAGCCCCTTTGTAATAGGATGGGCAGCCATTCTTCCCGCGTTCACATAAAATGGCCATGGCAACGGCACAATCTGGGACTGGTCGCCAAAGTCCCCGGCCACCACCGGATGATAACCAAAATTCAGGTCCTGAATATAATCCCGGTTGATTCTTATACCATAACGGAACAACAGGTCATCAAGGCCGGTATCAAAGGGCATGGCCACGGTTCCTTCATCCCCTGCCATTTCAAGGTCTACCATCAATTGATCTATAAAAAGCAGAAGATTGCCTCCATACATTAGGTACTGGTCCAGCAGGTATTTTTCCCGTTCCCCATAGGAGGTTTTGGGCCCTGCCACCAGCAACGCCTCAAAGCCCAACAGATCCTCTACGCTTTTGGCCTGATCAAAAGGCACCTTGTATACTTCAAAATCATCATTCAACGCCTCCACCATGCCAAACCCTTCGTCCTCCTCCATCTCTCCCTGTCCAATAATTACGCCTACTGTCCTCTGATGGCGGCTGTAGAGCCTTTTGATCGCTTGGCTTATCTCAAATTCCAGATTTTCCATGGAGAGGTTGAGGATTTCGTCCGGGGTCATTCCTTTCTCGCCTTTAAGTAGAAGAACTCCGATTTCATAATCTTCAGTTCTGAGGATGATCCCCGGAAAAATCATCCTTGTAATCTCTCCGCTACCCTGTTTTGCGTGAAGGTTGGTCGGGTTGATACCGTATTCCGCCAGGGCATATATATATTCCTTCCGTATTTCAGGATCCAGTTCTAAGGGGTCCTGAAAATAAATATGGATTTTTTCCGGACTATAGGCCCCAAACGTTTTCAAGGTATTTTCTATGGACTTCTGAAACCGTTTCATACCACCGGGCAACTCACCGGCAAGCAAAATTTCCACCTCCAGTGGCTCCTCCATTTCAGCCAGCACAACTTTGGTCGCATCACTCAGGGAATACCTCTTTTCCTCTGTCAAGTCAATTCTGAACAACACCCACAGATTGATGAGATATATCAATATCCACCCCACCAAAATTACTCCCAAACCGATCGCCGCTGTTCTCATCTTCTCATCTTATTGTTTAGCCACCAAGATCCATGTCAAAACCAACCAGGTAAGGATCATTCCTGTAAAATAAAACAGGTTGGAGGAATCAATCACTCCTCTTCCCATTTGGTCATAATGAAAACTCAGGCTCAGTTCTTCCACCCAAAGTCCAAAATCCCCGGTATACAAGGTTGCAACCGCTGCCAAACCGCCGTAAAATAAAAAACTCATAAACACTCCTATCACAAAAGACACGATCTGATTGGGAACAAGCGCTGAACTGAAAATCCCGATGGCGGAAAAAACAGCTGCCACCATAAAAAGTCCAATATAGGAACCAAAAAAACCTGCACTGTCGATATTCCCTACCGGCTCTCCCAATTGCACCACGCTGTAGTAATAAACCAGAGTGGGTAAAAGAATAAATAAAATCAACAGTAAAGCTGCGAAATATTTGGCCAAAACAATTTGATAATCCTTTAAAGGGGATGTTTTAAGCAGCTCCCAGGTTCCTGATTTTTTTTCTTCGGCCAGCATTTTCATGGTTACCGCTGGAACCAAAAACACAAAAACAAACGGGGTATAACTGAATAAGGGCCCGAGATCTGCGTATCCATATTCCAAAACACTTGTACCCGGAAACACCCATACAATAAGGCCTAAAGAGATAAGAAAAACACAGGCAATCAAGTACCCTGTAGGGTTGTTAAAAAAGGAATTGACTTCTTTAAGAAATAACCTCCACATATTCAGGACTGGGTTAAACGGTAAAAGACGGATTCCAGATTCTTTTCTTGCTGTCTGATGCTGATTAAGTTAAGGTTTTTTTCCTGTACCAGCGCCAGCAGAGATTTTCTCAATTCTTTGGGTTTGTTGCAGGTAAAGACAAAAGTGTTGGGGTGTAGAGGGTTGATTTTTTCAAACTCCAAACCGCCAAACCATTCCTGTTCCAAATATTCCTCAGTTTCCAATATCAAGGTGTATTCCCCTTCATCGGATTTAAGGTTACGCAACAGATCCTGGGCTACAATCCTCCCCTTGTGGATGATGACGACTTTTTCACAAATGGCCTCTACTTCCTGCATGATATGGGTGCTCAGAATCAGTGTTTTGTCCCGGCTTATTTCTTTGATCAATCTCCTGATTTCGACCAGTTGGTTCGGGTCCAAACCTGTCGTGGGCTCATCCAAAATAATGATTTCGGGATCATGCACCAGGCTTTTGGCCAATCCCACCCGCTGACGGTAGCCTTTGGAAAGTTGGCCTATTTTTTTTGTTTTTTCCGGCATGAGCCCGCACTGCTCCATCACGGTGTTTACCCGGTTTTTCAAGTGGGTTCCCTTTATGCGGTATAAACTGCCCATAAAAGACAGGAATTCCGGAATGTACATTTCCAAATACAGCGGGTTATGTTCCGGTAAATATCCAATCATTCTGCTTACGGTTTTGGGAAACTTGTTCACCGAAACGCCTTTCACCAAAACATCCCCTGCATCGGCAGTTAGATAACCGGTGGCGATTTTCATGGTAGTGGACTTTCCTGCCCCATTGGGTCCTAAAAAGCCAAGGATCTGTCCAGGTTTTGCCTGAAAACTGATTTGATCCAATACTTTCTGGGAACCATAGTATTTAGAAAGGTTACCTATTTCTATAGACATGGGTGAAAGTTTCCGTTGATTGATAACAGATCTTAAAAACGAACAAGTATAACCCGAGAACGAAAATATGCTTTCTACATTGTTTCCGAACTACCTTGAAACTGCGCGTACATTCTCTCCACCAAAGTGTGGTCCCCACAAACTTCATATTCCCACAGGGTTTGTAGGCCCGGGATTACCCCCAACCCATAAAGAACAGAAGGCCAAAGACAACCCAAACTGTGGCCAAGCAGGATAAAAAAGGTCCAATTCCGGGAGAAATGGACCTTAATATTCAAATATAACAGTATTTTACGGTTCGAGCGCTTTTACTCCGGGAAGTTCTTTTCCTTCCATTAGTTCAAGTAAAGCCCCTCCGCCGGTTGAAACATAAGAAACCTCTTCACCAAAACCGAATTTGTTTACCGCAGCTGCTGAGTCCCCTCCTCCGATCAGCGTAAAAGCACCGTTACGGGTGGCCTCCACTATAGCCTCGGCCATCGCTTTGGTCCCATGCTCAAAGCTGCTCATTTCAAATACACCCATCGGGCCATTCCAGAGGATGGTTTTTGATTTTTTTATGATCTCAGCAAATTTTGCCCGGCTCTCCGGCCCAATATCCAGGCCCATCCATCCATCAGGGATCTGTCCTGCTTTAGCTGTACTTTGTTCGGCATCATTCGCAAAAGCCTTTGAGGTCACGGTATCCTCCGGCAACACCAGGTTGACGCCTTTATTTTTGGCTTTTTCCATCAACTCAAGAGCCAGTCCCATCTTATCCTCTTCCAGTAATGAATCCCCTATGGATCCTCCCTGGGCTTTTGCAAAGGTATAGGACATGCCACCCCCGATAATCAAATTATCCACTTTGTCCAACAGCCTTTCTATCAATAAAATCTTATCAGAAATCTTTGCTCCTCCCATGATCGCAGTAAAAGGCCTTTCAGGTCCCCCGAGAATCTTATCGGCATTTTCCAACTCAGCCTGCATCAGATACCCGGCGGCTTTGTCCACAAAAAACTTCGCCACAATGGAGGTGGAAGCATGGGCTCTGTGTGCCGTTCCAAAAGCATCATTTACATAAATGTCTCCCAACTTTGAAAGTTTCTTGGCAAACTCTTCGTCTCCTTTTTCCTCCTCCTTGTAGAAACGCAGGTTCTCTAAAAGGAGTACAGCACCGGGATTAAGACTGGTGGCCAACTGCGTGGCTTCCATGCCTATACAATCCTTGGCAAATTTAACCGATACGTCCAGCTCTTTATTAAGTTCCGTGATCACATGTTTGAGAGAGAATTTGTCCTCCGGACCTGATTTGGGTCTACCGAGATGAGACATCAAAATAACTGCTCCCCCGTCATTTAATATTTTCTTGATGGTTGGAACCGCTGCTGTTATCCGGGTATTGTCGGTTACACGAAATCGCTCATCCAAAGGAACGTTAAAATCCACCCTAACGAGTGCCTTTTTCCCTTTAAAATCAACATTATCCACGGTTTTGATTCTATTGTTCATAAGTTGTAGGTTTAAAATTTACTTAAAAATAATCATTTTATTTTGCCGCAGCCCTTCTCAAGCGGTCATTTATGGCCTTTCCCAAATGTTCTTCGGGTAACTCTTCAGCCAAAATTACGGAAACATCGGCCTTATCCAAATACCGCATGCTTGAAAACAGGTTTCTCGCCGCCTCTTCATAACTGCCTCCAGGGCTCAACACCGCCTGTCTGGAAGGATCTATATCCTTATATATTTTATTGAAAGACAATATACCAAAATTTACATTTTTTGTGGTATATCTTTTGATAAGAACATCCAATTCACCTAATAATACAGGTTTTGTCGGCGCGTAATGACTCTTCAGCATTCCGGGCGATTTTGGGTTGCTACTCGACTGCGGCAATATGAGGACTTTGCCCACCACCTTCTCTATGGCGGACACCTCTATTCCTCCCAGGCGATAAATCGTAATCTGGTCATGTTCCATCCCCACAATGGTGCTCTCAAGCCCTACCTGACAATTGCCTCCATCCAGGATATAGGGGATTTTATCACCCAATTGGTCCATCACATGTTCCGGCCTGGTGGGAGAAATATACCCGAAGGGGTTCGCACTGGGAGCTGCGAGAGGAAACTTCAGTGACAATAAAAGCTCCCGTGTCAATGGGTGATCGGGGATTCTTACGGCCACCGTATCCAGCCCGCTTGTGACCAAATCCGGTATGATATCCTTTTTGGGCAGCAGAACCGTTAACGGGCCCGGCCAAAAAAACCTGCACAATGCCATCAATTCCTCCGGTATATTTTGAACATATTTAAAAACCTGCTCGGCTTCCCCTATGTGAATGATCAAAGGATCGAAACTTGGCCGGTTTTTGGTCTTATATATTTTCAAGACCGCATCTGTATCGAGGGCGTTTCCCGCCAACCCGTAAACGGTTTCCGTAGGGATTGCCACAAGTTCACCGGATTCCAACAGCGCTTTGGCTTTGGATATGTCCTTTCCTATCCCGGCCATCATTCTTTACAAAACTCTTCGATCCATTCATTGGCCTGAGGGTATCCCAAGCTTAGTGCCATTTTAAGATGGGCACAACCTTCTTCCTTCCTGCCCAATGCACTCATTTCGGTTACACCTAACAAATAATAGGCCGCAGCATTTCTTTTGTCCAGATTAACGGCTTCGGTAAGAGAAGAAATCGCGGCCACCGGATCATTATTCCCCAAAAGCGCTTTGGCCTTGTTGAAATGCACCTGAGGCTGATTGGGGTTGGCCTGCAGGGCCTGCTCAAAATCCACCAATGCATCTTCATACATTTCCAGGCCCAAAAGTGCCAGTCCCCTGTTGTAATAAATATCAACCTGTTGGGGAGCTAATCCATTAGCCATATTATAATCCATGACGGCTTCTTTATAGGCTTTGTTCTCCAATAACGCATTGCCACGGTTAAAAAAAGGTTTATAGTTGGTACTGTCTGCAATTATCGACTGATCAAACGCAGCAATGGCTTCCTGCCAGTTTTCCTGCTCAAAATAAGCCACCCCTTTCGCATTCCAGGCAGCAGCATGGGCTCCGTTTTTCTCCAATAACCGGTCAAAGTAATCTATCGCCTTTTGAAAATCACGATTTTCCAAAGACGCGATCCCCGCATCGAATAACCGGTCTTCTGATGGACCACAGGCCCAAACCACCAAAACCAGCAGGTTAACAAACATAAATCTCCTCAACATTGATTTTTTTTGGCAAAGATAGGGATTCTAGATTTCAGGCAAATCAAAAAATAAAAAGAGATAACCCATTGTTCCTTTCAACAGGCAAGACGAATTTTCTTTAAAGACAAATGATTCAAATGATGATCTCTGATTTACTTGTTTTTTCCAACATCCTCAAGATAGAAATATTATGCCCTACCAACTCCTCTACCATGTCAAAACTCACCCAGGCCAGGCTTTTACTTTCAGGGCTGATCACAAGCGGTTCATCCATTTCCGCTTCAATCAAAAACCTGACATCATAATGAAAATGCTGAGCATCCTCCCCATAGGTGGGTATAATGTGTCTGTCGATATCGAAAATAAACCGGTCAACAAGCCGAAGCGAAGCGAGCCCGCTTTCCTCTTTAGCTTCGGTCATCGCCACCTCTAAGAGATTCTCATTACCGTCTGCGTGACCTCCCAGCTGAAGCCATTTTTGAAGCTTTCGATGGAGGCCAAGTAAGGTATGGGTACGCCTACGGTTGACAATCCAGGAAGAGGCGGTGAAATGGCCCTTTTTTCTTTCCCGGCTATAAGCTATCGGATCATCGGTCAAAGCGATAAAATCATCAACAAATTGCTTCTCTTCCTCGAAGGGCGTCCTGTAATTTTCTAAAAGGGTTTTAAGAATTTTTCTATCCATAACCTTATTCATCTGCTTTAAATAAGTGTTCTATATATTGATCAAAGGGCCGCGCCTCATCATATAACCGGTCTGAATATACAGTAACCAGTACTTTTAGAAAATCGGGTTTATCGTCTATATACACTTTTTCTATGGTCACATTGCCAAAAAGCTGATTAATTTTATCGGAGTGGCGGGGGGTGACAAAATCCGGCTTAAAATACAGCTTTTCTGTTACTTTCACCTGGTCACTTATCTCTTGCATCTTTCTGTCCAGGCTGACCTTCCTATACCCCAAAGCTAACATCCGTTGTCCAAATGCAAAGAAAAGATTTGAAAAAATTTTCCCCGTCATGGTTTTTTGGCAGTTCAAAGCAAAACCGTTAGCATAAGGCGATCTCAGTATATGGACCTCCGGTTCACAAGGAATGCCTGCTTTTTTGAGGTGGTAATTTTGATATACTTTTGCAAGGGCATCCCGGCCTTCCCCGGAATCCATCCACAAATCTACCTCATTCAGGTATTCCTCTGAAACAACAAAGTTTTCCTTAAAACCAATGCGGTTTTTCTTACCGGGAAACAAGCCTTGTAAAACATCGTCACTAAAACCCATGTTATTTCAATTTGATTTTGCCGTCCATTTCAGTATGTATAATCTCCTGGTCTTCCAGTTCTCTGAGAATGCCCACACCTTCATCATCCATGTTTAGCTTAGACCGGGAAAACAGCTCCTCTACAGAAAACGCTTTTCCCCCCTGTAATGTTCTCAGCAACTTCTCTTTGATCAGCTCCAGGTCACCCACATGGCCGGCTTCTCTTTTGGCTTTCAAACACACGTCACAAATACCGCACAGATGATCACTATGTTCTCCAAAATATTCCAAAATCTGATCGGTCCGGCAGTTCATTTCATTTCGAGCGTATCCGATCATACGCTGCGCTTTAAGAATGGCCTGTTGCCTTCTGTGGGCGATTCTCCTTTTATCCAGCGGCAAACTTCGGGCGTCAAGCCTTGGGGTAAGAAAAGTTACCTGGGGCTTGTCTTTCCTTGCATGATACGCTACAACCCCCATCGCATCCAGCTGCTCCAGCATTCTGACAACCTCCATTTCAGACAACTGCAATAATTTGGCCAGTTTGCTTTCATAAATTTTTATATAATTGACAAAAAGCTCTCCGCCGTACATCCGCAGCAAAACTTTAATCAGGGGATCCAGTTTGGCATATGCGATCTGCGTCTCATAAAGTTTGCTCTGGTCAACCAGAATGTGAAGTGTGGACGGCATAAAGACACTTTCCGTGAACAACACCAGGGATTCCTCTTGCATCACTTTGAGCACATTATAAGTGGTCATGGGATCCAGCTGATAATTTTGTGTGAAGTCTGTCAAATCAAAATCATAACTTCCCATAGGGCTGCTGCCCACTGCGATCCGGTAATAATTTGCCAGACTTTGATATACTCTTTTTATGGTTTCTTCCGGAGGATATGATTTTTCGGCTTTCTCTTTAAGAAGGAGAAGATCCTGCTCCTGTACGATAAGTACTGCAAAAGCCTTAATGCCATCTCTGCCTGCCCTTCCGGCTTCCTGGTAATAGTTCTCCAGATTCTCAGGTGCCTCAATATGGACGACGAGCCTTACATCAGGCTTATCTATTCCCATTCCAAAGGCATTTGTGGCCACCATCACCCTTACTTTCCCTTTGATCCATTCCATCTGCCTGCTTTCGCGCTTTTGCTGATCCAGACCAGCATGGTAGAAAGTTGCTGAAACTCCCAGACGGTTAAGCTGGGCAGCTATTTCCTTTGTGCCTTTCCTGCTTCTTACATAAATAATAGCACTTCCAGGCACTTTGTTCAGGATGTCCAGGGCTTTTTCAAACTTATTTTCTGCCCATCTAACCACGTAAGAAAGGTTTTTTCTGGCAAAAGACTGTACAAAAACATTCGGTTTTTTTAGCCGGAGTTTGTCGATAATATCCTTTCTGACCTCCATCGTCGCAGAGGCGGTGAGGGCGATCATCGGTACATGGGGATGAATTTCCCTTAGGGCCGCTATTTCCAGATAGGGCGGCCGGAAATCATACCCCCACTGGGAGATACAATGGGCTTCGTCCACGGCTATCATGCAAACATTCATCCGCTTGAACCTTTCCACAAATAAGTCGGTTTTTAGGCGCTCGGGGGATAGATAAAGAAACTTGATGTCGCCATATACGCAGTTATCCAGCAAAGTGTCAATTTCTCTTTTCTGCATACCCGAGTAAATCGCGGTGGCTTTGACTCCCCTTTGCTTAAGATTATCCACCTGGTCCTTCATCAAGGCGATAAGGGGGCTCACTACAATACAGATGCCCTCCTGCATCAGGGCAGGTACCTGAAAACAGATCGATTTCCCACCCCCGGTGGGCAACAGCGCCAGCGTATCTCCTCCATCTGCTATGGAAAGCACGATTTCCTCCTGGAGAGGCCTGAAATCCTGATAGCCGAAATACGCCTTTAATACATGTAAGGCTTTGGTTTTCAAGTTACCATTGTATTTTTTGTTTGTTCAAAAATGCAGCGATCCCTTTTTTGCAATCATCGGTATTCCTGGCCCTGGCATTCATTTCGGCCGCATACCTAAGCCCTTCATCCAAGCTCTTTCCAGGCAATAAGGCCAACATTTTCTTGATGGAAGCAAGTGATTCCCCTGAGTTTTCATGAATCAGTTTTTGGGCAAAAGCCTTAACCTCTCCTTCCAGCGCTTTTTTCTCTACAACCCTAAACACCATTCCCATCTTCAGCGCTTCCTCCGCATTGATCATGTCGCCGGTAAGGAGCAGCTGCCTGGCTTTTGCTGTTCCTATTTTTTCCTTTAGAAAGACCATTACCAGGGCAGGGAGAAAGCCGATTTTCACCTCAGGAAAGCCGAATTCCGAATTATCCGTGGCGAACACAAAATCGCAGACATTGGCCAGGCCACATCCCCCTGCAATGGCCGCGCCGTGAACCTGTGCGATGACCACTTTCGGGAACCGGTATATTTTTTCAAACAAAGACCTGAGCAAATGGCTGTCTTCCAGGTTTTCCTCATAGGAAAAGTCCTTCAATTGTTCCAGATATCCCAAGTCCGCCCCCGAACAAAACACATCACCGGCAGCCCGTATCACCAACACTTTGACAGCATCTTCCTTCTCAAAGTGATCCAAACTTTGATGAATTTCGTTTACCATCTGCCCATTGAGTGCATTTTTTTTATCGGGTCTCTTTAATGTCAGGTAACCTATCCTGTTAATTGTTTTTCTACTAACATATGCCTGTGCCATAGCTTACCGATTTTTATCCAAAGTAAGTCACAATCACGCCAATCGCAAAAATCCCGTCCCTCACTTGAAATTTATTTTTATCGCGGTGTTGCCCATTGAAAGTGTGGAGTGGTCAGGGACATTTTCCCAATGTCCCGAACGGTATACAGCAACCTGACAAGGCAGATTGTTCAGGTTTATGGTCTCTTCCTCTAACCGGACAGACTTGTTATTTGGCAAAAACAGTTCACGCCCACCCCCTTTTTCCTGATGAATAAGCGGTCGGGTCCGAGTTTTTCTGTTCCTGATCCTGTTGGGAAGTACCTGATACTGAAAATCCTCCTCCGGGATTTCTTCCATATAAGTATAAAGTCGTCCGCCATAAAAATAGTCTATCACTTTGCCTTTCCGGACCTGGTAAATGTACAGTTCTTCTTTCCAATATCCCTTCAGGTGAATCCAAGCTTTGGTCACACACAAAAAGGCAAAAACCAAAACAGCGGCTCTCAGATAATTCTTCTTTTTATCAATTACAAAACCGTATAAAAGCAACAGAATACCCCAAAAAAGAACCATTTCCCACACGGACAAATACAAATTTTCCAGTTTTGCTGAGGGTAAATATTGAAGGCTAAAAACGGCTTTATTAAGCCAAAAAATCAAAATATTGACTACATAACCAAGAAACGCTGCCAGCCCGGAAAGGGAGGAAAGCATTAAAAAAGGGATCCCTACTGACATGACCAGAAATGCCCCGGGAATAGCGACAAGGTTTGAAAACAAAAAATAGGTGGGAAATACGTTAAAATAATATAGAGAAAGCGGGAAGGTGGCAAGCTGGGCCGCGATACTCACAGCGGTAATTTCCCAGAAATAATGTACCCAGCGGTTCATGGGAGTCCATACCCTTGCAATCACAGGTTGGAAAAGCAAAATCCCCGTGAGCGCGGCATAGGAAAGCTGAAACCCCACCGAGTAGATGATAAAAGGATCATACATCACCAGAATCAGTGCAGAAAGTGCCAGGGAATTATAGATGGACGGATTCCTGGATTTTATTTGTGATAATGCCATAATGGTGAACATGGTCGCTGCCCTCAACACGGAAGGGGACAAACCCGTAAGCGTGGCATAGCCCCATATTACCAGAATCACAACGCTCAAAAATACAGCCCTTTTGATTCGTTTTAACCGCTGGGGTTTCCACAGAAGGAAGAAAAATCCATAGATAATCCCAACATGAAGACCTGAAACAGCCAGCACATGCATGGCCCCGGCGGTCACGTAGGCATCGCTTACTTCCGTTTCAAGGTCATTTTTTTGGCCCAATAACAAGGCTTTTGCTATTTGTGCTGAAGCAGGATCGTGGACAAAATGATCAATTTTCCCCAACAGGTGATTTCTTATTGCGGCAATCTTGTGGGAAAGTTTAGCATGACGGCCCCTGCTGAGCAGGGTTACACTATCCCCTGCAAAATGGCTGTGAAAAACCTGTTGGTTAGCCATAAAAGAAGCATAATCAAACTCCCCGGGATTTTTTGGAGAAGGGATCCGCTCGGGGCTTCCTTTTACAAGGACAACATCTCCGGGTTGCAGTGCTTGAGCGGATCTATGGTAAAACTGGATCTTTCCGCTGGCAGGTATCATTTCCCCTTCTCTTTTTATAGCCAGAATCTTAAGAGCGTTGGCGACGCTATTCGGCTTCTGTTCATCCCATTGCTGAACCTCTGCTAAATAGGCAACAACAGGCCCCGTGTTTACCAGATGAACCGGATCATTACGCGCATCTTTTAGTGACGCCAATTGGAAACCGGCCAAACCAAGCATCAAATAAGCCAAAAAGGGAAATACAACGTTGGAGACAGGAATCCTATAGATTCTGTGAACAATTAGCATCAGCCCATACATGCCGAATCCTGCAAAAAGCAGCACCAAAGCGAACTCCGACCCCGGCTTTGTTTGGGGATAAACGATAACACCCAAAAGGAAAAAAACGTGTATCTTAAAAAAGGAAATTCATTGAACTTCATCTCTTGAAAAAAGTTTGGAGAAAGATAGTAAAATAATCAATAAAAAGCCATAAAAAAGACCCTGCCTTAACGGAGAGCCTCTGGATTAAAATCATTGTCAGGGATTAACAGGTCTTCTGTTCATTTGCTTCAAAAAACCTTTCCCTTTGTTTGAATCTTTTGGAAACCGTCTTGCTAACCCCTGATTTTTATCCAATGGATGTTCCTCAAAAATATCAGAAACGGAAACCAATGCTGAAACCGGCATTCACTTCCACTGCAGAAAACCGGGTGCTTACATCATTGTTAAATCCTCTGGCTATATTCACATAGGGGCCGAGGGCAAATTTATCATTATGGACCCATTTGTATCCCCCACCTATGCCGATAATAAAGCTATTGAGATCTGTTTCTATGGTCTGGTCATCTACAGTTTCCGTGAAGGTTCCCCCCCGGTATTTCAAAAAAGGGGAAACGTAAAGGCCAGAAGGCTGTGCAGGATTGACAAAATAGTAATTGTAAGACAATAACACACTGGTCGCGTTAAAATCCCGGTTTTCATCTGTATCGGATATGTATGAAAACCTATCAAAGAAAAACACTTCCACCCCTATGGATTGGTTTTGATCCAAAAAATGCTCATACCCAAGTTCCAGGGAGCCGATCAGGATCGTGTTGGCAATGTTCAGTTTCACTTCGTTGTTGTGGGGGATTTCGCGCTCCATGACTTGTGTATGGCCATTGACAATAAAAAACGCTAAAGACAAAAGTGTAAGGATAGAATTTTTCATATATTCTCGAATTGTGGTATTCAAAAATCAAATTTAAATATGATTATTTATTTTTAAAGTATCTATTAAACAATATAAACTGATTATTTCTTAGAAAGTTTCATGAGATAATGTTCAATGTTACATTCCATAAATTTTTCCCCTACCTTTTCAAACCCGAATTTCCGGTAAAGGCCCACAGCGGCCACCTGGGCATGCATGTAGATATCGTTCCCGGCGGTTTGCGGATTATTGTTGATATCCTCCAAAACCGCCTTTACCAAAGCTTGTCCTATCCCCTGGTCCCTAAAAGGCTTCAATACCGCAAACCTTTCCAGTTTTACGCCTTTGTCCGCCATTCTCCATCTGGCCGTCCCCACCGGCTGCTGTCCGATATAAGCCAAAAAATGAACGGAACTGTTTTCAAACTCATCGTACTCCTCATCGGGAGCAACCAGCTGTTCGTGGACAAAAACCTCTTCTCTGATTCTGAAGGCTTTTTTAAGGTCCTCCTGATTATCAACTTTGCTTACTGATAGGTCCATTTATCTTTTTACCGTCTTCGTTTTCATGTTTGTCATACGCGTCTATAATGGATTTGACCAATTTATGGCGTACCACATCCCTACCGGTAAGGTTGACCACCCCTATACCTTTGACGTCTTTCAAAATCCTGAGTGATTCCCTCAACCCGGACTTCTGTTTAGCAGGCAGATCAACCTGGGATTGGTCTCCTGTAATGATCACTTTGGAATTGGGGCCCATCCTGGTCAGAAACATCTTGATCTGCTGACTGGTCGTATTCTGCGCTTCATCCAAAAGGATAAAGGCATCATGGAGCGTTCTTCCCCTCATATAAGCCAAAGGGGCAATTTCAATCACCCGGCTTTCCTGATAAAATTTGAGCTTCTCTGTGGGGACCATATCGCCCAAGGCATCATAAATAGGCCTCAAATAGGGATCGAGTTTTTCCTGCAGATCCCCCGGAAGGAAACCAAGGTTTTCCCCGGCCTCTACCGCCGGCCTGGTAATGATGATCCTTTTAACCTCCCTGTTTTTCAATGCCCTGACAGCAAGCGCCACGGCAATATAGGTCTTTCCTGATCCGGCCGGACCAAGGGCAAAAACCAGGTCATTTTTATAGGATGATTCAACCAGCTTTTTCTGGTTTGGCGACTTGGGCCTGATAACCAAACCTTTGTTTCCATATAGGATGATATCACTGTGGGTATGCAGGGCGTTTATGGGGGTTCCTTCCAGGGCGATGTATTCCTTTACATTTTCCGGAGTAACCCGTCCAAACCGGTTAAAATGTTCCAGAAGCATGTTCAGGATATCATTGATCTTTAAAATTTCCGGAGCCTGGCCCTTAATCCTGATTTCGTTACCCCTTGAAACAATTTTGCTCTGGGGAAATGCTGCGGATATTTGTCTGATGTTTTCGTTTTCAGATCCGAGAAAATCCAGCAAAGAAACGTTTTCTAATGTAATGACTTTTTCTACCAATATTTTTCTGCTAATTAAGTAATTTCAATCTTATCCTTACAATATAAATTACCTATTTTTGTTTATTCTTACTACAAAAGTACGAATTTTTAATTGACTTGCTTGTATGGCGCTAGTGACATTTATATCAGATTTTGGAAACTCAGATTACTACGTACCTGTGGTGAAGGCCAAAATGCTTTCTATAAATCCACAGCTGTCCATTGTGGACATCAGCCATGAGATTGCCCATTACGACATTGCCCATGCTGCCTTTGTTCTTCGTGCTGTATATAACGAATTTCCGAAAGGCACCGTTCATTTAGTAGCCTTAAATGCCACAAGCAACATCACTGACGGTTTTATTGGCGTGAAGCTAAATGAGCATGTATTTGTAGGGCCCAACAACGGTGTGTTGAGCATGTTGGCAGACCATGAGCCGGGAATCATCGTCAAGTTTTCAGACATCCATGTCAAAGACAGCACTTTTCCCGCCAAAGATATTTTGGCGCCGATCGCCGCCAAAGTGGCCAGCGGCGCTGCCATCCATGATTTTGGCGGGCCATTACAGAGCATCAAAAAAATGATGGCACGGCAATTCAAAGCCAGCAAAAAACAGATCATAGGCTATGTGCTG
The DNA here is from genome assembly GCF_042652345.1 of Negadavirga shengliensis. NCBI lineage: Bacteria > Pseudomonadati > Bacteroidota > Cytophagia > Cytophagales > Cyclobacteriaceae > Negadavirga > Negadavirga shengliensis. The sequence goes on from NZ_JBHSJJ010000007.1 coordinate 55,952, forward strand.
CGGGTGGACCATTATGGCAACCTGATCACCAACATCCCCAAAGAAGTATTTGGGAAACTGAACCCGGGCAGGTTCCGGATAGAGTTTGGAAGGGAATCCCTGGATGGACTTCAAAAAACCTACGATGAAGTGGAGCCGGGGGACTGCTATGCTTTTTTCAATAGCCTAGGGCTGCTGGAAATCGGCATTAACCATGGCCATGGGGCAGATCTTTTGGGTCTGCGTTATGACAGTCCCGTGTTCATTCATTTCGAGGCTTAACATATTGGAATCGAATGTCTTATTGAAAAACACTTGGCTCACTGCATAACAAAGACCGGAAAAAAGTTCAAAAAAGTAAATCATCGCAAGCCCAAATTATTGTATGGAAAAAATTCTTTAACCATATTTGCATCCCGTTCAGCAAGGAACGGTGCGGTGCAGAGCACTGGATAAGCCCAGGTGGCGGAATTGGTAGACGCGTTGGTCTCAAACACCAATGAGGTAACACTCGTGCCGGTTCGACTCCGGCCCTGGGTACGTATTAAAGCTCCTTCTCATCAAGAAGGGGCTTTTTTAATTAAACCGCCGGAGGAGAAGCCTGTCCCGAAGCAACGTAGCCGATTTCGGGAACACCGGCCCCCATACGGACAACCCCTTCGGAATTGCTTTTGAAGGGTTTTTTACCTTTTCCTATATTGGAAAAACGACTATCCTTTTTTGTTCTCGATGGATTTTCCGCAGCTGGCGAAAGACAATAAAACAAAAAACAGCCTGTTGTTATGGTCAGAGGGTCGCAAGTACCTCCCGCAATTATCGTAAAAGATCCTGTGACTTTAATCTTCCCGTAAACCCTAGTTTTAAATAATAACGATGATTAACTTGGGCTATGTAGCTATTTTTTGATACCATCATGGGAATTAAGATTATTTTCCTCGAGCTCATGGTCAAAACCTGAATGCGACAGGGAATCCAGGAACTCGACCATATTCACTTCATGATCCAGAGACAGTCTCTTTCTCATCCTATATCTGGCAGTCTCAACTCCTCTTACGGAAATATTGAGGATAGATGCTATTTCTTTATTGGTAAGATTCATTTTCACAAAAGCACAAAGTCTCAACTCCTTTGTGGAAAAGTTAGGATAGGCCATTTTCAGTTCCCGGAAAAAAGCCTGATGGACTCTTTCAAAATTTGAATCAAACACCTGCAGGTGCTCCTCATCACTGAGGTTATACTTAATCCTACTTTGAAGGGATCTTAGTTTGGATTTTACCTTCTCATTGGAAGTACCGTCCCTAATTTGCCGAATCTCTTCGTTGAGTTCGTTCAGAAGATCCTTTTTCTTAACCAAAAGCATGGTATAATTTGCAAGTTCTTTGCTTTTATAAACCACATCCTCTTCTAAAATTTCTTTATCCCTTTCAATCTTTCTCTTTTCATGCTCAAGTTTCATCTGCTGGATTTCGAGTTCAAGCAGCTTTGTCCGCTCTGCTTCATCAACGCGGGCCTTTTCTTTTTCCGCCTTGATCTTCCTTTTTACCGCAAAAATTAAAAACGATACAATCAGCAATACCAGCAAAGCAAATAGGATAATTGCTACCGGTGTCTGATACCACTGGGGGGCGATATTGAAATAATAATAACTTTCTGCAGACTCCTCTCCTATCCTACTCCTGGCCTTCACAGTAAGCATATAGTTTCCTGGCTTTAAATAACTGAATTCCGCGGATGATTTTTCCGTCCAAGCAGACCATGGCTGCCCTGAACCTTCAAGCAGATAGGCATACTGAACCTGCTTTTTATCATGGAATCCGGGAACGGCAAAATTGAATTTAAGATTGGTCACATGATGAGGAAGAAATAATGGAGCGTCTTTAGAATTGTGAATTTCACCATTGTATCCCTCCTGTTCGAGCGAATAAGTAATGCTTCTAAATACTACCCCGCTTTTATTTTTTTGGCTACCATAAGTGAGATCAAATGCAAAAAGTCCCTTTCTCGTACCCATCAATACCAGCGACCGGTCAATGGGCAAGATACATTCCATCGATCTATTAAACTCTCCCTTCAGCATCGTGAACAGTCCTTTATTCAGTTCCGGTGAATTGCTCAGTTCCAGGTATCCTGCCTCATCATCATGCACAAACCAAAATTTACCCTGATCCTCCAACACCTTTCTTACGTTGAGTTCGGTTCCAAAATATCCATTCAGTTGAGATTGGGGAACAAATTGATTATTGGAATCATCAAATGTAAAAATACCGTGATTAGTCGTGAAGATGGTTTCTCCATTGAATTCGAATACATTGACACTGTATGGAGAAGGGAGGCCATTTTGGTCTTTATAATGTTCTATTCCAGCCACTTTCGTAAAACCGTCGTTTAGCCTGATTCTATACACTCCCTTGTATCCATGACAAACCCAAAAAGTATTCGAGGCCTTACTTTGTAAAATATCCCTTGATGATTCCTCAAAACCTTCGATTTTCTGTATCAACCCAAACCTCTTGTTTGAGCCGTATTCTAAAAGATACAAGCCGTCATAGGCACAGGCCAGATAAAGTTGACGTTTGCCGTTTATTGGTATTACTTTCCACACCCCTTTGAGGTGGGGTAGGCTATAGGTTTCGCCATCGGGACTGATTACAAATACACCTTTATCATGGCTTACCAGGACATTCCCTTCAAACTCCTGCAACGTCCAGGCCTGTCCTTCCATTCCTTGAACCTTTGAGAATCCCAATTTGGAAAAGTAAGCTGATTCTGAAGCCTTTTCAGAGGCATAAACCCCCTGATTGCTGGCAATGTAGACTTTATTTTGGGCAATTTTCACATCATAAACTGAGGCCTCTTCAAACACAGTGGTCACGGGTGATGCTAAATCAATACAATCCAACCCATTATTCAACAGGGCCCAGATATTCCCCTCACCGGTTTCATAGATATTCAATACGGTCTGGTCCTGAAGTTGTTGGAAGGCTTCAGTCACTTCCAGTTTTTCCGCCAGGGAATTGAGAATCAAAATTTTTGAACTCAGTGTCCCCAAAAAGTAAAGACCCTCTCTGGATTTGTGGGCACAGGTGATCAGATTATTTGAATGAGGAGCTATGACCCTCGTCATGAAACTTAATGCGGATGAATCCCTGTCCAATTTCAGTATGGAGCCTTGTTTGGTGATGACGAGTAGTTCATTTTTTTCTCTTCCCTCCAGCAAGGCTACAATGTCCTCGCCTGAAAGCTGGTGTTTTGATAACAGGTTTTCGTACTGAAGGTTATCAAAGTTAATGGTTTTTAAGATACCGTTATCCACGAGATAGAATACCCCGTTTGTTACTGTTGAAAAAGTGAAGGCCTGATCTGAGGGAAGCACTGTAGCCCTGTGATTGGAAACAGCAATCAACATTTTGAAGGAGCGGAATACAATATGGTCCTGAGCCTCTTGAATATTCCAAACTGACTCAAAATTTTGATTTTCCCTGTTGATTAATTCCAATAATGACTCAAATTCATAAATCCCATACCTATTCCTCCTGATCAACCCGAACTCGTTAAACCCTCCTGCATATACATTTCCATCAGAAGCATGGTACAAGCTCCTCACCGAGGAACCATTTGGCAGGATTACCTTTTGCCAGGATTCGCCATCAAAAACCAAAGCCCCGTCATTGTTCCCGAAATACATGACTCCTTCGTTGTCTTCACACATCGCCCAAAACTGGGGATCTGCATTGAAATCCGATCTGTTGTAATGCACAATATTGGGAGCTCCGTTGAATTCTCCTAAAGAAGACACACCAGTTGTTGAATTGGCCTGTGCAGGAAACACATCGCACCCTATGAAGAAAAATGGGATCAGCAGCGCCAGTAATCTACACGTCTTTAATTTTTTCATTCTTTCCGAAAGCCAGCTTCATATCAGCCGCGAATTTAACAATAGTATCAGATATCTGTTTCATGAAGCTGGTTAAATCCAAATAGCGTAATCATTCTTCTCCAAAAAATCCTCCTATTCGAAATACAATTATACAAAAAACGAAAAACTTAAACCATTTATTTTCAAAAGTTTATGAAAAAATGAAGTATAGATGACGTAAGGCCGGTTTCAATGAAGTGATTTAAGTGTAGTGATAAATATGGGCGGGAATAAAAGGCAAAATATATTTGACCGGGTGTGCATTTTTGCTACTTGTCAAAAAATCATTTAACAAATTAAAACCCATCACATATTTATGAAAAGTAAAATTTTACAAAGCAAGATAATAGCGGTCTATATGACCCTATTATTGTTTTCCTTAGCTGGCTTTCCGCATGATTTACATGCCCAGTCCAGGAGAATCAGCGGAACGGTGCTGGACGAAGCCAGCTTGCCCCTGCCTGGTGCAAGCATTTTGGTCAAGGGAACAGGAACAGGAACTGTTACTGATTTGGACGGAAAATTTTCGCTGGACTTATCGGATGACAACGCCATCCTTGTTATTTCATTTATTGGCTACACGAGTCAGGAAGTCAATATAGCCGGACAAAATCAAATCCATATTTCCATGAGTCCAGACGTAAGCTCCTTGGAAGAAGTGGTAGTGGTCGGTTATGGAGAGCAAGCCAGGAAAGACATTACCGGATCTGTCGGCGTAGTCGGTTCTGAAGTTTTTGATGCCCGGCCAAACAGCCAGTTTGGCAATTTAATCCAGGGCAAAATGGCCGGAGTTCAGGTGATCACCCCATCTGGCAAACCATCTTCAGGTTTTAGCATCAGAATCAGAGGCACCAACTCCATTTCCGGCAGCAGTGATCCTTTGTATGTAGTGGATGGTGTGCCCACTACCGATACCAGGACCATCAACCCGGCTGACATTGAAAACATATCTGTTTTGAAGGACGCATCATCGGCAGCCATTTATGGGGCGCAGGGAGCCAACGGTGTAGTACTGATCACCACCAGAAAGGGAAAAGCCGGTGCCCCTAAGTTTGAATTCAACTCTTATGCTGGTTTCTCCCAACCATGGAGAACGCTAGAGGTCTTGAATGCTGAGCAATACAGAGATTTGATGACAGAGTTTGGCCAGAATACGGATTGGAGCAGGTATACATCAAATACGGATTGGCAAAAAGAGGTTTTCCAAAATGGATCATCGCAGAATTACCAGTTGTCAGTATCAGGAAAAAACGACCAGACAACCTACTACATTTCCGGTGGCTGGACGCAGCAGAAAGGTGCTGTCAGAAGTTCCGAGATGGACAGGTATAATTTTAAAGTTAACCTGGAGCAGTATATGAACAGTTGGTTGAAGATCGGGACAAACTTCAACTACATGCAGTACCATGACGTTGATGTCGCCGACAATCAGGCTGTAAATCAAGGTGGGGTTATTTTAGGCATGCTTTCCACACCGCCAAACATAGGCATCTATAATCCTGATGGGACATTCACCAGCAATCCGTTCCAAGATTGGGAAAACCCCATATCAAGTACCGATGGCTCCCAAAGAGGCTACAAAAACCAGAGAGTGTTGGGTAATATCTATGCTGAAATTGATTTCACTCCTGAATTGAGATTGAGAAGTAATGTGGGCATCGATCAGAACACAGGGGTTTATGACTATTTCCTGGACCCCTTCCGCACCAGTTACGGCAGGGCAACCGAGGGTATTGCCAGAAACAATACCGATCACATGAGCTATCATATCATTGACAATACTTTAAGCTACAGAAAGATCTCTGGTAACCATAATTTTTCTGCCCTTTTAGGGTCTGTCCTGCAGAAATATCAGTGGGAAAATAACCACATCGAAAGAAGGGGATTTGCCAATGACGTGGTCACGACTACCAATGCCGGATCCATCATCCAGTCAGCCGGCAATACAAAATCAGAAAAAGCAAATGCCTCATTTTTAGGAAGAGTCACCTATGATTTCAATGAAAAATATCTGCTGACTGCAAATTTCAGGGCTGACGGTTCCTCTTCGTTTGGCCCGGGTAACAGGTGGGGATATTTTCCTTCATTCTCTGTTGGATGGAGATTATCACAAGAACAGTTTATGGAAACTATCAGTCCGGTGGTTGAAGATTTGAAAGTCAGATTTGGTTGGGGTATCGTAGGAAACGATCAAATCTCCAGTTCCAACTATGCCTATGTAGGCAGGGTTTCCTATGGCGCCAATTATCCGTTTGGGGGTGTGATATTCCCCGGAAGCTACCAAAGCTCTATTGAAAACAGGGACTTAAAGTGGGAGTCTACAGAACAGTTAAGTTTAGGTATAGATGCGACATTCTTGGATTCAAGGTTGACGATCATGGCAGATGCTTATATCAAAAACACTTCTGATTTATTGCTGAACGTCCAACTTCCGAGATCTACGGGCTTCAATCAGGGAATCCAAAACATCGGTGAACTGCAAAACAAGGGCTTGGAGCTCCAAATCAGCTCGGTGAATAGCCAAGGCGCCTTGAGATGGGAGACCGATTTCAACATTTCCATGAACCGAAATAATGTCGTAAACATTATCGGGGAGGAAATCATCGCAGGGGGTATTGCTGGGAGAGGTGATGTGAGTTATTCTGTTGAAGGCCAGCCCTTGGGGATGTTCTATGGGTATGTCTACGGAGGAGTGGACCCGGCAACAGGGAATGCATTCTATATCGATAAAAATGGAGAAAGCACTTTCACGCCTGCTTCCGATGACAGAAGATTTATCGGAAACCCGCATCCTGATTTCATTTATGGCATGACCAACACCCTGTCCTTCAAGAATTTTGACTTAAGCATATTCTTAAGAGGTGTGCAGGGAAATGATGTGTTCAATGCCACCAGAATGGAAACCGAAGGAATGACAGATGCCAAAAACCAAAGTTTGGCAGTGAAAGACAGGTGGAGGGCACCGGGTGATATAACAGCTATACCAAGGGCTTCTTGGGGCAATACCAACAACTCCAGAATTTCTACCAGGTTCGTTGAAGACGGATCTTTCTTGAGAGTTCAGGCACTGACTTTAGCATATAATGCTCCGGGAAATATTCTTGATAAGATGAAGCTTACCGGATTAAGGGCCTACGTGACAGGAGAAAACTTATTGACCATCACCGGATACAAAGGCTTTGATCCTGAGGTCAATGCCTTTGGAGCAAGTAATACCGTCATGGGGGTAGATTTTGGCACGTATCCTCAATCGCGTAACATCATCGTTGGTCTAAACCTTTCATTCTAATTTAATCAGTCATGAAAATCAAGTCAATACATATTTTTGCCGCAGCCTTATCAATGGCGTTGGTTGCCTGTGATGATTATCTGGATTTAGACCCGATATCAGAAGCGACCTCAACAAATGCGTACAACTCTGCCAGTGATGCCGAAGCGGCACTAACAGGAGTCTATGATTCTTTTCAAGCTGAATATTATATCTGGGATAATGTGATTTTCTCGGATGTAATATCTGACAATCATTATGCCGGCGGAGATAATCCCGAAATTTTCGCCGTGGACAACCTTGACATCCAACCTGTCAATAACAGGCTTTTCAATAACTGGAGCCAAATCTATAGTGCCATTGCCAAAGCCAACGTGGTTTTGCAAAAAGTCCCTGAAATCGATGATCCTAAAATTGATGTGGGAAACAGAAGAAACCAAATTCTGGGAGAGGCGGCCTTTTTGAGGGCTTATCATTATTTCCAGCTTGTAACGCTGTGGGGAGGAGTGCCATTGATTTTGGAACCTGTCACCTCTACCAATCCAGCTGAAACGCAAAAACCCAGAAATTCAGAAGCAGAGGTATATTCCCAAATCATTCAGGATTTGGAATTTGCTCTGGCTGACCGGTTGCCTGACAGCTATGGATCAGATGCCGGGGTAAACAAAGCCAGGGCCACAAGAGGAGCTGCGAATGCCTTGATGGCGAAAGTGTATGCCCAAATGCCCAATAGAGATTACGCCAAAGTCCTGGAACATGCCGATGCCGTTATAAGCAGCCCGGCAGGCTATCGTTTATTGGAAGACTTTAGAAATCTGTTTGATGGCAACAATTACAACAATGCCGAATCTATCCTGGAGGTACAATTCATCGGAGGACCGGAAGCCAATTTTGGCCCGCAATTGCTCCTGCCCCCCTCGATAAGCGGGGATACTTGGAGGAAATTTGTGACTCCTTCCAAAGATCTGATCGCTGCCTTTGACGAAGCAGGGGATCTCATTAGAAAAGAAGCCAGCGTATTGTTCGAGAGTGCCCCTTGGGCGGATGAATTTTGGTCCTTGCAGGTAAACGGCATGGTTCCTTTCGCCTATAGATGGAAAGATGCCAATGGTTGGGCAAGCACAAACAGGCAATACATCTTCAGGTTAGCCGACATCATCTTGTTGAAAGCTGAAGCTTTGAATGAACTGGGAAGAACCGATGACGCTTTGGTTGAACTCAATAAGATCCGGACCAGGGTTGCCTTACCGGCAATTAATTCGGCAACGCCTGCTGAATTCAGACAACTGGTAGAAAATGAAAGACGTCTGGAATTGGTCCAGGAGGCTGAAAGGTGGAATGATCTGAAGCGTTACGGCAGAGCTGTGGATGTAATGAACAGTCTCGTTGAAATCGATTTGCGCACCAATCAACCCAAGGTTTTCAACATGGATGAAAGTAAGCTTTTGTTACCTATCCCTCAACAGGAGATCAATAGAAACCCCAAGTTGAATCAAAATCCAGGTTACAATTAATCGACACCCAAAAGATGAAAAAACATATAAATTTATACTTCAGTTTCCTATGCCTATTTGTGGGGGCCTGTGAGATGGACGGTAATATGGAGCCGATCGGAAATTGGACCATGACAGAACCGACTCTGGTGACTTCAGAGGAAGCGATAGTGCTCAATGAAAATGAACCTGACGCACAAATCAGTCTTGAATGGACTCCTGCCGTCACCAGTAATAGGTTTATCGTTTCCTACAGATTTATGTTGGTTCCCGAAGGCGGCACAGATTTCAGCGATGCCTTGATGGAAATTATTCCGGCAAACTCCGGAAGGGCTTTATCTGTAGCGCCAAAGGCTTCTGACATCAATTATGCACTTTGGGCGGCCTGCTATCCGAAAGGAGAAGCTGTAGAACTGGAATGGGTCGTCATTGCAAAGGCGATAGAGAAGGAAACCATCACCAGGCAAGCCGTTTCCATTACTCCCTATAGCACGGAGTATATTCCTTCTTCCCTGTTCGTCTCAGGATCGGCAACCGAAACGGGCCCCGCTACAGGTGATGCCATTGCTATGAACGAGAGAGTGAAAGCGGATGGAAGCAGAACCGGTATTTATGAGGCGTATACGGCATTAAAAGGGGGTGAAACATTGTATTTCAGAGATAAAGCCGAGGTTGGCTCAAGAAAGTTTGGTGGTAACCAGGGTATACTTGAAGCTTGCGGTGAAGCCATAACAGCACCTGAATCAGGGGAATACCGGGTAATTGTCAACCTAAATGACAACACCTACGAGTTCACCAAAATTGACCGATGGAGTTTGGTGGGAGACGCCGTAGAAGGCGGATGGGGAGGAGATGTCCCGCTTACTTATCAGGGAAATGGGAAATGGAGTGCGGAACTTGATTTCTTCAAGCCCTACGAAACAGCAGGATTCCTTTTCCGGGCTAACGGAGACTGGGGAAAGTTGTTGAAGAGAATCAAAGGCACTGACACCGATAACAATCTGGGAGGACAACTGGTGATGGAGTCCGTTGCCCCATCTTTAGGGATAGAATTTGAGGACATTCCAGGTCCGCTTGAAGGCAATTATACGGTTACTTTGGATCTTTCTTCATCCGGTCCAAAATACTTGCTTGAGGCCAATGAAATCGTCTCTCCACCGGTAAATTCCGACGCAGTGATAGGAAAGACAAACAATCCTGATGGGGATGCGGTCACGGGTAATTTTGATTTCGGGACTTTTGATATGCCTGATAAACTTTATATGATTTCCGATGGCCAACCGGTTGCTGAGTTTACTAAAGACGGGACTGTTTTCAACTCCGAAAAGTACCTTGCCTTACAAGAGGGCATGACTTACTTCTTAAACTCAGAAGCTGATGGATCCGGAACCAACTACAATGAATTGGGAGATGGTTCAATAAGTATAGAAAGAAGCCAGGCTTATCAAATATCAGTGAATTTCGAGACAGGGAAGCTTCACTGGAAATATTACAACATCAAGGTTTTCCATTGGGATGAAGTGAATGGGGGGTGGGATGCCAGAGATGAGGTCAGAATGACTTATATACACCCCTACCAATTTGAAGTAACTGCAAATCTTAAGGGTGGTTTTGATGTAAAATTGAACTCTCCCTGGGATATTCAATTTGGAACTGATGCTAAGGCATTAAGTGGTACCATGACCAATAACGGACCGAATTTCAAGGGAATCACCCAATCGGGACAATATAAAATCAGTATCACTGTCGCTGAGGATTACAGCGAGTGTAGCTATGAATTTGTAAAACAGTAATCAAATTTTCCGGCAGTGCGATTCGATCTATTGAATCCCGCTGCCGGATACTTCAATATATCAAACCATGTGGATCAACACACAAATAACAAAATTTGGCTTACCCATCCTCATCCTTTCTCTGGCAGCTATGTCCTGTAACGGCGGGAAAGCTGAACATCACAATCCGGTATTTCAACACATCAGCAAATGGGAAACAAGCGGGGATCGATCCTTATTGCTGGAGAAGAATACGGATGATTTTCAAATTTCTTCCAATGATACAGAACTCCCAGTTATTCAAGTAAGCGAGTCAGAGATCTATCAAGAAATGGACGGTTTTGGTTTTACGCTCACAGGAGGGAGTGCCATGTTGCTTCAGAGCAAACTCTCGGGGACGAAAAGAGCCGAGTTACTCCATGAGTTATTTTCAAGATCAGAAGAGGCTGTCGGCATCAATTTTCTAAGAATCAGTATAGCTTCCTCCGACTTGGATGAATACGTCTATTCCTATGCTGATGGAGAGAATAACCAACCGGATCCCGATTTAAAGACGTTTAGCTTGGCATATGATTCTCTTTATCTGGTGCCTGTCCTTCAACAAATACTTAAAATCAATCCTGATTTAAAGATCATGGGTTCGCCTTGGAGCCCTCCAGCTTGGATGAAAACGAACAACAGCCCTATTGGTGGGAAATTGAAACCTGAATATTATGCTGCTTACGCACAATATTTTGTCAGGTACATCCAAGCCATGAAAGCGGCGGGTATTCCCATTTATTCGATAACCATCCAGAATGAACCTGAGCATCCCGGTAACAATCCCAGTATGCTGATGGAAGCGAATGAGCAAGCTGAATTTGTAAAGGCACACTTGGGACCGGCATTCGAAAAAGAGGGAATCGATACGAAGATCATCATCTTTGATCATAACTGTGATAATCCAGGATATCCGATTGAAGTGCTTAACGATACCGAAGCCAGAAAGTATATCGACGGGTCTGCGTTTCATTTGTATCTTGGAGATATCGGGGCTTTGTCAGAAGTGAAAAACGCGCATCCTGACAAGAATCTTTATTTCACGGAGCAATGGACTTCCTCCAAGGGAAAATTCGATGAAGACCTGCACTGGCATACCAAAAACTTAATCATAGGGGCGAGCAGAAACTGGGCTAAAACCGTCTTGGAATGGAACCTTGCCGCAGATCCTGATCAGAAGCCTTTTACTCCTCACGGAGGTTGTTCCATGTGCCTGGGTGCATTGACTATTGGAGAAGATTCGGTCAGTAGGAATGTTGCTTATTACATCATTGCCCAGGCTTCGAAATTTGTTCCTTCAGGATCGGTAAGAATTGCATCCACCCCATCCGAGGATCTTCCCAATGTGGCGTTCAAAACGCCTGAAGGCAAATATGTACTCATTGTATTGAATGAAGACAGTTCGGATAAAGAATTTACAGTTTCATTGGGTGAAGCGGCTGTTTCCAGTTCGGTGAAGGCTGGCGCTGTAGCAAGCTTTGTATGGTAAAAATCAGGTTATGGGTTCAATCAGTGTGAGACTTAGGGACTTGGTATCTCTTACGATAGGGACTTTATTGCTTGTCCATTTGAACGCTTGCTCTGGGGATGGCCCGCCGGGCTATGAGCCTCCAAAACAGGCGGAGGAAATCGGAAAAGCCTCTCTCTGGCTGACCACGGGAGATCGCAGTAAATTGCTGAACCAAGAGACGGATATTCCTATTACCAAACTGGATGATTCAAGCCTGCCTGCCATCACACTATCCTTAGAAGACAAAAAGCAGCACATTGAGGGATTTGGAGCCGCCTTGACCGGCTCCGCTGCTTACCTCATCCAGCAAAAAATGAATCCTTCGCAGCGGCATGCCTTGTTACAGGAGCTTTTTGATCCGGGCGTTGGTATAGGGCTTTCTTATTTAAGAATGACCATAGGATCATCCGATTTCTCCTTGAGTGATTACACTTACAATGATCTTCCCCATGGGCAAACAGACTATAATCTGGAACGCTTTTCGATTGAAAAAGACCGGGAGGATGTGATTCCTGTTTTTAGAGAGATTATAAATATTGCTCCAAACCTAAAAATCATGGGTTCCCCTTGGAGTCCGCCGGCCTGGATGAAAACCAACAACAATCTGAGGGGTGGTAAATTAAAACCGGAGGCCTATGAAGTGTATGCTGAATATTTTGTTAAGTACATCGAAGCTTTTCAAGCGGAAGGCATAACTGTTGATGCGGTTACGGTTCAAAACGAACCCCTGCATTTCACAGCCGGATATCCCTGTATGGAAATGAATTCGGAAGAGCAAAATGTCTTTATCAGGGATTTCCTGGGTCCAAAATTCAAAAGCAAGGGAATCAGTACAGACATCATCTTATATGATCATAATTGGGACAACACCCATTTCGCCATTTCCATTTTGAATGATCCGGAAACAAGAGAATACGTCTCCGGATCAGCCTTTCATGGGTACGCAGGCCATGTTGACGCTACGGGTATCGTCCACAGTTCGCACCCGGATAAAGGGCTGTATTTTACGGAAATTTCAGGTGGTGAATGGGCAACCAACTTCAGTGACAATCTACAATGGAACATGTCCAATATTTTTATTGGGACCACGAGGAACTGGTCAAAGAATGTCCTGATGTGGAACCTGGCCCTGGACCAGGATTTTGGGCCGAAAAATAATGGCTGCCAAAACTGCAGGGGCGTGGTCACCATCAACAATAACAATGGTCAGGTTACCAGAAACGTAGAATACTATTCATTAGGTCATTTCTCAAAATTTGTAAGACCCGGCGCCTGGAGAGTGGGAAGTAATACTTCCGGTAATATGGACGGAATCGAGCACGTCGCGTTTTCAGATCAATCCGGAAAGAAAGTTGTAGTAATTTCCAACAATAACAATGAAGCCAAAGAATTAAAGGTCAAAGCGGACGGGGGACAACTCATTTACAATCTTCCGGCTAAATCTGTCATTACTTTGGTTTGGAATTAAATTATATAGAAAGTTGCGATTACGGAAAAAAAGGAAAAGTACTTAAAGGCTCAGGTTCATTATCCAAATCAGGCCAGTCCTTTTTAAATAACGAAATTATTATTATTTTAAAATATTTTTTTTGTATTTAAATTACGTTTTTATATATTTGAATCAACCAGTATTTTCAAAAACCGCTACTACTTAGCATTCGTTTTTAATTTAAGTTTTTTATTATGATCGGCATATCCATATTTTCCAACGAAGAAGGATGGGAGAATTCTGCATCAGAGCCAGATGTTTTGTTCTCCAATTCCGACCTGATTGTTACCCACAACAGTAGCTATCAGTATCCCATCTGTTTCGAAAAAGCCCCAGGCAATATTATGTTAATATTTGAAGGCAAAGTATATGACAGACCTACATCAAACTTGATGGCGGATATTAAAAATCTCATCGATTGCGAAGTCGCCATCGAAAGGTATCTATTCGAGGTAGATGGCGAATTCTATTTGTATCTCATTGACATCGACCGTCTAACGGTAAAGGTTTTTGGTGACCATCTTAACCGGCTGCCACTTTTTTACGGATATAGAGAAAACAAATGGGCTGTATCAAGGGATATTGGATTCGTCCGGCATTTTTTAAACGCCTCGATCAACAAGCTCCATCTGGCCGAATTTCTGGTGTTTGACTACAACCTGGGAGATCACACCCTGTTTAACGATGTATTCCACCTTCAAATTTCCAAAAAACTCAAGGCGGATTTATCGTCCCGGAAAATCAATGCCCACCATAAAACTTTTTATTATGATTTTTCCCAAAAGCACATCGAAGACGTAGACGACAAGTTGTTCGATGAAATGGCGTCTGTTTTTCTAAAAGCTTCAAAACACCGTGCAAGCCAACACAACATACTGTCCCTGAGCGGTGGCATGGATTCAAGATCTGTTGCAGCGGCGCTATGTAGAACCCGTGCGGAGGTTATGGGTGTCACTTTCGAGGATGAAGAAAAATCAGCTTCCGAGGATGTGGTCATCGCTCAAGAGATCGCCCGGTCACTTGATATAAAATGGAAAAAGGTGAGCTTATCGACAGACAATTTCCATCATGACGTAAAGGAATCCATCCGGTACAAGTTAGGCATCCAGCCGGCGAGGTATTATTTTCTCAACCAGTTTTGCCAGAAGGTCCGTGATTTATTTGGGACCAAAATCACTTTTTTTACAGGGGACGGAGGGGACAAAGTTTTTCCCGATCTGTCAAACGGGATAAATTACCATAATGACAATAAGCTCTTCCAACAGATTATAAAAGAAAATTATGAATTTCCTATTGCCCAGGCTTCCAAATTGACGGGGATCCCCCGAAAGAAGCTGGAACTCCATATAAAAAACACCATAGCCGGATTTCCAGGCAAAAACAGTGGTGATAAGCATGAGTATTTTGTTCTTACTTGCAGGATGAAACGGTACATCTTTGAAGGAGAAGATAGAAACAGACGCTTTTTTTGGTCCACAAATCCATTTTTAAGCAAGCCTTTTTTTGAATTGATGATGAAAATAAGCAATACAGTAAAACAAGACGGGAATTTTTACAAAAACTTTGTCCGCCGGCTTGATAAAGATGTGGCGCAAATCAGGGATGAGAATTATTCCAGTGGCAAAATTTCTGTGGGCAAGGGTTTTTATCAGTTTGCAAAAGATAGAGCGAATTCATTTTTGAGCAGGAAATATAAAGAAAGGCTAAAAGCTTTGTTCGAAGGGAGAAAATCTTCGAAAACTGTGGAACTTTATAAAACCCTTATCCAGGAATACAAGACAAAAGATGTTCCATTAGACGTGGATCAAGTCGAAAAAAGTCTTCGGCATTATAGCACGGGGCAGTTGTCACTAATTGCTACTACCCTGATGGTCAGCCAATATATTTCCAAAACTTCCCGGCGCTAATGAACGGATTTCTTTTGGGGCATGTAATAATAACTTTATTCCAACGGTAAGAAAACTTTGTCTTGCAAATGTTTTCATCAGTTAATCTGGTTATATTGACACTTGTCCCAACACATTCAGCCTTTGAAGCGCTATACACCCCATACCATTAAAGTCCCTAAGTTCTGTGAGGAAAACGGTTTTTATACCACCAAACAGAGGTCTTATAATATGTCCAGAATCAGGGGAAATGACACCAAACCCGAGCTGCTTCTAAAAAAAGCTTTATGGCATGCAGGGATGCGCCACCGCAGCAACAAACGCAGGTTGCCCGGCAAGCCCGATATTACCTTTATCAAATACAAGCTGGTTATTTTTATCGATGGTGCTTTCTGGCATGGACACGATTGGGAAAGAAGAAAGGAGAAAATAAAATCCAATCGCGGTTTCTGGATTCCCAAGATAGAGAGGAACATGCAGCGGGACGGAGAGATCAATGCTTTTTATCTTTCCAGAGACTGGACAGTTTTAAGATTTTGGGATTTTGAGATAAAAAAAGAATTGGGTTCCTGTGTAAAACGTGTGGCTGATGCCTATCACGCAAACCATTTATAGCAGGGCTCAACCTCTGCCCTCTGGAAGTGATTTTGAGTCTGATCGTTTAAGGATCTTGTCAAAAGTTGGTTACCTTGCAGGAAGGGTATCTTGATTTAAAAAATTAATTCATATACGTTTTATTAAAAAAATGATGGGCCAAGCGACATTAAAAGATATAGCCAAAGCATTACAAATTTCTTCATCAACTGTTTCCAGAGCGTTGAAAGATTATCCTGGGATCAGTTTGGAAACCAGGAAAAAAGTGAAGGAGTTGGCGGAGAAACTGAATTATCGCCCCAATGCAGTCGCCTTGAGCCTTAGGAAAAACAGATCATTCACTATCGGTGTGATCATTCCTGAGGTGGTTCATTTTTTCTTTTCTACTGTGATCAGCGGCATAGAGGAAGTTGCCATTAACAATGGGTATAACGTGATCCTTTGTCAAACCAATGAAAACCATGAACGGGAAAAAAAAATAGTGGAGACCATGATTTCCAGCCGGGTAGACGGGGTATTGGTCAGCTATGCGCGTGAAACCCATACTTTTGAGCATTTCCAAAAAATGAAAGACATGGGATTACCTGTGGTGTTTTTTGACAGGATACCCGATATGGATGATACCGTAAACGTGATTGTCGATGATGGCAAAGGTGCTTATCAAGCTGTGAAACATCTTTTGGACCAAGGATATGAAGACATACTCCACCTTTCCGGACCTAAGAACCTGGCCATCAGCAAACTCAGGGAAGAAGGATGTAGAAAAGCTTTACGAGAGGCAGGCAAAGTCCTGTCAGAAGACCGTATCATTGAATGCCCCAACGGAACTATAGGGGAAAGCGAAGGTATTTGCAGGAGGATATTTGCCCACTCTCCGCCGGATGCCGTTTTTGCCTCGAATGATATTGCGGCTGCCGGTGCCATGCGGGCCGCTAAAGAAATGGGGATCAAAGTTCCGGATCAGTTAGGAGTTATGGGATTCAGTAACTGGCAGTTCAGTTCCATGGTAGATCCGCCCTTGTCCACGGTTTCCCAGCCCGGTTTTGAAATCGGTGAGAAAGCAGCTTCCCTTTTATTGGAAATGATAGAAAATCACCGGTACATCCCCAGGACCGAGGTTTTGGAAACCCAACTCATTGTAAGAAAATCCACGTTGCCACAAAAGACCGGTTTTTTTGATTTTTCAGCTTCCGGCCAGCAGGCGGGGCTTGAATAATTACGCTGGCCATTCCGGCAGCAACGAAATCGGTAAAACCTTTTATTCCAATTCAGGTTTTTTACTCCTACATTAGTTAATAAATTAGTCCTGAATAACTGTGACAGACCGGAAGTGATATTTTATTCCATACCTTATGCGCTATGACCGCTATTTCCCTTTCACCAGACATTGTTATCCCCGGATCAATATTGGAATACAGTCCATGTGATACGGGCATTATTGGCAGAACCGAAAATGGATGCTTTAAACTTACAGTTTATTCGGCCAATATCATCAGGGTCCAGGTCAGCAGGGCCGGTAATTTCGCAGCTAATCCCTATTCGGTTGTCTCGCAACCTGTAAAAGGACTACACGGGTTTTCCGAAAATCAAGATCACATCCTTTTCAGCACCGCAGCTGTCTCGGTTTTTATCCAAAAAAGCAATTTTGCACTTACATTTAAGAATAAGAATGGAGAAATCCTCAATGAAGATGTCCCGGCCTTTGGGATAAACTGGCTGGGGACTGAAGTTAGCTGCTATAAAAAACTGCGCAGATGGGAAAAATTCATTGGCCTGGGGGAAAAAACCGGCGGACTAAACCGCTACGGCCAGGCTTATGTCAACTGGAATACCGATCATTTTTCGTATGGCATAGAAGATGACCCGTTATATATTTCTATCCCCTTCTATATCGGACTTCATCACCATCTTGTCTACGGCATCTTCTTTGACAATACACACAAAACGGTTTTTAATTTTGGAGCCAGCAACAATCATTATGCTTATTTCAGCGCTGAAGATGGCGACATGGATTATTATTTTTTTCAAGGTGATACAGTATCTGATATCATTACGGGCTACACTGACTTGACGGGGAGGATGGAATTACCACCTCTTTGGGCACTGGGATACCAGCAATGCCATTATTCCTATTTTCCCGACAAAGAAGTCATGAGGCTTGCGCAGACTTTCAGGGAAAAGGACATTCCAGCAGATGTCATTTACCTAGACATCCATTATATGGAGAAATTTAAAGTTTTCACTTTTGACAAGAAGAATTTTCCCGACCCTAAATCCATGATAAGCACTTTGAAATCACACGGGTTTAAAGTCGTGGTGATATTGGACCCGGGTATAAAGATTGAAGACAATTACGATCCTTATATGGATGGACAGGATAAGGATGTATTCCTGAAATATCCAGATGGCAGTACTTATGAAGGGCCGGTTTGGCCGGGATGGTGTGCTTTTCCTGATTTCACCAACGGCAACTCCCGGAAATGGTGGACTGAAAAAATGCGTTATTACATGGATCTGGGAGTAGATGGTTTTTGGGTAGACATGAACGAACCTTCCGCCTGGGGTCAATTTATCCCCAACATTGTCCAGTTCAACTATGAAGGTGCGGGAGGCAGCCACAAAAAGGGAAGAAATATATACGGCATGCAAATGGCGAGAAGCAGTAAAGAAGGGGCACTACTTCATTCTCCCCAAAACAGGGCCTTTGTACTAACCCGATCCGGATATTCGGGTGTACAACGTTTTGCCGCGGTATGGACAGGAGACAATGTAGCCAGTGATGAACATATGCTGGCTGGAATAAGGCTTGTCAACAGCTTGGGAATTAGCGGAATGGCATTTTCCGGATACGACATAGGCGGATTTGCGGGCAATGCATCAGCCGGCCTATTCGCCAGATGGATCGGCATTGCTGTTTTCTCTCCTCTATTTAGGGTACATTCAATGATCAATAGCCATGACTCAGAGCCATGGTCTTATGGAGAGGAAGTGGAGGAAATCTCCAGAAACCACATCAAACTAAGATACCGTCTGCTTCCTACTATTTATAATGCTTTCTACAAAAGCTCTTTAGATGGCTTACCTATTGCGAAAAGCCTTGCCGTGGATTACCCTTTTGACGATCTGGTGTTCCACGGCAGTTATCAAAACCAATATTTGTTTTGTGACAGTTTTCTGGTAGCTCCCGTTGATAGCCATAAGGAAATTATCAAAATATACCTGCCTCAATCAGAGTGGTATCATTTTTTTGACGACCGAAAATACAATGGGAACCAGGAAATATATTTCGACACGCCTTTAAATTACCTACCTGTTTTTGTAAAAGCGGGGTCCATAATTTTTCTACAGGGTAACGTCGCTCATTCTGGAGACCCCCACGACGGGATATTAAGAATCCACTTATATAAGGGAAACGGCGAAACCCATCAGATCTTTTATGAAGACGATGGGATATCCAACGCCTACAAATCGGGAAAATATTACCTACGAAACATATATCTCAATCACGATTATCAACACCTTAGATTGGAGACAATGGAGGGAGAATATCAAAGCAGCTATCGAATACTAAAGCTTTATTTTCACGGATTTACAGCTCAATACGCGGAAATAAACGGAAAAGAGACCATCCTCTCCCATGAAGACGTCCCTTTTTTGGATAAAATCAATGAATATGACCCTTTCCCCTCGGGGAGGCACCCTTATAAGTACTGCCTTGCGGTCCCCTGTCTTGAAATCAACCACGATCATGATCCCATCCATATTCAATTAAAGTAAAGACGATGGCGCCGACACAAAAAATCCGGACCACAAGGCTTTCCTTTTGGCAGATTTGGAATATGAGCTTCGGATTTCTCGGAATACAAATGGGCTTTGCTCTCCAAAATGCGAATGCCAGCCGGATTCTCCAAACATATGGAGCCTATATGGAACACCTCTCTTTATTTTGGTTAGTGGCACCCATAACGGGAATGATCGTCCAGCCGATCATTGGGTATTACAGCGACAGGACATGGACAAAGTTAGGACGGAGAAGACCTTACTTTTTAGCAGGTGGGGTATTGGCTGCTATCGGATTGATCCTGATGCCCAATGCTTCCATGTTTACCGCTTACTTGCCGGTCCTGTGGATAGGAGCTGGTTTTTTGATGATCATGGATGCGTCATTTAATGTGGCCATGGAACCATTCCGTGCCTTGGTGGCCGATAAACTCCCTACGGATCAACGGACTTTAGGATTCTCGGTACAAACCATGCTGATTGGTATAGGTGCCGTTCTCGGCTCCTGGTTACCCTATGTGCTTGCGGAATGGGTTGGGGTAAGCACCACGGCTTCGGAGGGGATCATACCGCAAAATGTGTTTTTTTCCTTTATCATCGGCGCGCTGATATTGGTCGGCAGCCTGATTTGGACTGTAGTGAGAACATCAGAATCCCCTCCAGATTGGGACCACGAGGGTACTGAAATCATTACTCCTGGCACGGGCCTGCGCAACATCTTTACTGATTTTTGGGATATGCCAAAGGCCATGAAGCAGCTTGGATTGGTTCAGTTTTTTTCATGGTTTGCCTTATTTTCCATGTGGGTATATACCACGCCCGCGGCCGCCCAGCATGTATGGAACTTGCCCCCTACAGATACTTCTTCCCTTGAATTCAACACGGCGGCAAACTATGTTGGGGTAATATTCGGAGTATACAACCTGGTCTCGGCTGGATTTGCTATCCTACTTTCGGTAATTGCCTCTAAAGTAGGAAGGAAGGGCACCCATTCCTTATGTCTTGGCGCAGGCGGATTGGGTATGGCCTCTTTTTTTCTAATCACAGACCCTTCCATGAAGTGGATGTTGAACATATCGATGATTGGTGTGGGAATTGCGTGGGCAAGCATTTTGGCTATGCCTTACGCCATATTGGCGGGATCTATTCCTGCCCGAAAAATGGGCATATACATGGGGATTTTTAATTTCTTCATTACAGCCCCTCAAATTGTCAATGGACTTGTAGGTGGCTGGTTAGTGAAACATCTTTATGGTGGCCAGGCTATATATGCATTGTTGACCGCTGGTATTTTTCTCTTCGTGGCTGCCGTCTCTGTGATGTTTGTGGAAGACGAGGATGATGTGACCGGTATGAGCCCGAAAAAGAAAAACAAAGGCCATTCCGGTAAGGCGGGAAAAAACAATCACTGATTTGTTAAAAGGCCGGTATCTCGGGGATCTTACCTATTTTGCACAAAAAACCCGAGTCAGGCACTTGAGCCTGATCCGGGTTAGGTACGGAAAAATCGGGTTATTTTTTGTTTTTATTATAGTATTCCAGTGCTTCGGGCATCTGTTCGTTTAACCTTTCGATCCTCCTGTTTGGACCCGGGTGGGTAGATAAAAATTCAGGAGGCCTTGCTCCTTCGGCACGGGCATTCATTCTCTCCCAAAATTCGGGAGCCTCTCTGGGGTCGTATCCGGCGATGGACATGAAAATTAACCCCAGCTGATCTGCCTCCAATTCCTGATCCCTGGAAAATTTGAGCATCCCGACCTGCCCTCCAAACCCTACGGCCTGCAGAAAAATAGTTTGTGTCAGGCTGGGGTTTTGGCCCATAGCAGCCTGTAAGCCGCCCAGCAAACCGTTTGCCACCATTCCCTGAGACATTCTCTCTCTGGCATGGTTAGCGATGGCATGGGCTACTTCATGCCCCATTACCACTGCCACGCCTGTCTCATCTTCGCAAATAGGCATGATCCCGGTATAGAAGGCCACTTTTCCGCCAGGCATGCACCATGCGTTCACCTGATCGCTTTCAATCAAATTAAACTCCCAGGCAAATCCCTCAGTGACTTCGGAATAATTGTTTTCCTTGAGATAATTTTCCACAGCCGCCGCTATTCTTCTGCCAACATTGATCACTTTCTGGCCATCAGCTGTATTAGTGACCACTTTACTTTCCTTCAATACCTGATTGTACTGGTCATATGACAGGGGAAGTATTTCCGTATTGCCGATAATACTTAGTTGTCTTCTCCCACTTAGGGGCACTTTGGCACAACTATATACCAGAATCCCTAAAAATAATAGTACGGTTAGTTTTTTAAACATGATAATATGCGTTTTCGATCGAATGCAAATTACCAAAAAAGATGCCAGAAAAATCAGTACTATTTTCAAAAATTCGTATTTTGAATGAGGGAATCAATTCGGCCCTCCCCGTTGACAAAATGCTGTAATCCCATGTCCGATCTAAATGCACAACAAGAAAAATTCCGCAAAAATATGCTAAGGCCTTTACCTTTTTTTTGGTTTATGCTGACCAAACTGCCTTCTATAACGTTCTGGAATATTCGTATCAAGCAATTGGGCAAAAATGGCTGCCAAACGATCTTACCGTTTACATGGCGTACGCAAAACCCGTTTCGTTCTGTTTATTTTGCTACCCTGGCCGGAGCGGCCGAACTGGCTTCAGGAGCACTTTGTATGCTGCACCTGACAGGAAAAAAAGAATACTCCATGCTCGTCACGGATTTTGAAGCCACTTTCTCCAAAAAAGCCACAGGCACTGTCTCCATGACATGTGAGGATGGTCCGTTGCTTCTACAAACGTTGGAAAAATTAGAAAAACCGGGCGACGTCCAAACCCTCAGGATGGCTGTCACCGGCACCAATGAAAACGGAGATGTCATTGGGAATTTCGCCGTCACCTGGTCCTTTAAAAGAAAAGGGTAAGGGCAGGTCATACCCTCTCCGCCTCATGCTTTTCAATGGTCTGTACAAGTTGGTGTGCAGAAACCACCCCGGATTGCCGCCATAAAGGTTCCCCTTTCCGAAACAAAATCAGGGTAGGCACTCCTCTTATCTGAAATTTATTTGCGGCTACGGGGTTTCTGTCCACGTCTATTTTGATAATTTTTGCCCTGTCGCCAACTTTAGCGGCCACCTCCTGGAGGATAGGTTGCATCATCTGGCAAGGGCCGCACCAAGTGGCGTAGAAATCGACCAGTACCAGCTTATCCCCCTTTATCAGTTCAGAGAAACTCTTCGTATTTGACATTAGTTCAACATTTTAAATTTCCACACAAATTTACGACCTGATCTCCCCCTTTGTCAGTAACCTAGATCACAAATCCGGGATCACATCATGGGATGGCATCGTACCGTTCTTGAAACAAACGGATATGGTGCTCCATATGGCCCGCCAATATATAGGCGATGGCCCTGAGCGACATAGGGTGAGCATCCACCAGTCCGGTTTTTTGCCAGTCATCTTCCCTTAAAGAATCCATAAAACACGCCCAGGAAAGCCTGTTCAGTTCAAAGGATTGAATCAATAGGTCTTTTTCCATTCCGTTGAATCCTGCTGAATCCACAAACTTATCCTGATCGAAACCCGGAAGGAAGGTTTTTTCGTCCCGGGCTATACAAACGCCCCTGAAATGGAATACCTTCTCGGTATCTATCAAATGTCCCAATACTTCTTTAAACGTCCATTTTCCCGGCGCATAGCTTTTTAAAGCGCGTTCTTCGTCAAGTTTTTCGTAGTAGGCTTTGATAAAGGCAGTCTGTCTATCCAGCATCCCATCAATATCAGTTCCTATTACTGAGGCAATGTATCTTTCATAATAAGGTTTGTACTCTTCCGGACCGGGAGCCATTAATCCCTGAATTCTCCCCATAATTTTACTATTTTTGTTTCTATTCTAGAACAATACCACAGCAAATATGAATCCATTATTGGAAAAGTTTAAAACGCCCTTTGAAACAGCACCCTTTCACCTCATCAAAAATGAACATTATTTACCGGCTGTGCAAGCCGCAATAAATGAAGCCAAAAAAGAAATTGAAAAGATCAAGAAAGTGTCCGATCCGAATTTCGAAAATACCGTGGAGGCTCTTGAAAATTCTGAAAGCGGGCTTTCTGTCATTTCAAGCATATTTTTCAATCTCAATGCTGCCGAGACCAATGAGGAAATCCAGAAATTGGCGAGAGAAATATCACCTCTCCTGTCTGCCCATAGCAATGACGTATTGCTTGACGAACAGCTTTTTGAAAAAGTGAAATGGGTATACGACAAAAAAGACAACCTAACCCTTGAAATTGAGCAACAAACCCTTTTGGACAAGATGTACAAATCTTTTATCCGGAATGGGGCCCTGTTAGATGAAAGGGGAAAAAAGCAGCTTAGAGAAATAGACCGGAGCCTATCCCAACTTGGCCTTAAGTTTGGAGAAAATGTTCTCAATGAAACCAATAAATATGAATTGGTGATAGAGGATGAGGCCGATTTGAAAGGGCTTCCGGAAAGCGCCAAAGAAGCAGCAGCCCAGCTGGCAGAGGAGAAAGGGAAAAAGGGGAAATGGGTGTTTACATTGGCTTTTCCCAGTTATGTGCCTTTCATGACTTATGCGGAAAACAGGAACCTTCGGAAAGAGCTTTTCATTGCCTATAACAGTAAGGGCTGTAAGGGGGATGACTTGGACAACAAAGAGATCATCAAAGAGATATTGAAATTAAAGGATGAAAGGGCAAAGCTACTTGGATATAAAAATTATGCCGAATTCATACTGGAAGAACGTATGGCCGGAAGCGGGCAGAAAGTACTTGATTTTCTTTATAATCTTCTTCAAAAAGCCAAACCCAAAGCGATATCCGAAATGGCCGAACTGGAAGCATTCGCCAAAAAACTGGACCGGATTGATGCACTTAAAAAATGGGATATCAGCTATTATGCGGAGAAACTGAAAAAGGAAAAATACGAGGTAGATGACGAGTTGTTAAAACCCTATTTTGAACTCAACAACACCATCGAAGGCGTGTTTGTCACGGCTAAGAAGTTATACGGTATGGAATTTATACCTAACGCCGACATCCCTGTTTATCATCCTGAAGTGACAGCATATGAAGTGAGGGACCAGGACCAAAAGCACATCGCAGTATTCTATGCCGACTTTTTCCCACGGCCGGGGAAAAGAAACGGGGCTTGGATGACGTCGTACAGGGGTCAGAAAAAAACAAACAAAGGTGAGCAAAGGCCACATATATCGATCGTTTGCAATTTTAGCAGGCCCACGAAGAGTAAACCCTCTTTGCTTACTTTCAATGAAGTAACTACGCTTTTCCATGAATTCGGGCATGCCCTTCACGGCATGTTGGCTGAAGGCCGATATGAGTCACTTTCTGGCACCAATGTATATTGGGATTTTGTGGAGCTTCCTTCTCAAATATTTGAAAACTGGTGTTATGAAAAAGAATGTTTGGATCTTTTTGCCAAACATCACGAAACCGGGGAAAAAATCCCGTTGGACCTTATTGAAAAATTAAAAAAAGCCGCCAATTTCCATCAGGGTTACCAGACAGTACGCCAAATCAGTTTTGGGCTGTTGGACATGGGGTATCATACCTCGAATCCCGCTGAAATTGACGAAATAGCCGAGTTTGAGAAAAAAGTAATGAGAGACACAGAATTGCTGGAACCTGTCGAAGGCACGTTGATGAGCAGCGCGTTCTCCCACATTTTCCAAGGAGGCTATGCGGCCGGATACTATAGTTACAAATGGGCTGAGGTGTTGGATGCAGACGCCTTTGAACTTTTTTTGGAAAAGGGAATATTTGACCCTGAAACTGCCTTGGCTTTTAAAAACCACATTCTGAGTACGGGGGGAAAAGAGCATCCGGAAGTGCTGTACCAGCGTTTTAGAGGAAGAGCACCTAAACCTGATGCCCTATTGAAAAGGGCAGGTTTACTTCATTAAAACAAAACTAAAAAGGGGCTTATGAGGGGAGCCCCTTTTTAAAAGTACGTTTGTAAAAAACATTTATATTGTTGGTGGAAAAATCAATATAAAACAAATTTGCAAATTCATTTTAAATGATGATAAATCCAATTATCAACAACCATATTAACGCGGACACCATAATAAGTACAGTAAATTGTTTATCTTTCATAGCCCCGAAATTTTAACGGTGGAACATTGGGTTTAAATTACAAATAATTTGGCTCAAAAGCAATAATACCCGATGTTAAACGCGAAAAATATGAGGAAAGGCTAGAGAAAATAATTTCATAAAGCAGTCCAATACATAGGAATAATTACATTATTTCTAAAAAAATGCTTAAAAAAATGGAATTTTGTCAATCAACCCTCTGTAATGATGGATATCACTGAAAACACGATAATGTGTCAGATTCCGTGATGGGTTTCTCTAATCAGTGGTAAAGCTAATCATTTTATTACCAGGATATTAGACAGATCAGCTCTCCTGGTTGGATTCGGGAAGAAAGGTCAATTCATGATAATGCTTCTGGTTCTTTGACATATTCTCCGCGTTCCATCGGATCTTTTTGGACTTAGGGTATTTTCTTACCGGACAATCCCTGACCTGACAATAATGACAGCAGGATTCGGGAAGACATGGATCGGCATGTACAAATACCTCTGTATTGCCTGGCAGGTTTTCTTCCAAAACTTCCTCCACGCGATGCACCTCATCATGTACCTGTATCAAGTCAAAATAATAGGGCAGCGTCAAGTGCAAATCTATATGGCTATCCCCGCCATACTGCTGCACCCTCATGTTATGGATATCAATCCAATTTTCCTTCCTGCTATCATTCAAAACCTTCACTGTTGTGTTGATGGCTTCAGGGTTCGTTTCATCCATCAAACCGGCAACAGATCTACGCACCAAAAAATACCCATTGTAGATGATATAACCGGCAAACAAAATTGAAAAAACGCTATCCAAGAAAAACATACCGGTAAAATAAATGATACCGATCCCAAATATCAGCACAAAGCTACTGATGGCATCAGTAAATATATGTCTTCCGTCAGCTTCCAGGGTCAGGCTGTTTAACTCCCTGCCCTTTATTTGTAAAACGTAGCCCAGGACGCCGTTCACCACTCCTGAAAAACCAACCAACGCCATACCATAAGGCAGAAAAGCAAGTTGCTGGGGATATATTAATGAATAAACAGATTGATAAATAATAAAAATTCCTGCCAATATGATAAGGGTACCCTCAATACCCGCACTGAAGAATTCGATTTTCCCATGACCATACGGATGATTTTCATCTTTCGGAAGAGAACTCAGGTAAACACTATATAAAGCAAAACACGATGCTACCACATTCACAATGCTTTCCAAAGCATCTGTCAGTATAGCATTGGAACGTGTGATATAAAAAGAATAAAACTTGATTACCAACAAGATCAAACTTACGGTAACCGATATGATGATAAGACGCCTCTTTACTGAATCCACTAAACGACCTTTTTGGGTAACTATCCGTCAAAATTAAATTAATTTTATTTTAGGCACAATCTAAAAATAATATCTAATCAGGGAAAAGAAGGGGAGCTGACGGAGATACCATCTCCTATACACAAAACAGCTGAGAAGAAATAGGGACAATTGTGAGGCGATAAAACCCCAAAAAACAAAAATTATCTTAAAAGCAAGGTTACATGCCATCAAAATACATAAACATGATTGCTTCCTGCTTTTAAGATAACCCTTTTATCACCGTTAGTTTTCAAAGCTTTTACTCAAAAAGCATTCTTTTGAGTTCATCCTGAGCAACTCCGGTTCTTTTCTGAAGCCTTCCGAGCAATTGGTCTTCCTGTCCTTCTACATACATCAGGTCATCGTCCGTTAACTCCCCGTATTTGGCTTTTAGCTTACCTTTAAGCTCATTCCAGTTTCCTTTAAGTTTTAATTTAGTAGACATGGTTGTAATTAGTTTAAGTGAAAAATTTTATTATAATTTGTATAAAATTGTACAATAACTATTCCAAACTACTTTTTTTTATGAATGAAATCAAATTACCCGGGTACCTGAAAGCGCTTGTTGTTCTTTTATTGATCATTGTGATCATATTCATCCTAGTCATTGGGAGAGGGCTCTTGATTCCTCTGATGCTGGGAGGATATATTGCTATGTTGATGATCCCCGCATGCAATTGGATGGAAGAAAAAAAGATCCCAAGGGTATTGAGTGCCGTAATCGCCCTCCTGACTTCCATTGCGGCAATTGTTGGGATCGCTCTTTTGGTGATTCTCCAGATAAGGAATTTCGCGAGGGACTTGGATGATGTGAGTGAACGGCTGAACCGGTATCTGGCCGACATAGACGCATTTGCCACGGAAAAATTCGGTGCCGATCTGGGCATCAGCAACGGAATGGACAAAAGCCAGATCTTCCAAATTATCGAATCAAACAGTGAAACCTTATCCAACTTTCTGCTGAATACCGTAGGCTCTCTTACCGGGGTAGTCCTTGTTCCGGTATTTATTTTTTTCATGTTGATATACAGGGATCATTTGGGCAGTTTCATGGCCAAATTTTTCAGGGATAAGGACAACGGTTTGGTCAAAGCAAAAATCAGCGATCTAAGAAAAGTAGTACAGTATTACATCATCGGCATGTTTAAAGTCATGGCCATCCTGGCGGTACTTAATACCGCTGCCCTGTATATGATAGGCGTTAAGCATGCACTTTTTTTTGGCCTTTTTGCTGCTTTGCTTAACATCATTCCTTATCTGGGTCCTTTTCTTGGCGCCATTCTTCCCTTTATTTTTGCTTTTCTTACCATGGATGGGCTGATCTATCCGTTTTTGGTAGTAATTTGCTTTACCATTATTCAGTTGATAGAAAGCAATTTTCTGACGCCAAAAATCGTGGGCAGTAATGTCAATCTAAATGCTTTGATTACCTTTCTCGGCCTGTTGGTAGGGGGCGCCATTTGGGGAGTAATAGGGATGATCCTGGTAATTCCTACCCTGGCGATATTAAAAAGGATTTTTGAACTCAGAGACAGCACCAAACCCTTCTCTTTTTTGTTCGGAGAAGAGGATGAAATAGAAAATGACTAATTGATGCGCTACTCATTGTTTTTGCTATTATTGTTGCTTATTTCCTGCGATAGCCAGGAAAACAAAAAAGGAAGGTTTTTGCTGAAGGGCAATGACAAACTTCAGGAAGGGGATATCACCGGGGCTTTGAAATTTTATGATGAAGCCCTTCGCATCGACAACCGGTTTTACGATGCCTATTATAACCGCGGCCTGGCTAATTTAAAACTTTTGAATTATCCAAAAGCCATCGAAGACTTCAGCAAGACCATAGAAATCCACCCTGAACACCATGCTGCTTATCAGCAGAGGGCTATGGCTTACCTTGATTTTGGGGAGAATTATAAGGCGCTCGCGGATGCCGAACAACTCCTGCGTATCAAGCCCGAAAGCAGTGAGGCTTACTTTATCCAAGGACTTACCTACACGGAGCTGAAAAACTATCCGGAAGCCTTGGCTGCCTTTGAAAAAGGAGTCCACATGGACCCGGACAACCCGGAATGGTATATCAACCGGGCCACTGTACATTACTACCTGCAACAATACGACGACTCCTGGGATGATTTAAAAAAAGCCAAACAACTGGTCCCCTCCCACAGCTACATTTACAACATGGAATCGCTGGTCTACTTTGAGCAAAACCAGTATGAGGAAGCATTGAAGGCCATCGAAAAAGCCATATCATTAGATAGAGACCAACCTTATTATTACAACAACAGAGGACTTTATAAAATTTTCCTGGGGCAGTTGGAAGACGGGTTGGAAGACATCAATTATAGCCTCAAGCAAGATAACAAGAACTTATATGCCCTGAGAAATAAAGGATTATATCATTATTTCAAAGGGGATACGCAGCTGGCCAGAAAATACCTGGAAGATGTATTGGCGAAAAACCCGGATATTCCTTTGGCTGCTTTCTATATAGAGCAAATGGATTGACTAGATACCAAACTCTACCTGAAAAGCACCTGTCCAGTTGCTTTCCAGTCCCTGTATACTTGTGACCCCTTCCAGCCACCGGTAACCTAAGTTTGCCTGGACTTTTATTCTATGACCATTTAAGTATTTGGTGTATCCGAATAATAACTCGTCGATATGGTTTTCAAAAGCAGACATATCAGCAGTAGGAGAAATAAAAGCATACCGTATCGCCACTTCCGATTTCTGACTGATCATCTTACTTACCTGGTTATTCATCCCATGGCCCGTTAATGCATACCTGATCTCGCCTTGTTCATTTTGGGTAAACGGGTGATCTGCCGTCCTGTGCAAGTACTCGGACAGCACTGCCCAGCCTCTGTATTTAAAAACCGCATCTATGATAAGGCTGTTGAGGTCGGTTTCTTCATACAAGGGCAAGCCGACCTGCCCACCTGACCGGGTAGCCTTATGGTTTTGACTGTAGGTGAGGGCCAAAGAAAGCTTAGGGGTAAACTCAAATTCCAGATCACCTTCCGAATAGTCCCCGCTATTGATAAAACTACCAAAAGGGAGGTATTCCATTCTCCCGGTATAAGCAAAGCCTTCATTATTATTGTATGAATTCCTTCCCTGCCCCGTAGTAATAGCACCTTTCAAAGACAAAAGAGAATTTCCCATCAGAGGTTGGGTATAGTATCCAAAAAAACCGAAATCCCTATCTATGTTAAAAAAGGCGTTTGCCACAGAACGGTCGGCGAACTGCAAATTTCCTGAGCTCACTACCCGTTGGCGGTTGCCGGGAAGTTTTGACTGTCCGAAACCTACGTAGAAATTGCGGTTAAAGGTATAATAAATGATGGCATCCCGCAGCGGCTGGGCAGTATTCCCGAATTCCAGATCCATGTCCGCCCTGGAGAAGGCCATTTGGACATAATATTGCAACTTTGGACTTACCACAAACCCATCCAGTCTTAACCTCATCCTCCTTACCTTGAAATCATATTTGTCCACCGCGATGTTATCCCCTCTTACATTATTATATCCTGCACGGTTCTGGATCCTGAATCTTAAGTTCAATAAAAACAATGAGTCCTTTTTAATACCCAAACCTTCTTCCACGTCTATGAGCGGCCGTTCGTCGGATTCAACCTGTTGCGCCCGGCCCTCGGTACTGAAAAAAACAATGCCTGTAAAAAACAGAAAAAAAATAGTGACATGGATAGTGACATGATCTGTCTTCAAAACCTGACTCATATATTTCATTTTAATTTTTCAAAACTAATAATCCTACGCAAGCCATCAAAAAAAAGGCCATGGCGGGGAGCCATAACCTTTTTTATTTTATTCCAACGGTCAGGTGTCCCTGTAATCAGACATCTTCCCATTTTTGTCGGAGCATATTGCTACACTAGATCGCGTTTTCTTTCACTAAATTCAAAGCGGATCCTGCCTTGAACCAATTGATCTGGCCTTCATTATAGGTATGGTTTACCTTGATTTCATCTTTGCTGCCGTCACGGTGATTCAACACAACGGTCAACTGGCGGCCCGGGGCAAAAGATTGCAAACCCACGATATCAATGCTGTCATCTTCCTGGACCAAATTGTAATCAGCCGGATTATCAAAGGTCAGGGCAAGCATTCCCTGCTTCTTCAGGTTAGTTTCGTGGATCCGGGCAAAAGATTTTACCAAAATGGCCCTTACCCCCAAAAATCTGGGCTCCATAGCCGCATGTTCTCTGGAGGATCCTTCCCCGTAGTTTTCGTCTCCGACAACCACCGATCCGATATTATGCAATTTATACTGGCGCTGGACGGCAGGCACCTCTCCATACTCCCCGGTCAACTGGTTTTTCACTTTATTGGTCTCTTCATTGAAGTAATTGACCGCTCCGATCAACAGGTTGTTGGAGATATTATCCAGATGACCTCTGTATCTCAGCCACGGACCCGCCATGGATATATGGTCCGTTGTACATTTACCTTTGGCTTTAATCAACAATTTAAGTCCTGCTAAATCTGTTCCTTCCCAAGGCTGGAAAGGCTCTAGCAATTGCAGCCTTTCGGATTTTGGATCCACGATTACCTCTACTCCGGATCCATCCTCAGCGGGTGCCTGATAACCTGCATCCTCTACAGCAAACCCCTTAGAAGGCAGTTCCAAACCTGCGGGCTCATCCAGTTTCACTTCTTTTCCTTCCTCATTCACCAATACATCCCTCATGGGGTTGAAGGTAAGGTCTCCGGCGATGGCCAAAGCTGTTACCACTTCCGGAGATGCTACAAATGAATGCGTATTGGGATTCCCGTCAGCTCTTTTGGCAAAGTTCCTGTTGAAAGAGGTGATGATGGAGTTTCTCTCCTGCTTTTCGGCGCCATGTCTTGCCCATTGTCCGATACAAGGTCCACAGGCATTGGCCAAAACAACGCCTCCCATGTTTTCAAATATTCCCAAAAAGCCATCTCTATCCACCGTGTATCTCACCTGCTCAGAGCCTGGGGTGATGGTGTATTCGGATTTGGCCTTCAGTTTTTTATCCACTGCCTGCTGTGCCAAAGAGGCCGCTCTGGATATATCCTCGTAAGAAGAGTTGGTACATGATCCTATCAGGCCCACCTCGAGTTTTTGCGGCCAGCCATTTTCTTTAACCGCGGCGGCAAATTTTGAAATGGGCCATGCCAAATCCGGAGTAAAAGGGCCATTTATATGCGGCTCAAGTTCAGAAAGGTTGATTTCGATTACCTGATCAAAATACCTTTCGGGATGGGCATACACTTCGGCATCCCCGGTAAGGTGCTCTTTTATGCCGTTGGCAAGATCAGCGACCTCTGCCCTTCCGGTCCCTCTCAGATAAGCTTCGGACTTCTCATCATATCCAAAGATGGAAGTGGTCGCCCCGATTTCGGCGCCCATGTTACAAATGGTCCCTTTACCGGTAGCTGAAAGGGATTGGGCCCCTTCTCCAAAATATTCCACGATGCTCCCCGTACCGCCTTTTACGGTGAGAATACCTGCCACTTTCAGGATCACATCTTTTGCTGCAGTCCATCCGGAAAGTTTTCCTGTCAATTTCACGCCGATGAGTTTTGGAAACTTGAGTTCCCAGGGAAGGCCAGCCATCACATCACAGGCATCAGCCCCTCCTACTCCTATCGCCACCATTCCTAATCCGCCGGCATTCGGTGTGTGGGAATCCGTCCCGATCATCATTCCCCCTGGAAATGCATAATTTTCCAATACTACTTGATGGATGATGCCCGCGCCGGGTTTCCAGAAGCCCAGTCCATATTTGTTGGACACGGATGAAAGAAAATCATAGACTTCTCTGTTTTTGTCCTTTGCCTTTTCCAAATCTGTATCAGCCCCTACTTCAGCCTGAATCAAGTGATCACAGTGCACTGTGGAAGGAACGGCAACCTGTGCCCTGCCGGCCTGCATAAATTGAAGCAATGCCATCTGCGCGGTAGCATCCTGCATGGCCACCCGGTCAGGCTTAAAGTCCACATAAGAAACACCTCTTTCATAACCCCTTGACGCCTCCCCTTCAGAAAGATGTGCATAGAGAATTTTCTCTGTAAGGGTAAGTGGTTTTCCGACCACTTTTCTTGCGGCAGCTATACGGTTGGGAAACCCAGCGTATACTGACTTTATCATCTCTATATCAAATACCATCGGAAATGAATTATATTTATTGTTGTTTTAGAAGTTTCAATTGGCCGCAAAGATATAAAAATCATGCACATATCGCCTACAATGCCACTTTTATCTGCTTATTTATAAAGAATATAAAATACTTTTAGGGAAAAAGGGGGCTACGCATGACTATATTTCACTGGTATTTGCCAAGATCCAGAAGAAATTTCATCGTATCTACCCGGTCCGCATAATCAGCTACACCGGGACATTGGGCAGCTCCAAAAGGAATGCTGCCACTGAACCAGCCTTCTCTACTGACTATGCACTGGATTTTGTCTCTGTTCAAACGCAGATTGTCTTCCAGCCATTCCAGGTCGGGATAAATTTGATAATAGGCAACCGCAATCGGAGAAACGAGTTCTTCACTCTCTTTTAACAAAAGAAATCCATTGTCCAAATGGGGTTCTTTATTGACCAAATAGATGGATTTATTGTAATCGTAATTGTTATTGTATTTATGATGATCTACTTTGGTCCGGTAGTCTTCCATCGCCTGCAAGAACATACCCACGTGGGCCTTATCAGGAAAGAAAATTTTGGACACATTGCGGCAGCCCAACCCGTAATACTGAAAAACATCCTCTGCCAAAAGGCCCCAATCGCTTTTAATTTCCAGCCCATCAATTATGGCCACCGAAGTGCGGTTTTTTCTGATAATATGTGGGTATTTGCCGAAATAGTATTCAAAATAGCGGGCTGAGTTGTCACTCCCTGTGGCAATATAAGCATCCATCCCCGACAGTCTTTCATCAAAAAACACCTTGTCTCTAAAACCGGGCGCAATGGAAACCAAAAGATCCATTAGGAAAGGGATAAGCACAATATCGGTAGAACTTAATTTAACATGCGCTATGTGGCCAGCCATCAGCACGCACAATAAATCATGAAAGCCTACCCCGGGAATATTGCCTGCCATGATAATGCCTACATGCTTGGCTTTACTCAGCCCGGTATCGTACTGGTTCAACCAATTTTCCAGCTGCTCTTTGGAAAGATAATGGGCTATACCCTTCAAAGCCTTTTTGGATTGCTCTTCCCGGAACCAGGAATTGTTATTTTCTATTCTCACCAACAGGGGTTCCAAACTTTGCTTATCAATTCCATTTATTTCTTCCCCTAATGAGATGAAAGCTGAAAGCCTTTCTTCCAAGTTCATACTTATTGGATGGTTAGTCATTGCGTACGGTGATGCCATTAATTTAAGGGATACCTGACATCGCTTTCCCAATCTGCAAAGATAGGAAAAGGGAATAAAGGCGGGCAGCGCCAAGTGTTTAAATTTGTTTAGCATAACAAATAATGTATAAATATATTTCCATTGGCTTGTCATTTTCCTTGTGTGATTGTAATTTGGTTAGTAGTTTTGCGTCGAAACAAAAAAGAGGAGCAATAATGGCTATAATGATAACTGACGAATGCATCAACTGTGGTGCATGCGAACCTGAGTGCCCGAATACCGCCATTTACGAAGGAGGGATAGAATGGACATGGGGCGGCGGTACCAGCCTTAAAGAAGTTACGTTAGAAGATGGCACGGTAGTGGACGCTGACGAAAAGCAAGAACCATTATCAGATGAATTTTATTATATAGTTACCCAAAAATGTACGGAATGCACAGGCTTTCACGAAGAACCTCAGTGTGCCGCCGTGTGTCCGGTGGACTGTTGTGTGGATGATCCTGACCATAGGGAAAGCGAGGAAGAGCTGCTTTCGAAAAAGAAATTTCTCCATGGAGAATAACATTGCAACAGCAATATATGCCTTTCATATTCACAAAATTGTCTTTACAAACAATTAATTTGGATATTATCACAAAATCTGTAAAAAAAAAGCTCTGATCACTTGAATTTTATGGATGAAATGATTTAACTTGGCATAAAATTCATTTTTGATAACATAAAAGTTTGGACAGTGGAAGATAACAAAGATTACGACAGGGATGAGATTTTCTCCAAAAGGGTAAAGGCCGGAAAGAGGACCTATTTTTTTGACGTGAAATCTACCCGCTCTAATGATTATTACTTAACCATTACGGAGAGCAAAAGAAAAGTCAAGGATGACAACTTCTTTTATGAAAAACATAAGATTTTCTTGTACAAAGAGGATTTTGGAAAGTTTGTCGAAGCGCTTCAAGATGCGGTAGATCATGTTAAAAATGATTTGATGGCTGACTTTGATTTCACGCAATTTGATGTAGAACCGGAAACGTCAGAGACAAATCAGGACAAATTCGGAGAAGATCTAAAATGGGATTAATCCCTTTCTTTGAGACCCAATAAACACACGTTTATATTTATTGGGAGTTTTGCGCAACACTGGCTTTGTCATTCAATGCCGGGCATTTCACATGTAAAGAAACTGGGAACAGAAACGAACCTATGGAATCCGGTGCCCTTTAGCTTTAGCAAAAAGCCATCCGGAAACAATTCCCCAAAGGTTCGTTTTTTGTTATTTTTAGGATTATGCGAAAGGTAGTCATTACAGCGGTCATTTCGATTATACTCCTCCTTTTCATAGGTTGGTATTTCTCGAATATTTTTCTCTATTTCCTATTCTCGCTGGTCATCGCCGCTGCTTTGCGGCCAATGACCAACAGGATCAACAGCTTTTATATCATGGGAAGACATGTTCCCAGGGCTGTCGCCATATTGGTGTCATTTCTGTTTATCCTTCTGATAATCTTTTTGCTTATACTTCTATTCATCCCGCTTTTCAGGTCCCAATTGGAACTGTTACAGGACCTGGACATCAATTACCTATATGAACAGGTACAAAAACCCATTGGATATATTGAATCCATTCTGATCCAGTTTAATCTTACCGCCAATGACCCCGGGTATTTGATCGCTTTGGTAAGGGAAAATCTGATTTCAAGCTTGAA
This sequence comes from Negadavirga shengliensis, assembly GCF_042652345.1. NCBI lineage: Bacteria > Pseudomonadati > Bacteroidota > Cytophagia > Cytophagales > Cyclobacteriaceae > Negadavirga > Negadavirga shengliensis. The sequence goes on from NZ_JBHSJJ010000007.1 coordinate 92,247, forward strand.
CGAAATCGATGTTCAGGGATTCATCAACAGCATCATTTCTACTACCAGTTCCTTTTTCGTGAGTATCCTTGCAGTGGCATTCATCTCCTTTTTTCTTTTACTCGAAAACGGACTATTAAGAAGAAACATCATCAATTTCATCCCGAATAAATACTTTGAGCTGTCCGTGGCCACTTTTCATAAAGTGGAGAGGTTATTGTCCAATTACCTGATCGGCCTGCTTATTCAGATGACGGCCATATTCTCCATCGCCTCGATAGGTTTGACGATTGCCAATATCGACTATGCCATGAGCATTGCTGTATTCGCCGCAGTGGCCAATCTGATCCCTTATGCAGGTCCTATATTGGGAGCTACTTTCGGAATATTTGTGGGACTTTCAACGGGAAACTTCTCGGAAGCCAGCGAAATATACTTTTTCCTGTTTAAAATTCTCGCCGTATTTTCTGTTGTACAACTTTGTGACAACATATTTTTGCAGCCATTCATTTTCTCTAAATCTGTGAAAGCCCATCCACTTGAGATATTTGTTGTTATCTTTGCAGGAGCCAAAATAGCCGGTGTACTGGGAATGATTTTTGCCATTCCGGTCTATACGATTTTCAGGGTTTCGATTAAGGAGTTTTACAGAGGATATAAGGAATACAGAATATTTAAACTAGATAACATTTAACATTCATGGGATTAAAATGCGGGATTGTTGGGTTGCCCAACGTCGGAAAATCAACTTTATTCAACGCGCTTTCCAGCGCCAAAGCAGAGGCAGCCAATTTTCCTTTTTGCACCATAGAACCTAATATCGGGGTCGTCACCGTACCGGATCATCGGCTTAAGGTGTTGGAGGAGCTGGTCAATCCACAAAAGGTCATCCCAACGGTAATCGAGTTTGTAGATATTGCGGGACTGGTGAAAGGAGCCAGCAAAGGGGAAGGGCTTGGCAACAAGTTTCTTGCCAATATACGGGAGGTAGATGCGGTCATCCACGTGGTGCGCTGCTTTGATGATGACAATGTGGTTCATGTTGCAGGCAGTGTTGATCCTATATTTGATAAAGAGGTAATCGATTCCGAACTTCAATTCAAAGACCTTGAATCAATTGAAAAAAAGATACAGCGCATCGAAAAAATCGCCAAAAGCGGGGATGCCAAAGCAAAAAAAGAACTGGCAAGCCTGCTGAAGTTCAAGGAGGGGTTGCAATCAGGAAAAAATGCGAGGGCAGTGGAGATAGAGGACGAGGACATGGAAGCCGTTAAGGACCTCCATCTTCTCACCATCAAGCCCGTATTGTACGTTGCCAATGTGGATGAAGGCAGTATCCAGAAAGGCAATGCCTACGTGGAAAAGCTGAAGGAAGAAGTGGCCGAGGAGAATGCTGAAGTAGTCATTTTATGTGCCGCACTTGAGGCGCAGATTGCGGAGTTTGATGATGAAGAAGAAAAACAAATGTTCTTATCCGAATACGGGCTCGAGGAAAGCGGCCTGAACAGACTTATTTCGGCCGCATATAAACTGCTGAACCTGATCACATACTTCACGGCAGGCGTTCAGGAAGTGCGGGCCTGGACCATTCGCCGAGGGTGGAAAGCTCCTGCAGCCGCCGGGGTTATCCATTCGGATTTTGAAAGAGGTTTTATCAAGGCGGAAGTCATCAAATTACAGGACTATAAGCAGCATAAAACGGAGGCTGCTTGCAGAGAAAATGGAAAAATCGCAATTGAAGGCAAAGAATATGTAGTTCAAGATGGAGATATCATGCATTTTAGGTTCAATGTATAGATAAATCTGAAATATTATTATTAAGTTTGTTGCAACTTATTTATCCACTAAATAGTTTATTGTGTATAAAAGATGTATTAAATAATTGTTTAACTTTTCATTTTTAAAATCGTGAGAATTAGATTAATATTTTCCCTGAAAAACAAAGGTGCTTATTTACCCTTTCACCACCAGTACATCCTGGCACAATTCCTCAAAGGTCTGATTGTAAAAGGAGGACAGGAGGAGTTTTTTAACTACAATTACTTTAACTTCTCTGGTTTGAAAGGTCAAACCAAAGTGAGTAGAAGCGGTTTGCATTATTACTCCAGCTTAGTTACCCTTGTCGTGTCAGCTCCGGATGAAGCTTTCATTGACTATCTGCTTGAGCAAGTATTTAAAACGCCGAAAATTGAGTTAGGAAACCTTATTCTATCCCCTGAGTACACAGAAAAAGAAACAGAACCAAAACTGGAGACTTCCAACAAATTTGTCTGCATTTCTCCGTTGGTCCTGCTGACCCCTACCTTTGATGATGAGTCAGGAAAGCGGTTTATCAATCCGGACACTGACGAATTCTCGGACTTACTGTATGAATCCACCCTGACCCGCATGGAAAGATCGGGATGGTATTCTCAGGACCAAATGGAGTCCTTCTATAAGTTTCAGGTTGTCCCGGACATGAACTATGTAAATAAGCTCCGTGAGCAGCAAAAGAAATTCGCAAGAATTTACTCTGTCTACGACATGGATGTGAAGTACGAAGTAAGAGGTTATACCCTGCCTTTCACACTCTATGCCGCGGAAGAAGTCCAGGATTTTGTCTTTAAGTGCGGTTTGGGCGCCTTTACCCACAAAGGGTTTGGCATGTTGGACTTGGCCAATAACATGCCCAGCCAAAGAACAGAACCCTACAAATTCAAAAGAGAAGGGTTCATCCCCTATCGGTCCCAGACACACGAGCCCAGAAAAAATGACGAGAGGGCGACTGACGAACGGCCTGATGAAAGAGAAACTGAAGATTAAAAAAATACCCGAGTAATTTCGGGTATTTTTATAACCTCCTTTTATTGGGGTTCAAAACAGTGTATCCTATTAGTTCATCGTATCTGGATCCCATATCCCGGTAGTAGAAAAATATTTCGTATTCATTCTCTGTCTGGAAGTGAGACCCCTCAAAAGGCTCCATATCCCATCCCTCCTCCGTGGGCAAACCATACTGGTAATCATACCACCCCTGTTTTAGTAACAGCGTAGCTTGATATAGTCCTTTTTTCTTGTCATAAACCATTCTGGCATCCGGGTTTGTACCCCACCCACTCAAAGACCCCAGCACGTACGGGGTTTCGGAAAGCTCATCAGTTTTCAGGTTAAAGGTCACCAACATATATTCACTTTCCAGTTCGTGGTTTTGTCGCTCCACATTGAGCACGCCATACTGGCCATTCAGATCCAAATATTCCAAATAACCCTGTCCCTTTCTACTCTCATCGATGCCCGCTTCAGCAAACACCACGTCTTCTTCCATACGCACGGCTGAAATATTCCTTCCCCTGGTACGGACATACCGGAGGTCAATAAACCGGAATTCATTGCCCGCCCTGAATGTATTGCTGCCATCAAACAGCTGGTATTGCAACTCCCTTCTGTCCTCTCTAATAGAGGTATGCTTCAAGCCAAAAACGGCATTATCCCATCTCTGATTCTGACGGATCACTACCATGGTGTTGTTGGCTGGATCCAAAAGCTCCCTATTTTGATAGTTGACGTTGATATTGATCTGCTGTGAAGTACGGCGGTCTTCATTTTTACTGGGGGGAACAAGCTGAGCCCCCATGCCCAAAACATTCTGGTAAACCATAAAACGCTTTGTAAAAACCGTTTCCGACTCATTTCTGCCCCTGTAGACTTTGATGATATAATTTCCGGAACGGTTCACTTTCGGTATTTGAAAAGTATAGTGGATATAAGGGATCCTGGTATTGATCGCATACTCATAGGTATTCAGGTTGTATTCATTGTACTGTCCCAGATAATCCGCATCCCTCAATCCGGATTTGGTCCAGTCAGCATTACAGTGGATGATCTTGGCTGAATACATGTCCGCCTCATAAGCAATGTCATCAAAATGAAGAACAAGAGGTTTGGGCGAATTCAAAGCTATCACTGGCGAATTCATCTGATCGGAAAAATCACCCGACATTGGAAACAGCCTCACTGATTGTATATTTTGATCATACACCCTGTCCTCATATATTTCCTGTGCATTCAGGTAAAAAACCGCCGGAAACATAAAAAGAACCGTGAAATAAGTTATTCTCAAGTACTTCATCGATTGATATTTACAAAGTTGGATTGTAGAAAGAAATCCGGTTTTTGATCATAAGCGATTACACAACATCCGCTAAGATATACCCTAGCATAACGCGAAGTCCCCTCATATTAGTATTTACCGGAAATGTTCCGTCAACATCTCAGGCCTGCAAGCTCTCAATCTGTTCCCCCAGCTGCTCCCACTGTCCATTAAGGCGGGATTCCTGGTCCTTTAAGGCTGCATACAGTTGGTTAAAACGGGTCAATTCCTTTTCATTTTCGTAAATCTTAGGGTCAGCCAGTTGGTCTTCGACTCTTTTCTTTTCCTGCTCCAGCCTGGTGATCTCCTCCTCCAGCGCCGCCATTTCCTTTTCCTTTTCTTTCAATATTTTCTTAGCCTGACTGTTTCCAGCACCTGAATTTTTAACGGGAGGAGTGGTTTTCAATTCTTTTTTGTCTGCCGATGCTGATGTCCGTTTGGGTACCTGTTGGGAACGCCAGTACACGTATTCATCGTAGCTTCCAGGATATTCCTTGATTTGATGGTCTTCGATGTACCAGATCTTGTTGGCCACGCCCTTGATAAAATGCCTGTCGTGTGAAACGGTCACAAAGGTGCCTTCGTATTGCTGGAGGGCCTGGATCAGTATATTCACCGATTGCATATCCAGGTGGTTCGTAGGTTCGTCCAACAGCAAAAAATTGGCTTCCGAAATCAGTGTTTTTGCAAGTGCCACACGTGATTTTTCCCCACCGGAAAGTACCTTGATCTTTTTGAATACATCGTCGTTCGTAAACAAGAAGCAGCCCAAAACACCCCTGAGTTCCGTTTCCGTTTTGCTGGTGCCCTCTTGTGCCAGCTCCTGCAAAATTTCATTGTTAACATCCAGTGCTTCTAATTGATGCTGGGCGAAAAAGGATTTAATCACGTTATAACCTTCTTCCCTTTTGCCTTCTATGGGTTCAGAACCGTTAATAATCCTCAACAACGTTGATTTTCCTTTACCATTGGCCCCGATTAAGGCAATTTTGTCCCCTCTTTCAATTCTTGCGTGGGTATTCTGAAGAATGCGAAGGTCCCCAAATGACTTGGACACACCGTCAAGGATGACCACATCCCTACCCGATTTTTGGGAAAATTTAAATTTAAAGTTAACGGAAACGTCATCTCTCACCACTTCAGATACCCTATCCATCCGTTCCAAAGCCTTTATCCGGGACTGGACCTGGTTGGATTTACTGGCTTTGGCACGGAACCGCTCAATGAAGCGCTCCGTCTGCTTGATCATCTGCTGCTGATTTTCATAAGCATTTTGCTGTATCTCTTCCCTGGCAGTTTTTTCTTTTTTATAGTAATCGTAATTCCCCGGATAACTGGTTAAAGTATGCTGGGAAACTTCCACCGTGGTTTCTGTACAGTTATTTAGAAAGGTCTGGTCGTGGGAAACCACCACCACAGCCCCATCATAGGTTTTCAGGTAATTCTCCACCCATTGGATAGAGGGGAGGTCAAGGTGGTTGGTGGGCTCATCCAACATCAGCAATGACGGTTTTTCCAAAAGCAGTTTGGCCAACATCACCCGCATCCGCCATCCACCGGAAAAAGTCCTCAAAGGTCTGGAGAGGTCTGCTGTTTGGAAGCCGATTCCCTCCAGCACTTCTTCAGCCTTGGCTTTTATGGTATAGCCTTCATTGGCTTCAAACCTTTCCTGAAGGTCCGCCAGCTTCTGGATAACGGCTTCAGAATGATCTGTCTCCATCTGTTGGAGTACTTTCTCTATTTCCACCTGCAAAGACAAGGTCTCCTTAAAAGCTTCCAGTGCGACATCAAGAATGCTGTCTTCCGACTGGTATGACAAAAGGTCTTGGTTCAGAAAACCGATGGTACAGTCTTTTGCTTTTTGAATCTCGCCGGAACTGGGCTGGATATCTCCATTAATGATTTTAAGCAAGGTAGATTTGCCGGTTCCGTTAAGTCCGACAAGACCCATCTTGTCTTTTGGTTTGATATGCAGGGACGCGTTTTCATACAAAGGCCTGCCCCCGATGTAATAAGAAAGATTGTTGATCGATAACATGCCGCAAAATTAAGAAAAGTCGGGGTTTTATCGCAGAAAAGAAAAAGGGAAATACAAAAGCTGCCCGTGCTTTGCAGCCGGTCTTCTGGTTTCATTGCTTTCCCAGCTACTGTCGGGGATTGTCATGGGCTCTTGGAAAGATTTTCAGAAGCTCCTCACGTGCCCCGGAAATCCCCTGCCGCGTTGGGTATAATCTTCGGCGGAATACGGGTGTGGCCCCGGAACTTTTCCCTCAACAGGTCCCCCGACGGGCCTTGTGGCTATGATTCCCTTGCCCTGATTGCCATTCCGCACTTGGGCATACGTTATAATTTTGCCGTAAAAGCAAAAAGCCCTTCCTCAAACGGAAAGGCCAAGTGCGCACGAGAAGATTCGAACTTCCACACCCGAAGGCACCACCCCCTCAAGATGGCGTGTCTACCAGTTTCACCACGTGCGCTGGACGGGAATGCAAAAGTAGAAATATATTATCAGCAGTGCAAGAAAAACAGGCTTCAAAAAAACATCTTATTGTTCCATCCTTTAAAACACTAAAGCACCACTTCCATCTTGACATCACAGCGGTCATATTTACCCGGCTCTATGGGGACTGCCCTGAACCCCATTTTTCGATACAGCCCAACGGCAGGTGCCAATATCGAATTGGTATAGAGCACCACTTTTTTTGCTCCTTTACTTTTAGCCAGCTCCAAAGCTGCCTTTCCAAGCAAAAAACCGATGTTTTTCCCCTGCGCCTGGGGCAACACCCCCATTTTTATCAGTTCATACTGAGACTCATCCATTTTTTTTAAGGCCACGGTTCCCACGATTTCGTCTTCCCATTCCGCAAACAATATTTCTCCCCCCTCTGCCAGGATGGTCCGGTCAGGGTTTTCAAGCTGTTCCACATCAAACGGCTCCATAAAGAAATATTGATCTATCCATTGTTTGTTGATGGACAGAAAAAACGGCGCAAGCTCGGCGCTAAAAGGCCGGATTTTAACAGTTTCCATACTCAAAAATAAGAAAGCTTGACGATATTAAATATGACCCGAAAAAAAATTCAAAAGCCAAGATCAAATTGCCTGCCGGGTTTATCGCTTGCCTCCAATTGCAATAGTTTCACTTTTCTCCACAAACCGCCGGCATATCCTGTGAGTGCACCCGACCTTGCTATGATCCTGTGACAGGGAATCACAACCAAAAGCGGGTTGACCCCATTTGCCGCCCCCACTGCCCTCACCGCATCAGGATTATTTATTGACCTGGCTATATCTTCATAAAAAACAGTCTCCCCATAGGGAACTTGATTCACTTTCATCCAAACCTGCTTTTGAAAAGTAGTTCCCGAGAGACCAATGGGTATATCGAAGATTTTCAATTGACCATCAAAGTAGGCTTTCAACTGGGATTTTACATCCAAAAAAAGGATGTCATCGGAACTTTCCTGAATCGGCTGCTCAGTAAACTGTAATGACAAAAGATAATCCCCCTCTGCTTCCAGACGTATGTTGCCCAAAGGGGATGTTATTATCTCTGCTTTCATACCTTTTACCGCTTAAATCAACTAACATGATGATGATTGGATGTTCACTTTAAAAACAATCTCGTCTACGCTACCTTGCTAGGGTAACAGTAAGTAAAGGTACTTCATTTTCGAGCTATTCTATGAATTCTTTACATTTATCTCAATTCAGAATTAATTTTATCCAACTTTTTCACACCCGGGCAAAGATCTTTTTCTGTCAATCTGTTTAAGGGTGTCTCATTGGTTTTCAAGGTTTCATGAAGATCTCCAAAATCCGAATTCACATAAAGGAGTCCGGTTAATATTTCATTTCTCGATCTGGCGCGCTGGATAGCATTCACTGCAGACAGCCGGTCTTCGGGATCCCAGTCCGGTGCGAGCTTGTTAAGGTTCATATAACTTCCGTCGTGAAGCCTAACGCTCATGGTCGTGCCCGCTTTATACTCCGCGGAGATCTCTTCCTTTATCGGTACAAAATCCAATGTGCCCGTGGTTTGCATGTGTTCACGGACATAATCGTAAGATTTTGTGGAACCGGAATTGTTGTTGAAGGTGACGCAGGGCGATACTACATTCAGGAAGGCGAGGCCTTTGTGCTGTATGGCGGCTTTTATTAAAGGAACCAACTGTTCCTTATCACCACTGAAACTCTGGGCCACAAACGTAGCGCCTAATTCCACAGCCAAGCTGGCCAGATCTACCGGATGGAAAGGGTTGATGGATCCTGCTTTACTCACTGATCCCACATCGGCAGTGGCGGAATCCTGTCCCTTGGTCAACCCATAGCAGCCGTTATTCATGACAATATATACCATGTCCAGATTCCGCCGGATCACATGAACAAACTGTCCCATTCCGATGGAGGCGGTATCCCCATCACCGGAAACCCCAAAATAAACCATGTCCTTGTTGGCCAGGTTTGCCCCGGTGGCCACGGAGGGCATCCGTCCGTGAACCGAATTGAACCCATGTGAGTTGCCCAAAAAATAAGCCGGGGTTTTGGAAGAACAGCCTATACCGGAGATTTTGGCTACATGATGGGGTTCTATGGAAAGCTCGTAACAGGCCTGCACGATGGTTGCACTGATGCTGTCGTGACCACAACCGGCACATAAAGTAGATAAAGCTCCTTCATATTCCCGTAATGTGTAGCCCAGTTTGTTTTTGGCCAGTTTGGGGTGCCTAAATAAAGGTTTCAGATAAGTCATGGGGTACCGCGTTTTTTTTCTTTAAATAATCAGAAATCTGGAGGGCAATGGCATCCGCAGTGATGGGCATACCGTCATAATTAAGAACCGGAATCAGTTTTTTCGGATCTGTGTCCATTTCCAAAATCATCAATCCCCGCATCTGCGCATCCCTGTTCTGCTCAATGACGAACACCCACCGGTGAGTGCGCACAAATTCCTCCACTTCCTTTCCAAAAGGAAATGCCCGCAAGCGCAGGGCATCCAAAACGACACCCTGACTCTCCAGTAAATCTTTAGCTTCTTCTGTGGAATAGGTCGAAGTCCCAAAAAACAATATCCCAATCTCACTTTGATTAGTATCCTGATAAAGTTGCGGCTTTGGAACCCGTTTTTTTGCCGTACGCCATTTTACCATCAGCCGATCCATATTCCTTTTGTATGCAGCGCCATCCTCGGTATATACGGCATATTCATCCCTGGATGTACCCCGGGTAGTGAAAGCACCCAGGGTGGGATGGGTGCCTGGATAAGTCCGATAGGGCACGCCGTCCCCATCAACATCCAAATACCTGCCATACCTGCCGATGTCCTCCAACTCATCCGCAGAAAGTACCTTGCCTCTTTTATACTTCCTTCCTTTTTTCCATCGAAACGGCTCGCTCATATGGTCATTCATCCCCAAATCCAGATCTGTCATAAGAATGATCGGGGTCTGCAATTCATCGGCCAGGTCAAAGCTGTCTGCGGTCATCTCAAAACACTCCGCAGGCGTAGCGGGAAACAGCAATATGTGCCGGGTATCTCCATGGGAAGCATAGGCTGCCAATGTGATATCTGACTGTTGGGTACGTGTAGGCATGCCCGTACTTGGCCCTGTTCTTTGCACGTCAATCAATACTGCGGGAACTTCCGCAAAATAGGCCAGCCCTATAAATTCGTTCATTAAAGACACACCTGGCCCGCTGGTTGCCGTGAAGGCCCGTGCGCCGTTCCAGTTAGCTCCAATGACCATACCCATAGCCGCAAGCTCATCTTCTGCCTGGACTATGGCATAGTTGTTTTTCCCGGTGGTTTTGTCTACCCTGTATTTTGCCGCGTATTTTTCGAAGGCTTCGGCCACTGAAGTAGAGGGGGTAATCGGGTACCAGGCCACCACTGTGGCACCGCCATAGACGGCGCCCAAGCCGCAAGCGGTATTCCCGTCCACCAGGATTTTATCTCCAACAAGATCTCTTCTTTCCAGACGAAAGTCCAGGGGATATTCAAAATGCTCCCTGGCATAATCCATCCCCAGATTCAGTGCCTGAATGTTGGGGGCAATGAGCTTTTCCTTGCCCGCAAACTGTTCCTCCAATAACGTCTGCAACGCTTCAAATTCAATCTGCAGGAGCACTGACAATGCCCCTACGTAAATGATGTTTTTGAAAAGCTGCCGCTGCCTGGGGTTGGAAAAGTTGGCATTCGCCATTTCCATCATAGGCACGCCTAAGTAATGGATATCCGTTCTTTTGAACTCAGGTGCCAATACTTTGGTGCTGTCATACATAATGTAGCCCCCGGGGCGCACGCTCTTGACATCCTGCATCATGCTCTGGGCGTTGACTGCTATCATTAAGTCCACCCCTTCTCTCCTTCCCAAATAACCTTTCTCACTCACCCTCACTTCATACCAGGTCGGGAGCCCTTGGATGTTTGAAGGAAAAATGTTTTTGGGAGTGACCGGGATACCCATTCGGAAAATGGCTTTCGCAAAAAGGAAATTGGCACTTGCAGACCCTGTGCCATTGACATTGGCAAAGCGGACTACAAAATCATTTATTCTGGCCTTGGGTCTGTGATTTATTTTTCCAGTAGTCATAAACTGCCTGCTTTGGTTACATTATAGAAAAATTTCTGCATGTCCCATGCAGAAGTAGGACATCTCTCGGCACAAAGGCCGCAGTGCAAACAAACATCTTCGTCTTTAACCATGACACGCCCTGTTTTCAGGTTATCGGATACCAGCAAATCCTGGGTCCGGTTTTCCGCCGGAACCAAAAGTTTCTTTCTTAAAGCCTCCTCTTCATCATTTGTGGTAAAGGTAATGCAGGAAGTGGGACAGATATCCGTACAGGCATCACACTCAATACAACGGTCTTCTGTGAAGACGGTCTGGACGTCACAATTGAAACAACGCTGTGCCTCCTTATATCCTGTAGGTGGATCAAATCCCAGTTCCACTTCACGCTTCCTATCCACCAGTGTGATACTTTTACTCGCCTGTGGCACCACAAACCTATGATCCGGCGCTATTTGGCTATCATAGCTCCATTCATGTATCCCCATCTTGGTGCTCATCAGGTTAGTATAGGGAGAGGGGCGCTGATACATGTCTTTTTCCTGACACAACAAGTGCATGGAAACCGCCGCCTGATGGCCATGGGCCACTGCGGTTATCACATTTTCCGGGCCAAAAGCCGCGTCCCCACCAAAAAAAACTTTCGGATGGGTGGACCGGAAAGTCACTTTGTCTACCACCGGCATTTCCCATTGGTCAAACTCCAGCCCGATATCCCTTTCTATCCACGGGAAGCTGTTTTCCTGCCCAATGGCGATCAATACTTCATCCGCTTCTATAAACACGTCATCTTCTCCGGTGGGGAGGAGCTGTCTTTTGCCTTTCTCATCATATACCGCTTTTACTTTCTGGAATTTCATCCCTATCAGTTTTCCCTCTTCAACTTCAAAACTAAGCGGAACATGGTTATCATATATCTCTATATCTTCATGCATGGCATCTTCTTTTTCCCAGGGAGATGCTTTCATATCCTTGAAGGGGCTGCGCACCACCACTTTTACCACTTCTCCGCCTAACCTTCTGGAGGTCCGGCAACAGTCCATGGCAGTATTTCCCCCGCCTAAGACAATCACCTTTTTACCTATGGAATGGACATGCTCAAAAGCCACATTGGCCAGCCATTCAATGCCTATATGAATGAATTTATCCGCATCCTTTCTTCCAGGAAGCTTGGGTAAATCCCGGCCTCTGGGAGCTCCGGTCCCCACAAATACCGCATCATAATCCCTATCCAATACTTCCTTAAGGCTGCTGACATAGGTGAGAAACTGGGTATGAATGCCCATGTCCAGGATATAGTCCACTTCTTCGTTCAACACTTCCTCCGGCAAACGGAATGCGGGTATTTGGCTGCGCATCATACCGCCACCGGCTATTTGCTCATCAAAGAGGTGTATTTCATACCCTAATGGTGCAAGGTCCCTGGCCACAGTGAGGGAGGCGGGGCCGCCCCCGATAAGCGCGATCTTTTTCCCGTTGGGTGTAAAAGGGCCGTGGGGCATCAGGGACTTGACATCGCCTTTGTTGTCAGCCGCGACACGTTTCAGCCGGCAGATCGCGACAGGTTCCTCCTCCACCCTGCCCCTTCTGCAGGCAGGTTCACAGGGTCTGTCGCAAGTCCTTCCCAGTATACCCGGAAACACATTTGATTCCCAGTTGATCATATATGCATCGGTATATCTTTCAGCTGCTATCAACCGGATGTATTCCGGCACCGGAGTATGGGCAGGGCAGGCATATTGGCAGTCCACCACTTTGTGGTAATATTCCGGATTTTGTGTGTCGGTAGGCTTCATGATTACTGTGGGTTAAGGCCACACGGCTTCCGTCCGGCCTGTATGTCAATTCACCGAATAATTTTATAAATTAAAAACTGGAAAACAAATTATTGGGAGAATATTTTAGAAAGGTAAAAATGGTGGTTAAATGGAGCCAAAGGGCCATATTTGGAGGTTTCAAGTTGATTTTCCACGTTAAAACATTCATTGCAGATGCATGGAAAAACCATTTTCTGCCAAATCGGACGCCCCGATCAACTTGGAGCACTTCAAATTCATCTGCATATTCGCAAAAAAATATAAAGTATTTTCATTTTTCGACACTTGTGACGGTGTAAAAGTAAATGTGGGAAAGGTTGGATTAAAACCAGGCTTTTTTTAGATATTAAAAAGAATTTACTTCTCCATGTTATTTTAACTACATATTTATTAGCTATTTGTTTTACGTTTTTATATATTTATAATACATAAATCATAATTTCAATATATGAAACACTGACCGGTTTTTTATTCCGGTGTGATATAAGTATGATTAAACTGTTGTGGGGGGTGACTTCAACCCGGGTATAAACCATGGATTTTTAACCGGAAATTAGGAACCGTATATGAAAATCAGGAGCGTATGATTTGAAATTTTGCCCTAGTCAAACTTCGATAGAGAGAACCTTAGTCCACTAAAAGAACCCAAATGAATATACTATGAAGCAACTTGTACCCTTTTTGTTATTCGCGGTATGCATGTTTGTAACCTGTTCCGCTGTTCCTGCACCCGGTGATGCCCCCGCATCCGATTCGAAAGCCAAAAACCTTTTCCCTGCCGCACCTCCCGTTGATGGGTTTTCGGAAGAAGCTTTTGACAGTCCCCTTGAAGCATTTAGACGGGAACATGAGATCAGACCTTATTATTTAAGGGAAATAAGACGAATCAATTCAGGCGGAATGTTTTTTCCGGAAGAAACAGGGTCTTGGAATTTTGATTTCCTATTTAATGGGGGAAGAACTTATTCCACGACGGATTCTATAGCCAACACCCACTTGGACCCCATCTATCAAACCGAAAGATATGGTGATTTTTCCTATGAAATACCGGTCCCGGAAGATGGTTTTTATACTGTTGAGCTTCATTTTGCGGAGATCTTCTGGAACAGTGGTAATTCAAGGATTTTTGATGTAGCCATTGAAAACGATCAGTTTTTAGAAAACATCGATCTCTTCAAGGATTATGGGGGGAAAAACTATGCAAGTAAGATCACTGTAGAAGATATCCATGTAGTGGATGGCCATTTAAGTCTTGATTTTATTACAAAAAAGGACCAGGCAAAGGTATCGGGCATTATAGTGTATCAGCAAATACTCCCTAACATGGTCAGGATCAATACGGGAGGTGCTAGACAAATTAGCGGGTGGCTTAAGGATCAGCATTTTCATGGAGGAAAGATTTACACCATCCCACCAACATTTCAATTTTCGAATGAAGTGTACACTACTGAAAGGTTTGGAAATGATTTTGCCTACCGTCTTCCGGTTCCAAAAGAAGGCCTGTATACTGTTGAACTGCATTTTGCGGAAATATTTTGGGATAGCGAAGGAGCGAGAATTTTTCATTTTGACATTGAAAAAGGGCAGTTCACGCAAAATAATCTGGATCTCTTCGAATATTTAGGAGGTGCCAGACGGCCTGGAGTAATTGTGGCAGATAATATTGAAGTAACCGACGGAGTTCTTGACATTGTCTTTTCCAGATTGGAAAAAAATGCAAAAATATCCGGTATCGTGATCTACAGCCAGGATTTTACTCCCGAATCTCCATTATTGGAGACCTTTGAGGATGTCACCTTGGATGTGGGAGAAGAATGGGCTTTCCAGCCTGTGGCCACTTTCCGGGGAACCAATCCAAATCCTTGGGGAAACAATTCAGGTTTGGTAAATCATTTTGTAGTAGGCTTGCCCTTGGGACTTACTTATAATCAGGGAAGAGTTTCAGGAAGGACCACGAAGGAAGGTTCGTATAAAGTCTTAGTACGCGCCTCGGATAATATCAGTCAGGAATTCTCCATCACCACGTTCAATGTAAATGTAAATTCCCCACAAGAAGTGGCAAGGATCAATTCGGGTGGGGGCCCCATACAGTTTGGTGAAGAACAGTGGCAAAAGGATAGTTATTTCCTTGGTGGCAGAACTTACAGCAATGACCTCTCTATTTTCAATACCCAGAATGATCTTCTGTATCAGTCTGAGAGAAATGGGGATTTCTCCTATGAAATTCCCGTTCCGGAAGCAGGTTATTATATCGTGGAATTACACTTTGCTGAAATTTTCTGGGACAGAGTCGGCGCCCCGGTAAGGCAGTTTGATGTCTCTGTGGAAAACCAGCAATTCACCCAGAGAATACAAACACGTGGACAAGTCAACTCCTTATTGGGTTATAGGTATGCACACGTCATAGAGTTAAAAGACATAAAGGTTGTAGACGGTTTTCTAACGGTAGACCTGACCACCATCAGGGACCGCGCGAAAATTTCCGGTATTGCCGTATTTAAACAAAGCCATGCTTATGCCCGAAAGACTTTAAGGGTCAATTCCGGGGGGCCTACCATTTTTCACGGGGCAGAAGAATGGTCGGCGGATAACTATTTTACCGGAGGACAGACCCATACAAGCACTTTTTTACAGCAAAGGACAAACTTTGAAAACACATACAATCACAGGTTATACCACACGGAAAGGTATGGCAACTTCAGTTACAACCTGCCCGCGCAAGAGGAAGGCCTCTATACCGTAGAGCTGCATTTCGCTGAAATCTGGTGGGATGAAGAGGGAAGAAGAGTCTTCAATGTGGAAGTGGAAAACGAACAGTTCAAACTGGAAAACATCGATCTGTATAAAGACCATGGCGGCAAGTACTCGGCCAGCGTGTTTATCGCTGAAAACATCCAGGTCAATGACGGCACGTTGGACATTGAGTTTAGAAGCAAAGTGAACAATGCCAAGGTTTCCGGGGTCGTCATTCGCAAACAGGATGACCTAAAACCGGACATGAACGCCTCGGCCAGGCTACTCGCAGAACCGGAATCCGCGGAAGAACCGTCACTTGATGTGAGGTTCGGGGAAGCCAAACTTTATCCCAACCCCACAAGTGACCGCGTAAGGCTCGATTTTGACACGGATCAGCATGCCAGCTGGAGCTTCGTTTTGGTCAGTCCAAACGGCAAAACCTTGTTCCTGGATAAGATCGATCTCGAAACCGGTTCGCATTCGGTTGACTTCGACCTGAGCGTCCACCGCCTGAGCTCCGGTATCTACTTCCTGCAGGTTTCCGATGGAAAGGGCAATGTCAAGGTCATGAGGCTGATCAAACATTAACTACAGCTACTGGATAAAAAAAACATTCTTTGTGAAATTCAAGCACATTTCCCCAAACGGCCGGGCCAAAAGGGAAATGTGCTCTTTTATTAAATTGATGTAAGTGACGAAAAGATGAATTGGTGAAAAATGTTATTTTTCTTAAGTTGGACATTTCTTAAGCGTTCTTTACACAAAACCATCTTAAATGAAACTGAACAAATTCCTCTTTGCATGCCTCATCGCCATTGCCGGATGCCAACCCTCATCATCAACCAAAAATGAGGGTAATACCCTGCGGGTCATAGAGGACGAAAACGCGGGTACTTTTTCGATTTACAGAACTGAAGCAGAGACTCCCCTCCTGGTCCAAAACGCACAGGCCGGAATCCGGCCCTATATCCACCCCATCGTGGCACCGGACGGAAAGGGGGTTCTTACCGAATTCCAACCGGACCACCACCTGCACCAGACGGGCCTTTACTGGGGATTGAAGCGGGTAAATGAACGGGACTTCTTCATGAACTGGCAGGAAAATCACTGGCAAAAAGCATCGGCGGAGGTCATCAGGGAATCAGGATCACAGGTAAGCTGGCAAACTTCCTATAATATGCTGGATGAAGCAGGCGAGGTCGTCATGACCGAAACCCAGGAATGGGTATTGCAGGATTTTGGTGACAAATATTTCCTCGACTTGCTATGGACAGGGGAGGCCAAAAAAGACATAACTTTTGGACAGTTTTATGTAGGGGGCCTGTTTCTCCGGATGCCTTGGAGAAAAGGCATGGCCGGGGAAGTGGTCAATTCCGAAGGTCAGCGAAACGGGGAAGCCGAGCAACAGCGGGCCAAATGGCTGGACCTGGGGCTACAGGTGGATGGACGTGAAGACCTCGCCCATATCGCCATACTTGATTTCCCTAAAAACAATGATGCTCCCATCTCCTGGCGGGTGGATGGGGAACTGGGCGTGGGACCATCCAGACAGATCTCCGGGGATTGGAGACTGAAAAAAGGTGAAACCGAAAAGATCAGGTACAGACTGATTGTCTACACCGGCGTACTGGACCCAAATGAGTTGGAAAATCAATGGGAAAATTTTGTAAATGAATTTGATTGATGATGTCATTCAAGACGGGAAATTGTGAAATAACACCCAATATTTGAAATTTTTCATTTGAATAAACCCGGGTTTTTTCGACATTTAGTACTTAACTCTATTTTAAAACGTATTATGAAGACAACTACTTTAAAGACTTTGTTAGGGATATGTCTGCTACTTGCAGGACTGGCACCGATGGCGCACGCCCAAACCACCATGGATGAGTTTCTTGCCAAGTGGGAGAACAGCAAACAGTTTACTTTGGAAACGCTGGACAAAATGCCCGACGACCTGCTGGATTATAAGCCCCATGAAACGGCCATGAGCTTCAAAGAGCAGGTGACCCATATAGGCGCCAGCATCGCTGGGCTGTCAAAAGGCTTTCTTCTGGGTGCCGATATGGATTTTGACCCGAAAGCTACACCTCAGACCAAGGCCGAAATCAAAAAATTTGTAGAGCAATGCTATGATTACGGAAAGAAAACCATCACCTCCCTTTCTGAGGCGCAGTTGAATGAAGAGATAGATACTTTTGCCGGCAAGGTCACCCGCAGGCAAATGGTGGGCCTGGTGGATGACCATGCCACGCATCATAGGGGCGCTGCCATCTCCTACATCCGCTCCCAGGGCATCGACCCGCCGGGATTCAGGGGGTTGTAAATCGACCAAAGACGATTGTTGCCGTGGTTTTCGCGGTTGTCCATGATCTGGCAACCGCGAAGCCGCACAACTGCAAAGCAGGGAAACTAACCACCTCTTATCTTATATTTTTATACCGATCACCTCTTACTCTACTCCCGTTTAAAATACACCAATGGCCCATCCAAAGCGGGATTATCCACGATTACCATTTTATCCGGGGATAAATAACAACCATATGTCCTTTCTCCAATTGTCAAATTACCAAACAACGAATACCCCTGCCAACTGGTGGTATCTTCGTCATAAAAATCATAGGCATGTTCACCTTCTCCCGGACCCCAGGATGGGGCACCGGAGCGATGTGCTATATGCAATGATCCATCAGCCTTAAACTCATAAATTATACGGTCTTTAGAATGGTCGACGGTTACCATACTCCTCGTTTCTACCAACTTCCATTTTCCGGTAATGGTTGTATTCGGTTCTTCCTTTTTCCCACATGCTGCGTAGCAGAAGAAAAAAAGGATAAATACTGCATAATATTTTTCTTTCATGATTAACAATTATTTTGAAACTTCTATTCACAGAACAAATGCATAGCAAGGTAGCTGTTTCCTATTTTATGAAAGATTTATATCCTCCGCTTGATCTATATGCGGCCTTTTATGTCTTCTCGGTGTATGCGAAAGAAACAGGACAGCACATTCCATCTGCTCCTTTATGTTTATGATGACTTGACTGAGAACTTATCTGTTCGACGACATTGTCCTCAACTATTCTAGCTTGCTTCCTGCGTTACCCTCACCAGGGTAAGCAGTGGACCCTCAAGAGGTCTATCATCCAACTCCATCACCCCCTCCAAAATAGAACAAAGGTAATTTATAGTACTGCTACCACTACCCAATTTCAGTAGGAAACCGTCAGTCGCATATATGGTATCCTCGACTAACTCATAGGGTTGGCCATCCCCAAATGCTCCCAGATGATCCTCAACATCACTTGAGATGGAGAGGAGGCCGTCATCCCGGAAATGATAGATGATATTATCACAGGAATAGTCTTCCATTCTGGGAGCAGCCGGGTCAAAAACATGTTCCCCTATCACAAGTTTCCAGGTTCCGGTAACATCATTATCATCACCCGCCACGGGCTCCACCTCACATTCCATATGAGGCTCCTCTGCCTCGCTGCACGCCGTGCAGCAGCATATCATGAAGGCTAATAGTGCTGCAAAGATGTATTTCATGGTTTATATTTTGTTTTTTATAGGTCACATGCTTGCGTGCCGTAATGCACTTCAGCATGCAGGCATGAAATCTCGCATGATAGATAATCATCCCTCCGTGGGTCGCTTGCGTCATGCTCGATTTCATCTGTTTATAATTTGTTTTTCAATGGTCAGATGGAATCTCGCATGTTTTATAATCATCCCAGTTTGTGACGATCTCGTCATGCTCGATTTCATATGTCTATAATTTGTTTTCATTGATCATAACCTATCCCACACCACAGGTCGGGATAGCCTGCCCCGAAACAAGTTCGGGGCAGGCTCGCAGGAATTATAATCATTTCTGTGTGTGCCGTTTACGTCATGCTCGGTTTCATGACTGACAATTTCAATAGTTCATTAACTATACAAGTCCCTTCTGTATTGTTCGCTATATCTTCGAGCAACCAATAGTTAAAAAGAGATACAGGGTCACAGGGGGTTGGAGAAAACGAGTCCCTACAACTAAATTTTTTAACGCCTGACAACAACCCTTTGCGCAAACTCCCCTTCGGGATGATGGATACGCACATAATAGACACCTTGCTTCCAGCCCGTAGTGGAAATACTTTCTTCCTTACTGTCCGTCTCTTTCTCCCATACAATATCTCCATTTTCGTTGTAAATCTCTATGGTATAATGTTCAGATTGGACCATCGATACCTTTTCTTTTTCGCTGTCCAACCGGATATAAATTGTTTCGGAAGCGGGATTGGGGTATACCGTAAAGGCACAGAAGCTGCAACCACCTATAACATCCCAGTATGTTTCCCGCCACCAGCCCCAACCGCAGGCGTTACGAGCCCGAATATATATACGTTGTTGGGCGGGCTGCGGTGAATGCCAATAATCGATTTCCACATCGGCATTGTCAGGTGGTCCCCCGCCCCACTGGGGTGAAATATTCCAGTTGGAATGGTCCCATATTTCCCATTCGTACTCCTGCAGGCCATGCACCAACAGGTGGTAATTCCCCCTGTTTACATTCACCGTATCATAAGCGGCTTCCGCAAAGGTAGTAGTGGAAGGATCAATCCTTCTTTGGGCTGGTGGTCCCCAATGTGATGCGGCGGCTATCAACATATCACTGGGAGGTCCTACCCATATAAATCTCCGGATTTCCATATCTTCACACAAGCCCGTCACTGTCGCTTTAAGAGTAACGTGAC
Source organism: Negadavirga shengliensis (assembly GCF_042652345.1). Classification (NCBI taxonomy): domain Bacteria; kingdom Pseudomonadati; phylum Bacteroidota; class Cytophagia; order Cytophagales; family Cyclobacteriaceae; genus Negadavirga; species Negadavirga shengliensis. The sequence goes on from NZ_JBHSJJ010000007.1 coordinate 112,224, forward strand.
CATTAAAGTTACCTACAGGCGTCAGGGTACGTGAAGTACCACTACCCGTGATGTTTACCGCACCAGCAGGACTCGCTGTCCAGGTTACGGATGCACCAGAAGGTAAAACCGAACTCAAACTGTATACAGAAGAACTACACAATAAGGACGAGCCAGAAATGGATCCAGAAAAACATTCGCACAGACACGTGGCATTATGGACACTGTTACGGATTACATTACCTGGCTGGAGACCAAAACCGAGGTTAAAATTTATACCGGGATTATCGGAAGTATGGCAGTAACTCATTATTGTTCCCCCTCCAGAAGGAGTAGGTGGTTGAGGACAATTGTTACAGCTTCCATTTGTAGGGTCTGGGTGTTCCTGACAATTGTGACAACCGTCTATAGCTGTATTGTTGCCGTTCCATACGCAAGCATGGGTATGTCGAGATCCCATTAGATGACCAAACTCGTGGGTAACCACCAAAACTGACCAACTGTAGTTAGGAACCAGCTGATAGTTGTTGTTTAGCCGTGATACAGCCAATCTTGCATTCACATCCGAATTGCAAATGCCATCATAGCCCGCTGCTCTCCCCCCTCCCACAGGCCTAAAAGTTAACAAATGTCCCAAGTCACCATTAATAGCAGTAGTTTCTGCTCGAAACTGGTTTAAAAGATCTTGAGTATTGGTCGCTGTATATGGGTCTGGAGTTGTCCAAACATGGATTTCTGAAATTGCCGTTTCGATGTTTTCATTTTGATAGAGTAGTGCTACCTGATTATATAACCCAGTAATAAACCCTTCCACACCCTCCACACTTTCTCTTGCCTGAAAGATATCATGCTCTGTTTCAAAATAAAACCGGACACAGTTATGTTCTGATTGGATGGCTGTTTTTGAGGTTCGCTGTAATACATTGGCATTATAACGAAATCTTTTGTCCCCTTCCACTTCACATTCGAACATCAATTTTTCTTTTAAGTTTTTGTCATTGTATAAGATATATTTTCCACTTGAGGGATCCCAAACAAGGTTAAAATTTCCCTCGTCTGTGGCGATGAGTCCCATGACTTCCCCTTTCATAAAGCTAAATGCCGCAATACTGCCCGGATCTTTACAATACCCCTGTAATGCCGTACGCTATGGTCAGCAGACAATTCCTCTCCCTCGCTAGTAGTCACCTTATAACTGTAAAAGGAAGCAGGTACTTCCACAAGCTCAAGCTGTAGAACCTTTTGCCGTATGGGTACCGATAAAAATATTCCTTCCCAAAGCGGCTCCATCAGAAAGCTTTGGTCATATTCGAAAAAAAAGACTTCTTCCGAATTAATAAAATGATCTGTGCGGCTTTTGACCGTTGCAGCTTGTTTAAAAGCATTTGAGATTTCCCTGAAACTCATCCCTTTTGCTTTTTCCTGTTGCACCATCTCATAAATCAAATTCTCCTGCGCCCATCCATTCAGCGAAAAGACAACCATTAGGAGAAAAACAGAAAGCTTGTAAACCCTTTTTTCCATAATAGTAGACATTTAAAGAATTATATTAAAAATCATAAATGTTTGCTGGCTTGGCATTCACTTGTTCATGATATCTTATATCCACAACCAAAATAACCATGGCTTTCGTTCTCCTATTTCATCCGCCATGGAAGTCATAAATTTAGGACTTTAACGCGCTTCTTTAGTATTAATACGTTTTTAAACCTAAAAGTGCTACTATAAAACTATAAAATTATAGATAAATCATCAATTTACTTTAATTTTTAGTTATTTTTCAATGGGAGCTATACTATTTTATAAAAGTTGCATTGAAACCACCTGTTATTCAATAAGAAAGGACTACTTACCTATGTTAGATAAAACTTCATATCAAATCCTCCAAAGAAATAGTCAATTTACCGGCACCGGTTAGCCGCCAAGACAGGGCACGGCAGTCCCATTCCCAAACTTATATCCCAAGGTTCCCCTACCTACCCTTGGCCTATCGTCGAAGTTTTCGTTATTTGCTTCCCAAATAATCCAGGGTTAAATGCCCCAGTGCCCGCACGCCGAGAATAAAACCGCTTTCATCCAGGTAAAAGTCGGGCGTATGGTGGGAAGGGGCTTTTTTGGGATCACCATCCTTGGGCATGCCTCCGAGAAAGATAAACAAACCCGGCTTTTCTTTCTGAAAAAAACTGAAATCCTCCGCCCCGGTGGCCAGATCATGCTGCACCAGGTTCTCCTGGCCCGCCACTTTCTCCAGCGTGGCAATCATCTTTTCCGTAAGGCCGGGATCATTGTAGGTAACAGGATACATTTTTTTGATCCCCACCTCAGCTTTTGCACCCGCACTTTCGGCTATTTTTGAAGCAACCTCATTGATCCTATTATGTATCAATTCCTGTTGGGATTCGCTGTAGGTCCTTATTGTCCCCACCATTTCCACTTCCTCGGGTATAATGTTGTGCCTTACCCCTCCATGGATCGAGCCGACGGTGACAATGGCCGGAATCTCCGTGATATTGACGTTTCGGCTGACAATCGTCTGTAAGCCCATTACGATTTGAGAAGCCGTGACCACCGGATCCACAGAGGACCAGGGGTATGCCCCATGGGCCTGTTGGCCTTTTACCATAATACGTAGGTTGTCCACAGCAGCCATGGCGGGACCGGATCGGTACTTTATCGTTCCCACCGGGGTCTGTGAGTTGATATGCAATCCAAATATGGCATCCACATCCTTCATCACCCCTTCCTCCACCATTTGCTTGGCTCCCCAGGTTTCAGCTTGTGTATCCTCCAAGCCTTCCTCAGCCGGCTGAAAAATAAACTTAACGGTACCGGACAGGTCCTCCTTCATAGAAGCCAGTACTTCCGCCAAACCCATCAATATGGCTACATGGGAATCATGCCCGCATGCATGCATCACACCCGTCTCCTGCCCATTATATACCGTCCGCACCTGAGATTTAAATGGAACATCCACCCTTTCCGTCACCGGCAAAGCGTCCATGTCGGCTCTTAAAGCCACTGTCGGGCCTGGTTTGCCACCTTTTAAATAGCCGATCACGCCGGTTACCGCAACCTCCTCTTCCACCTCCATTCCCAAAGCTTTAAGATGGGCCGCCACGATTCCCGCCGTCCTGACCTCCTCATTGCCCAGTTCCGGATGTTCGTGAAAATCCCTTCTCCACTCGATGACCTTTGGTTCAATTTCTAAGGCTTTTTCATCCATCTTTTCCTTTAAATGGGTTTGCGCACAAAGCGGGGATGCTAAAAAAAGCATCCAAATAAAATTCCATTTGCTTCTCATAGTATATCAAAATAAGGTCGACATTACCAAAAATATAAAGATTATCGCGTTCATCCCTTTAAATGTCAAAAATTTTAACAACCGGCCCAATTTAGGACAAAATTGACTTAATTTGCACATGAAGGAACCATGAAAATGCTTACTGACATATTAATGAAACCTCTAATCGGGGGGCTGTGCATTTTGCTGTCGATCTCCTGTGAAAAAGAGACCGAGCGAATCAGCGTAGATGAACCCGCTCAAAGGGTTCGGGATTATATCAGAAAAATCCCGGGGGAGAATGACCCCATACCGGAAGCGCTTGCAGACAGAGGCGAAGTGTTGGTTGCTTATTCAGGTTGTTACGATTGTCACAGACGGGAAAAACGTTCCAAAGGCCCTGCTTTTTCGGATATTGCGGAAAGATACCCTGTACAGGAGGTCTACTTGGACATGCTCGCCCGGAAAGTAATCACGGGAGGAACAGGCTCTTGGGGAAGCCCGGTAATGACTCCCCATCCCCACTTGAAGTTAGAAGACGCCAAAATCATGGTGACTTATATCCTTTCTTTAAAACGGCAATAGATCCACGGTACACCGGTAGCGCTGACTTTGGAGAAAAATGGAACAATCCTTGTTACTTTGTTCCGGTTCTAATCTTAGTCACATGAAAAGAAGTTACCTGACTTTTTGCTTGTTGCTGGTAAATACTTTTTGTCTCCTTGGGCAGGATAAAGATACCGTCTATCTTTTTAATCAATCACCCTTGATCGGAGAAATAAAAAGAATCAAGCACGGGACCATGTTTTTTAAAGGGGATGATTTAGGCAATATAGAGATTGACTTACTTAACATCAAGACGCTCAGGGCATATGGTTATGGCTATCGTATACAGACCGCCGAAAGAGAATTCGTGGTGGGTGTATTCAGACCACATGATGATGATGGAAAAGTAATAGTATATGATGGTTATGAAGAACGGACACTTTTGATCAGAAACCTGAATGATGTTCAGTTGATCCACAAGAGCTTTTTCAAACGTCTGGAAGGAAGGGCCGGAGCCGGATACAGTTATACCAGGAGCAGTAACATAGGCAGGTGGAATGGCGACCTGCTGCTTGAATACGATACCGAGAGATTAGACATTGATCTCCGCGGATCGATCATCATCACCCAGGCTGAAGGGACTTGGGACAGAGAAAGGGAGGGGCTACAATTGATCTCCAATTACTACTTCAGCCCCAACTGGTTTGGATTTGGAATGGCAAATTATCAAAGAAACCTGCAGCTGGGCATCAACAGAAGGCTTCAACAAGGCCTGGGGACAGGGATTCCCTTCCTGCAACATAAAAGGGGCGTCGGGACGCTCACCTCTGGTTTGGTCATCAATCAGGAAATCAATACGGAGGGAATAAGGAACCACAATCTGTTTGAAGTCCCTGTCATCCTCAACATCGCATTTTTTAAGTTAAAAAGCCCAAAAATAAGTTTCAGCACCAGTCAAACCCTATTTATTGGTCTCATCCAGTCGGGTAGGTACCGAAATGACGGAGAAACGAGAATCAACTGGAAAATCATCAACAATATTGATTTAGGCATTAATTTTTATAACAACTTTGACAACAGGCCTCCGTTGGAAATCAGAAACACCAATTTTGACTATGGTTTGGTATTCAACCTGGGATACACGTTCTGAATACCTACTCCACCACTACGATGGATGCCTTTACCACCCTGTCTATACCCAGTGCATTGCTCTTGTATTTTATCACCAAAGGATAGGTGCCGATGGACACCTTTTTCCCATTGATCCAGCCATTCCATACACATACAGGTCCTGAGGGATCCGGATGAGTGCTTTCACAATAGTGGATCAATTCACCGGTTCTCTGATAAATAAATACTTCCACATGATCCACATCCGGGTCAATGAACACCCGGAAATCCTTATCGGGGTTTTCAGGCATCATGGCATTGGGGAACTTCACCAAGGACTCACACCGGTCTATTACCTCAAAATCATGTACCTGCTCGCAGCCGTTGGCATCAGTCACCGTTAGTTCGTAGTTTCCCGCAGTCAAAGGCCGGTAACTATCCGCTTCACCGACCAATTCCCCTTCATACCGCCATTCATAGGATGCAAATAGGCCTGGCTTTATCGTTGGGATGAGATTTTCTTCCGCACAGACATTGTAGGACTCCTGTATTTCCAAATCCGCTATTTCGAACCGTTCCACCTCATATTCTGTGCTCCCCATCCGGCAGTTGATCTCGTTCCGCACCACCACCTCGTAAATACCTTCCTCCGCCACATCGATTGACAATTCATCATCAAGGTCAAATAACCATTCGCTTTCCCCGTTGCCGTCTAACTTGAACCATTCGATTTTATGAACCAAATCCATGTCTTCTACCTCTGCTGTCAGTGTGGTAAATGGATCGTCTCCGCAAAATGGCGTCCCTTCCAAGGCCACGTCAACGGAATTTTCCGGTACGGCCACCGTAAAAAGAATGGGCTCAATCGGACAGGCACTGCTTGCTCTCGGCTGCACTTCCAGTAAATAATCCCCTACTCCGGGAGGAAAAAATTCCTCATCCCGTCCCACGATTTCCCTGTCCGGCGTCATCCATCGAATGATCACGGTATTGGGGTCTCTTCCAAAAAGCTCGGCAGTGTATATCTGATTTCCAAAACAGTTGATCAGTCTATTGGAATAATCAAATTCAAGCGGTTCGGTGACGGTCACTTCAAAAGTACGTGTTCTCGGACACAATGGAGAATCAGGATCGACCGGCGTACCTAACAACCTGTAGGTCCCTGAGGCATCGATTAAGAAAGTCTCACCTGCATCGGCATCTTCCTGGCTACCATCGGGCCGGGTTAGTCTATACACCAGGTCCTGGGAACTTTCGGGCAGCAGGTCGAAGGACTCACAAACCGTCAGGTCATCCGGTATAGAGAAACTAACCTGATTAGGGCCTTCTACTTCCTCCACACCGGTAGAGGCGCTGGTACAATTGTTATTATCACCCACCTCTACGGTATAATTGCCTTTTGGTACTTCTACTGTCAACTCCGTCTCGTTTTGGAAATCGCCTTCGTATTCACGTCCATCGTCACTCACTATCCTGTATTTCCCGGTTTGGGATGCGCCTAAAAAATCGATGATGATCCTTCCCGGCCGGGTGCCCGTTGACGAGCATCCCTGAGGGGATGTACTGATACTAAACTGGATCCCCTCTTCCGGGTTTTCATTTTCAATATTTACCCTTCGGGTCACCGTACAGCTGCCCACCGTGCCGGTCACGGTATAACTGCGGGGTTCCAGATTGGAAACGGTCCGCCGGCTGTTAGCCTCCATTTGGCCGATATCCCCGTCCGCTACGCCACTTATGGTCACAGATTCAAGTGCCTCATCCGCAATGATTTCAAATTCCCCATCCGCGTCATCACAGCTGGCTGCATCACTTATTTTTACTACCCTAAACTGGGGGGCGTCCCTCACTTCCAAGCCAAAAGACTTTTCAACCGAACAACCGGGCCGTTCGGGATCATCCACATTAAAAAAAATGGTATAAGTCCCTAATCCTTCCAGTTCGTCAGTGTCCAGGGCAAGATTATAGGATTGCTCAAGGAAAGTTCTTTCAGACTGCCCCTCCATCTGATAGGACCATTCAGCCAGGTAAGGTGAGTCGGGTTTATAATTCACGGTTTCCCCGAGACAAGCAACCGTGGTAGAGGCCTCCACTTCCACCTGGATAGATGGCCCTACATAGGTTGAGGCAACTGCCTCACAGGCAATGGAACTCACCTTTACATAATATCGGCCTGCCCTGTTGGTCTCAAACGTATTTTCAGTTCCCAAAACATTGTTGGAAGTGTCAAGCCATTCAAAGCTGTACCTGGAAAAATTAGGGTCATCCGGATCCAAGGCCTGTAATGTTACCGTTTCACTGCCACACAGTACCACATCCGGAGCCAATACAAAGCGGGGGCCTCTCTCCACGGCGACCGTTTTCGTCTCCTGATAATAATTCTGGTTGTCGCCACGAATTACCCTGAGACTCACGGTAAACTCTCCAATGGAGGTAAAGGGAAATTCGATGGACTCCACATCACTCCCTCCTGACTGATAAAAAAGTTCAAAACCATCGGCGTCCTTTATACTCCAAATATACCGGTCATTGGGATCGCCCCCTGCACTGAAATTCGCGTATACAAAAGCACCGTTGAGGCATACACCATCCGGTCCGCTTAGCTCGGGTTCCTGAAAAAATGCACTCATCACCATGCCTTTGGTCGCCGGAAATAAGGTAGCCACATACATCAGCATGGCCGTTGCTGTCAGACGAATTCCCCAAGCCATTCTATATCACTTATCTAAATTAATGTAGGATTTTCTTAATCATGATCCGGAGGAGTATCGGGATCAGAATTATACTTGCATAATCTATACCAAAACACGAAAGTTGAGCAGCCCGGTCACTGAGCTCCAATCAAAAAATTCCTTTAGTAGTCTTTTTTAGCGTTTCTTGAATGTTTTCACGAAAAAAGTTCTTGGAAATAAATTCGTCCATAGGAGCCGGGGGTTTTCATCCCGGGGTACTATAGTTCCACCCTTTACACGGGTTTTCCTAACACTTAAAATCTTTGATAATCAGAATCGAACCCAGTTTTTAAATTTACATTTAACTTGGTTCATTTCTTACTTGCCAATGTAACAGCGGCATAAAATAAACCCACCGGTTTTTGCGGTGGATAAAAAATAAGCCGGGACCATAATAACGTTGCCCGGCTTTCTGGTTTTGCAGGGAAAAGGATTAGGTCACCGGATAAATACCCAATCATCTTTGCTGCTCAAATTTTCCGCATATTCATACCCGTTTTCATTAAATGTCTTAAGTTTCTCCGGCTCATTGATACGGTTTTTGATGATGAAATTCGTCATCATCCCGCGGGCTTGTTTGGCATAAATGCCAATCACCTTATAATTCCCGTTCTTGTATTCTTTAAATACGGGATTGACTACTTTTGCTTTTAAACAGTTTGTATCCACTGCCTTAAAATATTCCTGAGAAGCCAGATTGATCACCGGCTCATGGTTTGCGGCTTTGTCTATTGCTCCGGCGATTTTTCTTCCCCAAAATTCGTACAGGTTTTTGCCCTTCTTGTTTTTAAGAGGAATGCCCATCTCCAGCCTATAAGGCTGTATAAGGTCCATAGGTTTCAATAATCCATATAATCCGGACAAAATCCGAAGGTGTTTTTGGGCAAAATCGAACGCTTCTTTTGAAAAATCCTCAACATCGATTTGGGTGTAAACATCCCCTTTAAATAGCAAGAGCGCCTGTTTCGAATTGGAAAGAGTAAATTTATCCACAAACTGTTGGTACCTCTCTTCATTTAAAGCAGCAATGTTTTCGCTGACTTTCATTAAGCCCTGAATGTCATTTTTGTTTTTTTTCTTCATGATGCCAACCAATTCACTTGTTTCCTTTTGGAACTCAGGCTGGGTATGAAGTGAAACGTCGGTGGCTGATAAATCCAAAGTTTTGGCGGGGGAAATCAAAGTAATCATAAATTAATCTATTACAACTATAGCCTTTCTTAAAGTTTTATTGATCATCTGTCTTTCATTGGTAAACTTGACCACCACCGGATATGTTCCCGGAAGGACTTTTCTTCCGTTTACCATGCCATCCCAACTGCATATGGAAATGTTTTCCACGGGGTTTTGTTCCTCACAGTAATAGATCAATTCACCCCATCGGTTGTATATGTAAACATGGATCTCGTCTATCTGTCCTTTGATGTGGATCACAAAGTTTTTGCTCGGATTGTCGGGGATAACCGCATTGGGAAAAGTAATATCTACCTCACATACATTTTGAACAGAGAACGTCACGGAAAATTCACACCCTGCTTCATCCATTACCCTCAATTCATATTCGCCATCCTCTTCCGGCGTAAATTCCCGTTCCTCACTCACCAGTTCCCCGTCCAAAAACCATTCATAGGTTGCCCATGTGCCAGGATCAAGCGTGGTAACGTTTCCCTCCAAAGCACAAATCTCATATTGATCCTGTAGCTGTGGAGGCTCACTGGCAGATTCATTGATATCGATCTCCCCGGAACCTATAACACAGTCGACTTCATTGTATAAAACAATTTCGTACCGGCCAGGAGCATCTACCGTAATTATGGGACCGGTTTCGCCTTCTATCAAGGTCCTGGCAGCTCCCACCACCCTGTACCATTCCATCCTATCTACTTCCGTCAAGTCTCCCAGTGCGGTGATTTCAGTGGTTTCCGCGCCTCCGCAAAGTTGGGGACTGCTGAGTTCCACTTCCACCTCATCTCCCCCGCTGATTTCATACGTCTGCGGGTCGGGGATGGCACAGCCGCCAATGTCAGTCACTTCCACCATGTACCTTCCCCGGGGAAGGGCCGTCTCTATTTCTGTTTCTTCGGTAAATGAATCCGTGATCTCCTCCCCGCTGTCCAATCCAATAATGGTATAGCTCCCTGAAGCCGGGCCGTTGGGAAAACGGATGACTATTGCCCCGTCAGTAAAGCCATCGACTCCACAGGTTTCCGGAAAGGCTTCCACCTCAAATCCCACGTCAGCGGGTGGATTCGAATTTTCCACCACTGACACCTGACTGTCAAAACAACCCCCGTTATAGCCTTCGAAAGTATAAGTACCGGGGCCAAGACCGGAAAGCGCAAGCGTCTCGCCAGCCGTCAACCCCAGGAACACATCTTCCGTATCGCGTGATATCAGGCTGTCAAGGTCGGCAAGCAGCCTGATCTCAATCATACCGTCCCCTACTTCACAACTTTCAGCCGGGGATACGCTGATGATTTCAAAGTCAGGCAATGGATTTACCCTCAATGCCACCGTTTTTTCCACCGCGCAGGTACTGTCCAGGGGATCCTCTGTCAAAAAATAAACCTCATAGTCTCCAGGCCCCTCCAGGTCTCCGGTATTCAGTTCCAGTTCCTGGGATTCACCCAAACTCAACCGCTCATCCGAGCCTTCCAGTTGGATGGACCAGACACCTGTCACCGGGGTATCGGGTGAAAAAGTAACCGTTTCGCCATAGCAAACCTCTTCATCCGATTGTGTTATCTCAAATTCAAATGCCGGCCCCACAAACACCGACTGGGTCACGGGACAGGTTTCAAATGTGGCAGGATCCTGCCCATCTGGAAGGGCATACGCCACCGTAACCGTGTAAATACTCTCCTCTGTTACTTCCAGTACATTTTCGTTGCCCACTATTTCTCCCGCCGCATTCACCCATTCAAAAACGTATTCATCAATACTGGGATCCTCAGGGTCAACCGCGACCAGCTCCAAGGTAGCGCCTGCACAAAGGGTGATTTCCGACGGCAAAATGATTTCGGGAGAATCCAGCACCTCCACTTCCATCGTAAAAACCTCTTCCCATGGCGTCCCGCACCGGTCGACATTAAGTTCCACGGTATAAACTCCTACTGCGTCAAATACATACTCCAGATCCTGAAATTCCTCCCCCGGCCCCCCGTCATCATACACCACCGTGCCATCCTCATGGGTAATCGTCCAGAAATAACTGTCAATATCCGGTTCGCCGCCACCCTCAAACAGCCCCACCGCTCCTTCATCCGCGCTGAGGCAAAGCCTTTCAGGGCCGCTTAACATAGGATCGGCGATGTAGCTTCCAGACTGCTGAACAAATGAGGGCAAGCCCAGGCCTGATGGCCCAGGCATGGGCAAAACTCCATCTTGAGAAAAGGTACTTGGATTGCACGAACTTCCTATTTGTATCTGTCCTATCCTGTCTGAACCTACTACGGCAGCATAAATTTGACCATCAGGTCCCATTTGCAAAGCGCCAAGGTTCAAACCATTGGAACCTGACACAGTCGCCCTGCTGTCCAAAATACATTGTTCGATTTCAGATTGAGAGGAAGCATTTTCAAAACATTCCGGACAAACAGTGGTAATGGGGTTCTCGGGATCAGTAGCATCCGTCTCCTCCACGCCTCGAATAAAGAATTCCTCCACGCCTTTCTCGTTTAAATAAGACACAAAAAGCCTGGTACCGTCACTCGAAAATTCCACCCCATACACCTCATCATCACAACCCAGGTCAATCTTCATCCCATTGGTCAACTCACCTGAATTTTGATCAAAATCAAAAACTTCCACATAGCTACATCCATTCTCAACAATAGTGACAGTCAGTTTGTCTCCTTGTGGGCTGAATTTCATGGTGCCCACACCTGTCCCGAAATTATGGACACTCCCTACTGAGCTGATGACCGGCTGCCCAATACCCTGGCCAGAGACAGGGTAGGCGCGGAAGGAGTTGTTCCCCACTTCATGGTACATCACCCACGTGGTGTCTCCGGTATTCAAGGCGGCAGAATGTTCCGTACTGGGGCTAAAGAGAAAATTACCCTTGGAAACCACGTTGCCAATACCGTCCTGGTTTTGTCCTCTCATATCAACCACCGAGAAATTAGCCTGATTTGATCCTCCGGCGGCCGCCTGGGTGGTAAACAAGTAATACAAACCCGGTTCGCCGGGTACTTCTACGGCGATCACACTCCCGGCGGACATGTTGTCCCCCCCAAGATCGGCCCCATTCGCCATTTGGTTTCCATTTAAGTCCCAGACGGTTTCGCCGTCGGTATAGAAAAGCACCTGTCCGGTCTGGTCGGAGATGGTGGTGGTACCGGCGGGTAAATTCCATACATAGCCGGGATTCTCTACAGGTCTCGGAGTGGGTGCGTCGGGATCATCCGGATCCGGATTAAAGTCCAATCCGGCATTATTACCGAAGTACCATATTTGATTGGTTTGGTCATTTACCTGCTGGTTGTTTTCGGTATCCCAGGCTCTTACGGTGATTTCCGCGTAGGAATAGCAGGTGGAGTTAGGCTCCCTGACCAATACCCAGTAGGTACCGGGTTCGCAAACTTCATTCGGAGCTTCAGAAATCCACCGCTCATCTTTTTTATTGGACCAGAAGTATTCATAATTCCCGCCTCCCGGTTGCCCTCCTACACCCCCACCGGGAAGCCCACCGCCTCCACCACCGCCTTGGTCATCGCCGGAAGACACTTCCAAAAGATCATTGAGGTCAAGCCCGGGATTGCACCAGGGATAACATAAAGTGGTATCGGAAGGTGTAAACTGTGCCTGCAGTTCATTTTCGGTAAATTCAATAGTTTTCGGTCCTGCGGTTGCGGTTTCCCCGTTGGCAAAGGTTACCGTCAAGATCACGGTCACCTGCTCTTCTGATGTGACACTGGCGGGTAAGAGGAGGTGCTCCTGGGTCATGTCCATTTCGATCTCCTCACCGTCCTCATCCACAGGTGGTGGTAAAATCTCCCATTCAAAGCTGACAGGCCGATAATTGGTAGGTTCTATGATACTGGTCAGTTGCAGGGGATTGTTCATACAGGGAAAGTCATCCTGCCATATAAAATCCACTTGAGCATCGATGTCCATATTGGGGGAAAAAGTAGGAAATACCGTTCCGCAGAAATCGGTACCATTAAAAGGATCCTCTTCCGGTTCCACTTCCTCCAGGCTTTCTTCGTCTGGGTTGTTGACCCTGCCTACATAATAAGCATCATTGTCTGGTTCTTGATAAATGTAATATAGTCTCCCATCCGGCCCGGCTCTGATGTCATATATTTGATCTATATCGGACTCCAACGGGACAGCTTCCGGACTGGCATTAGGGTCATCAACCGGGATTCTCAGCAGCTGGTCTCCTTGACTGAAATATATATAAGAGCCATCTGGAGAAAATGCAGCTCCTTCGATAGGCTCGCCGTTACCGGATTGAGAAAGTGCGGTAGGAGCGCCGAAAGTACCGGTGGATGTATCAAAATCCAGAACAACCAACTCTTCGTTTGGGTTTTCCGGTATAATTACAAGTTGCCGGGTATCTTCATTGAAGATAATAGCCTTGGGTATGGATGAAAAACTTTCGGAATCGGTTACCAGAAAACTGCCTTCCGCCTCCTCAATTCTTCTCGCTACGAGTTCTCCATCCTCAAAGCTAATCAGGTAGGATGGCGATTCGCTGGTTTTCACCACGGCGATTGCTCCGGAAGCAGGCCCGATAGGTTCATCCAGTGTAGTGACTTCTCCCAAAGGAGGTTGGTTGGAATTGGCTCCCCCAGGGGCATCCATATCTATAACAGAATATTGCAACTGACCACTTGGAGAAATATAGAAAGCATAAAAAAGACGCTCACCGTCGGGATCATAACTCAAGCTGCTAATAGCCACTGTCTGCCTGCCTTCATAATTTCCGTTAAAGCCATTAGGAGCTCCCTGAATGGGTTGATTATCATAATTATATACCAATTCCCCATTGGTATAAAAAAGAATCTGACCGGTAATGGGATCAATGGCAATGGCGTTATTGTCTTCGCCTACTATTATCGATCCGGGCAGACTCTGGACAGCGGGTTCTCCTCCTTTGCCGAAAGAAATATAATTGTTATTTTCGGAAGATCCGCAATAACCGAAAATCCATTCGTTATTGTTATAGCCCTGGGAAAGAACTTTTTCATTACCCAATAAAAATATTGCCGCAAAAGTTACTCTAATTATGATGTTTATAGGGCTATATTTCATAATTTACACACTGCTTTATATACACCATTAAAGCAGGAAAACGTTTATAAACTGTTTGGTATCCAATTAACGAAGAAATCCTTGTTTAAGTCGCAAATAAATACAGTTTTTTTCACGCTGGCGGGGCTTCTTGTATCCATAACATGTCATGGTCAGGACCCCCAATACAGCCAGTATTATGCGGCTCCCTTGTACTTAAACCCGGCATTTGCAGGATCCGAACTTGCTACCCGCGTCGGGGTCAATTACCGCAATCAGTGGCCGGGGCTGGACGCCAACTTCAATACTTTTTCTGCTTACATTGACACCTTTTTGGAAGAATATAATACCGGCATAGGGTTCTTGGTCACCAACGATACAGAAGGCGCCGCCGGACTGATGTCCACCAATATTTCAGGCATGATTTCCTATGAACTCAAAATCGCTGATCAGGCTTATTTCAGGCCGGGTTTTCAGGCAAGTTATATCCGGCGGGAAATAGGTTTTTATGAGAACCTAGTTTTTGCAAACCAGATTAATCCCAGCGACCCGTTCGGACCTATTTTGCCGGGCGATGATCTACCGGGTTTCGGGGACCCTGTGAATCTTCTTTCGGTATCGTTGGGTGGGCTTTTCTTTACGGAAAATTTCTGGTTTGGATTTACCGGGCATCATGTCAACCAGCCCAACCAGAGTTTTCTGGAAGACGGGATCAGCCACCTCCCCATCAAATTTTCCGTCCACACCGGCTACCGCATTTCTCTTGGGCAAGGCCCCATGAGAAGGGATTTTACCCATACCCATAGGCAAAGGTATTTTACACCTACGCTTAATTATAAAAGACAGGGGCCCTTTGAGCAACTGGACCTGGGAGCTTATTTTTATTTCGAACCTGTGGTTTTCGGAGCATGGTACAGGGGTTTGCCCTATAAGCCTATAGAGCAGCAAAGCAACCGGGATGCTATCGTGATGATGGTAGGCTTTAATCTTACCTCCGGTTTTAATATAGGGTATAGCTTTGATTATACCGTGTCCCAACTGGGCATCCAGTCCGGTGGCGCACATGAGGTCAGTCTTTCCTATATCTTTCCTCCAAAAAACCCAGGTGCTCCAAGAAAAAGGGACACCATACTCCCTTGTCCCAAATTTTGATAATTTTGCAACATGGACCCAACAATCATAAAGTACCTCTTGGTGGGGATACTCACCGTTAATTTTGCATTCGACAAAATCCTTAGCTGGCTGAATGTAAACAGAGAAATCAAATCCATTCCTAATACATTGGACCAGTATTTAAGTAAAGAGAAACTGGTGGAACATAAAAACTATCAGTTGGTCAACTACAAGTTCGGGCTGGTTACGGGGATTTTTTCTTTTTTATTGACAGTAGGTTTTATTTGGTTCGGCTTTTTCGGATTTCTGGATGAATGGCTGCGGACTTACATCGAATCTCCCATTTTCTTATCCATTGTTTATTTTGGCATCGTATTTATCGGGTCCGGACTCATATCCATTCCTTTTGACTATTATCATACCTTTAAAATAGAAGAGGATTTTGGATTCAACAAGTCCACCAAAAAAACCTTCTTTTTGGACAAAATCAAAAGCTACCTCCTGTCGGTCCTGATCGGCGGGGTTTTGCTGTTTGCGCTTCTCTGGCTTGTCCTGAAAATGGGAACTGATTTTTGGTGGCAATTCTGGATAATAGCTTCCATCTTCATGGTATTGGTCAACATGTTTTTCTCCGCATTAATTCTCCCCTTGTTTAACAAATTGTCTCCCCTGGAAGAGGGTGAGCTGAAAAAAAACATCCTGGATTATGCCCAGTCGGTAGGGTTTTCATTGGATAACGTCTTTGTCATGGACGGCAGTAAAAGATCCACCAAGGCCAATGCTTTTTTTTCCGGACTCGGGAAACGGAAAAAAGTGGTACTTTATGACACGCTTCTGGAACAGCACACCACCCAGGAACTGGTAGCTGTGCTTGCCCATGAGATCGGTCATTATAAAAAGGGGCATATCAAGTTGGGCATCTTCACCGGAATTGTACAGACGGGAATAATTCTATACATATTGTCGCTGTTTATTTTTAGTGAAAACATCAGTTTGGCTCTTGGAGGAAGCCAAATGGCGGTTCATCTGAATATCATCGGGTTTACCATGCTTTTCTCTCCTATTTCTACGCTTCTGGGGATCGCCATGAACATACTTAGCAGAAAACATGAATTTGAAGCCGATGAGTTTGCCCGGAAGACCTATGCCGGAAAGCCGCTGGCAGAAGCGTTGAAAACCTTATCGGTCAAAACCCTTTCCAATCTGAACCCTCATCCGGCATATGTATTTGTCCATTATTCCCATCCGCCTCTTATGCAGAGATTGGAAAAACTGGAATAAATTTACATAAATGATACGTAACCCTTTAACCAAAGCAGCTCATGGATACTTTAACCAAATTAGGTGTTGTCCCTTCCACGCTATCATCGGAAGAAAAGGAATTTTTAGATACCCAGGGTTATCTTAATTTAGGAGTGCTCCTTACGGAGACCCAACTCCTTTCTATCAGAGGCAAAATCAAAGAATTGCTCGAAAAAGAAGGGGAACATGCGGGAAGGGAACTGGTGGATTCTCCTTATATCCGGCATCCCCGGGAAGCCGGCGCGGACCGCCTGGCAGATCTGGTCAACAAAGGTGCTGAATTCGATGTTTTTTATACCCATCCAAAAGTTTTGGCCGCCATCGCCCATGTCCTGGGCCAAAACATCAAGCTGTCTTCGCTCAACTACCGCGCCGCAAAACCCGGCGCGGGACTCCAAAAACTCCATGCGGATTGGCACGAGGCTGTAGGCCCCGATGACTTCAAAGTCTGTAACTCAATATGGTTGCTGGATGATTTCAGAAAGGAAAACGGCGCCACCCGGGTGGTACCGGGTACCCACCTGAATACCCTGCTTCCGCAGGATGCTTTAAAAGATCCAATGGAACACCACCCAGAGGAGATCCTTATTGAAGCGCCTGCCGGATCCGTGGTGGTTTTTAACTCACACACCTGGCATGGGGGTACCACCAACCATACTTCCGAGGCGAGGAGAGCCATACACAGTTACTTCTGCCGGCGGGACCAACCCCAACAAGTGGATCAAAAAAGGTATATCCGACCCGAAACCCTGGCACGGATATCGCCGGCAGCCGCCGATATTTTGGGTTTGGACAGTTAAGGAATCACAAAAAATCTATATCCACGTTAGCGGGATATTTCATTAAATATTGCAAAGCGGTTTCCACTTTGAAACCTTCAAACAGCACTTTGTATAAGTTTTCGGTGATGGGGGCGCGAAGGTCTGTGCCGCTTAAAAAAAGCTTGACCAATTTAACCGTATTGATCCCCTCCGCCACTTCTTCCATATCCGCAACAATGTCATCCAGTTTATCTCCTTTTGCCAGACGGTAACCCACCGTGAAATTTCTGGAAAGCGTGGAGTTGCAAGTGGTGACAAGATCGCCAATTCCCGCCAGTCCAATAAACGACTTGGTACTGCCTCCCATGGCGTTGCCCAAATAAATCAGTTCCACCATCCCCCTGGATATCAACAAGCCCTTCGCATTTTCACCCAGCCCCATCCCCGACAATGCGCCTGCAGCAATGGCTATGATGTTTTTCAAAACCCCACTTAACTCTACCCCTACGATATCCGGGTTGCCATAAACCTGGAAATTATCCGAGCGCAGGAGGCGCTGGCCTTCCTGTATCACTTCATTGTAGTGACTGGCCACCACTGTTGCCGCCGGTTGGTTCTGGAGGAGTTCTTTGGCGAGATTCGGCCCCGCCAAACAGCCCACCCGGACCACTACGGTTTCATTCATGATCACCTCACTCATGGTGCAGATATTTTCCCTTTTTATCTTTTTCACGGTCTCCAAAGACATCCCATCCGGAAGGTTCAGTGAAAGCCCCTTGGTCCCATGGATCATCAAATGATACGGGTGCAGATAAGGCGAAAACTGTCTGATCACCTCCCTGAACCCTGAGGAAGACACCATAGGAAACAGCACGTCACAGGTGTCACATATATATTCAGGGTCATTGGTAGCTTCGATACTTTCATGCAGTTTTCTACCCTTGGCCGTGTGAAATTCATTGATTTCCTCTACCACATTAAGGTCTCTGGCATAGACTTTCACCTGTCTTTTTTCCGAGAGCAAGTTGGCTATTGCCGCACCAAAGCTGCCAACTCCTATCACACCAACTGGTTTGTTTCTATAAGATTTTTTCAAGTTCATATCCATCCAGTCTGTTATGATAATAGTACAATAAGCTGATGTCCTCAGTAATCACGTCGCCTTTTTCATTGCGGATCAGTGGCCTCTTCGCATGGTACATCCCCACGTTATCCAATCCATGCGCAATGATCTCTTCTATGCCCCCGCTCAGGTGAGGCGCCATATGCACCTTCCCCTCTTCTCTGAGCTCTTTGATCCTGTCCAAAACTTGCTGACAAGCCCTTTCGAACTCAGCATAATCCAGTATGATGTCTTCCTCCGGGATTCTCAGCAGGCTAAAAAGATCCAGGGTGCGGTTGGCCTTCTTGATCAACCGAAAAGCGGTAAATGCCACAAGATGACTGCTGAATACCCGGTTGATTTTATGAAACTCTTCTACGATTCTGCCACCCAGCTTTTTTGTATACTCCTCTTCCCGCTGGAGGTCCACTGTTACTTCGCCATTGCTCACAAAATAGTCTCTGCAATCTATGCCCCGTCCGTATTTATCCCTGCTGTTCCCTTCATTGTCCACATAGTTGCCCATAATATCCATTGCTTTACCGATTGAAACAGAAATATCAGATCCCTTGGTGAAGAATTTTACCAAGAACTTTGAAATCTTATAAGAGGTGGAAAACTCATCGGATTCATTATAGTACCTTTCCTGACCGGTAAAATCCAGGTGTTCTTTGATCAGACTTGGCGCTTCCAATACAAAATGGTAATTGATCGTAACTGGGACAATGAAAATTTTGCCGCTGTTTTCCTCAAATCCTTTTTGATAATTTGCCCGTTGGGCTTCGATGGCAGTACTCAACAGTCCGAGTTTCAATTTGGACTCAATGTTGCCGCTACGGGATCTGGTCCCGCCTGGAAAAAAGAGGCTGTGGCATCCAAACATGATGGCCTCTTTGGAATAAGTTTTGAGCGTTTCGACATAAAGCAGGTTTTTCTTTCTTCTGTCCACCTTGTAGGCCCCCAACGCATTCATAAAATAGGCAAAAATCTGAATGTTGAACAGGTTCAATCCGGCCCCGTAAATAAATGGCGGTAAACCAAGCGTACTGATGGTCCATCCGACAAGGACGCTGTCGAGGTTACTGAAATGCGTGGGCACCATCACTATGGTACCCTTGGAGGCCAGTTCTCTTAATTGGTCCGTCTCCCCGGTGATCTGTATTTTATCCTGCAAGCTGTATTGCTTACTGAAAATCGATTTAAACCCTTTCACCCGAGCAGTATTCAACAACCTGGAAAACCCGAAGGTGACCATACTTCTGGTCATTTTATAATGGCTGTGCTTAAAGTTTCCCGCTATCTCTTCCGCGTACCTGAGGGTAATGGAGGTAAGTATTTCCAGATAGGCCCTCCTTTTGGCTTCCCCTCCCAGTTGCTGATCACTCCCAATGGCCAGCAAGGAAGATTTAACCTTGGACCAAAAAAACTTTTCGTCATCGGGGTCCACCAACCAGGGATTCTGTTTGATCCTCATCCTCTCGCGATACAATGTGGTTTCCAATTCTTCTTTTAGCAGATGAACCTGGTTTCCGGTCAGTTCAAGTATCCTCTCATTACTGGTCTCCACTACCTTTTGGATGAACAACTTTCGATTTTTACTTAATTTTACCACGGGCCACTCATCCTTTTTTGGAAATATTGGCGCGTATTTGTGTTTAATATAATTGTCGGTCAAGGGTTCAGATTTTGGTTGATCAAAGATAAGTAAAAATAAAAATCAATAAACACAATATTGATTAGGGGGTTTTGTCAATGAATGAATACATCGTATTATTGCAGCATCTATATTTCAAATGAAGCAGGATTTAAAGCAGATACAATCACCGATAGCCAGTGAAATGGCCGATTTTGAAAAAAAATTCCGCTCCTTCATGCAGAGTAAGGTCAAACTGTTAGACCATATCACGCAGTATATCGTACGGAGAAAGGGAAAACAGATGCGGCCTATGTTTGTTTTTTTGACAAGTGGCGTGACGGGGCACATCACAGAAGCCACTTATAGAGGGGCTGCGCTGATAGAACTGCTTCATACCGCCACCCTTGTTCATGACGATGTAGTGGATGATGCCAATTATCGCAGAGGCTTCTTTTCCATCAATGCGTTATGGAAAAACAAAATCGCTGTTTTGGTGGGAGATTATCTTCTGTCCAGAGGGCTGCTGCTCAGTGTGGACAATGGGGATTTTGACCTGCTTCGCATCGTTTCCAATGCGGTCAGGGAAATGAGTGAGGGGGAACTTCTCCAGATCGCAAAGGCCCGTAACCTGGATATTACAGAAGAAGTGTATTATACCATCATCCGGCAAAAGACGGCCAGTCTTATTGCTTCATGCTGTGCTGTGGGGGCCTCCACCGCAGGCGCCGAGGAAGCTGTTATTGAAAAAATGCGGCTCTTTGGCGAAAAAGTAGGAATGGCATTCCAGATAAAAGATGACCTTTTTGACTACGGGAAGGACGAAGTCGGCAAACCCGTCGGCATTGATATTAAGGAGAAAAAAATGACCCTTCCCTTGATCTATGCCTTGAATCAGGCATCCTGGCTGGACAGAAAAAAAATCATTTATCTGATCCGGAATAAAAGCCAGAACAAAAAAGCCGTGAACGAGGTAATCGATTTTGTGAAGGGTACGGGAGGCCTGGAATATTCCCAAAAAATCATGCATGCTTATTATCAAGAGGCCTTAAACATCCTCAAAGAATTCCCCGAATCAGCGTACCGGGATTCATTGGAAACCCTTGTGACTTATACCATTGAAAGAAAGAAATAATCCTGTCCGGCCCACGACATGCCCATGATCCTGATCCGCCCAAAAAGTATCTTTTAAATTATTCCTTTTTACCGAAAATCTCATTTTTTTGGAAAAGTCATGGGAAATACTCCCACCTTTCTACACCGGGGATTAAATGCTTTTGTCATCAGCATTTTTTTTAGGATAAAAAACCCTTCAAATTTCATCCCATCTCAATTTTATCGCTAAAACCGCTTTTTTTAGCGGCATTGTAACCTCCTTAGACCCAGCCTGATCAGTTTTAATTTTTTGTAAAAAAAATTGTGTTTTTAGGATCTTTTGGATACTTTTATCACAAAGTGGTAAAAAGTGGGAGATTGTGGTAGATTGTGTTCAGGTATTTATTACTTTTGTATTTGATAAGGAGGCAGATTAAACATGGCATTTTTCACAGGAGAATATGAATGTAAACTCGACGCCAAAGGGCGGCTGGTTTTGCCTGCCAAAATGAAAGCATCACTACCCGAATCCCTGGGCCACGAACTTATGCTCAGAAGGGGCTTAGAACCTTGCCTGGAACTACTGACCATGCTGGAAGTAAAGAAGGATTATAGCCGACTGGCGAGCCTTGATGACACGCAGGATGAGGTAAGGAATTTCAGGAGGTCTTATTTTAGGAGAGAGGCTCCCGTGGAACTGGACAATGCCGGCCGTTTGCTCATTCCCCGCACCATGATGCGTCATGCTCAGTTGGAAAAAGAAGCGATAGTAGTGGGGATAGGGGTAAAGATTGAAATATGGAATCCTGATTTATATGAGGAATTTATCATTAAAGAAGAAAAAATATTCAATGAACTGAATAAAAAATATCTGAAGAAAGGTGGGTAACCCGGTTTACCATATTCCAGTGATGCTCAGTACCAGCATAAAAGGTCTGGATATCCAGCCTGACGGGATATATGTGGACCTTACTTTTGGAGGTGGGGGGCATTCAAAAGAAATCCTGAAACACCTGGAGCAAGGCCACTTATATGGTTTTGACCAGGATCCCGATGCCGGGGCAAATGTACCGGATGACAGCCGTTTCACATTTATCCCCGCCAACTTCAGGGACCTGAAGCGGTACCTGAAAATATACAAGGTCACCGAAGTTGATGGTATTCTGGCCGATCTCGGCATCAGCTCGCACCAGATCGATGAGCCCAAAAGAGGCTTTTCCACCCGCTTCTCCGGTAAACTGGATATGCGCATGAGCCAGTCGGGTGATCAGACTGCTGCTGATATCCTCAACCAATATGAGGAAGAAAAGCTGCACCGCATCTTCGGTGTTTATGGAGAAGTGAAAAATGCGAAAACCTTGGCCAGGGCGATTGTTTCTGCCAGGGCCAACGAACCTTTCGGTTCGATAGCGTCTTTTAAACAACTTTTGGACCGGTATGCGCCCAAAGGAAAAACAGCGAAATACGCGGCGCAGGTATTTCAGGCGCTTCGAATTGAAGTCAACGATGAAATGTCCGCCTTGGAAGAAATGCTGGAGCAAAGCGTTGAAATCCTCAAACCGGGAGGAAGGTTGGTAGTCATCAGTTACCATTCACTGGAAGACAGAATGGTCAAAAATTTTATGAACAAGGGGAAACTGTTTGGAGAACTGGAAAAGGATTTTTATGGAAACCCTATCCGGCCGTTGGAGCCGGTTACCAGAAAAGCGCTGGTAGCCAGTGAAGAAGAACTCCTTCAAAACCCCCGTGCCAGAAGTGCCAAGTTGAGAATTGCAAAAAAACTTTGAACATGGGACAAAACACTTTTAGAAAAAAAAATGCCCCGGCGGCCAAGAGGAAGAAATTCCGATTCAATCCTTTTGCTTTTCTAGAGAGGACCTTGGATGTAAGCGGTCTCCTAGGGGAAGGCATTCCATTGAAGTTGGTGCCTCCTTTTCTATATGCCGCTTTTTTGGCACTTATTTATATATGGAGCAATCATAAAGCTGAAAACACCATTAGAAAAATAGATATACTCCAGCAGGAAGTGGAGGATCTGCGGGCAGACGTCACCACCCTGGAAGCGGAATACATGTATGCAAGCAAACAATCAGAAGTAGCCAAAAAAATCGCTCCACTGGGGATAATGGAAATAGATGAACCACCACAAAAAATCATTTTGAAAAAGTGAACATCAAAAAGTCCATATTGTTGAGAGTCAGGATTGCTTTTTTAGCAGTGACAATCCTTGCTGTAGCTGTTTTTTACAGGATTACCCAGATCCAATTTGTGGAAGGCGAAAAATGGCAACAGATGTCAGAGGAAGTCAACCTGCAATACAGGCCGGTCAAAGCCACAAGGGGGAATATCTACAGTGCCGATGGCAGCCTGCTCGCCACCAGCCTGCCGTTTTACAGGGTGGCAATGGATCCGTCCATTGCTCAGGAAGATAAACTCAAATCCGGAATAGATTCGCTTTCCCTGCTGTTATCGAACTTTTACAGAGATAAACCTGCAGGTTCATATAAAAGAATGATCCTGGACGCCCGGAGTAACGGAAAAAAATACCTTATCCTGAACAGAAAGCAAATCGGGTATCAAGATAAACTTACCATGATGTCATGGCCGGTGTTCAGAGAAGGCCGGCTGGGCGGCGGAGTGATCTTTGAGAAGCTGGATCAAAGATACCGGCCATTTAAAAACCTGGCCGGCCGGACCGTAGGTTTTCTGAACGAGGACCAATACGGGGTTGGACTGGAATACAGTTTCAACGAGCATCTTCAGGGAAGAAACGGAGAGGCACTGTTCCAAAAAATAGCCGGAGGTACATGGAAACCGGTACACGATGCCGAAGATATCAAACCAACCGATGGTTATGATATCGTTACCACGTTAGATGTGAATATTCAGGATGTGGCGGAATCTGCACTTCTAAGACAGCTTTTGAACAAAGATGCCGAATTTGGCTGCGTAATTGTCATGGAGGTAGCTACCGGCCATATCAAAGCCCTGGCCAATTTGCAAAAAAACAAAAACAGCAACGGCTACGGGGAATATTATAATTATGCCATCGGCGAGCAGGGGCTTACAGAACCCGGCTCTACCTTCAAGCTCCTTTCCATCATGGCGTTATTGGAAGAAGGAAAAATCAGCCTTAATGACAGCGTTGATACGGGGAATGGTGTTTTCAGATTTTATGACCGCTCCATGCGGGATGTAAAAACCGGGGGCTATGGAAAAATCTCCGTAAGGGAGGCTTTCGAAAAGTCTTCCAATGTGGGTATATCCCGGCTTGTAAATGAACATTTCGGGGTGAACCCCTCTACATTTCTCGAATACATTTCCAAATCCGCCATTGACAAACCGATGGGATTTCAGATCACGGGTGAAGGGGTCCCCTATTTCAAAAAACCGGGAACAAAAAGCTGGTATGGAACCACACTTCCTTGGATGTCAATAGGCTATGAACTCAAAGTAACCCCTCTGCATACCTTGATGCTCTACAATGCCATTGCCAACGACGGGAAGATGGTAAAACCGATGATTGTCCAGCAGATTTCAAAAGGCAACCAGGTTAAAGAAACCTTCAAAACAGAGGTCATCCAGAAACAAATCGTATCGTCGAAAACAGTAAAACAACTGCAATCTCTTCTGGAGGGTGTTGTGGAAAATGG
The DNA here is from genome assembly GCF_042652345.1 of Negadavirga shengliensis. Lineage (NCBI taxonomy): Bacteria > Pseudomonadati > Bacteroidota > Cytophagia > Cytophagales > Cyclobacteriaceae > Negadavirga > Negadavirga shengliensis. The sequence continues at coordinate 136,770 of NZ_JBHSJJ010000007.1, forward strand.
CACGGCCAAAAATATTAAAAACGTTGATTATAGAATTGCAGGAAAAACAGGTACCGCCCAAAAGCTGATCGATGGCAGGTATACCCAGAAATACTATACATCCTTCGCAGGATATTTCCCGGCGGAAAATCCAAAATACAGTGCCATCATCGTCGTTGACAGTCCAAAGGGCTTCAATGCTTACGGAGGAGATATCTCGGCCCCTGTTTTCAAAGAAATTGCCGATAAAATCCACGCACAGGATCTCAACCTGAATGACGGCAAAAATAACAAAAAGGAACACAGACCGGATCCTACGGAATTCCCCTTTATCAAAGCAGGGATGACGGAGGAACTTCAGATGATCTGCAACAAATTCGGCATTTCCAACCATTACAATGGTGCCGAAAAATGGGTAAAGTCGACGGTATCCCACCGTTCCATACAATGGGTTTCCAATCCAATAGAAACGGAAACGGTTCCCGACGTAAGCGGGCTGACGCTGAGGGATGCCTTATATATTCTTGAGAATAAAGGATTAAGGGTCAATTATTCAGGCAAAGGCAGGGTGGTTTCCCAGTCCTTGCCGATTGGATCTGCCATCAAAAAGAACGACAGCATCAAAATAATTTTAGGGTGAGAAAACCGCTAAAAGACATATTGTATAAAGTATCACTTGCCTCCACCAAAGGGGACATGGAACTGGGGATAGACCATTTGGCTTTTGATAGCAGAAAAGTCAAATCAGGAAGCGTCTTTATCGCCATGCCAGGGACCCAAGTGGATGGACACGATTATATAGATAAGGCGATAGAGAGCGGGGCGTCGGCAGTAGTATGTGAAAAATTGCCAGGTGAACTGCTGGAAGGCATCACCTATGTGCAAGTGGTCAATGCGGCGAAGGCTTTGGGGCTCATGGCAGCTAACTTTTATGGGCACCCTTCAGAGAAACTGAAGCTGATTGCCGTTACCGGAACAAATGGCAAAACTACGACAGCCACCCTTCTCCATCAGCTGTTTTTGGAATTGGGGCATGGATCCGGGCTCATTTCCACGGTAGAAAACAGAATTAATCAGGAAATAATACCTGCCACCCACACTACTCCTGATGTGATAACCATTAATGAATTGCTGGTCAGGATGTTGGGTAAAGGGTGTACCCATTGTTTTATGGAGGCCAGCTCACATGCCATTGTGCAGGAAAGAACGGCGGGCTTAAAGTTCGCGGGAGCGCTTTTCACCAATATATCCCATGACCATCTGGATTACCATGGCTCCTTCAGCGAATATATTAAAGCCAAAAAGAAATTGTTCGATGAGTTGCCTAAAGAGGCTTTTGCCTTGATCAATGCTGACGATAAGCGGGGGCTGGTAATGCTTCAAAACACCAAGGCGCGCCCATTTACCTATGCCCTAAAGTATCCTGCCGATTACAAAGCCAAGGTCCTGAGCAACACCCTTCAGGGGCTGGAACTTGAAATCGAAGGACAGTCAGTATGGTTCAGGATGATCGGTGAATTCAACGCCTATAATCTTTTGGCAGTTATGGGAACCGCTTTCATCCTGGAAGAAGAGGAGGAAGAAGTCCTGAGACAGCTCTCCCAGCTTAAAGGGGCGCCTGGCAGGTTTGATCAAGTAGAAGCAGGGGGAATCACTGCTATTGTGGATTATGCGCATACGCCCGATGCCTTAGAAAATGTCCTCAAAACCATCCAAAAACTAAGAACAGGTGGGGAAACCCTTATTACAATAGTAGGGTGTGGAGGAAACAGGGATAAGGCCAAACGGCCCGTGATGGCCAAAATTGCCTGCCGGCTGAGCGACAGGGTAATCTTTACCTCCGACAACCCCAGAAACGAAGACCCGATGGAGATTCTGAAGGAGATGGAAGCAGGCGTCAGCCCTATTGATCTCAAAAAGACACTGACCATCGAAGACAGGAGGTCCGCTATCAAAACGGCCTGTTCCATGGCCGAAAAAGGTGATATTATCCTGATAGCCGGCAAAGGCCATGAAACCTATCAGGAAATAAAAGGCGTGAGACATCCCTTTGATGACAAAGCCATTGCAAAAGAATTATTGAAATTAATACATAGGGAGTAAAACCATGTTATACCATCTTTTTGATTATATCGACAACGTTTTTGATTTCCCCGGTGCGGGAGTATTCAGGTATATTTCCTTTAGAGCGGGAATGGCGGCTTTATTTTCCCTGATCATCACCATCACTTTTGGGGAAACCATCATCAACTGGATCAGGAAAAAATCCATCGGCGAAACCGTGCGGGAGTTAGGCTTAAAGGGTCAACTGGAGAAAAAAGGCACCCCTACCATGGGAGGGTTAATGATCATCGCTGCCATCGTGGTACCGACCCTCTTGTTTGCCAATATTTATAATGTTTATATCATTTTGCTTCTGGTAACCACATTGTGGCTGGGAGGAATCGGGTTTCTGGACGACTACATTAAAGTATTCCGGAAAAACAAAGAAGGCCTGGCCGGAAGGTTCAAAATTGTGGGTCAGATAACCATTGGGATCATCGTGGGCACTACCCTGTATTTCCACGAAGACGTGGTCATCAGGGAATTCCAAACTGCGGTTTCCATTGAAGAAGGCATTGTAGATGCACCCGTTTTTCAGGACGTGAAATCAATGAAAACCACGATTCCATTCGTCAAAAACAATGAACTGAATTATGACGTCGTTCTGGGTTTTCTTGGCGAAAATGTAACGCCCCTGCTGTACATCATCCTGGTGATTTTCGTCGTAACTGCCGTCTCCAATGGCGCCAATATTACTGACGGCATCGATGGTTTGGCAGCGGGTACTTCGGCCATCATAGGCCTTACGATTGCCATATATGCTTATATCAGTGGTAATGCTATTTTTTCGCAATACCTCAATGTGATGTTCATTCCCAACTCGGGCGAGCTGGTGATTTTCTGTTCGGCTTTTGTCGGAGCCTGCGTGGGCTTTCTCTGGTACAATGCCTATCCCGCACAGGTTTTTATGGGGGATACCGGAAGCCTGATGATAGGAGGCGTTATTGCAGTACTTTCCCTCACATTGAGAAAAGAATTATTGCTTCCTGTCTTATGCGGGATATTTCTCATAGAACTGTTATCTGTCATTATTCAGGTCAGCTACTTTAAATACACGAAGAAGAAATACGGTGAAGGCCAAAGGGTCTTTTTGATGTCTCCATTGCATCATCATTATCAATTGAAAAACATTCCTGAAGCCAAAATCACGGTAAGGTTTTGGATCCTGGGAATCCTGTTTGCAATCATGGCTTTGGCTACTTTGAAACTGAGATAAATGAAGAAAATAGCGATCATAGGAGCGGGTGAAAGCGGGTTTGGAGCAGCCCTATTGGCACATGCTAAAGCCCATGAGGTGTTTGTCTCAGATGCCGGGAATATTTCGGATGAAAGAAAAGCGGTTTTATCCCAAAAAGGAATCCACTATGAAGAGCAAGGGCACAGTTTGGAAAAGCTGTTGCAGGCAGAGGAAGTCATAAAAAGCCCAGGAATAGCATACAGCCACCCGGCAATCCAGGAAATCGTCAAAGCAGGGATTCCTGTAATCGATGAACTGGAATTTGCCTCCCGATACACCAGAGGCAGGATAATCGCCATCACAGGCACCAACGGCAAAACCACGACGAGCCTGCTCACTTACCACTTAATGAAATCCACAGACCTTGATGTGGGGTTGGCAGGTAATGTAGGGCAAAGTTGGGCCGGGCAACTGGTTAGCGAAGATCATGACTGGTGGGTACTTGAAGTGAGCAGTTTTCAGATAGAGGGCTTTCGGGCATTCAAACCCAAAATTGCGGTCTTGTTGAACATTACGCCGGATCATTTGGATAGATATCAGCAAAACCTGGACGAATACATCGCCACCAAAATGCGGCTCACCGACAACATGGATGAAAAGGGACATTTCATTTATTTCGGCGAAGATGACTACCTCAAGAGCGGTCTTGAGAAGATGAAAGGCGTACCAAAAAAATATGCCATACACAGTGATCAAAAAGAAAGCAGCGGTTTCTATTTTGATGATAAAGCAGTTCACTTGGATGCGGATGGGGAACGCTGGTCCTGGAACGCCGAAGAAATGGCTTTAAAAGGGAGGCACAATATGATCAATAGCCTGTGTGCCATCCTGGCTGTTAAACTGGCAGGAGGTAAGAAAGACGGAATAGGAAAAGGGTTGCGCAGTTTTAAAAATGCTCCCCACAGGCTGGAATTTTCCGGGGAAATCCACGGTATCAGCTTTATCAATGACAGCAAGGGCACCAATGTGGATGCCACAGCCTATGCCTTGGCCACGTTCAGCCAGCCGATCATATGGATCGCGGGGGGAATCGATAAGGGAAATGATTATACTGTTCTGTTCCCGATAGTTAAAGGGCGCGTAAAGGCCTTGGTCTGCTTGGGAAAAGACAATAAAAAATTGAAAGCAGCATTTGAAGGCTTGGTTCCCGAAATCATTGAAACAGAAAAAATGGCCGAGGCTGTCGGCCAATCACTGAAGCTGGGAAAACCGGGGGATGTGGTGTTGTTATCCCCGGCATGTGCCAGTTTTGACCTGTTCAAAAATTACGAGGACAGGGGAAACCAATTTAAAGCCGCAGTTGAAGAACTAAAAGAAAGCAGTAAATGGTAAAGTTGAAGGAATGGTTGGACAACAATTTAAAAGGCGACCCCATTATTTGGGGGATTGTCATTCTCCTGTCCATTATCAGCATCCTGGTAGTATACTCTGCCACCGGATCACTTGCTTATAGGAAGATGGGGGGAAACACGGAAGCTTATCTCATTAAACACGGCACTCTGGTGCTGGTCAGCTTAGTGGTGATGTGGGCGGTACATAACATCCCCTACAAGTATTTCTCTAAACTGAGTCTGTTTGCCTTATGGGTTAGCATACCGTTGCTCTTCATCACTTACCTCTTCGGGTCCACCATCAACGAAGCCAGCAGATGGATTACTATTCCTATAATCAATCAGGCATTTCAGCCATCGGACCTGGCTAAACTGGCTCTCATCGCAGCGGTAGCGGGAATGCTGGCCAAAAGACAGCGCAGCATCAAGGATTTTCAGGGAACATTTGTCCCCATCATTATTTGGATTGGCATCATTTGCCTGTTGATCGGTATAGCCAACATGTCCACTGCTGTTATGTTGTTGGCTACTTGCCTGTTGTTGATGTTTATAGGCCGCGTGCCAATGAAATACTTATTGATTGTATGCATGGTGGGGGCTTTTGCTTTATCCACGGCGATCTTTATGGGACAGCGCGGCGGGGTATTCTTCTACAGAATTGAAAAATTTCTCAGCAAGGAGGAGCAGGAGATCCCTTATCAGGCACAACATTCCTATATCGCCATCGCCACCGGCGGGATCACGGGCAAAGGCCCCGGTAAAAGTGAGCAGAGAAATGTATTGCCACACCCCTATTCGGATTTTATCTATGCCATCATTATAGAAGAATACGGCCTGATAGGCGGAGGAGCGGTCCTCTTTCTTTACTTGGCTTTGCTCTACAGGGGCATGAGGGTGGTTGCCATATCCACCAGGCCCTTTGGGGGGCTTCTTTCCGCAGGACTCAGTTTTGCCCTGGTCATACAGGCCATGATCAATATGGCCGTGGCGGTAGGGCTCATTCCGATTACGGGGCTGCCCCTGCCCATGATCAGTATGGGTGGGACCTCCTTAATATTCACAGGAATCTCTTTGGGGATCATCCTAAGCATCAGCAGAGGAGACCATGAAGATGCATTTCCAACGGAAGTAAAAACAGTACGCAAAATGGCTAAAGTAGCTTAGTTAAATAGTGACAGAAAGTAAAGAGACATATCGACTGATCATCAGCGGCGGCGGAACCGGGGGACATGTTTACCCTGCCATTGCCATCGCCAATGCCTGGACTGAAAAGTACCCGGAAAGTGAAATTCTATTCGTAGGAGCAAAAGGCAAAATGGAAATGCAGAAGGTTCCTGAGGCTGGGTACAGAATTGAAGGCCTGAGAATTGCAGGAATCCAACGAAAATTGAGCATAAAAAACCTCAGTTTCCCGTTCAAGGTACTTGACAGTCTGCATAAGTCCCGCAAGCTGTTAAAAAACTTCAATCCCCATCTCGTGGTCGGCGTAGGCGGCTATGCCAGCGGGCCCGTGCTTTTCTCTGCCCAAAGAAAAGGAATCCCCACCGTGATCCAGGAACAAAATTCCTATGCGGGTATCACCAATAAACTCCTTGCAAAAAACGCAAAAGCGATATGTGTAGCTTACCTGGGAATGGATGAATTCTTTCCGGCCGACCGGCTTCACTATACCGGAAACCCTGTGAGAAAAGACATTCTTCACCTTGAAGGGAAAAAGGGTTTGGGATTGAAACACTTTGGTCTTCAAACTGGAAAACCGGTGGTATTGGTATTGGGAGGAAGCCTGGGTGCCCGAACCATCAACCAGGCAGTGCTGGGCGCCATGCCTACTTTATCCGAAAAAGGATATCAGGTACTCTGGCAAACCGGAAAATTCTATTATGAAGAAATGGAGGAAAAAGTAAGGCATGCTGAAATCGAAGGAATATTTCCTCTCGAATTCATCAAGGAAATGGACTTGGCCTACGCAGCAGCAGATATTGTGGTGTCCAGGGCCGGCGCGCTTTCCGTCTCCGAACTCAGTCTCGTTGGCAAGCCGGTGGTATTCATTCCTTCTCCCAATGTAGCAGAGGACCACCAGACTAAAAACGCCATGGCCTATGTATCCAAAGAAGCGGCCATACTACTTCCGGATGATGAGGCGGTGGAAAATTTAGCAGTTGTGATACAGGATATTATGGAAGATCATCAAAAACAGGAAGAATTAGGCCGGCATATTCTCGAACTGGCAAAACCGGATGCCGCGAAAGAAATTGTCAAAGTAATGGAAAGTATCATCAGATGAGGTTAGAATCCCTACATAGCGTCTACTTCCTGGGTATAGGAGGAATTGGCATGAGTGCCATCGCCAGATGGTTTAACCATCTTGGAATAGCTGTATATGGTTATGACAAGACCCCTTCTCCTCTCACCCACACGCTTGAAAATGAGGGAATGGAGATCATCTATACGGATGAGCCTTCACAATTGCCCGAGGTATTTAAAAGCACCTCGCAGGAAAAATTGGTTGTTTGGACTCCTGCGATTCCCCAAAACAGTGACTTGCTCCGGTACTTTAGAAACAAGGGATTCAACCTGAAAAAAAGAGCTGAGGTTTTGGGGATCATAACCCGCAATATGGAAACCGTTGCGGTGGCAGGTACCCATGGCAAAACCACCACTTCTTCCATAATAGCCCATTTATTAAAAAGCTCGGGTAAAAACACGGCTGCTTTCCTGGGAGGTCTTACCCAGAATTACAACAACAACTTCATCCTACATGACGAGGGGAGCCATGAAGCCCCTATTGTGGTGGTGGAGGCAGATGAATTTGACCGTTCCTTCCTTCATCTGCATCCCAATGTCAGCGTGGTGACCAGTATGGATGCCGATCACCTTGACATTTATGGTGACAGTCAACACCTTATCGAAGGCTTCAGGCAATTCATAGCACTCACCGAAAAAGGAGGGCTGGTTTTTATTCAAGAAAACGCTTTCGAAAAACTCAAGGGGAACGATTTTGGCGATACCGCCATCTTATGTTATGGTCTTGAGGGTACCCAAATCAAAACGCAAAACATACAAGCCGGGATATCGGCCTTCTCTTTTGATTATATCGATGAAAATGTCACGATGAAGGCCTTGAAACTTCATGTACCCGGATTCCACAACATAGAAAACGCGGTTGCGGCCATTGCCGTTGCCAGGCATTATGGGCTCTCGGAGAGCGATATCCGGAATGGGATAGCCTCTTATAAAGGGGTAAAAAGAAGGTTTGAGATCATCCATCAGGGCAAAGACCTGGTTTTCATAGATGATTATGCGCACCACCCCGAGGAAATCACGGCTTTTTTACGGTCCGTAAAGGCCATGTATCCGGAGAAAAAGCTGACGGCTGTATTTCAGCCCCATTTGTTTACCCGCACGAGGGACTTTGCCGCGGGTTTTTCAGAAAGCCTTTCCCTTGCGGATGAGGTTTTGCTTTTGGAAATCTATCCAGCCAGGGAACTGCCAATTCCAGGTGTGGAGTCAGGTATGCTGCTCGAAAAAATCAGCTCCAAAACAAAGATGGTCTTGTCAAAAGAGGTACTCATTCCTTATCTGGAAAAGTCACAACCGGAGGTTTTGGTGACCATAGGTGCCGGTGATATCGATAGAATGGTTCCACAAATCGAAAATTGGATCAAAGATGGAAAAAGGTAAAAGATGGAAGATTAAAAAACAGGCCATTTTTGTGCTTTTGGCTTTGATTTTACTGGTTTTCATCGGTTTTATCGAACATAAAGCGGCAGACAAGCCTTTTACCGGGCTGGAGGTCTATGTGGAAGGGATCAGCGATGTCTATTTCGTGGAAGAAAAAGATGTGATCAAACTATTGGAAAACGAGTTCCCCGTGCTTGGCAACAAACAGATGCTGGAGGGGATCTCGCTTCACGACCTGGAGAAAAAAGTAGAAAGCCATCCGTTTGTGAAAAATGCAGAAGTTTTTACGGACCTGAAGGGAAAAATCATAGTGAAAGTATCCCAACATGTTCCCATGGCGAGAATAGTAAGGCCCATGGCTGCCGACGGATACATCAGTACGGAAGGCAAAGTACTTCCTACTTCACCGCATTATACCTCCCGGGTAATGACAATAGAAGGTGTCAAAACAGGTGAATTGCTACAGGCAGGTGACCTCTCTGAAAGCTATCCGGGATTATTGGAGCTTATCCGGTACATCCATAAAGATAAATTTTGGAATGCCCAGATCAGTGCCGTGGAAGTGCTCGGTAATGGAGATCTTATCCTTTACCAGCAAGTAGGCAAGCAAACCATCGAGTTCGGAAAACCTGAAGAAATAGAAGATAAATTCAGCAGGATCAATATTTATTATAAAGAAATATTACCCCAAAAGGGGTGGAATACCTATAGCAGGGTAAATGTGAAATTTAAGGGTCAAATCGTTTGTGAATAATTGTTAGCGCTATGGAAAATGAAAATCTCATCGTTGGATTGGACATCGGAACCACCAAGATATGTGCCGTCATCGGCAGAAAAAATGAATATGGTAAACTGGAGGTATTGGGTATGGGAAAAGCGGTGTCGGATGGGGTCATCCGGGGTATAGTGACCAATATCGACAAAACCGTCAATGCCATACAGAAAGCCGTTAACGATGCCTCTGAAATGTCCAATGTGGATATCGGGGAGGTGATCGTCGGCATAGCCGGACAGCATATCCGGAGTTCCATCCACCACGGGGTCATCATTCGTAACACCAAAGATGACGAAATCACCGTGGAGGATGTCAGAAGATTGGCAAACGACATGGAAAACATTGTGGTTCCTCCCGGGAACAGCATCATCCACGTGATGCCTCAAGATTATACGGTAGATTATGAGGACGGCATCCGCGATCCGGTCGGCATGTCAGGCGCGAGATTGGAAGCAGATTTCCATATCATTACCGCGCAGTCGGCGGCCATCAACAACATCGACCGTTGCGTTAAACGGGCCAGCCTTCAATCCAAAGCATTGATATTGGAACCCTTGGCCAGTTCCCTTTCCGTGTTGAGTGACCTGGACAAGGAAGCGGGGGTTTGTTTGGTAGATATAGGCGGCGGCACCACTGACGTAGCCATCTTTTATGACAACATCATCAGGCATACCGCGGTGATTCCCTTTGGCGGCAACATCATTACGGCGGATATAAAAGAGGGATGCATGGTCATGCAGCACCAGGCGGAGCTTTTAAAAACCAAATTTGGAAAAGCCATTGCAGAAGAAGCCAACCCCAATGAAATTGTTTCTATACCCGGACTGAGAAACAGACCCCCGAAAGAAATATCGGTGAGAAACCTGGCTTCCATCATCCAGGCGAGAATGGAAGAGATCATAGAAATGGTCCAGTCCGAAATCGTGGCAAGCGGGGTATACAACAAACTTGCGGGAGGCATTGTGCTGACCGGCGGGGGTTCACTGCTGAACGGCGTCAGCCCGCTTTTTGAATACCTCACCGGTTTGGATACCCGGATAGGTTATCCGAATGAACATTTGGGTAAATCAAAGATCGAAGATGTAAAGAGCCCTATGTATGCTACTACAGTTGGCTTGGTGCTGGCAGGCTTTAAGGCCCTTGATGAAAGGGATGATATCTATAGAGCAAAAGAAAGCATACAAAACACCATCGGAAAACGCACTGCCCGGCAGGAGCATCTTACAAAGGATATTTTCGGATCCATTACCAGGAAATTGAAAAATTTCATTACCGATGACATCGGTGATGAAACAGGAGATTATTGACCCAAAAGTCTCAGACAATATTCACCAAAAAACAGCATCATCACCAATTAAAATAGAGGAAAAATGTCAGAAATCATGAGAGATTACAAGTTTGATATTCCCAAAAACCACAAATCCATCATCAAGGTGATCGGAGTAGGTGGAGGAGGTTCCAATGCGGTGAACCACATGTTTAACCAAGGTATCAAAGACGTGGAGTTTGTGGTAGCCAATACGGACTCGCAAGCGCTGAAAAGCAGCCCGGTTCCGCTTAAGTTACAGATCGGAGCCAACCTTACCGAGGGCCTTGGCGCTGGGGCTAACCCGGAGAAAGGCAAAAATGCCGCACTGGAAAGCAAAGAAGAAATCAGGGACCTGCTTTCGGACAATACCAAAATGGTATTCATCACCGCCGGTATGGGAGGTGGCACCGGTACAGGTGCCGCGCCAGTCATTGCCAAGATCGCCAAGGACATGGACATATTGACCGTTGGCATTGTAACGGCTCCTTTCATATTTGAAGGCAGGAAAAAAACCATGTCGGCCCAGGATGGAATAGAATCCTTAAGAGCCAACTGTGACACGGTGCTGGTTATTCTTAACGATAAGTTGAGAGAAATTTATGGAAATCTGCCTATCCGGCAAGCCTTTGGAAAAGCGGACAACATCCTGAGTACGGCTGCCAAATCAATTGCTGAAATCATCACCGTTCACCAGGATGTCAACGTGGATTTTGAAGACGTCAAAACAGTCATGAAAGATGCCGGTGCGGCAGTAATGGGCTCCGCGACGGAAGAAGGGGAGGACAGGGCAATCAAAGCGGCTGAAAAAGCCATTTCCTCGCCACTGCTCAACAACGTGGACATCAAAGGGGCACAGAAAATCCTCCTGTCTATCATGTCCGGTGAGGACGAAGAACTGTCCATGGATGAGCTTGTGGAGATCACGGAATACATCCAGGACAGAGCCGGTGATATGGCTGATGTGATCTTTGGACAGGGAATTGACCCGGACCTTAAAAAAGGCATCCGTGTAACGGTTATTGCCACCGGTTTTGAAACAGATTCCCTTACAGACAAAACCTTCGGAAAAAAACAAAACAAAGAAGAGGACAACAGTAAAAAACTGATCCATCTGGAATCCGGGAAAACATCCAAAATAGAAGAAGATGAAGGAAAAAATCCGGGTCAGACCATTACTTTTACCGTGCAGGCTCCTAAAAACAATACCGAGCCGGAAAGTTTTTCCGGCGTGAATAAAAATGAAGCACCTGCCCCCGTCTCAAATGAAGAAGAAAAGGTGAGGAACGACAAGAGACAGGTGGATGAGGACGATAACTTCGAATATGTCACCCCCGAGCCCAAATCGGAACCAAAAAAGGTCCTCACCCTTTTTGACAAGCCGGAAAACCAACCTGCCGGTCATAAAGAGCAGGAAAAACAAAACACCTATCAAAATGATTATTTTGAACAGATCAAGGAAAAAGCCATGAAAAGGGCGCATGAACGCTTTGAAAAGCTCCGCCAGATGAGATCTGTCAACCAGACGCCCGAGGAGTTCAAAGAAAAGCTGGAGGTCCCTGCTTATCAGAGAAAGAAGGTGCAATTACACGAGGTACAACATAGTTCGGAAAGAAGCCTTTCAAAATTCAACCTTAATGATGACAATGAAATCATCAGCAACAACAGGTTCTTGCACGACAACGTGGATTAAAAGTCAAAACTGAAGTAACAATTGTGCCTGTTCTTTCAATAAGCTGATATATAATCTGTTGGTGAGCAGATTACCGGACATATTTTCCTCTATTTTGGCCAGTTTTGGCTTATGGGCAAGAACATGCATTCCCAGGTAATTAAAAATATCGGTAAGGTGGCTGAGCGCAATGCTCCCACCCCCGACACCTGAGGAAAGCCCCACCAACGCGCACTTTTTATTCCTGAAACTGTTTGGATAGGTCATTCCGTCTATAAATGATTTGAGAATTCCGGGAAAAGATCCGTTATACTCAGGCACAATGAAAACATATTTTTCTCCTGATTTGACCTGCGTGTGTATCTTGTTGAATTCCTCGTTCTTCCCGCTTAACTCGTAAAGAGCAGTAAAAACAAAATCATTGGGTAAATCACTGAGGTTAATAATTTCTGAAGCTTCTCCCATGGATTCCAATATTTCCTGGTAAAGCAAGGCTATTTTTTCTGATACCGCATTTTTCCTGTTTGTGCTGACAATTATCTTTATCATGAATTATAGAAAGGTGATCGATCATTTGAACATTTAAAATACAATCCTTATCCGTATAAAGTTTCTGATTGCCTATATTTAATCCTCGTTATTCAAAACAAACATCTGTAAAGCATGTTAAAAGAGCCCACGTTAACTTACCATGAAAAAATCGCCAGTGCTGTTCAATACATCAGAAACAGCATTTCATCACCAGTCCATACAGGCATCATATTAGGGACAGGTCTGGGAAAATTACTCAATGATATCGAAATCATCAAAGAAATAAGCTATAGCGATATCCCTTTTTTCCCCATCTCCACCGTAGAGTCACATTATGGTAAATTAATCCTGGGTGAAGTGGATGGAAAAACGGTACTTGCCATGCAAGGCCGGTTTCATTATTATGAAGGGTACAGCATGAAAGAGGTTACTTTTCCGATAAGGGTAATGAAAATGCTGGGGATCCATCATCTGATCGTTTCCAATGCGGCGGGCGGGCTCAATCCCGATTTTCAGATCGGGGACGTGATGATCATAGAGGATCACATTGACCTGTTTCCCGAAAACCCACTCCGGGGTTCCAATCTGGAGGAATTTGGTGTACGGTTCCCTGATATGAGTGAACCCTATGATACCCAACTGATTAAAACGGCTATAAAAGCAGGCAGGGGAAAAAATATCCCCATAAATACCGGCGTATATGCCGGCGTTCAGGGTCCTAATTTGGAAACGAAAGCAGAATACAGGTACCTGCGGACGATAGGCGCCGACGCGGTGGGCATGAGTACCATTCCAGAGGTAATTGTCGCAGCACATTGTGGTATGAAAGTGTTTGCGGTATCTGCTATAACAGACCTTTGTTCTCCGGCAAACATCAAGAAGATTTCCATCCAGGAAGTACTTGCCGCCGCAGCCATAGCAGAACCTAAAATGACAGCCATTATACACGAGGTCATCAAGCGTATTGAAGGATAAACAAATCAGAATGTGACGGATTCGGTTCGATTTGCTTCGGAATAAGCCGCTAATTCACTATATTTAAAGAACTTAAAAAAACCGATCATAACCATGACGCATTGGATTTTCCTGATTCTTTTATTAGCCTCAACAGAAAGAAAACCAGTTTTTGAAACTCAAACCATAGACAGCGATGTGGCCATAGGATATGGTATCGCCATTGGCGATGTGGATGGAGACGGTAGGCCTGACATCCTTTTGGCGGACAAAAAGGAATTTGTCTGGTACCGGAACGGCGACTGGAAAAGATTCGTCATGGTGGATAACCTCACTGAACATGACAATGTCTGTATTGCTGCCCGTGATATCAATGGAGATGGAAGGGTGGAAGTAGCCGTTGGCGCACAATGGAACCCGGGCGAAACATCGGACGAGAATCGATCCGGATCTGTTCATTATCTCATCCGCCCGGAAGACCCGACCCAAAAATGGAAGCCTGTGGCCTTGCATCATGAGCCGACTGTCCATAGAATGCGCTGGGCCAAGGCTACGGGCGACAAATACCATTTGATCATGTTGCCACTGCACGGCCGTGGCAACAAAGGCGGGGAAGGAGAAGGCGTAAAGGTAATAGCTTATGAAAAGCCCAAAAACCCTGAAGATAAATGGGAACACTGGGTAATAGACCAGTCCATGCACCTGACCCACAATTTGGATGTGGTCAGCGAAGGTGATGGGGAAACACTTTACATCGGTGGTAAAGAAGGAGTAAAGGTGCTTTCTTTTCAAAATGGAAACTGGTCACCCCATCCAGATGGGGAATGGGCTGTAGAAGCGCATGGGTTTGGTGAACTAAGGTTTGGCAAAACCGCATCCGGATCCCGGTTTCTAGCCGGCATAGAACCCCTCCATGGTAATATGCTAACCACCTACATCCCGAGGGGAAAAACATTTGCAAAAAACCAATTGGACCGACAGGTCCTTACCGACCAAATGCAACAGGGACACGGCCTGGCAGCAGCCGATGTTTTGGGATTGGGAAAAGACCAGATTGTCGTCGGCTGGAGAGAACCCAATGAGGCAGGCGAACTGGGTGTGAAAATCTTCATTCCCCAACAAAACGGTGAATGGGACAGCATCTGGATCGATAAAGACGGAATGGCTTGCGAAGATCTACAGGTTGCGGATCTCAACGGGGACGGCAAACCCGATATTATTGCTGCCGGAAGAGCCACCAACAACCTAAAAATCTATTGGAATAGAAATTGATTCGCTACACGTATTATCCCGACCGAAATTAAACTCCCTTTAACCCTAAGCCCATGAAAACCGAACCCAGACTTTTGCGATTAGCTATAAAATGCTGCATGTGGTTGTTATTGTTCACCCCATTTACTGCTATAGGGCAGGATCTTTCGGAGCAAGCCAGCCATTTTCTCAGCACTTTGACGGATGATTTAAAAAAGAGCGCGGCATTCCCCTTCGACCATTCGGAGCGGTTTAACTGGCATTTCATCCCGCGGGACAGAAAAGGCCCCACTTTTCATGATTTCAACGAGGAACAAAAAGAAGCTGCCATTAATTTGATGAAGGCCTCTCTCGGAAAGCAGGGTTTTGAAAAAGCCACAGCGATTTTTGAACTGGAAAATGTCCTGAGGGACATAGAAAACCGGCCAAAAAACGACACCTATCGGGATCCATTAAACTATCATTTCACCATTTTTGGCCAGCCTTCTTCAGAAAAAGAATGGGGATGGAGGCTGGAAGGCCATCACTTGTCCCTCAATTTTTCTTCCGGGCGCGGGACCATCATTTCCTCCACTCCTACTTTCTATGGATCAAATCCTGCCATCGTGCCATCCGGTATTCATAAAGGCAAACAAGTTTTGGAACAAGAAACAAAGTTGGGTTTTGAATTACTTCGATCTTTGGATAAAAATCAACTGGCTAAAGCCAAATTCTCCGATGAGGCACCTTCTGACATCATCACGGGAAATGATCGGGAAGCCTCAATTCTGGAACCTAGAGGAATATTTTATCATGAGCTGACCCCACAACAGCAAGCTGTGTTCAGAAAGCTACTGGATGTTTATCTTGGTCATTATACTGCTGAATTTGCCCATAAAATGATGGAGGACATCCAGAAAAACGGTTTGGAAGAATTGTCCTTTGCCTGGGCAGGCAGCCAGCAAAACCAACTGGGCCATCCCCACTACTACCGAATACAAGGCCCCACTTTTATTATTGAATATGATAATGTGCAAAACAATGCCAACCATGTACACACGGTCATACGGGATCTCAGCAACGATTTTGCTACAGACGTGCTAAGGCAGCATTATCTGCATGGCCATGCCCATCAATAAAAAAAGGAAGCAACTTGAATATCCCTCAGTTGCCGTGGATTATGGTGTGCAACAGCAACTTACCAAGCTCTGGGATAATTTTTTGGAGGTTCTTCCCCACGGGTCTTTTCTTCGACTTTGGTGTCAGTAATGGATTTTACCTGAGCTTCTTTTTTTGCAGATGTTTTATCGTCCAATAGAGAATACAGTTCATCTCTGCTGACAGAATTGATTTTACTGGACTTGGATGCTTCTTTCACCGCTTCTTTATCCACAGTTTTTATACCACTGTTCATGATGGCGCCCTTATGGATATAAATCTGGTTAGTAATGATATTCCCGGAAACCTTAGCCGACGCATAAATGGTCGTATCTCCATAGATATAAAGATCCCCCACCACTTCTCCGCTGATGCTGATCTCATCAGCGATAATATCGCCGGTAATTGAAGCCTTTTCCCCGACCACCACTTTCTTGTCGGTGCGGATGCTGCCTACCAATATGCCATCTGCTCTGATATCACTTTTCGATATGATATCACCGGTAAGCTCGAAACCAAGTGACAAAACCGTCACTTTACTGGCATTCGCCTCTTCGTTCCGCTGTTTGCTGGATCCAAATCTCATGAGATTATTCCTCCCTTTCTTGTTTAAAAGTGGTCAAAATCGTAGAACTGTTGCCCAAATCCAACCCTACGGCTTTATCCTTGGCTCCGCCGTTTATAGCAAGGCTATTAAAACAGTAGCCTATTGAGGCCATCTGTTCCGGTGTTTCCGGCACATGGATGTTCAAAAGACCATCAAATTCATCTTTGAAGAGATTAACCAGTTCCGGATAATTAGCCCCACCTCCTGCCAAATACAGGTCAGCGGATTTGGCAAAATCCCTATCCGAAAAGGCATTTCTTAAAGACGGGGATATCACATCGTTGTAATATTGGGCAATCACCTGCTTTCGAAGCTCCCTTAAATCCAAACGCCTTCTGTTCAGGATAATTGTACCTTCAGTGAAATATTGATCAATCTGGTGCTCGGTCTTAAGATCCAAATAATTGTCCTTTTGAAGCTCCCGGGTGATCAGGTTGATGGCATATCTCAAGCCAAAAGTAGACACGCTGGACCGCTGGACCAGCCCCCCTTCTGTACTTAGAATGGCTTCCATGGTGCCATATCCCAAGCTGATCATGAAAAAGTTTTTAGGTGCATCAGAAAAAAGCTGTCTAACTGCCATGCTACACCCCACCACCTCTGGAACAACCGCCACGCGGTCAACTTCCACTGCCATTTTTTTCCTACCCCCTCCACCAAAGGTATGGGTATCGTATTCTATGATATGTTCGTTCTCCAAAAGCCTGTAGGCGTTTTCCTTAAAGACCTGAAAAGTTGAAAAAGGAAACCCGGTAGTGACGGTAAGGGGGCTACCCAGTTTTTGGGAAGCAAGCAGCAATCCGGTTTTTAAAAATATCCTGTAGTCTGCTTCGTCAGGAGAACTGTTGATGATCCGGTGAGGTGAGGTTCCTTCCGACAACGCCAAGTCGCCGACTAGATATCCTGCATTATCATGATATATTTTAAGTCCGGAAACCAAGTCCCTAGCAACATTTCTGAGCTCAAGGTTGCTACTTTCCAATACACTTGGGAATTTTATTACTTCTATCATGGAAATTTATTTATATACTTTAATCCTGTTCAAAAACTAAATCTAATATATACTGCCTTTTGGACGTCAAAGATGTAAAATTCTAGTGGGCATAAATATAAGCCATAATCAAGTACTTCACAAAAATAAAGTTTCTTCACAAACTTAATTGTTTTTTTGGAAATTAATCATTTAGATATATGCCGTCCGGAATGTAATTGTTTTTTCACAAAATAGCCGTTGAACACCTAAAATCCAAATATGCTTCTTATGTTTGGCATTAAATGTTTATTATTGGCAAAGTTATTGACACGATAAGCTAAAACATCAACCCATAGCGTTGTTATAACGTTATAACTCACAAGAATTCACCACGGCATAGAGACCGGAAATTGTTTTACGAAAAAACCACAAACACATACATTATGAAAATCAGAGCAATCATCGGCGCTTCGATATTTATTTTGTCCTTGTTGACAAGCATTCATGTGAATGCCCAAGAGTTCTCCGTAGGGCCTAAACTGGGCTTGTCCCAGGGAAATATCAGCGTAAACGGAACCGATTACGTCAGCGGCAATGACAAATTGGGTTACCATTTGGGTTTATTTGCAAGGTTGGGGGGAAACAGGATTTTTCTCCAGCCGGAAGTGCTTTACACCAACACAGGCGGAGAATTTGAAAGTCAGCAGGGAAACGACAACATAACCTACACAGCAAGTTTTAACAGGCTGGATGTTCCGGTAATGGCAGGATACAAATTTGCCAATGTCTTCAGGTTGCAGGCCGGTCCTGTGATGACTTTTATCATCAATTCCGATTTTCATAGTGACACGCAAAATGGAGCGGTCCCGGATTACAACAATGCTACCTTGGGATACCAGGCTGGCATCGGCCTTGATATCGCCAACATGATATTGGATTTAAAATATGAAGGGGCTTTGGGAAAACATGCCGAAAGCATTGCTGGACTAGCCACTGACCAAAGACAGAACCAACTGATACTCTCACTCGGCATCCGATTGTTTTGATTTCACTAAATTGAACGCCGTAAAAATCATAATTCATCCAATGATTTACGGGGTTTAAGGCTCAGTTTTTTGTATTGGCTGGGGGTCATCCCCGTAACTTTCTTGAATTGTGATGACAGATGCTGGATGCTGCTGTATCCCAGTTTCCAGGCGGATTCACTGATATTATAATCCCCATAACTCAGCCATTCCTTTACTTTCTCAATCTTTAAAAGGATAAAATAACGCTCTATCGTAATGCCTTGAATACTGCTGAACAGATTACTCAGTTTGGTGTAATCCTCGCCCGTACGTTCTGAAATTAAATCAGAAATATTCACCGAAGATGCCGCGTCTTCTGAACTTACAAGTGAAACAAGGGTATTTTTAATGCTTTCCACGAGTTTCATTTCTCTGGTTTTTACCAGTTCAAATCCCAAGGGGAGCAAGCTTTCCTCCAAAGTTCTCAATGTTTCCTTATCGGGCTGCGTATCCAAAACCACGCTCCCCAACTCGATTCTTGAATAAGAAAGGCCCACTTGGTCCAAAACCTGCCTTACCGCCATGATACAGCGTGGACATACCATGTTTTTTATATATACCGTTTCCATCAAATGGCTAACATCTTGTGCAAAATAAGTTTCTGGCAATCTTAGTAAATTAATGATAAAATACCATAAAAGAAGTTCCGAATCGGCATTGTTTTATAGAAGATCTGACACTTAGAGTACAAAAACACCTCCTGCAAAACCATAGGTATCGGTAATTTCCATGGTGATGCTTTCCAATGATTTTATGGACTGTAACTTGGATATTCTCCCAAACTCCCTTGCTTTTATCCTACTTCCTGATCCTTATCTTGTAGAAAACATTGTAATCCCTCTCTGTGGCCGGATCAACATTATCGTTGACGTACAGGAATCCCTTCTCATCGGTAAAATCCAGCCTTCCCGGCACCGGGAATTTATCCAAAACACCTATTTGTTCGCCATTCTCCACTACCAAAAAATAAGTTTTGATATATTGGGCTTCTGCTTCTTTGTATTCTGGCATGTTGTAGTACTGTTCTGATTGTGCCCGAAGTTGTTTGACCACATCCACCGGTATCCTGGTATGGAATCCTACCAATATTTTTTCCCCACAATACCTCAACTCAGTAAAAGACGGGTAATCGGAAAAATACTCACGGGAACCGGCCTCTATTTGGGGGGCCTCCGCCGGGCGATACGGGTGGGTCAGGTTTACCTGGTGCTTCATGACGGGCTGTTCCGCCGAAAAATCATAAACAAACAGTTCGTTGCCCATCACCGGCAGAACTGCCATTTCTCCCTTACTTTTATGGTACGCCACCATAGGATGACTCGCCCCTACAAAGCGTTCATTTCTTCTGGGACCCCAACTTTCAGGATAAGTCTCCAGCAATTCATGTTCCTCGTTATCCAGTCGGTACCTATATAGTGTCTTCACCTTTTCGTAAAAACCTGCACCCAATTCTGTTCCGCTGATCTCTTTTGGGTTATAAAGATTTTGTTCCTCTCCTATCATATAGGGTACACCATCTTTGACATAGGGATTAAAGGTAGTCCTAAATGTGTAGACAGTCATCGCAAAAACCCCCAAATTATTAGGCGGGATGACTTTTTCCTTTTTGCCTCTCATATCATAAAGATGAAACCCATTGAAAAGCCCCTGAGCCACCCACCTGTTCTTATCCAAAAACCGGTAGCCAAAAGCACCGCTTGAGCCCAGACCATCCGGTCCTTCGTTCAAGACCTCAAATATTTTCACGATATCCCCTTTGTTGTTTACCAAATAAGGCTTCCGGGATTTGGTACCGCGCAGCAAAAAAAGACCCTCCTCTTCCATAAAATCGTCCATCACCAATGGACTGAATTCGTCCACGACCAAACTATCCACCAACTCCAGCGCTATCTTGGACAGGGGCCCCTTGTCCTCTTCTTTATCGTTCGATTTACAGGCATAAAATGCCATGGTTATCACTACAGCACCGGCAAACAGGAATCTATTCATCTTTAATCAGGTTAAAATCAACCTCAATAACAACGTATGATCAGCGTGGTAGTTTGCTTTTTTTCCATAAAAAAACCGGCAGGGCCAAAAAGACCCCCACCATGCTGAACATCAGGCCCCCAATCGTTCCAATGGCAAGGGAAAACCAGAAAATCTCATTTTGCCCCTCCATAACGAAGGGGATCAATCCAAAACAAGTGGAAAGTATGGTCAGCAAAATCGGGGTGGCTTTCCCTGCCACTGCTTTCAGCACATTCCTATTATAAGTTCCTGTCCGGCGGTTATTAAGGTCGTTGACGATGAAGATGGCGGCATTCACAGCCAAGCCGCCTAACATCACAAAAGCGGCATACCCTCCCTGATCAAAATAAAAATCAAAAAGGGAAAAAATCAAAAACAGGCCGATGAAGGAAATGGGAATAATGAAGATGATGTACAAAGGTTGTTTGAAGTTCTCAAAAAGGATCGAGCAGATAAAAAATATACCCACAATAAGAACCAATAAAAGACTGTACTGCCTCTTGGCCCTGTTGAAATCCCAGGAGTAAGTCTGCTTGGAAGCGCTGTAACCGATGGGCATGGTCGCCTTCATCTCATCCAACACCTGATCCAGAAACTCCCCGCCAAACTTGGCTGACCCCATATATTCAAAAGAGACCATCCGGATATACTGCCTGTTCTCTTTGTGTAAGGCATTGGTGGTGGTTTCCTTTTGAAGGTTGCCAAAACCGGCCACCTTGAAGATCTTGTCCTCTCCGGAAATCAAACTGGCATTTTCAAGGTCAAATTTGGAAAAACGGTCCGCATTCTTCTCACGGATGACCACGCCGTAGCGCTTTTCATCCACATTCAGAAACAGGGAAGCGTTCTGGTGTTTGGACACATCGTTGAGGGCGTTTACCACTTGATACTGATTGGCTCCATTCAAGGATAGTTTAGCCTGATCAAGACGCAACACGTACTCATCGGTTTTTTGCTCATTATAACTCAGCCGCTCGTTGGTATTGACCTCCTGAATCCTGCGGTGCTCCAACAGTTTTGCAGCCAGGATTTCGGCCTGTTTTTCCAGTTCCGTAAAGTTATAACCTCTTAGTTCGGCTCTGAAGGAAGGTATCCCCTCTCCCCCGGGGCCCGTAAAAAAACCCTGGCCCACCCCGTAGATGGTCCACCTTACCCCGCTCCAGTCTGTCGATTTCATGGCCAGCTTCCCCTTCAGCTGATAAGGCAAAGCCGATTTTTCATAGGCTTCCTTGAAGGTAATTTCTATGCTGGCCGACTGCCCTGATCTTACGGTAGTGACAAATTTGTCCACGCCCTCCACACCCTTCAGATACGCCTCAAACTCCCTGATGATGAAATCCATCTGCTCGAGCGTATTTCCAAAAGGCAGCCTCGCGTTGACATACAGACGGGTACGCTCGGCCTCCCGGTAAGAGGATTTTTCAAAAACCCCTCTTACAAACATCCGCATGGATCCCCCTAAAGCCTTGTCGACATACGGCCTTATCTCCTCCTGGTAATAGGTGCTTCCAATGGTTTGGTTGTACCACTCCTTCCCTTCCCATTTTGAAGGCAAATAAAATACCGGCAGGCCAAACAAAAGCAACAGGGCGAATATAAACACCTTCCTATAGTTGGCTGTAAAAGCTATGGTTTTATGGAAAAGACCAAAGGCCTTGGCCCGCCTTTTAAGCTGGCCAAAACCCAATTTTCTTCCCTCCACCGCTCTTTCCCCAAAAAGCAGGCGGTACATGGCAGGGGTAAAAAACAAAGCCACCAATAAGGATACTCCCAGCATGACCGCCACCACAACCGAAAACTCGCCCAGGTTTTTTCTGTCTTCCTCCGGCAGCAAAAAAACCATCAACAAAGCAGCTATAGTCGTCAGGGAAGCGGCAAGCAATGCCAGGAAAACCTTCCTGTTTTTGTGCTTGTGCAGGTGGTCAATCATGATGATGGCATTGTCCACGATCAACCCAAAAGAGATCGTCAGCCCAGCCAGTGAATACAGGTGAATATCTACCCGCAACATATAGAGAATGATGGCAGTGATGCTGATGTTTACGACAATCCCTAAAAACAGCGTGACAAGATAACGGAGGTTTCTGTTCATTATAAAAATAAACAAAACCAGTATGACCACAGACAGGCCGGAGCGTTTATAAATCTTTTTTAATTCAGTTTCCAGAAACAAGGTATCATCATATTCAAGACGTACGTCAAATCCGGCAGGCAATAGCTCCCGGCTGTCTTCCACCTTTTTTTTAATCGTCTTGGCCAGTAAAACCTTGTTGACGCCCTCCCGGTTGAAAATCGTCAAGGTAACGGAATTATTGCCGTTGATCCGGTAATAACTTTCCGCTTCAGCCTCTTCCAGGGTCAGGTCGGCCACATCCCTCAGATAGATATCCTTCCCTTCAATTCTTCCTATCAAAAGATTCTCCAGTTGATCCAACGCGTTCAGGGACCTGTCAACCTCCAGAAAAAGGGACTCACCGGAAACATTCATCACCAAGCCGGGATAGTTTTTCCCAAAAGCGCTGTTAAGTCTCGACTCCAAAACCGAACGGGACAATTTGAGCGCCTGTAATTTTTTGATGTCATACGTCACAAAAAGGCGAAGGTCATTCGCTCCCCTCACCTGCATTTCCTCTATCTCCTCAATCCGGGTCAGGGCAGAGCGGAGTACGTCTTCCGTTATTTTCTTGATCTCGAAAGAGGCGAAAGGCCCATTGATGCTATAAGTAAGAATAGGGGTTTTCTCATTGACATTGCGTTGTGCCGATTGGGTGACATTGGGGTAACTGACCTTTTGGTCAAGCGAGGGGTATACCTGGCGGACCAGTGACGCCACTTCAAACTTTTTATATTCTATATCCGTGTGCTTGTCAAAACGCAGTTGTATCTCTCCCCTGTCATAATTGGATACAGAGGTTATTTTTTTTAATTCGGCCAGTTGGGAAAACGCTCCTTCAAGTGGTGAAGTGGCCAGTTTCTCCACCAATTCCGGAGAAGCACTGGAAACACCATAGGAAATATTCAGCACGGGCTCCCGCTCCCTTGGATTCAGATCCACGGAGAGTTTGGGTATCAGGGCAAAGCCAATGATCGCGACCACAAAAAAAGCGATGACCAAACGAAAAGGTGTCATGGTTCAAAGATATAAGTAAGCGTTATAAATATTTTCATGCCACTGCATGTCATTCAATATATCGTAGAAATAAAAAGCCACATGGGGTAATTTGATGTTGCGCGTGGCAAACAATCTCCCTCCTTTGTACCTGAAGTCAATATCCAAATGTTCCTTCGGTGTTTTCCTGCCCTCTTATCAGTATCTGTTAAAACTAAAAAAATAATTTGGTATTCAAAAACATCCTTTTGTTTTTTTATATTTGTAATCAATGATGTCTGCTGATGCTCAAAGCCCTCATGTAATACCCGGGCAACCTTAATGTTCCGCCATCATGAAATTGAACTTGGATATTTTCAGTCTTCTTGTATTGCTCGGGGCCTGTCAGGGATTGGTTTTCAGTTTGTTTTTATTTTTTTCAAAACAGGAAAACCTGAGAGGAAAAAATTACCTGGGGTTTTTCATGCTGATTCTGGCCTATAATGGCTTTGAAACCTTGAGCTGGAGTTCTGGAATCAATGATCCCTACATAGACCTGTTTTTCAACTGTTTTCATTTTATGTTGATATTTGGATTGGGGCCAAGTCTATACCTCTATATAAAAAGCATTGTCCATCAGAATAAGATTCCTTCCACCGATGTGCGTATTTATTTTCTGCCGCTTATCATACGCGTTGTCATGCGGATTTCCCTTATTATTTATGCTCTTTTATGGGGTGAGGGCACCGGGTGGCTGAGCCCCATGGATCTGGACGGGTGGGATGTAATCATAGCCGAACCTTTAAGTGTGCTGGTGTTTTGCTTTTATCTGGGCCTGACCTTTAGGGAACTGCATCTCCATTGCCCGGTATTGAACCGCAACCGGGAAGAAATAAATGCCAAATGGTTAAAACTATTCCTGAAAGGGTGTGCGGTTTTTTGTGTGACCTGGGTTGTCACCGTGCTGTCCCCCATGGTTTTTGATATTGAATATGGCCCTCATTTCTATGCCATAGAAATCCTGCTTGTATTTTTCATTTATTGGATAGCCCTGGCAAGCTATTATAGGACAAAGGTCATCTATGTCAATTTCCAAAAACCTGCTTCTTCCTATTTAAACAACCTATCTTCCGAAGATATGTTGTTGTACACCAACCGGATAGAGCATGCCATGAAAAAGGACAAACTGTATCTGGATGCGACCCTTAACGTAAAGAAGCTGGCGGAACACACGCAGATCACTCCTAAAATGATCTCTGCTGTTTTAAATGGTCATTTGAAACAGAGTTTTAATGAGTTCGTCAACACCTACAGGATTGAAGAGGTCAAAAGACGGCTGCTTGAGCCCCAAAACGGTCACCTCACCATTTCGGGAATTGCCTTTGAGTCAGGCTTCAACTCACAGGCTACTTTTCAACGGTCTTTTAAAAACCACACCGGCATGTCGCCCAAGGCGTACATCGCCAGCCGGGCACAAATTTCCGTTTAAAATATTACTCAAATCCTGATTTGAGTAGATTATTACCATCTATTTTACTGTATTGCTCCCAAATTTCAAGACCATGAGCACTACCTGGCAAACAAAGGCATTCGCAACCATTCTGTTCTATACGGTGGCAATTCCTTCATTATTGGCCCAACAAACCCACCGCACCATCACAGGAAGAATCATCGACGCGGAAACTTTCACTCCTGTTCCCTATGCCAATGTAGGAATAGCAGGCACAAGCACCGGCACGGTTTCTAACGGAGAAGGTGCTTTTATTATTAAAGTACCCGAAAAACTGCAACAGGACAGCCTGATGGTTTCTTTTATAGGCTATCAAACATTTACCCAACCTATTTCGGACATCAAAGAAGGCCCCCTCTCCATATCTTTAAAGCCTGCTACAGTTGTACTGGACGAAGTGTTGGTAGAAGCACAGCGGAAAAGTGCGGTGGAAATCATTAAAGAAGCCATTGCTGCTATCCCCTCCAATTATGATACCGCTGCTACTCAATATAGAGCTTTTTACCGTGAGGAGACCACATTGGAAGATCAGGAAGTTACCTTTATCGAATCCGTATTGGAAGTTGACAGACCCTCCTACGTCAGTAAAGAACTGGACGACCAGATCACCACAGTCAAAGAAAGGAGGAAAAATCTGGACCATTCGGCAGATCCCATGCTATATCACGTCCTTCGCTTACAGGGCGGTGCCAAATACACCATAAGAAGCGGAGATTTTATAAGATTCTATAAAAAGCCTCACAAGCACAGTATGCTTAACGAGAAGAATTTAAAAGACTATGAGTTCCATCTCAACAGAATTATCTCAGACGGTCAAAAAGATATGTATGAAATAGAAATTTCTCCCAAGCACAATAAAAAAGCATATGTTCAGGGTAAGATGTATTTGGAAACCCAGTCATTGGCTTTCGTGAGGTGGGAACTCGAATCGACACAAAAAGGGATCGATTTGGAAAACAGCAGGAATGCGCTGCAGAAAAAAATAGGAACAATGGTAACAAAAGCCAGCCTGAAACTATCTTATTTCAAGGAAGTCATCAACTTCGACAACCACAATCACAAATGGTATGTAAGGGATGTCCAGCGGGATTTCGAAGGCTTGGTCAACAGCAGAAGCAGAAACATGAAAAACAACTTGTGGAAAACCAATCTATTCCTGACTGTCACCGATATATATAGCAGCAATGATAAACTGGCACATATGGATCGTATCTATACCGGGGAGCATTCTGGCAAACACTTTTCTGATGATGAGCTTTTCTGGGAGAATTTTAATGTCATCCATCCCACTTCCTCCAGTATATCCGGTGAATTTACAGTTTATACAGATACTACTTCCACTTTTTCCGGAAATGCAGTCCATCAGCCACATACGCCAGTTTCAAACAGACAAAACGGGTTCACCCGGGCAGATTCCCTGCGCGGACAACTGACCCCATTACGTACCTGTTATGATGTCACTTTTTATGATCTGGATGTTGAGGTGTACATTGACGACCGATTCATCAGCGGCAGCAACAAGATCAGGTTTCTTGTAACTGAACCTTTTAAAAATATGCAAGTGGATCTTTATGCCAATATGGAAATCCACAAAATCCTCTATGGGAACACAGAACTGGATTATACCAGAGAATTCAACGCTGTTTTTATTGAATTCCCCAATCCGCTAAAACAAGGTACCGAGGAAGAAATCACTGTTTTTTATTCAGGTAAACCCAAAGAACCCAATAAGGATATCTCCATGGATGGTGGTTTTATGTGGGAAAAGGACGAAGAAGGTAACCCATGGGTTCAGGTAGTGTGCCAGGGCTCAGGCGCCAGCTTGTGGTGGCCCAACAAGGACCATTTATCAGATGAGCCGGACAGTGCAAGGATAGCTGTAACTGTACCAAAGGGGCTTATGAATATTTCTAACGGCAGGCTTCGCAAAACTACCGAGTTACCGGGTAATCTGACCCGCTACGAATGGTATGTCACCTACCCCATCAATAATTACAATGTGACCTTGAATATTGGTAAATATATGCATTTACAGGACCTTCATATCACTGATGATACCCTTACCCTCGATTATTATGTCATGCCATATAACCTGGAAAAAGGAAAAATCATATTTGATGGTGTAAAACCTATGCTGGCTGTCTTAGAAAGCCATTATGGCAAATATCCTTTTCCGAGGGATGGATTTAAGTTAATGGAGTCCCTCTATCCCATGGAACATCAAAGTGCGGTGAGCTTTGGCAAAATTCCGGAACATGAGGTAAAAGAGCCATTGGAAGCGCCAATGGGATTGGTTTGGCATGAAGTGGCGCACGAGTGGTGGGGAAATAATGTAAGCTGTAAGGACATGGCCGATATGTGGTTCCATGAAGCTTTTGCCACTTATTCCGAAAGACTGTATATGATGGATTTATTTGGAGAAGAGGGGGAGGCGGGCTTTATCCAAGATTTGCCGGATCAGGTGATTGGGAGAGAACCCATTATTGGGGTGCGCGATGTCAACCATATCCATTATGATATCGGGGATATGTACGGCAAAGGTGCTCTGGTATTGCATACTTTTAGGAATGTGTTGGATAATGATGAACTCTGGTTAGCGCTGCAGTCGGGCATCCAATGTGATTTTCGTTACCAGACAATAACAACAGACGATTTGGTGAATTATATCAATATCAAAACCAAAGCTGATTATACTTATTTTTTTGATCAGTACTTAAAACATGCCGGATTGCCCAAGCTCATCCTTAAACTGGAAGAAAAAAACCATTCATTGGTGGTGAACTATAAGTGGGAAGCTGATGTGGATAATTTCAGCATGCCCATCCGAATCACTACCTTCTCCGGTACTTTTGGATGGATCCATCCCACCACGGATTGGCAAGATATCCGTTTGGAAGAAATGTCTTATGAAGATTTTGAAGTGGATCAGCAAAGCTTTCTGATAGAGGTAGAAGAATTATGATCGAAGGACGGACAACCACCACCACCTTTTCCGGCACTTTCCAACGAGGTGGCCAGAATAAAAAAAACTCCCCATCCAAAGAACAGGGAGTCTTTTTCAGAACAGATTCTTCTATTTGGCGTAGTTCACCGCCCGCATTTCCCGGATCACCGTGATCTTGATTTGTCCGGGGTACTGCATTTCCTTCTCTATCTTCTGGGAAATATCAAAGGAAAGCTTACCTGCCGTGGTATCATCCACATTATCGGCATCCACCAGCACCCTGAGTTCGCGGCCGGCCTGCATGGCAAAACACTTGTTGACCCCATCAAAGCTCAGAGCCAGGTCTTCCAGATCCTTCAGGCGCTTGATGTAGCTGTCCATAATCTCCCTTCTTGCTCCGGGTCTTGAGCCCGAAATGGCATCACACGCCTGCACAATGGGAGAAAGCATGGAGGTCATTTCTATTTCATCGTGGTGGGCACCGATGGCGTTGATGACCTCGGGATGCTCCTTGTATTTCTTCGCCAGCTCCATACCCAGAATGGCGTGGGGAAGTTCCGCTTCTTCGGGATAAACCTTGCCGATATCATGCAGCAATCCGGCCCGTTTGGCCAGCTTGGCATTGAACCCCATTTCAGCAGCCATGGTGGCACAAAGCTTGGCCACTTCCCTGGAATGCTGCAAGAGGTTTTGGCCATAAGAAGAACGGAAACGCAGCCTGCCCACCATCTTGATCAACTCGGGATGCAAGCCGTGAATGCCAAGATCGATACAGGTTCTTTCCCCTATTTCTATGATTTCCTCATCGATGTTTTTCTCGGTCTTCGCCACGACCTCCTCTATGCGTGCGGGGTGTATACGGCCGTCCTGCACCAATCTGTGAAGCGCCAAACGGGCCACCTCTCTTCTGATGGGATCAAAACCGGATATGATAATCGCCTCCGGGGTATCATCAACCACGATTTCCACACCCGTAGCGGCTTCAAGCGCCCTGATATTCCTTCCTTCCCTGCCAATGATCTTGCCTTTGACATCATCGCTTTCAATGTTGAATACGGAAACGCAGTTTTCAATAGCATGCTCAGTCGCCGTTCGCTGTATGGTGTCCAAAACAATTTTTTTGGCTTGCTTAGTGGCACTGAGCTTGGCTTGGTCCAGAATGTCCTTGATATGGGAAGATGCCCTCGTGGTCGCCTCATCCTTGAGCATTTCTATCAGCTGTTCTCTGGCTTCTTCCCGGGTAAGCAAGGCAACCTTTTCCAGATCAGTGATCCGCTGCTGGGTCACTTTATCCAGCTCCTCCTTTTTCACCTGCACCACATGCAACTGGGCACTGAGGTTTTCTTTTTTACTGTCCAGCTCTGCCTCTTTGCGTTTCAGCTGTTCCATTTCTTTGGAAAGGAGCTGTTCCCGCTGCTTCAGCTTATTTTCGTTGGTGATGAGGATATTCTTTTTTTTCCCTACTTCTTCCTCAAAATCGGACTTGAGCCTGAGATACTTTTCCTTTGCTTCTAATATCTTATCCTTTTTGATGCCCTCTGCGGTGATTTCCGCTTCCCTGACAATGCTTTTGGCTTTCTCTTTGGCCTCTGTCTCTATTTTCTTACTGTTGTTTTTGATGAATAAACCCGCCAATATGGCGCCCAGCACTATGCCGACGGCGCCGGCCAAGATGATGTATAATGAAATTCCCATAGATATATTTAGTTTATCTACCGGAAAAAAAGTTCCTCTGGAAATGAGCCGTCAAATAACTATACGCATTTACAATAATGATGTCAATCGGTCATTGATCTGTTGGATGGTGTGCTTCACCTGTTCACTTCCCTCAGCGTTTGTCTCACTTAATTCCATGGTTTCCACCATACAATCAAAGGCTACCATGGCAAGCAGGTCCTGTCTGTCATCCAGACCAAATTCCTCCCTGTATCTCTTGATTTTGTCATTGATAAGTTTTCCTGCCCGTCTGATTCTGGCCTCGTCCTCCGCCTTCACTTTCATAGGATATTCCCTATCTCCTATTTTTATTTTGATTGAAAGTGTCTCCATTTTATTCAGACAAGTAGGTAATTATCTTATCGATTTCTTTTATATAGTTATCAATTCTTCCTCTCAATTCAGCAGACTCTTTATTTTCTACCGGTATGTTTCTTACAATTTTACTAATTTTAATTTGATTTTTAAAATGTTCGAGTGCTTCTTCCTTTTCCCGCATCCGCTCCTCATAACTTAACAGCTGATTTTTAAGAGCCGTATTCTCCTGTTCCAGCAGCCGCACCTTGCGGGCAACCTGCTCAGCGAGCTTTTCCAATCGTTGAAGTTCTTCGAACACCATAGTTATTTCCGGATCAGGGCACCTATCTCTTTTTCAAAAGCCTGCATTAATTTGTTCATGGTTTTGTCAATGACCTTATCGGTGAGGGTCTGTTGATTGTCCTGAAGATAAAAACTCATCGCATAGGCCTTCTTACCCGCATCGATTTTATCCCCCTTGTAAACATCAAAGACATTGATCCGCTTTAAAAGCTTTCCTCCTGTCTTAAGAGACAGCCGGCGGATGCGGTCAAAAGTAACCGATTTATCAATGACCAGGGATAAATCCCTTCTGACTTCCGGAAACTTGGAAATCTCCATGAACCTGTCAAGTCCTCCCGCCATGCCGGCCAATAAACTCCAATTGAATTCCGCAAAATAAACTTCCTGCTTCACGCCGGCCAGCGCCGCTGTTTTTTCACGCAAAAGCCCTATTTTTCCAATTTCATGATGATTGATATACATTACCAAGGCGTGGTCAAAAGGAGCAGCTTCCACGATTTCCACTTCAGTCTGCTCGAGGTTCAACTTCGTCAATAAACTTTCCGCCACGGCGTACAGATCAGGAAACCCAACGGGCCTTGTCTCCTGAAGCCAGCTCTCCTGGGTCAAATTGCCGCTTATAAATAAGGAAAGTCTTTTTGCTTCTTCATACCCGTTCTCTGTTTTGGCATAAACCGAGCCAAATTCGAAAAACCTAAGGTCTTTCTGTCTTCTGTTGATATTGTAAGCCAATACTTCCAGTCCTGCAAACAAAAGGGTTTGACGGAGTACCCCAAGATCTTCGCTCAGCTTGTTCAAAATCTCCACGTCTCTATCCCGGTCCAAGTACCCTGACTTCTCCGTATAGAAGGGCTTGGTAAGGGAATTGGTCAGGATTTCCTGGAACCCCTGGGCGGCAAGCAATTCGGAAACCCTGTATTGAAGCTTGTTTTCATCCTTTTCGGGATGCTCTGCCAGATAATCCGACTGGTAAGTTTCCTGGAGTTTGATTGCTTCAAACCCATATATCCGCAGAATTTCTTCTATAACATCTGCCTCGCGGGTCACATCCACCCTGTACGGTTTCACTTTTGCCGTAAATCCATTTTCGCTTTCATCTTCCACAGCTATTTCCAAAGCCTCCAGGATTTTTCTGATTTCCTGCCGGTCGATTTTTTTTCCAATCAACCTGTCCACATGCTGGTATTTTACGGGAACAGAAAAATCCTCAACCGGATCGGGATAAACATCTGTGATAGGCGATGAAACCTTTCCACCAGCTATTTCACAGATAAGCATTGCCGCTCTTTTCAAGGCGAAAACCGGCATATTGGGGTCCGTGCCCCGCTCAAACCGGAAAGAGGCATCTGTTTTTATGCCATGATGCTGCCCTCCCTTCCGGATAATATCCGGGGAAAAACAGGCACTTTCCAAAAATATAGCAGTGGTCCCGTCACTTACCCCCGAATCCAACCCTCCAAGGATCCCTGCCATACAAAGCCCTTCCCTGGCATCGCAAATCATAAGTTCTTCACCGGTGAGTTTTCGTTCTTTTCCATCCAGCGTAATGAAAGAGGCCCCTTGGGGCATGCGTTTGACAATGATTTCTCCCCCTTTGATCCTGTCCAGATCAAAGGCATGCAAAGGCTGGCCAAGATCATGAAGAACAAAATTGGTGATGTCCACCACATTGTTAATGGGTTCCAAATCCAGCGCGCGGAGGTAATCCTGCAGCCATTTTGGTGAAGGAGCTATTTTTAACCCGGTGATGGTCAGGCCGGCGTACCGGGGACAATCCTGACTGCTTTCCACACTTACTTTGATGCCCTTGTCATGGTTATCCACTTTGAAACCGGATACATCCGGAAGGCTGAGTTCTCCATTAAGAAGTGCCTTCAGGTCCCTGGCCACCCCCAAATGGGAAGCCGCATCAGCTCTGTTCGGAGTCAGGCCTATCTCCAGCACATCCGATTTCACAACTTCGAAATAGCGGTTGGCAGGTGTGCCATTGGGAAGCTGGGTATCCAGCACCAGAATACCATCATGGCTTTCTCCCAATCCCAATTCATCTTCGGCGCAGATCATTCCTTGGGAAACCTCCCCTCTGATCTTGGCTTTTTTTATTACAAAGGCACTCCCGTTGTTTCCATACAAAGCTGTCCCTACCAAAGCAACAGGGACTTTTTGGCCTTCGGCTACGTTGGGCGCTCCGCAGACTATGGGAAGCACATCATGGCCTACATCCACCTTGGTGAGACTGAGATTGTCTGCATTGGGATGGGGGACACAACTGACGACCTCGCCTATCACGATGCCCTCAAGACTCCCCTTTACGGATTCAAAAGTAGAAATCCCCTCCACCTCCAGCCCGGAAGCTGTGAGTAAATCGGCAATTTCTTCTGAAGAATGGTCAAATGGTATATAATCTTTAAGTCTGTTTATTGAAATTTTCATTTTTCCGGTTTTGACTAAGGCACAAATTTACTATAAATGCCCTGTACCTAAAGGTTATTTTATGTAATTTTTCTCCCCTGCCAAAATAGGGACATCCAACACGTTTTCCTTTGGGGGAAGCGGACAGGCATAGTCCGGGTTGTACGCACAATAGGGGTTGTAGGCCAAATTAAAATCAATGGTAACAGAATTCTGCCCGTCTTGTCTGAGATTGATGTACCTCCCTCCTCCATAAGTAACATCGCCACTGGTGGCATCAGCAAATGCCAGGAAAAAATTCCGGCTATCCTTTTCATCCGCTGCCTGTAGCAACAACAGACGCAAAATGCGCCCTTCCAACTCAAACTCCGCAAATGAATGCCGGATATATCTCTCCACCGACCCGTCGGTCATCGGCAACTCCAGCATTCTCCGGTTTTGTGCCGGCACCATTCTGGCTTTCACCTTGTAGACAGGGTCAACCGGAAAAAACTCAAGTTGATCCAACTCGGACTTTTGCTCGCCGGTCAGCGGAGAATCTGCGTTGAACTTAAGAAATTTAAACTGTCTTTCCCGTTCTTCTTCAATTCTTTCCCGGTATTGCTCGGGGCTCTCCCCACCGGATAAGGTATACAATAAAGAACCCAATACCACCAAGACTATCAATACCCATACAATGTTTTTCTGATTCATTTTCATATCATTCCTTCATCAGCGAAGCTAAAATAGCCAAGATCTGTGAAAATAACATGGTCCAGTACGGGAAGCTCGAGATTTTTGCCCACCAGACAAAGTTTTTTGGTCAGGCTGATGTCGGAGGCGGACGGTTTCAAATTGCCGGAGGGGTGGTTATGGACCAAAATCAATGCACTGGCGAGGTTCTCCATGGCATACTTGAATATCAGTTTTGGGTCGGCGATGGTGGCAGAAGTACCGCCCTGACTGATCAGCTGCTTTTTGATTACCTGGTTGTTTCTGTTCAATAACAGTGCATAAAAATACTCTATGCTCTCATCCAGAAGTTCTCCTCTCATCAGTTCATACACATCTCCCGAACAACTTATTTTTATCTTTTTTTGCGGATCTGCCGTTTTTCTCCTTCTTCCCAGCTCCAATGCACTCACGATACTTATCGCCTTTGCTTCCCCGATCCCCTTAAATTTTTTAAGATCGTTGACAGACATCCTGGCCAACCGGGCCAGATCGTTGTCGACACTGTGGAGAATGTGTTTCGCCAGATCCACAGCGCTAAGCGAACGGGAACCCGATCCTATTAAAATGGCAATCAATTCTGCGTCGGATAAATTCCCTTTGCCCCGCAGCAATAGTTTTTCTCTTGGTCTGTCTTCCTCCGCCAATGCAGAGATACGAATTGAAATATAGTCTTCCATAATAAAAAATTCAGAAAAGTTCTATCTATACATAAAGGTAACTGTCTGCCCAAAATTGAAAATTCAGAACGCCAATTCCATTTTGCTCCCCATCTGGAACGACTTAAAAATAAAAAAATCAAAGCCAAAAAAAAACTCCGCGAAAAGCGGAGTCCAATATTTTTATACAATAAGCTTCGTTGATTACAGGGAATTAACCAGCTTAGCGAGACTTGACTTTTTGTTGGCAGCGTTATTTTTATGTATGATATTCTTTTTAGCCAATTTGTCCAACATAGAAGAAACTTCCTTGTACAGTTCCTGAGCTTCTTCCTTATCGTGCGTATTTCTCAGTCTTTTGATAAAAGTTCTGGTAGTTTTGGCTTGATACCTGTTTCTCAACCTTTTGGCTTCATTAGCACGAATTCTCTTTAAAGCCGATTTGTGATTTGCCATATTGTATTTTTAACTTAGTGTCTTTTTAAATCCCTGCGAATTAGAAGCGCAAATTTAACGGTTTTATTTTTAACTACAAAAAATTTCTTCATTAATGCTTTCCATAAGCCATCATGCCCTACAAAAATGAAGAAAAAACGGTGTATTACAAACACAAACTATTTCAGAAAGGCAAAAAAAATTATAAATTACCTTGGTAATTAAGTTTTTAAATCTGAAATCATAATGAAATACCTTTTTTTGATAATATGCTTTTTCACGATGGGGTCACAGGAGACCATGGCCTGGGGTTTTTATGCTCACAAAAAAATAAACCGGCAAGCCGTATTTTCCCTGCCTCCTGAAATGATCGGTTTTTTTAAAGAAAACATTCAATACATCACGGAGAATGCTGTCAACCCCGACAGAAGGAGATATGCGGTAAAAGGAGAAGCAGAGAAGCATTTTATTGATGTGGACGCTTATGGGGACAGTGCGTTGTATCACCTTCCCCGCTATTGGCAGACAGCTGTACAACATTTCGGGGAAGACAGCCTTAGAAGTTTCGGGATTGGCCCCTGGAGCGCTTATCAAACCTTCCTCCAGCTTACCAGAGCTTTTGAGCGGAAAGACAAGAACGCCATTTTAAGGCTTGCGGCAGATCTGGGTCATTACCTCGGTGATATCAATGTCCCATTGCATACCACCAAAAATTACAACGGCCAGCTGACCGGGCAACACGGGATACATGGTTTTTGGGAAAGCAGGGTTCCTGAGGTCTTTGCAGAGGAGTATGATTTCTTTGTAGGCAAAGCCATTTACATGCAGGAACCCCAACTGGCTATATGGGAATCGGTCAGCCAGGCGCATCATGCTTTGGACAGTGTCCTGGGTTTTGAAAAAACGCTGACGTTAAAATTTCCCGAAGATAAAAAATACAGCTATGAAGAAAGGGGAAATATAAATGTACGGGTTTATTCCAAGCCCTTCACCCTGGCCTATCATCGAATGCTGGGAGGTCAGGTGGAACGTCAAATGCGCAAATCGATCAAAATGATTGCGGATTTCTGGTATACAGCCTGGGTGAATGCCGGCCAACCTGATTTGGACAGCCTATCTTCGGACAAAGACGCGCCTTCACCTGAAGAAGATGAACAAGACATCCAGCCCAGTGAAGAACTGAAGCATCTAAGGGAACATGAGGGACTTGTCCGCCTAAAAGTGGACCGGAGCTTTGCTGGAAGATTTCAGGTAGGCATTGATACTTCTGGCCAGGCGTTCGAAGGTGTCTCTGAAAACGTCCTCATTTTCCTCCAGCAAGGTCACCCTGAATCCTCTTAAATCAGAGCAAAAAGAACTCACAGGCACCACGCATATCCGTTCGGCCGCCAGTAAATTATATACAAACCGCTTGTCATGCGGCATTTCTTTCTCCTGTAACCACAGGTTTAAAAAACCCTGTATTCTTGGATCCTCCACCGGAAGAAACTGGGTTTCATCCAGCAGACCTTCCTCAAAGGTTATGGTATTGTAAAAAGCTCCCTTGGTCTTGTTAAACCTGATCCCTTTGACAGGTCCCAAAATCTCCTCCATGATGCGGCTTCGCCGGCCTATCTTTTCATTGGCTTCTTTTCTGTATTCGGCATATTCAGGATGGCTCATGATTTTGGGAATGGCCAATTGGGGCAGGGTGGTAGAACAGACTTCGATCATTTTGGCGTTTTCCAAAGTAATACACAACTTGGAGAATTCCTTGGAAACGTTTTTGTTGTAAAACTCCATCCATCCGCACCTCGAACCCGGCCAGGGGAATTCCTTGGAGATCCCTTTCAGGGAAATCCCGGGAAGGTCATCGCCCAGTATCTCGGACAAGCCAATGGCTTCAAAACCATTATAGGTGATATTCTGGTAAATCTCATCCGCAATCAAAAGCAAACGGAATTCACGAGCGATTTCCACAAAGCGGTCCAGTACCTCCCTGGGATAAACCATACCCGTAGGATTGTCGGGATTAATGATAAGGATTCCCACGATAGAGGGGTTGTATTTCACCTTATTATAAAGATCATCCATATCCGGATACCAATTGTTGTCCGGATCAAGATTATAGGTAATCGGGCTGGTATTGGCATGGGCAGCCTCAGCGGAACTGTGGGTGGAATAAGCCGGGGAAGGGCCGATAATCCTGGCAGTGGGAATCAAAAACTGATAAAGTTTGGCGATGCCATCGCCCAAGCCGTTAAAAAACAAAATATCATCTGCAGTAATCTGCACCCCACCTTTTTGGTTGTTGATGCGTGCAAGATATTCCCTGGTTTCCAGCATGCCTTTGCTATCCGCATAACCGTAGCTATGGTCATCCTGAACCAATTCGGCCACGATCTCCTTCATCCAGCCCGGTATGGTATTGCTTTTCTGTATGGGGTCCCCAATATTTTCCCAGGTGATGCCATAACCCAGGTTTTCTATCATCCTGGCTTTTTTTACAATACCCCTGATCTCATAATTCAATTCCTCAGCGCCAGGCCTTAACAGCAACTGTCTCATAATTTACCTTCTTCTATACAATCAGTATTTACTAAATGCAAAGAAACAAAAAAGAGCAATAATCACTCAGAATTTTATCTGAAAAGAGCAATAAAACTGCAAATTTCACAACGCTATTTCAGTTTTTTATACTTGATGCGTTTGGGGGTAATGTCCCCCAATCTTTTTTTCTTGTTTTCTTCGTAATCGGAAAAATTACCTTCAAACCAATATACCGATGAATTTCCCTCAAATGCCAAAATGTGGGTACAGATCCTGTCCAAAAACCACCGGTCGTGGGAAATGATCACCGCACAGCCTCCGAAATTTTCCAAAGCCTCCTCCAGCGCCCGGAGCGTATTCACATCCAGGTCGTTGGTAGGTTCATCCAAAAGCAGAAGGTTTCCGCCTTTTTTCAGTGTCAGGGCCAGGTGTACCCTGTTTCTCTCCCCTCCGGATAATATCCCTACCTTTTTTTCCTGGTCAGAACCTGCAAAGTTAAATTTACTTACATAGGCCCTTGCATTTACTTCTTTGTTGCCCAGCCGGACAAATTCATTGCCGCCGGATATCATTTCATATACCGACTTATCGGCATCCAAAATATCATGCTCCTGATCCACATAGGCTATCTCCACGGTCTCTCCGACTTCAAAATGCCCCGCATCAGGCGCTTCGCTGCCCGTTATCAGCTTAAACAGGGTGGATTTGCCGGCACCGTTTGGACCTATTACCCCGACAATCCCCCCCTGAGGAAGGGAAAAAGAGAGGTCATCAAAAAGCAGGTTGTCCCCATAGCCTTTGGAGACCCCGTTTACCTCAATGACTTTTGAACCGAGCCTGGGTCCAGGGGGAATATACAGTTCCAATTTGGATTCTTTTTCTTTGGATTCCTCACTTACCAGCTTTTCATAGGCGTTGAGTCTTGCCTTGCCCTTGGACTGCTTTGCCTTGGGGGACATCCGGATCCATTCCAGCTCCCTTTCCAGGGTTTTCTGTCTTTTGGACTCGGTCTTTTCTTCCTTTTTCAGGCGCTCCTGTTTTTGCTCCAACCAGCTGGAATAATTTCCTTTCCAGGGGATTCCTTCGCCTCGGTCCAGTTCCAATATCCATCCCGCCACGTTGTCCAGAAAGTACCGGTCATGGGTTACGGCGATAACCGTTCCTTTATAGTTCTTCAGGTGTTGCTCCAACCAGTGCACCGATTCTGCATCCAGGTGGTTGGTCGGCTCATCCAGCAAAAGCACATCGGGTTCCTGCAACAAAAGGCGGCACAACGCCACCCTTCTTTTTTCCCCACCAGAAAGGTTTTTGATGACCGCCTCACCCGGAGGGAGTCTAAGCGCATCCATGGCCTTGTCCAGCATCACATCCAATTCCCAGGCATTACAGGCATCCAGCTTTTCCTGCACTTCCCCTTGCTGTTGGATCAATTTATCCATGGCTTCAGGATCTTCCATGACAGCGGGATCCATAAATTTTTCATTGATGGCCTCAAATTCCTTCAAAAGGCCGATTGTACTTGCCACCGCTTCCTCCACCACCTCTTTGACTGTCTTATCCTGATCAAGTTCAGGCTCCTGCTCCAACATCCCTACGCTATAGCCGGGAGACCAGACCACTTCTCCCAAGAAATCCTTGTCTTTGCCCGCGATGATCCTTAACAAAGAACTTTTCCCGGATCCGTTGAGACCCAGCACACCTATTTTGGCACCATAAAAAAACGACAGATAAATATCCTTCAAAATTTTCTTTTGAGGGGGGTATATTTTTGAGACCCCGGCCATAGAAAAAATTATTTTTTCATTACTCATAGCAGACCTTCTTTTATTCCTGTTATTTTTAAACGACAAAGATGGTAAAAAATCACCTTTCTTAGGATAAATGGAGCATAATTAATTAATTTGCAAAAAAGACAAAAAACCACTTGAAAGTACAACCAACCTATCTGATCATGACGGAACATCCCTATGGATATATAAAAGAAAACAAGGTCTATTTAAAAGGATTTTTGGGCCAGGAAGACCGGATTATCGGCGAAGTAAAAGAAGATGAGGCTTCTACGATAAAATATTTTGAAGACCGCTTTGAGGTCCTCCGGCAAAAAGTGGACACCCTAAAAAAAAACATCCAAGAAAACCAGAATAAAGGGTCTTTTCTTATGAAACTGATCCATCTGAAAGACTCCATGATGAAGTATGATGCCTTGGGGGATTTCCCTTCGCTGATCGAAGAGTTGGAATTGCAGGAGAAATACCTGGAAGAAATCATACAGGCCAACAGGTTACGGAATCTGGAAATCAAAAAAGGACTTATCCTGGAGGCAGAGGCCCTGCAGAACAGTACGGACTGGAAAGAAACTTCTGAAGCTTTCAAAAACCTGAAGTTACGGTGGTTAAAAACCGGTCCGGTCGAAAAAGAACAGGAAGAGGAAATAGAAAATGCTTTCCAGGCAGCGCTGGACACTTTTTACACCAACCGGAAGCATTATTTTGAAGACATGGCCATACAGGCCGAAAAAAACATTAAAGTATACGAAGGTTTGCTGGACCAAGCCCGGAAGGCCCATGACCTCCCGGATGTGAAACTGGCTTTTGAAATCAGCAAGCGGATCCAAAAGGAATGGAAAGCCTCGGGAAGGGTCCCTGCCGATAAAAGGCAGCCCTTATGGGATGAGTTTTCAAAACTGAACAACAGGATCTTCAGCAAGTATAAAAGAATGGCTCAAAATACGCCAAAAATCAGTCCAGGGCTGATGATCAAAAAAATGGAGCGTATGGTCCAGGAAATGAAAATGCTTTCGGAAGGCCCTATTAATCAGGACAAACTTGCGGAGGCCAAAAAACTGCAGGCGGAGTGGAAAAAACTGCCCCCAAAAAAACCCAGAAATGCGCAACAAAGTATGAGGTCCTTCGTATTCTTTGCAGACATCGTTTTTGAAAAATCTTTCTTGGAAAAACTCTGTCTTTCCAAATATAGTGATTTTGAAAACAAGGAACCTTCCGAGCAAAAGCAGATAAAGGCAGGACTCCTCAAGGACCTGATCAACCGGGATCAGAGAGAATTGGAAACCGTAAAAGAAAACGCGGAGAATTTCAGATCACACGAGGAAGGTTTTGAAACCATAATGAGAAGGAAATTAGGGGCCTATAAAAGAAAAGTAGATGTTAAAAATCATATATTAAAAGAACTTACAAACAATTGATTCGTAAACATTTAAGTTTTAAAAAGAATTTATATTTTTGCATCCCACTAACAGGGACAATAAAATTTGTGTAGACTATGTATTGGACTTTAGAACTTGCCTCCTATTTGGAAGACGCACCGTGGCCTGCCACTAAAGATGAATTAATTGACTTTGCTATCCGTTCAGGCGCACCTTTGGAAGTCGTGGAAAACCTCCAGGAATTAGAGGACGATGGCGAACCTTATGAAAACATTGAAGAAATCTGGCCGGACTATCCTACGAAAGACGATTTCTTCTTTAACGAAGACGAATATTGATTTTTATCCCTCCTTAGCAGGAAAAAGCCACTAAGGAGGGGTTCCCCATGGGGCTCCCGCTTTAAATCCCCAATACTGCTTTTAATCTCCCTATACCACTCTTACTTACAGGAAGCACTTTCCCGTTTTTCAGCACGACCACCTGACTGTCTTTTTGATAAGACTCTATTTTGGTGATTTCACTTACATTCACAATATAGGATCTGTGAATCCTGACAAAATCATTTGGGTCCAAAGAATTTTCAAAAAAATTCATAGTGGATAACTTGAGGTACTCTTTCTCCGCGGTGTGGATGCTGACATAATCCCCATCTGAGGAAAAATAATGAATATCCAAAACCGGAACGATGTGAATGTGATGAGCGATCTTGACCACCACCCTCTCCAACTGCCCTTCTCCCACAAACCTGTTTTCCAGCAGCTTTTGGCCAGTGGCAATGCTGCTTCCAGTTTGTTTGGCCACCCGCTCAAC
Organism: Negadavirga shengliensis; assembly: GCF_042652345.1. Taxonomy (NCBI): domain Bacteria; kingdom Pseudomonadati; phylum Bacteroidota; class Cytophagia; order Cytophagales; family Cyclobacteriaceae; genus Negadavirga; species Negadavirga shengliensis. Next base: position 177,961 of record NZ_JBHSJJ010000007.1, read on the forward strand.
CGCCTCCCACAGCCTCTCCTTGGTAAACGGTTTCAACAAATAATCCACTGCATGGATTTCAAAAGCCTTAATCGCAAATTCATCAAAAGCGGTGGTGAAAATGACAGGGGGCGGGTTATCCACCAACTCGAGCATCTCAAATCCGTTGATCTTTGGCATTTGTATGTCCAAAAAAATCAGATCAGGCTTTGTTTCAGAAATCCCTTTGAGACCGGAAAAGCCATCATGGTATTTGCCCACCACTTCCACACCCGGATGGTCTATCAGGTATTCCTCTATAAGCTGTAAAGCCAGCGGCTCATCATCTATGGCAACACATCGGATCATTTTGGCTGGGGGATTTTCATACTTACTGTAAAATTATCATTATCTTTTTTATAGTGAAGCAGGTCCTTTCTCCCAAACAGCAAATAAAGCCTTCTCTCCACGCTTTCCAAACCAAAACCGACTCCTCTGGGACCACCGCTTTGCTGGCTGCAAGGGTTGGTGATGACAATGACAAAATAATTGCCTTCTTTTTTTGCCGTGAATTCAATCAATATATCCCCTGTGACACCATAAAGCCCATGCTTAATCGCGTTTTCCACTAAAGGCTGGATCAAAAGAGGCGGCACCATCAAATCCCCTACCCCCTCTTCCATGTTAAAACGGAAATCCAAGCGGTGACCAAATCTCACCTTTTCAATGGAAAGGTATTGGGATATGATTTTGTATTCTTCATCTACCCTCTCCCACTTCATAGGGTCTTTCTTTAGACTAGCCCGAAAAAAATCAGCCAGCTCCTGCAACATTAATCTTGCTTTTTTGGGATCACTTCCCAAAAGTGCCGAAATGGAATTCAGGCTGTTGAAAAGAAAATGGGGCTGCAACTGCTGGCGGAGATAAAACAGCTCTGCGTCCTTGGAAAGTTTCCGGCTCATTTCGCCAAGCTGCTGCTGGTTCCACCCCTTTTCAAAGTTTTTTATCAGCAGCATAAAAATCGCAACACAATAGAGGAGCAAAAACATGATGCCTAGCCTGGCAGGTATGGATTTCTCATAAAAAACAAAAAATACCGCATTGGTGTCCAATATTCCTCTAGCCAACCATTTTCCCCCAAACACAAGCAGAACGGACACAACCAAAGAAAACAGCAATGCCGGCCAGGCATTTATTTTGGAGGGAGGATAATAGTGAAGCATATTGACCAGTAAAAACAACCCTAAGACAAGTTGAATGACAAAAAAACCGGCATCCGCCACACCGGTTTTCCATGACTGCCCATAGTACATGGCTATAAATGTGGCCGAGCCAAACACCAGCAAGAGGAAAAAAAGGATGTCTCTTTTACTAAAAGGTATTTTGTGCCATTCCATGGACGCTTGAAAACAAATTGGTTTTAATAAGAAGTGATCTCTATCCCGCCAAAGACCACAGATCCTGTGATGACCAATCTCTTATCCGGATCCACTGTTCCCTGTTGCACGTAACGTTTGTCTTCTACACCGGCCGCCACGTTGTTCAAGCTGGTCTGCACATCCCAGTGAGCCGGAACAAGCAATTTCAAGCCACCGAAAACCACAGACACGTTGATAACCGCTTGCTTTTCAATATCCGCGTGAAGAAAATCGATATCCGTGCCTCCGAAAACAGTGCTCACTTCCCCTCCTTGAAAGTTTTTCGAGATCACCTTCCGCTTGATGCCACAAAAAATGGCCTCCACATTCAAAAAATCGGAATCATCGTCCTTGCTTTTTTCCTTACCAGGTTTTCCCGTCCTTATCTTTCGTTCCCAACGGTCGTAATTCCCCTCCCAATCTTTCCAGTCAATATCCAGTTTCTTCTTCCTTCTGAAAAGGATATACAGGCCTAAAAAGATAAGCGCAGCGGGAAGCAAATAAGGGCCTATTTCTATAGGTAAATTCATCTTGTCCTTAAGAAGAAAATAGCCACCGACAAGGAGCAGGATCACCGCTCCAAAATTCTGAAACCCATTCTTGATTCCCGTATACAGCCCTATGACGATCAATATCATGGGCCATGTAAAAAGCCAATAGGGCAAAAAGTCCCCCATTTCCTTTAATAAGAGCAAGGCTCCTATCAAAAGGATAAGAACCCCTAACATTTGGTTGCCGCTTCTGATTCTTCTGCTCATTGTTTTGCTTTTTTATATAACGATACCAAATTACACCGGAACTTCCTTTTCAAAAAGTGTAATTCTCTGAACAGCCCATAAAAATCGGTGAATCCCCGTTTTCCCTCGCTGAAAAAATCAGGTTTTTTCTCTCGTGGAAAGTAAAAACTCCGCATAGGCCAAATCCTCCGGAGTGGTGATCTTGATGTTTTCCGGATTGCCGGGGATCAGGGATACCTGCCAACCCTGATGTTCATAAACCGTGGCGTCATCTGTAAAATAGTATCTTTCCTCTGTATCAAACGCCTGCTTGATTTTGTCCAGGCGAAACGTCTGAGGGGTCTGCACCAACCTGAAATACTCCCTTTCCTGGTAAAAAGATTTGCCGTCATCCGTCACCTTGCGGATAGAGTCCTTTAAAGGCACCACCGTGATGGCGCTTCCTGTCTTTTCAGCTTCCTGATAGCTCTTTTCAATCACTTCCTCTTTGACAAACGGCCTTACACCATCATGAATGGCCACCAGCCCGTCAGAAGAAGGGATGGCTTCCAGTCCGTTTTTCACGGATTGAAACCTTGAATGTCCTCCTTTTACCAAGCTGTGGGGAACCGAAAAAAGATGCTTCCCGCACAGTTCCTTCCAAAAATCAAAATCCTTCTCAGGAAGCACCAGAATCAGATTGATTGCCGGATTCCCGCGATAAAACACATTCAGGGTATGCATCAAAACGGGAAGACCATTCAATGAAAGGTATTGCTTGGGTAGGGTTGCTCCCATACGGGTCCCCGCTCCCCCGGCCACGATGATGGCGTGTTTCTTCATTGCTTCAAATCGGTTCGGTCCCTTTGTGTAAACTGCTGGACCAAAATTAATAAATTTGTCCGACCGCCGATGTTGTTGTCCGACAAATTCCCTATTTTACTCCAAAAACCCATACTGCGGCATAGAAAGGCAACTTGGATGTACGGGGGTTAAACCGGGACCGGTCAAGGCGTATCTTGCTACTCGCCTACCAAATCAGCACTTCATCCTCAGTCCTCCGTTCATTGGAACGGAACAGGTTAAACACCGCCGTAAACTCGTGCGTGGTGTTCGGAAGCAGGTAGGAGCCTATAGACGGCAGCTCGTAAATATACCCCACCCTGAAACGGTCCAGCACCAGCCCCAACTGGAAGTTGTTCGCGTAGTCCCGCCGGTGGCCCGCCCCCAGCCAGAGACGGTCCAGCATCAGCACCTTCAGGTTCAGCTCCGTGTTGTCCGGCAGATCGGCCTGCATCCGCTGCATGAAGTTCAGGATCACCGAAAAGTCCTTCGACAGCGCCTGGCGGAAGCCCGCCTGCACGATGTGTGTCACAGGCTTCCGGTCCATGAACACGTCTCCTGACTGGATTGCACCCCGGTTCACGTTGTGCGCCCCATACGAAAGGTAGTAGTTCCGGTGTGTCAGCGCCAGACCCAGGTTGAAGTCCAGGATATGCATGTCCGCAAAGCTGTTCAGGTAGCGTCCCAGCACCGGGTCGCCCGCCTGCTCCGGCGTCATCGCGTTTCCATCCAGACGCACCGTATTATAGTTCACGCCGGCACCCAGCCGCAGGTTAGTGTTCGCGTCCAGCCTTATCCTGGAGGCGTAGCTCGCGATCAGCTCCGTGTCCACAAAGGTCCCGTAGCGGTCGTGGAGCAGGCTGATCCCAACCGCGTTTTTGCTCAACAGCGCAGCGTCAGCGTCCCCCGACAGCTCCCCGAAGTCCAGTTCCGCCGACAGGAAGTATGTCCCCGGTGCACCCTCGAAACCCGCCCACTGGTTCCTTACGAAGGCCCGTGCCGTCGATCCTTCATAGCCTGTCAGGCCGGGGTTGTAGTAATTCTGGAAATGGCTGAACTGGCTGATATATTTCCTCGACTGGCCTTCCGCTACGCGGATCATGCCAACGGCGCAGATCAGGACGGTGACGGCTACTGTATATATGCGTTTCATCTTTAGTTATGGTTATTCGTCATTGATAATTGGGTTATTTGACCACTTCTTGATACTTGGGTACGCTGTACTCACCTACTCCCGGATCACTGTCAAAAAGCCCCGTCTGCTCTGGCCTTGCTCACGGACCTCCACCACGTAGTAGTAGGTGCCGACTGGAACATCCCGGCCTTCGAAAGTGCCGTCCCACCGTACGTCTGGATCTTCCGTGTAGAACACCCGCTTACCGCTGCGCTCAAACACCGAGATCCGGACCCCACTGTGGAAACGCAGCTCGTTGATCCCCCAACTGTCGTTCAGCCCGTCACCGTTTGGCGTGAAGCTGTTGTGGATCATTATCTCCTGCAGGCCTGTTCGCTCGCGCTCCAGCTCCAGCACCCGGTCCAGTTCGTTGCCGTCGCGGTCCGTCACCCGGAGTCTAACACGGAACACCGTCCTGCCCTCGGCCCGGTCCGCACTGCTCCAGTACAGACGGCCGTCATGCACCTCAAAGTAGCGGTTATCCGCGCCGTCGCCCAGCAATTCAATCCGGTGAAAATCATCCCATTCGTCCACCACCACCAACTCACCGATCTCAAAGAAAAACCGTGTAGCCTCCGGTGCGAAGACCGGGTTGTCAATGTACAGGTCTGTTGGTCGGGGCTTCGGAAGTACCGTCAGCACAAAACTGCTGCCCAGTCCGTCCGGATTCAGGATACCTTCTTCCAACTGCAGCCTGCCGGTCACCCTGTAGCTGCCCCTGGCATGGATGTCCATGCCTGCCGTTTCCCAGAGGACCGGTACCTCAAAAAAGCCTCCTCCCTGATCTACGGCCACTATCTGGGCGGGAAGCTCGGGCATGGTCCCCCATGGTGTCTCCAGGTCCGCGGGGTCCATGATCATGGATATCGCCGCCCCAATGATCCTGAAATCCGCTCCCATGAATTCTATCGCATAGTTATTCCCGGCCGTGAGTGTGCCTATCCCTATCGCATATTCACCCGCCGACTCACCCGGTTCCCTTGCCAGTACGCCCGACAGGATATGTTCATCGTCCCCTGCCACAAAGCCCTCGGCATGGTATGCAAACACCGGATCGGGATCCCCGTACAGCTTGGTCTGCCCTTCATGGGCCGTCACCGCCAATGGGGCTTTGGTAACCGTCAGGCTCCCCGGCCGGTAGGTGATGTCATAATTATTATCAGCCGCGCCAGACAGGGTGATCGGATATATACCTATGCCCGAGTTGGCGGTGGCCGTTGTGGCTATACCCGGTTGAACAGCCGTTCCCTTGTCCCCGGGGACAAGGTCCTCGTATACAAAAGTCAGCTCGGGATTGTCCCCACCATAAACCTTGGTTTTGTCCTCCGCCCTGATGGTCAGAGGCGCTTTCGCAACCGTCAGGCTACCCGGCTGGTAGGTGATGTTGTAATTGCCGGAAGTAAAGCCTCCCGGTTCGATCATGTAGCTGCCCACGTCTACGGCGCCCTGTGCGCTGCCTTGATAGCTTAACGCACCGTCCAGCACGCTTTCGTCCTCGCCATTCACAAAGCCGCTGTAGCTGACACCGTTGCCACCACTGTAGGGCTCGCCGTCGTAAATTTTGCTTTGATTCAGTGCCGTGACGGTCAATGGGGCCCGGGATACCTGAACGGTAAAGCGGATGTCCGTGGCCGGGTTAAAGTTGCTGTCACCCCGCTGGCTGGCCGTAATGGTCGCTGTACCCGCTCCTGCGACGGTCACCTTGCCGTCCGTAGCTACGGCGGCAACCGATGTGTTGCTGCTCGCGTAGGTCACAGGCAATCCGGAAGTCGCCTGTGCACTGCCATCCAAAGGGGAAGCCCCGTAGGTAACATTGACTGTGCCGCCTGCCGTACGGGCATTAAAGATCAGCACATTACCGCCCGAGGGTACGACGGTCAGCGTCCCCGGCACATAGGCAATCAGGTAATTGTCCGCCGTCAATCCATCCGGCACGATGGCGTAGCTGCCCGTCTCGGTCGCACCCTGGGAACTGCCGCCGTAGGTCAGTACGCCGTCTAGCACCGTTTCGTCATCTCCGTTCACAAAACCACTGTAGCTGACGCCGCTGCCACCGCTGAAGGGCTGGGCGTCATAGACTTTTGTGGCGTCATTGGCCGTTACCGTAAGCGGTGCAGGTTGTACTTCAAGGTTAAAGCTGATGGGGTCTGCCGGGGCATAATTGACATTGCCCGCCTGGGTAGCCTTAATGGTCGTAGTGCCTACACCTGTGATCTGTACATTGCCGTCCACATCAACGGTAGCTACAGTCGCATCGCTACTTGCATAACTTACTATAAGGCCGGAAGAGGCCGTCGCAGCCCCGTTGATAATTCCGCCCCCATAGATGCGCTGCACCGTTGTCCCTACTGTCTGGGCATTGAAGATCAACTCATTCACTTCACTCCGGGAAATCGTCAGCGTGCCGCTTTCAAAGGTAATGGCGTAATTCTCAGAGCTTAGTCCTTCCGGTATGATCCCGTAGGCACCCACATCCGTCGCGCCCTGCGCATCACCACTATAGGTCAATATACCGGTAAGCACGGTTTCATCTTCTCCATTGACAAAACCACTATAGCTAACCCCATTGCCACCACTATAGGGCAGCCCATCATAAATTTTGAACTGGTGATTTGCTGTAACGGTCAGGGTGGCTTGCAACACTTCCAGGTTAAAACTGATAGGATCCGCGGGCGCATAATTGGTGTCTCCTGCTTGGGTAGCCGTAATGGTGGTCACACCCACACCTGTGATCTGTACATTGCCATCTGCGTCAACGGTAGCTACGGTAGTATCGCCACTTTCATAATTTACTATAAGACCCGAAGAGGCCGTCGCCGCCCCGTTGATAATTCCGCCCCCATAGATGCGCTGCACCGTTGTCCCTACTGTCTGGGCATTGAAGATCAACTCATTCACTTCACTCTGGGAAATGGTCAGCGTACCGCTTTCAAAGGTAATGGCGTAATTCTCAGAACTCAGCCCTTCCGGTATGATCCCGTAGGTACCCACATCCGTCGCGCCCTGCGCATCGCCACTATAGGTCAATGTACCGGTAAGCACGGATTCATCTTCTCCATTGACAAAACCACTATAGCTAACCCCATTGCCGCCTGTGAATGGCTCACCGTCATACACTCCAGTAGCATCATTTGCCGTAATCGTCAATAGAGCTTTTTCTACAGTCAGTGTAAATTCCACATCCGCAGCAGGGAGATAATTATCATCACCAGCCTGAGAGGCAGTGATGGTGGCTGTGCCGGCCCCCACTATGCTGATCTGTCCCTCCACAATCTCTGCTACAGCCATATTGGCACTGCTATAGGTCAGTGGTAAGCCGCTATCACTGCTGCCATGGGTAAAGGCTTCGTCTCCATAGGTTTTGGTGATATTTTCGGCGGTAATGGTCTGGGGCTCATGTTGCACCTCATAGGCCCCCATATCGATGGTGCCGCCTACCAGGCGAGGGTTATCGGCCAGATCCAGATCGTTTTCCAAGTCGCCCACTTGCTCGTAACGGACATTGTCTCCGGCATTGATGGCGGGGCTGGTGACCCTCAGGTGCAAATACTCACCGTGCTCCGGATCTTCACTGACGAACTGCGGACTGATCGCGGTTCCATCCAGGTTGTTTGGCCCGTCACCCGTCAAATCCATCCCCTCTACCAGGCTGTGGGCATACGATGCAGGGCCGCCTACCTGTGGATCATTCGTGGCACTGTTGCCCCAGATGATACTGTTTCGGACAAATGCTTCAGCGTTGGATTCACTGTATATTGCGCCGCCATTATTGTTTGCCGTGTTTCCATGCATGGACACATTGGTTAACAAGGAGGTAGTTTCTGAGTCGTTACCTATCCCGCCTCCATTATTATTTGCACTATTGCCACTAAACGTGACGTTGGTCAGTTCGGGATTGCTATGATCCGAATTATACATTCCACCACCGTTATTTGCCTCATTGCTGCTGAAGACAACATTACTCAATATGGGACTACTTTGACTTACATTATGCATCCCTCCGCCGCTTCCGTTTGCGGTGTTCCCGGAAAAGGTAACCTTGGTCAGTTTGGGAGCGCTGTTGGAAAAGTTATGCATCCCGCCCCCATTATTATTTGCACTATTGCCACTGAAGGTGACATTGGTCAGTTTGGGGCTACTGCTGAAGATATTAGCCATTCCACCACCGGTGTTTGACTCATTGTTACTGAAGACAACATTGATCAAAGTGGGGTTTTTTGATGAGCTAAACATTCCACCGCCAAAGTTCGCCGACGAGTTGCCCCTGATGATCAGGTTGACGAACGTGGCCGACCCGGAACTGTTGTATATTCCGCCTCCATCGAAGTTCATGGTGCTTCCGTTTGCCTTCCCGCCGGTAATGGTAAAGCCGTCCAGCACGGCGGTATCTTCCGCCCCGGAGCCGGTGACTACGTGGTAGGAGTTGTCTCCCTGAATTTGCGTTACATCGGTGATGATGCCGTCGATGTCGTTGTCATTTTCGTCGATGTCGCCGCTTAGTATCGTAACATTTTGCTCCCAGTCCCGGGCTTCGAGGCCGGTTTCTGTACCGTCAAAGCCGCCGTATATTTCCACCCCGCTGACGAGCCGGAAGGTGGCATGGCGGTCGGTGGGATCACCGGTGGGCAGGTACTTGCCTGCGGCTACCCAGATCTGAAGGGTACCATTTGTGGAAGCATCCCAGCTTTGTGCCCAAGAGAGGGCAGTGTGCAATTCGGTGATGGCATTGGCCCAGGAATCGCCCATTTGGCTACCTCCGGGGACGTTTTGATCCACATAAAGGACGTTGTCAGCATTGGGCCGGATAGTATGGATGATGATATTCTCAGTACTTCCCACGTTGTCCAGGGTAAGCAACGCGTCATTGCCCGCCGCATCCCTCAGGGTGCCGCCATTGAGCTGAATGGCACCCTCCAACTCGATACCGTCCAAGTCCAGGTCCTCATCCTGTACGGTATAGCTGAACATCAGCGCACTGCCGCCGCTGCCACCCGTATAGCCGGCCTGTCGTGTGGTGCTGCCGATCACTATACCCAGGTAAGGCGTGCCGCCCGTCGTGTTCACCGTTACGTTTTCATCATAGTTCACCGTAAACTCCAGCGTGCTGCCGCTCTCGTAGGTGCCGTCGGAGGGAACGGCGACACTGCTGATGGCCGGCGGGAAAGATTGAAATTCGTAGGTATTATCTCCTGACTCAAATTCCTCAGACAGGGTTGCCCCATTCACAACATAGGCGTCATCGGTAAAACCCGGCCCGTTAATGTTAAATGAAATCACCAGGGGGTCTGTATTATCTTCATTTACCCCGGCCACCACGTCAGCAATCAGGAAATAGTATTGAAATTGGACATTGGCTCCCCCTGTGAAATCCTGGTCAGCCACTGTAAACCTGAGCTCTCCGGCATCATATACAGGGTTTTCCGCAACTACATTGGTGGCGTGGTTGGCTTCGTTATAGGAGGTCGCCGTGCCGCTGCTTACCAGCCTGATGTTTTCAATTTTACCGGCCGGATCTTCATTGATCTGAAACGTAATATCCGTAAACGAAAAACTTCCAAAATACGAGAATCCAACACCGATTAACGCCTGGTTTTGAGAGCCGCCTTCCAGCGTTCCGCTGTTCAGTCCGCCTCCGGGACTGGAAAGGCCTATGGTCGGGTTAATCGTTATTTCATCGGTTTGAGTGGTATAACCTGTAGGCACATCCGTAAAAACAATACGTGTGACACCAGAGGAGAAAAAGCCAAGGTCCGATGCAGTCAAAGAGCCATCAGAAATCGCATTATGGTCCGGTGTATTTCTCTGCGCGATGTTGGCAGTATTGGAAACCACAAAATCCGTACTTGTAAATCGCTTGCTCCAATTTCCATTTGCGTCTACCGCTTGTACTGTAGCTGCCTGATCAAATGGAAAATACGCATTGGCATCTGCTGACGGCTGTGTAGTTACGGCCAAATCCGTGGCGGTTACCACCACTTCATTGTCAGTACCTGATGTGGAAATGGTTTCCGTCGTGCGGATGCCGCTGGAACTGGGGGCGGTTTCAATATCCACACCGGGAGTGACCTCAAATCCAAAGTGGCTGCCGTCCATGTTTTCATCCAGGCCGCCGTCCACGGTCTCCTTCAGCCAAATATAGAGTTCATACCCTTTGCTTGCCCCATTTTGAATCCCACCGGTTCTGTTCGTGGCTTGGTCAAATCCTGAGAATTCAATCCGGTCTGCAAAAATATCAACACCGGTATAGTCGGAGCGCCCGTCGCTGTCTACCAGCACTGCACCCGCCAGTATTTGGGTCCAATCGTCAAAATCATCGGTATCTGACTTTCTGATGGTCAGCTTATCCAGTAGCAGATCGGCTCCATCGGTCCCTTCATCTTCAAGGGTAAGGCCCATCACAAAAGTAGCCTCTCCCTGAGAATTGGCAACGGAAGATATGGCGGTACCGGCGGCATCAAGAGATACATCTACTTCATCATCGGGTGGCAAGGTAGAAAACGATACCGAAATGGCGTCTGATGTTCTGTAATGGGCCGTGGCATGATTTGTACCACTTCTGTTGAAAGGAATGACCGTTACGGTATACTGGGTACCTGCATTTAGTCCGCCAAGTACGATGTCGGGGCCTGATACCTCTTCAGCTTCAGCAGGCGGAGCCTGACCGTTTTGAACTGATGAAATATTTGCCGGTACAGTACCCTGGTTGACGTACACCAGGTAGCCCGAGGTGTTGGATGGAGCATCCCATTCAAGGCTAAGCTCCGATTGGGATTGCGGGTCACTACTAAGCTGGAGATTGGCAGCCGGGCCGCCTGGCAACGTGGACAGGGTATATACGTTATTGACAGTCCCTACCTCTATATAACTATTGGTATGCGATTGGCCATCGAATTGATTCAGGGCGTAGAATGTAAAATCGTAAGCTGTAGCAGGTGATAACGATGTAAAGGAGGTTTGTTGGGGGCTACCACTTGAAATAACATTGCTGGTCCCAAAAATAGGCCCTCCTCCATTTGGAGGGGTTGAATGACTTCCTCTGAATATTCTAAGACTCACCCAATCTTCCAAATCACTTGAGTCCCAATTGAGTGTGATAAAAGACTGGTTTGGTGTGGTTACTATATCCTGTATGGAACCACTGGCTTCAGGGGCCAATGTATATCTGTTGGTATTGACTTGAATGTTGTAGTTGTAGGTTTCGGGGTTGCTACCGTTCCAATTTGCGGAACCAAGCTTGAGGTCGTATCTGCCTGGAGCCAGCCCGTCGAATGTAACGGAGAGGGTTCCGGGGCCAGTATTAACACTACCCACAACAAAGCCTTGTGCTGCCGGAGCCACTCCATTCTCCACGGTGAAATCATCTCCATAAGGAACCGCAAAACCCACAAAGTGCTCGTTGGATCCGGGGGAGGGCGATCCATCAGTCGTGGCGTTAACTACGATCTGATCAAAATCGCTGGTGAAGGATGAAATACTGTTTATTTGGAGTGGCTCCGGCACATCCGTATTCCCTGTGAAGCTGTCGATATTGGTATTGAAAAAATCCGTGGAGCTTATCCGTACTTCGTCCACGGTAATATTCCCTAGGGACAGTGTGGCGCTTGCGCCGGTAGCAACTGTCTGAGAGCTTCCCACGACAGTACCACCCTTGTATCCCTGAACGGTTACCGTTTCCCCAGCCGTATTGTTAATAAATATGCTGGTAAAAATAAAGTCTGCCCGGTCTTGTCTGGAAATGGTAACCCGCTCTTCCGTTCCTGTATTGAAAATACTTGATCCCAAATTTATCGAAGGAGTATCTCCTTCACCGAACTGGTTTTCCCAGGCAAAGTCACCACCGTCTCCCTCATTCGTAAATTCAAAAACAAACACTTCTCCTCCCAGGGTTCTGGTAAAACTGGTGGCAGGGGAAGGGCTTATTGGAGTATCAAATGTTTCATTGAAGGTAGTCTGGCCCAGGGTCTGGGACAGGCTAGCGCATAATACCGGCAAAAGCAGCAGCCATTTTGGAAGGGCAGCCGGGTAAAAATGTTTCATATCTCAAAAGATTACTATTGACTTTATTTATGGAATCATCTGTTGGAATCGATCCCTTCACCCACCTTGTCGACATGACAGAACAGGAAAGGGAGATTCACTCCCTTTCGAACAGATCTTAAATCTCCCACTTAAGGAAAGCCGACACCTATTCCCTCGGCGGAAAAATCCCCTGCAAGCAAATGATATAGTTCAGCCCAAGGTAGGGCGGCATGTTGTTTACGGGGGTACCACCGCCTGTATTGCCGGTTACCTCAGCCATCCCTCCCGTAGTATTCAAGGCCACATCAGGCGCCTCATTGTTATACGCCTGAGCAGGCCTGCCGCTGGCCAACGGAGCAGCCAGGGTATTGGCGCCGTTGGTTCCGGGAACCTGCTCGGTAGCGTTTTTGCTGCTGGCTTTCACTTCCGGAGAAACCGAATGGTTGTGGGGAGGCAGGTTGTTTACCGTTAGGGTGTTGGCAGCCGAACCGCCCATTTGTCCCTCTCTGTAATCAGGCAACCCAGGACCCACTCCGGTACCTATGGGTACCCTGCCTCTCAGGTCGGGCAGAGCGAATGTGGTTGTCCCGTTGCCTCCGTAGGTGGTGCCAAGAATGGCAAACAAGGCTTGATTTTGACTAATAGGCAGTAATTGTCCTTGGCAAAACATCCATCCTCTGGGGGCAAAATTGCCGGCGAATAGCTTGATCACTCCGATAAATTCATCCATTATTTTGTTAGTTATGTGTAAAAATTTATTTAAGAAAATTGATTGTCATTTCTGATCCCGAAAATGCTTTTTTAAAACCTGAAGCACATGCTCTAATTCGCGGATAAGTACACCATAGTCCTCATGCAACTGCCCCAGGGGGGCGCTTGCGGCTATGTCTCCTGTGAGCTTTTGCTTTTCCAATTCCCCCTTCCGATGGTCCAGTTTAAAGATGTCCGTGCGTATCCTGTCCATTTTTTCCAGACAGGCCTGCACTTGCTTACGATGATAAACGTCCGGGTACTTTTTGAGCTGTTCCAAAAAATAGACCCAAGACATGCTGTGGGCACAGCTCAGACTTTTGTTCCGCAGGTCTTTTCTACAAAACCCCCTGCGCTCAAACCTTGCCCGGTGCGTGTCTGAACTAAACCCGGTTGCTACAAATTCCTCATGGGACAGACCACAACCGATCACCCTAAAACCAAAAAGCCCCAACATACTCAACCGATAACCTTGTAACAAAAAAACACAATTATACTTAAGTTGATATTTCCCCACATTTAAACCCAAGTTTATACCCGAACAACCTATAGGTGCGCAATTAAACTTCCGGTAAGAAATGGTGTAGAACAACACCATCATTTCCCTGTTCAAAGCTATGATGATTTGGGATACAAATAAATAGGCAAAACATGCAGGTTTTACGTAGGGGTACGTATGTAAATAAGACTGTCTCAACCGTCACCCACAAAATCTCCATGTACTCTCCTGTGCATAATTAGATTGCCAGCCCTCAGGAAGGCGGATTTTTCCAATTTTCACCGGAATCGCAGTGACGGGTTACTTATGATACAGCCTCCTTCGATTTTAATTGATGACTAGATCAAGCTTTTAACACATTTGATTTTAATAAACTGTGATACGTCTCTTTAGCCGCTTTAGGAAGCTCTTCCGGTGAGTTAAATGCAGCCGGTTTGGTCAACGAACCTTCCGCGGAATGGATAACCGCATAATCGGTCGTCTCGCCAAAATAATCTGCCGTTCCCTCCTGGATTCTTACTTGCCAGGTGACCTCAAGCATATAAAATTTCCCGGGCTTAAAATTAAACTCATCACTGACTGTTTTACTCCAGGTCTTGGTAACTGATTGTTCGTAAGTCTCGGTCAGGCCACGAACCACCTGGCTTCTAAAGCCGGCAGAAATTTTCCCGTTAACCCCTCCCCTACTTTCCCTATTTCCAAACCAACCGCCGACTTCTCCACTAATGGAAAATTCCTCAGATTCGGAATATTCACTCGCGATCCCCTTCGATTGTGAATAGGCGCTGCTAAAAGAATTGGAGATCTTCCGGGAAGTTTCACTGTTAAAATCCCTGGCGTCCACAAATTGAAAAGTTTTGATGTTCTTTGTTTTAAGTTCAGTCTTTTCAAAAGCAACAGACGCTTTTACGAATTTTTTATCCTTTGTAAGGATATAATCCCCATCCATATCATACATTTGTCCCGGTTTGACAATTTGCTCATCGAATATGGTTTTACCATCCCTGATACTGATTTTCACTTGAAGAAAAGTGTCTTCACGGTATTCACCCGTTTCCTCCTCATTGATAGACCGCTCGGCCAGGGCTGCCAGATAGGCCGTGTCTGTGGGTTTGTAAAAATACACCAGTACCTCTTTACCATAGTTATTCTTAATTTTCATGATTCTTTTTGCTTAATCGTGTTGAACAAAATTTAAAAAGAAGAAATGCATTTACTCCATTGTAAAAATACGACCGTATATTACACAAGTAAATGCGTAGGAGTCGCAGGTTTTACGTAGGGGGGACTACTCCCAACGACAATGGCGAAAAATAGTGTACTAAAGCGAAAGAATTAGCGTCCTGTATCTTTGTGCCCAGCGGTCCAACTGTTCTTCACCGATGTTAATATCGAGTTTATGGATAATGTTGCTACGGTGCTTCTGAACTGTACGGAAAGAAATAAGGAGTTGTCCGGCGATTTCTTTGGAGGTCAGGGACTGGGCCACCATCCGGAGAATGGTCCTTTCCGAGGGGGACAGCAGTTTTAGCTTCTGTAATTGAGGATTGATCGCTGTTTCCAATATTTCTTTGAAAGTATTACTGAAGTAGGTTTCGCCTTTCTGCACTTTTTGAATGCATTTCTCGATTTCGGAAATGGGTTCTTCTTTCAGCAGGTAGCCATCTATCCCCAATTCCCTGGCTTTATAGATAAAGTCTTCTTCTTTGTGTGAAGTCAGTATGATAAATTTCGTTTTGAGTCCTTCTTTCTTTGCCTTAGCCAGAATTTCCATGCCCGAAAAAAGGGGCATCTCAATATCGAGAATGGCGATGCAGGGTGTTTTATCCATGATGGCTTCCAGGGCCTGTAAACCTGTAGTGGCCTGGGCCACCACATTGTAATTTTTAGCCAAGAGTTCGTCCACCAATCCCTTCAACAACAAGGGATGGTCGTCGGCTACCAATATGCTTGGTTTGTCCATAATTTCGGTATAAAATTGCTTTAATGGTGGTGCCTTTATTCGGGGATGTGATGACTTCCAATTCGCCACACATCATCTTGACGCGCTCTTTCATCGTTTTGAGCCCCAGGCTGTGCTGTTGTTGTTTGTTGCCATAATCAAAACCCTTTCCATTGTCTTTTATCAATACACTCAGCTTGTTTGCGTTTAGTTCGAGCGCAATCAACACCTCCGTGGCATCGGCATGTTTTACAATGTTGGTGATGGCTTCCTGGATAAAGCGGTAGAGGTTGACGTTACTTTCCTTGTCAAAGCACGCATCTATCCAATCCAGCTCCGTCGTAAAGATGATGTTGTATTTTTCATCAAAATCACAGATAAGGTGTCGAATGGCTTCCGTCAAACCCAATTGGTCCAATGCCGGCGGACGCAAGCCCCTGGATACCGCCCTTACTTCCTCCAGAGTCTGCTGCGACAACTGTAGCAATTCCTGGTGCTGTAGGTCCCTGGCCCTTTTGGTGATCAAGGTCAGTTGCTGGCCGATACCGTCATGCAGTTCTCTGGAAATGTGTTTCCGTTCTATTTCCTGATTGCGCAGCAATTCCTGGGAAAAATGCTCTGTGAGCCGATGCTGCTTTCTGGCAAAACTTCTGGACTTAAAAATCCACAAAAACCCGGAACCGGTGATCAGGATCAAAAACCCAAAAAGCATCCAATAGGTTTTCTCTTTGTTTTTGGCATTGAGTAAAACAATATCTTGTCTTTGTCTGGCTATTTCGAGGTCTTTCTTTTCGGTTTCATAAAGTGTTTGCACGTAGGCATATCTCCTTCTGGAAATACTGTTATCTATCGAATCTTTTATTCTCGCATAATTTCTGTAATGTTCAATGGCTTTGGCTAACATGCCTTTCTCCTCATAGATGTTTCCAAGCAACCCTTCGAGTCTGATGATATTATGAACTTCGTTGGAGGCTTTTACACTTTCCAGGGCCGTCAAAGCATGCACTTCCGCTTTATCAAGGCTGTTTGCCGACAAGGCATTCTCGCTTAGTGCCATATGGCGGTACAGACCGAGAAAAGGGCTTTTCAGATGCGCTTCCATGCCTTCCAGTTTTTCTTTATAAATATTGGAAGAGTCTATTTTCCCATTTCTCGCATAAGCCATCACGGCATAAGATAACGTGATGACGTCTACCACGTTTTGTAACGCCGAAGCCTCATTCCTTTCCGCCAGAGCCATTCTGATTTGTGACAATTCTTCCTGAGCGTCCCCTTGCAAATACGCCTCGGTACAAGCTCCGAGACGGGCAACGGCCACCACCTGGTATTCACCAAGATCTCTTCCTTTTTCAAAAACTTCCTGCCGGGCTGCTTTGGCCTGGTCATACAGTCCATTTCTACTGTATAGCTGGCTCAACCCGTTCTGCGCCCACAAATACATCAATTGGTTGTCCTGGTGAGTAAAGATTTTCTTTGCGGTCTCAAAATATTCTACACTTTCGGCAATATTGTTTATTTTACCGCTGTTTTCTCCAGCCTTTAGATAAGCATAGCCAAATTCATATAAGGAGGAATCTTGTTTTTGCTCCAAAAAAGCTATGGCCTCATCAAGTATGTCCAGTGATGTCTGGTAGTTTTGTAAATAAGTGGCCGCTTCAGCATAGGCGATATAAAAGACAGCTTTTTGATTTTGATCTTTGCAACGCGGCAAATGCTTATAAAAACCATCCAATAAGGCATAGGCCCTATTATGATCGATGCTTTTAAAAATGAAATAATCCCCAAGCAAGTTGACAAAGGTCAGTGCGTTGTCCCACTGCTCAATACTTATCGCATTATCCTTATAGGTGATGATCAGTTCCGCAGTGGCATCATCTTGAATTTTATGGTTTTCCAGATAGCTGATAAGATAGGATATCCGCTGGTCATCCATCAAAATTGAATCCAAACCAGCGCTTAAAATTGCCGCCTTGTCACCTTCCAAAAAATCGGGATCAACAGTTTCGTGTGTTTGAGCCAAGCTCAAATCCGACCTCACCAAGAGGATCAAACAAGCTAAGATATGAAAAAGCTTCACCACACCAGCAAATATTATAGATGAATCACCTATTCTTAATGATAAAATACCCCAACCCCTTAACAGGTCTATTTATTGCTACTTTTCCCCCCCCACTTCATCCATTTTCCAACAATTCCTTTAACAGCCCCATCATTCCTTGTGAGCCACACCGTTCGTAGCTAAAAATAAGTTACATGGTAACCAGTATAAAGATTAATGTATATGCAAAATAATCTTATAAAAAGGATAATCAAAGCCTGCTTTGGTAAAATATAATTATATTTTATAAACAACATTTATGCAATTATTAAATACAATTTTTAAGGGAAGATGAAGAGCGATAAAATCATCGGCAAATCCGCATGGAGGCCGGATGTGGGTGACCATGGGAAGTTCCGGGGAAAGCTGAGGCTGGACTATCAATAAAACTCAGGTCGAGCTCCTTCAACCTCGCTTGTCATCTTTTATAAAAAACATAATCGGAGATGAGTGGCTCCAGTCCCGTCTGTCTGAACAACAGAGCGATCTGTCCCCGGTGATACGTAGAATGGTTGATGATATGAAACAGGATATCGATGATCCTGTTTTCGAAGGCATCCCCTTTGGAAGTGGTATAAGATATGGTTTGGTCGGTATCCACTTTGTCCAGCAAAGCCAGCGAGTCCTCATAATTCTTCTTGTCCATCGCCTGCAGCCTGCTCACGGGATGTGTTTCCCATACGCTGTAAACGGCCTTTTTCCCATTTATTCTCGCATTCCATATGTGGTGGGCATTGAGCATGTGACAAAACAACTGTAGGGATTTTTCGTCTGTACTTTCTTTAAGAAATATTTCCACCAGCTTTTGGTTGTAGTGGTGGTTATAGGCTAAAAGATCTTTAAAATAACTCCGGTCCATAAATGGCTGTTGTTTAAAGTTAAACTCGGTATGCTTATACGGGAAGAATCACAAATCCCCTGACTTCAATTGCTTCACCGCATGGTCCACAGCCCTGGCGGTGAGCGCCATGTACGTAATGGATGGGTTTTGGGTGCTTGTGGAGGTCATGCAGGCACCATCTGTTACATACACATTGGGACAGTGATGCATCTGGTTCCATCGGCCCAACAAAGAAGTTTTAGGGTCTTTGCCCATTCTTACCCCTCCCATCTCATGGATATCCAGGCCGGGCGCCTGTTTGCTGTCCCGTTGCACAATATTTTTGCAGCCTGCCTTGTCCAGCATTTCGGCACCTTGCTCCAAAAAGTCCCTGAGTGATTTTTCATCGTTTTCATCATAATCCACATCCACCCTAAGCAAGGGCATACCCCACTTGTCTGTGTGGGTTTTATCCAGATATACCCTGCTTTCTTCCTTGGGAATGGTTTCCCCTTGCATCATCATATATACGCCCCAATTGCCCGGCTGTGAATTGGCCTCCTTAAACCCCGCTCCAAACTCCCTGTTTCCGGCGCTGCCCCAGCTTTGTCTGCTGGCAGTGTAGAAAGTCATATAGCCTCTGAGAAAGTCCATTTCCTGTTTTTTGACGTTTCTGAAGTTGGGCATCATGATCGCGGTGGGTCTTCTGCCGAAATAATAGGCATCCAGATGGCCTTCCACGCTGGCAGACAGACTCCCCCTGTAATTGTGAAAAGCGATGAATTTACCCAGTAGACCACTGTCATTCCCCAAGCCGTTTGGAAAGCGGCTTGAAGTGGAATTCAACAATATCAGATTGGAATTCAATGCCGAGGCATTCACAAAAATCACCTTTGCGAAGTATTCCGTCGTCTCTGATGTTTCCGCATCGATCACCCTCACCCCGGTCACTTTTTCTTTTTGATCGTCATATATGACGGAATGAACGACAGCATGGGGTCGCATGGTGAGATTACCTGTCGCGGCTGCGGCAGGCAGGGTGGATGAATTTGAACTGAAATAGGCGCCAAAAGGACAGCCTCTTTGGCAAAGGCTTCTGGCCATACACTGTCCGCGTCCCATTTTAGTATGGTGATCTGCCGGCTTGGTGAGATGGGCACACCGCCCTATGACAAAAGATCGGTCAGGATAAGCAGCGTTAACCCTTTCCTTAATCAGCCTTTCCACTTTGTTCATTTCCCACGGGGGAAGAAATTCACCGTCAGGCAGGGTTTCCAAACCGTCTTTGTTGCCGCTCACTCCTATAAACTGTTCTACGTGGCTGTACCAGGGAGCAATATCCTCGTAGCGGATGGGCCAATCTACGGCAAAACCATCCCTCGCCGGTCCTTCAAAATCATATTTGCTCCATCGCTGCACCTGTCTGGCCCAGAGCAGAGACTTCCCTCCAACCTGATAGCCTCTGATCCAGTCAAAGGGTTTGTCCTGAATGTATGGATGCTCGTTATCCTTGACAAAAAAATGATCCGCATCATCCCTGAACGCATAGCATCTGGATACGATGGGGTTTTCTTGCCTTACAGACAATGGCAGCTGGCCTCTCAGCGGAAATTCCCAAGGCGGCGTATGCATGGTAGAGTAATCTTCTTTGTGAACCACATCTCTCCCTCTTTCCAAAACCAGGGTTTTCAGTCCTTTTTCACAAAGCTCCTTTGCTGCCCATCCTCCACTGATTCCTGAACCTATAACTATCGCATCGTATGTATGATCCTTCATTTTTTGTGTAAGCCGGACATGCCGGTTTGTGCAAGGTTTTTTTGTTTATTTTCAAAGTTAGCTTTCCAGCCGGAATTATTCATATCGGAGTGATTCTATGGGGTCCAGTCTACTGGCTTTGTAAGCTGGAATAAACCCGGAAAACAGGCCTACCAATACACAGATGATAAAAGCTATCACAATCCACAACCAAGGTATCAGAAAACCTCCCGGCCCCACGGTATTGCCTACCAGGTTGCCGATCCCTATGCCCATCAATACGCCGAGTATCCCTCCCAGCACACAAATAACGATGGCTTCTATCAAAAACTGCTGCCTGATCCGGAGCGGGGTAGCTCCCAAGGCTTTACGGATGCCGATTTCGCGGGTCCTTTCGGTAACAGACACCAACATGATGTTCATCAACCCGATGGCCGCTCCCAAAAGGGTAATAAAGCCAATACCAAAACCTCCTATCCGCAAGAAACCGGCAATTTCTTCAAGACTATCTCCCAGGGTCTGGGATTTTACCACCTCGAAGGAATCTTCCGTACCGATTTTGTCCTCCCGTATTGCCCTCATCATCCCGGTAGCCTGGCCCATTTCGTATTCCATCTTCAAGGGGTCTGACGTGCCTACGGTGATTGTATAGCGGAATGTTCCGTTTTGATCCAGGTTTTTGGCATTCTGTAAAGGAATGACGATGGCACGGTCCGAACCGGAATCTCCTCCCACGCCCCCCTGCTTTTGCATAACGCCTACAATAGTATAACGTCTTCCGTACATGGAAATGTAATGGTTGACAGGGTCTTCATTGTCCTCGAATAGAACCGCTTGTATGTCTGTGCCAATCACACAGACATTGTTTCCGTATCGGGTTTCGACATTGCTGAAGTTCCGTCCGTTTTCCACAGCTATTCCCTTGATCAGGAAGTAATTTTCATCCCCCCCGATAATCCTGCTGTTGGGATTGGTCTTTTTGGAACCTCTTTTTATTTCCGCAGCTCCCGAAAGAAAGGTAGTGACCGTGGATACACCTCTTTCGTTGTAGGTTTCCTTAAAAGCCATGGCATCCCGGAATGAGATGGGAGGGTAGTTTTTAGGCGCCACGCCGGATGATGTGGCCCTCCCCCCGGAGGTCCACCTGCTTCTGATGTCAAAATTATTGGCCCCAAAGCCCGAAAGGCTTTCTTCTATCTGGGCTTTCATGGCATCGATGGCTGTAAGCATCCCCACCAAAGAGGTAATTCCTATGGCAATGATAAGGCCGGTAAGAATGGTTCTTAACAGATTGGTCTTGACTGACCTAAAGGCCTCTTTAATATTTTCGAGCAGATTCATCTTTTGTTGTTCGTTATAGGACAAAAATCGGACACTCCTATAAATACAGCTTTAATGATACGGAATTATCGGTTGGGGAAAAAGCAATTGGGAATTTTTAACTTTTGCCTGCTCTTCCACCGTCAGTGCATCCTATCGCCTCTAATTTCCAGGTTTTTCATTACTTCTTTTTCGTATTCCAGCCACTCCCGCCATCTTTTTTCCACCACTTCAGTGGATTGATAGTGTTTTGCCAGATCTATAAAGTTCACATAATGCCCCGCTTCCGACACCATCAATTCATAATAAAACTGCCTGAGATCCTCTTCTTCCAGGTTTTTCCAAAGCAGCTTGAACCTTTCGCAGCTCCTGGCTTCTATCAAAGCATTCATCAGCAAATATTCCATAAGCTGGTCCATTCTACTACCCCCTTTTCGGATAAACGCCTGGAGCCTAACGACGTATTCGTCCTTTCTGGGCTTGCCAAAAGTATACCCTCTTTTTCTGATCTGCTCCATTACCGCCTCAAAGTGGGCCCACTCCTCCGCCACCACGGGAGTAAGCACATCTACCAATTTATCGAGTTCCGGGAATTTTATAATCAGGGAAATGCAGGAGGAGGCTGCCTTTTGCTCACAATAGGCATGGTCCACCAGAATATCCTGCAAGCTGATTTTGGCCACATCTACCCATCGGGGATCCGTAGGCAGCTGAAGCCTCAGCATTTTGTTCCTTGTTGTTTCCTGCCAATTCATAATTTAATCGAAGAATGACCAACTTATGCCCAGATCCAACATATTTTTGAGACCGGTGTATCCCGGTGTGATAAAATAGCCGGGATTCTCCAGCATGCCGGCATTGAGATGATTGTACCTGAACAATACCCGGGTTCTTTTGATGCGGAAGTTCAGAAAAGCATCGACTACCGGATAAGCATATACATTGAATTCATTTTGCAGGTAAAACTGCTGGGTAGCGGGCGTATAGCCTTCAGCAAAATTATCACTTCTGAACCTGCCCTCCAAACCCAACTGTACATATATATTTTCATTGAACAACGGCCCATCAAAGAAAAAACGGGAGTTGGCGAATAGCTGCGGTATCCTGAATTTATCGGCTGCACCTCCGGTAATCAGGGTATAATAAGCTTCGGACTGCCAATGAAACTTATTGGCAAACACCATGTGGGCATCGATTCCCGGAATCAACATAAACGCCTCACCTGTGGCCTGCTCGGGCACCTGCTCCTCGTTAAAAAAGACAAAATTGTTCACCCTGTTGATGGTCATGTTGGGCCGGATTTTAAAATCCTGAAAATCCGCCTTAATGACCCCTTTGATTTGGTCGACACCTATGTTGGAGAAATTATTGTCCCAACGGTAGTGATTTCCCCTGTACAACTCCTGAGCAAGGGTGGGTCTGTACGACGCCTTTGTATAACTGACATCCAGAAAAGGGGAAATAAATAACCCGTGTATCCTGTACCCATCCGGAATCAGGTATTCTCCTTCTGCTTCGAAGACCCACTTTTCGGTAATTTCCCCCCTTAAAGCGCCTCCCAAATACAGCTCTGTAAAGGAGTTATTGTGCTCAAAGAAATAGCTGGCCATCCTGCCTGTTCTGAATTTCAGGTAGGCATTGTAATAAACAGGACCAAAGTCCCCCTTAAACCCCATCTCGTTTCTCCATTCTGAAAAATGGTTCTGGTTATTGGTAGTATCCCTGGCACTGTGGATGTTGGTGGTATCTGAAGAATTGAACCTGTTCTCATTGAAAAACAAAGCGTCATCTGTATTCAGCCGGGAGAAAAAAGTGACTTCCTGTTTCTTCTTGTCAAAAACATGGTAGATCTGCCACCCCTTTAACAATTCATATTGGTGATAGAGATGGTAATCCTGCCTTAAATCCACCGCTCTGGAATTTCGCAGCCACACTTTGGAGTCCTCATACGTGAAGTAGACCGATGTGGTGTCAATCTCAGGAGGTATGATCCCGCCCTGCTCATTTACCCGGTGCTTCATCCTGGTAAAATTAGCCATTAAAAAATATTTGTCATTTTCAGACTGGTAATTGGTATGAATGGAATAAGAATCGTTGACCACCATGTTGTCATCTCTCCGGGTAGGATTCAGTGTTTTTCTCGCCCTTATCGTGCCATAATTGATCCCCACATTCCATTTGGGGGTGATGTTCCTTGCAAACCCGATATCCAGCTTGTTGCGGTTGCCTCCACCGAAAAAAGCTTCTATCTTGGTATAAGGGGATTTGGTGTCATAATACTGTATACTGTCAGGCGAATTATGGTAAATATCATACACATGAAAACCCGACGTACGCCCTATCTGCTTTGGTGCTTCATAAAACACCGGTTTGGCGGCAGAACCCAAATTCCCTAAGTCCTGGTATTTGTACCATGTAGCGGCTACGGGCTCATAGTTGTGGAAGCCAGTCAATGAAGTATCCACTTCCAGCTTTTCAAACTTATTGTACCGAAGGAATTTTTCGTAATAAATAAGGGAGGTTTTTGGTCCATAGACCATTTTAGTCGAATCATCCAACAGTCCCCGCCTTGGGGTATCCTCCTGGTCCGTTTCCTCAGGCGTTCCCTGCGGTTGCGGCTGCTGGGCATTTACCGAGAGGATCATTCCCCAGCCAGCCAGAAGCAATATAAAAAAATACCTGAATTTAATTCCCACTTTCGATTGCCTTTTTACTGATTACTTGTTCGATCATACCGATCACCTTTTGCCGGTCCTCCCTTTCCATTTCAACTTCTATCGGCAAAGCAAAAATCGGAATTTCTCCATATAACGAAAGGAATTTTTCATCGTTTAGTTTCACCGCATCTTTTTCAGTCGTCAATATCCAGGGATCCTTTTGCACATATTTTGAACATGTCCTTTTTATCTGTCCAATGTCCCTTTCCGTGTACCGGTGATGATCAGGGAAAGTCAAAATCTCCAGCACGTTATACCTGCTGCGCACCTCTTCTACAAAGATTTGGTTGTTGGCGATTCCTGTCACGATGACCACATGCTCTGAAACCGGTCTCTTCTTAGCAAGAACGACCGATGGGGTTCCGTATTTTATTCGGGTAAAGACCACCGGTGTTCCTGGCCGTACATAGGCCGAAACCTGCTTTCTGTAGTAGGCCCTCTGTTCCCCATCCATGTTTTCGGGGCATTTGGTCACGATGACCAAAGCTGCCCTCGCCGCGTTTTTTCTGGCTTCTCTTAAGGTGCCCAAAGGAAAGAGGCTGTCTTTAAAGAAAGGATTTTGGTAAGTGGTGAGTAAAATATTAAAATCTGCTTTCAAATAACGGTGCTGAAAAGCATCATCCAGCAAAATGAGGTGGGTACCGGGTCTGTTGGCCAGAATCATAGGAACGGCCAGAATCCTTTCCTCCCCTACAGCCACAGAGACTTCCTTCCCGAATTTCTGATATATCTGAAAAGGCTCGTCACCAATGTCTCTGGGCAAATGGCGGTCATTGGCGAGTAAAAACCCCGTTGTTTTTCTTCCATAGCCTCTGCTTAGGACCGTTAATCCATATTTTTCTTTCAGTTCTCTAATCAAAAACTCAATCATAGGCGTTTTTCCCGTCCCTCCCATGGCCAGATTGCCCACCACTACCGTAGGTACATCAAAAGAAGTCTCCTTTTTTAAGCCTGCATCGAACATTTTGTTCCTAAAAGCTGTCGCCAAGCCATACAGACATGCGAATGGATACAACAAAATGCCATAAAACCGCATTGGTGTTTTTTTTGTAGTTTTGATTTTATAAAGAATGACAAATATATGGTTTATTTAATAAGAGATGTTATATCCCATTTTGAATCCGTTGCCCCTGCTGCTTATCAAGAGTCATATGACAATTCCGGGCTCATTGTGGGAAATGCAGGCGCTGAGGTAAAAGGAATCCTATGCTGTCTGGATGTCACGGAAGAAGTGATACTTGAAGCCAAAGAAAAAGGCTGTAACCTGGTCGTCGCCCACCATCCTATTGTGTTTAAGGGACTGAAAAGCCTTACGGGCAAGTCATATGTGGAAAGGACGGTTATCCTCGCCATCAAAAACGACATTGCCATCTATGCCATTCACACCAATCTGGATCATGTAGGCACCGGAGTGAACCGGAAAATCTCTGAAAAGATAGGGCTTATTAATCCCAGAATACTTGCTCCAAAGTCCGGTTTGTTGATGAAACTGACGACATTCGTGCCTCTGAAAGATACGGACACCGTACTGAATTCTCTATATCAATCTGGCGCCGGCTCGATTGGCAATTACGCCCACTGCAGCTTTAAGGTGGCCGGAGAGGGCACCTTTTTACCGCTCGAAGGGGCCGAGCCCTATCTCGGCAATGCAGGAACGGAAGAAAGGGTAAAAGAAAACAGGGTTGAGGTGGTCTTTCCCGCTTATTTAAAAAATCAGGTGATTGAAGCCCTACAAACGTCCCATCCGTATGAGGAGGTGGCTTATTATCTTCATATATTGGAAAATGAAAACCAGGAAATTGGCGCCGGTATGGTAGGCGAGTTGCCAGAAGAGATGGAAGAGATGGCATTTCTCCGCCACCTGAAAAAAAGCATGGACCTACAGGTCATCAAACATACCCGGCTGACCGGTAAAAGAATCAGCAGGGTAGCCCTATGTGGCGGGGCCGGGTTCTTCTTATTGAAAGATGCCAAAAAAGCCGGAGCTGGTGTATTTATCACTTCAGATATCAAGTACCATGAATTTTTCGATGCTGAAAACCAGCTCATTATTGCAGACATCGGACACTACGAAAGTGAAATTTACACAAAAGAATTGTTAAAAGATATTTTGTTACAAAAATTTAGTAATATTGCACTCTATTTGACAAATGTAGTTACGAATCCCATAAGTTACCTTTAGTACATGGAAAGTCCCGTTGCACAGAAACTAGAAGCCATCCTCACCTTACAAAACATTGATTCCCGTTTAGATGCCATTTTTAAAGTCAGGGGAGCCCTCCCCGAAGAAGTGCAGGATTTGGAAGATGAAATAGTGGGATACGAAACCAGATTAAATAAATTCAATACAGACATCACTTCTCTGGAAGAAGAAATAAAAAAACATAAAGAGGCCATCAAAGAATCTGAGAAACTTATCAAGAAGTACCAGGATCAGCAGATGAATGTCAGAAACAACAGGGAGTATGACGCCATTACCAAAGAACTGGAACTTCAAGACCTGGAGATACAGGTTTCGAAGAAAAAAATAGCCGAGGCTCAGGTCAGGATAGAAGAAAAGGGAAAAGACATTGATGAACTTAAAGACGTTCTGAAAGACCGACAAAAAGATCTGGACCAAAAAAAGGAGGAACTTGGAACCATCGTTTCAGAAAGCGAGGCGGAAGAGAGCAAACTTCAGTCTGACCGCGAAAAGGCCACCAAAAAAGTGGAAGACCGGTTGCTGAAATCCTACAATAAAATCAGGCAGAATGCCAAAAACGGCTTGGCTGTGGTACTGGTAAAAAGAGGGGCCTGCGGCGGATGTTTCAATGTGGTCCCGCCACAGCGGCAAGCTGAAATCCGCGAGCGTAAAAAAATCATCGTTTGTGAGCACTGCGGAAGAATCCTTGCGGGTGTGGAAGATGAGTCGGAAGAGGAAAGCGCACCGAAAAGAAAAAGAAGCAGGGCTTGATCCCTATCTTCATAGATTGTCAAACTGAACCGGGAAAAATTCCCGGTTTTTTTTTCCTTCTTTTAATCTGGAATCATTTTTGATTTGTATATTTAAAATGTATATATTTCGGATCAATGAGAAGGGCTTTGGTTTCCATAATGATCTTGCTTTTTTCCTTTTTTTCTTTTGCAAAAGAAAAAAAGGAAAAAACTTTTCTTATCATTTTTCATAGCGAAGAACTGAAACAATACAATTCAAGTGCCGCCCATGTTGAACTCAGCTTCTTGGACAGTTTTGAGACCCGCTCCTATTCCGGGAATTCAGAAACGGCCCTGCTTATCACCGTTCCTTTTATCGACTGGTCCATTTGTGAGATGGGAAATGCATTGGTGATCGTGGGCGATGACCGGTTAGTGCCTCTGTCAGAGGTGGCTTTCCGAATCATTGATTTAGAAGAAAGTCAGGAAAACTTCCGTGCGCTCCTTTCTTCCACAGAAGACCAAAAAAGCAAGAAAAGGGTCAGCAACACGATCAGATTATCTTTGTAAGCTCTTCTTTTATCAGAACAGGGGTAGGCCTGTATGCATCCATGCGAAATGTTCTGTCCGCATATTGCGTGAGCTCATAGCAGCAAAGGTTTTCATGTTTGAACACATCCATATACCTTAGCTCATAATTCAACAGAACACTCATCAGTATCCGGATGGCCCTTCCATGCATGCAGACCAGTATTTTGCTTCCTCCGTTATCCACGATGTGGTCGAAAGCCTTTCTCAACCGGATGGCTACGTCCAAAGGTGATTCCCCCCCATCAATTTTATGGTCCAGTTCACCGGAAGCCCATTTTTTGAGCATATTGTGGTAATATTCATTTTCTTGATGATCCATCGGCAAGCCCTCGTATTTGCCCCATGAGATCTCATTTAGCTCCGGAATACTTTCATGAGGAACCTTCCCGTTGATAAAACGCTCTATGGATTGGCGGGTCCTTATCAGTCCCGAATAATAAATCCTGTCAAAAGGTATGTGTTTGTATTCTTCGTAAAATGCTGCTGCTTGTTTTTGGCCATTTTCGTTGATCGGAGCATCAATGCCACTTCCCTGTACCACTCCTTTAAGATTGTAATCAGTTTGGCCATGACGGACCACATAGATTTTTTTACTGCCCAAGATTCCTTATTTTTGGTTTCGATTTTCAAATAAAAAAATTTTATTCCACATATAAACATGATATTTAAGAAAAGTCCTGACCTGGATTTTTTAAATCGTATGGCTGAGGACACCATGTCCTCTTATTTGGGTATCAACTTTACCGGTATAGGCGAAGATTACCTGGAGGCTGAAATGCCGGTCACCTCTAAAACCAGACAGCCCATGGGGCTGCTACACGGGGGAGCCAACGTGGTTCTCGCCGAAACCTTGGGCAGTGTGGCAGGAAATCTGGCTCTGGAAGACGACGACCATTATATCGTAGGGCTGGAAATCAATGCCAATCACATCAGATCCGTAAAATCGGGTAAAGTCAAAGGCATTGCAAAACCTGTTCATTTAGGCAGAAAAACCCAGATATGGGAAATAAAAATCCATGATGAAACAGGCAAGCTGACTTGTATCAGCCGCATCACTTTGGCGGTATTGGAAAAGTAAAGAAAATGGACGCAGCAATAGAAAAGACACTCCTTACGAAAGAACAATACCTTGAGGTGGTAATTTACAAGGCGTTGACAGAAAACCATCAAATCGCGGTATGGAGAAAACCAAAACAGAACCTGGTTGAGGTGATTATTGACAGTCAGCCTGAAACCCAACAGGTTAATCCGGATCTTGAAAACCTGCCTGCCGGCTTTTTGATCCACCCTTTTCTCGGAAAAAAAGACGGAAAATCCTATTTTATTCAAGCGGAGTCTTATTTTAGCTTTCTTCTGAATGATGAAACTCCTTTCGAAGAAGAACAGGCTTTTGGAAACACTCCCGCTTCCCGGCCGGAGGGCTTTAAAGATATCCTTAGAAAAAAGCTCATGGAAAAAAATCCCTCCCGGCGGGATTTGGTCTCTACTCCTAAAGAGGATTTTCTGAAAATGGTGGAAGAGGCAGTGGCTGTCATTAACTCCGGCAATATGTATAAAGTAGTGCCGGCCAGAATAAAAAAAATGACCTTGGGAGCGACCTTCGATATTGCCCTTACTTTTTTAAAGTTGTGTGAGGCCTACCCCAATGCCTTCGTGAATTTTTTTCACACCTCCGAATCGGGTTCCTGGTTTGGGGCAAGTCCTGAAACGCTTATTGAAACCAAGGGAGATCTTTTTTACACCATGTCGCTGGCAGGGACCCAGCAGGCGACGGGTAATAACCCCCTAAAAACAGCGGCCTGGACACAAAAAGAAATAGAAGAACAGGCTCTGGTCAGCCGTTATATTGTGAATTGTTTTAAAAAAATCAGGTTAAGGGAATACGAGGAAATCGGTCCCAAAACCACGATAGCCGGCGGTCTGCTGCACCTCAAATCGGATTTTCGGGTAGACATGAAAGCCACCAATTTCCCCCAGCTGGGCTCAGTGATGCTTGAACTCCTCCACCCTACCTCTGCCGTGTGCGGTATGCCCAAAGAAAGTGCGCTGGAATTTATTCAAAAGCATGAAAAATTCGACCGTTCTTTTTTCTCGGGATATATCGGTCCGGTAAACATTGGAGAGGAAACTTCCATTTTTGTCAACCTCCGTTGTGCACAGCTCCAGGGCGGAGACATTCTGTTGTATGCGGGAGCAGGCGTTACGGAAGACTCTGTACCCGAAAAGGAATGGAAAGAAACAGAAATGAAATGCGATATCATCGGAAAATTCATCAATTCAACTGACTCGGTTTGATCTTAGCTCATATCACCCATATTGCGGATATCTGCGCAAAAAGCGGTATCAAGGAAGCCATTCTATCTCCAGGGTCCCGCTGCGCTCCCATTTCCCTCGCTTTTATAAGGCACCCTGACATCCATTGCAGGACCGTTTCTGATGAAAGATCAGCGGCTTTTATTGCTTTGGGAATGGCGCAGCAACTTGAAAAACCGGTCGTCCTGATCTGTACCAGTGGTTCGGCGGCGTTGAATTATGCCCCTGCTGTTGCCGAAGCTTTTTTCCAACAGATCCCTCTCCTGATATTGACCGCTGACAGACCTGCCGAATGGATAGACCAGTGGGACGGCCAGACCATTCGACAGGAGCAGCTGTACGGCAAACACGTAAAAGGAAGCCTGATGTTTCCTGATGAGGGAAGCATCAAAGAAAAAATCTGGCATGCCAGGCGGCTTATCAACGAGGCCCTGGTGTTGTCAAAAACCTTCCCCATGGGCCCTGTACATGTCAACATACCTGTCAGAGAGCCGTTTTATCCCCTGCCCGAAGAAGAATTTACTTTCCCGATGGACGGCCAGGTTCTGGAAACGATCCCCGTCCAGCACCACCTTAAAGAAGAGGTCCTGATCAAACTCAAGTCCAAGCTGGAAAGTTATCAAAAAATAATGGTGGTCCCGGGTCAGCAACGCCCCAACCCCCAGGTACAAAAACTGCTGGATGAACTGGTGCGCGGTCACAAGGCTGTAGTAATTGCCGATGCCATCAGTAACCTGCAGTCCAGCAGTACGGTGACGCACCATGATCTGATTTTGCAAAATCCTGCTTCTTCGGAAATACTCGAGCCCGACCTGGTGATAAGTTTTGGTAAGTCCATTATTTCCAAAGCGCTGAAGTTGTTTTTAAGAAATGCAGAAGTATCCCATTGGCATATACAGCCACAAGGATATGTTCCGGACAGTTTCCAGCATCTGACCAAAATCATCCCTACTTCACCCGATTATTTTCTGGAGTTCCTTCTGAAAAACGGTCCCGAAATCCATCCCCCCTTTGAAAAGAGCTGGGGGGACAACGAACGGAAAGTCCGGAAAGTACTGCCGGAAATTCTGGAAAACACTGCTTTTGGCGAATTCAAGGCTTTATACAAAATCCGCCCTTTCATTCCCAAAATCTCCAAAATCCATTTAGCCAACAGCATGCCTGTGCGTTATGTGAATTTCCTTGGTCTCGGAGACGGAGGGCAGGAAATTATCTGCAACCGCGGCACCAGCGGGATTGACGGGTCCAACAGCGCCGCGGTGGGATGCACATTTACCACCAAAGAACCGGTCACGTTGATTACGGGAGACATGGCTTTCTTTTATGACAGAAATGCTTTCTGGCACAAATACAACATGGCTAATCTACGGGTGATTGTGCTCAACAACCACGGAGGCGGTATATTCCGGCTTATTGAAGGGCCATCCAAGCTTCCCGAACTGGATGAATATTTTGAAACCCAGCAACGGCTGGAAGCGGATCTCTTGGCGCAAGAGGCCGGATTTGATTACCTCCGGTTAGATCAGGAAAACAACCTTCCGGAGGTATTGGATAACTTTTATCACAAATCCGTCCGCCCTAAAATTCTGGAGATCATCTCTTCCAGTGTAGAGAACGCGACCGTTCTGCAGGAGGTTAAGAAAGCTGTAAAACAGCTGCTTTCCAAATAAGCCGTCGCAGAAAACAGTGATTCAAATCTTAAGTGGAAAAGAAAAATATCATTTGTTTTTTATAACTTTAAGGAATCGATACCTGTTATGGAACCACATAAAGCATAAAGGATTCAGTCATGAAGTCAAAATTCACCAAAAAAGAGACCGCTCCGCTGGAGAATATAGAGGAATGGGAAGATGATCTGTTGGTCCGTTACCCCAAGCCCAAGTCCGAGCAGGCCAAAAGCAAAGAGGACTACAGGAATTATCATGATTCCGAAAGGGTGGATACCGTCAGGGAATTTTACAGACTCAACCACCAATACCAAACCTATGATTTTGTGGTGGAGAAACAAAAAGAATTTCTCGCCTTTGATAAAAAGGAAATGGCTTTCTGGGATGCCATCGATTATTTGAACACCCTGGTGGATGATTCCGATCCGGACATCAACCTGGACCAACTCCAACATCTTTTACAAACCTCCGAAGCGATCCGGGCCGATGGCCATCCCGATTGGTTTGTGCTGACAGGCTTTATCCATGATATGGGCAAGGTGCTTTGCCTTTTCGGAGAGCCCCAATGGGCCGTGGTGGGCGACACCTTTCCGGTAGGCTGCAGGCATTCCGATAAAATCGTTTATCCTGAGTTCTTTGGGGCCAACCCCGACCATCACGATGAAAGATACAATACCGAATACGGGATATATGAACCCAATTGCGGTCTTGACAATGTTAAGATGTCCTGGGGGCATGACGAATACCTTTACCAAATGATGAAGGATTACCTCCCTGAACCTGCCCTGTACATGATCAGATATCATTCCTTTTATGCCCAGCACAGGGAAGGTGCTTATGATCATTTGCTCAATGACCATGACAAGGAGATGTTCAAGTGGGTGGACAAATTCAATCCCTACGATTTGTACTCCAAAGTCCCCGTGCCGCCTGATGCCAAAAAACTCAGGCCTTACTACGAAGACCTGGTGGCCAAATACCTCCCCGATACATTAAAGTTCTAAAAACTGTTTTAATGCGCCCCTAAATAACCATCAACTTTTGTTTCCCGGCATGTTCCTGCATGGCCGGCCGGGAGACCACCTATACTTCTTATATGCTGACCGTAATCACCTTTGTAGGCTTTACACTTTTTGTTGCTTTTTTTTCCTGGTATAAGTTAAGAAAAGACGATGTCAGTTCCCGGGAAGGATATTTCCTAGGTGGTCGTACGCTCACCGGCGGCGTGATCGCGGGATCCATGATTTTGACCAACATCTCCACAGAACACCTTATCGGCATGAACGGATCCGCCTACAAAAACGGCATGATCATCATCGCCTGGGAGGTTACCTCTGCCATTGCCCTGGTCATAGCAGCATTGTATTTTTTGCCCATTTATCTTAGGATGGGTTTGACGACCATTCCCCAATATCTGGAAAGAAGATATGACAACACCACCAAGACGTTAGTAGCCTTTTTGCTCATGGTTTCTTTTGTGGTGACCCTGCTCCCCATCGTACTGTACACGGGCGCCATCAATCTGGAAAGTGTTTTCAAAGTCTCCGAAGTCCTGCAGGTAAGCCGTGGAGAAGGGATATGGCTGACGGTCATCACCATAGGGGTGATCGGTTCGGTGTATGCGATATTCGGCGGGCTAAAAGCGGTGGCGTTTTCAGATTCCATCAATGCTATCGGATTGGTGATAGGGGGATTGATGGTGCCTGTCTTCGCTTTGTGGGACATAGGCGATGGCAACCTTTTGCTGGGCATGAGAAAGGTGTATGAATATGCCCCCGAAAAATTCAACGTCATCGGGGAAGAGGACTCTGTATTGCCTTTCAGCACCCTTTTTACCGGCCTTATGATCAACCAGCTTTATTTCTGGGGAATGAACCAGACCATCATCCAAAGGGCCTTCGGTGCCAAAAACATGGCCGAGGCCCAAAAAGGGCTGCTTTTTACCGGCATTTTCAAAATACTGATCCCTTTGATCATTGTGCTGCCAGGGATCATCGCCTTTTATTATTTTGGGGATCAATTTTATGATGATCAGGATTTTATATACCCGGTATTGCTGTCAAGGGTACTACCACTGGGCCTTACCGGCTTTTTTGCGGCGGTGGTCCTGGGAGCCATCTTAAGCACTTTTAACAGTGTGCTGAATTCCGCTGCCACCATTTTCAGCTTGGATATCTACAAAAAGTTCACCCGTTCCGTTCCCTCTGACCGGAAACTGGTGAGGGTGGGACGGTTGAGTTCGGTGGTGTTGGCCATAACGGCCATTCTCATCGCTCCTCTAGTGGGCAATGCGCCTGAGGGCCTGTACCAGCTGATGCAGCAGTTGAACGGCATCTTCTTTATTCCCATTGCCTCCATACTGGTGGCCGGTTTCTTCATCCCCAAAATCTCTGCCACCGGTGCCAAGGTAGGCTTGATCACGGGGCTATCTTTCTATCTCCTTACCAGCTTTGTGTTGGAAGTCAACCTGCATTTTATCCATATATGGGGTATTGAATTCCTTCTGAATCTGGGCTTGATGTATATGGTAAGTCTAAAATATCCTTCCACATCCAGCTTTTTGAGCCATACAAAAAGTCCATTGGACATGAAAGAATGGAAATATGCAAAACCACTTTCCCTGGTTTTGTGCCTTATTACCCTTCTGATTTACTATTGGTTAGGGAGGTAAGCATTTGGGGAAAATCCCGGTGTGTAGATTTTCCATGCGAAATTTGGAGGTCGTGCCTTGCACTTGTCGAATCCCGCTTGGAAAAACAAAGTGTGAAACCGGCTTCAAGTTTTCTTCAAAAATTCCTGTTAAATTGAAATATGAAAATTCTTCTGATAGAAGACAATTCGGAATTGACGGGTAATGTCCAGGATTTTCTGCACAAAGAGGGGGTTATCTGTGAAGCGGTCCAAACCAGTTTTGATGCTCAGGATAAGCTTCTAGCCTACGAGTACGATTGTGTGGTTTTGGATATTATGCTTCCCGACGGAAGTGGATTGGATATTTTGCGGTTTATAAAGTCCCAAAAGATAAGTGCCAGTGTAATCATCATTTCCGCCAAAGACTCCCTTGAAGATAAAATTACGGGTCTGGATTGGGGAGCCGATGATTATTTAACCAAACCATTCTACCTCTCAGAGCTCTATGCCAGATTAAAAGCCCTATACAGAAGGAATAATTTAAAAGGAAACGACTTGTTGGAAGTCGGTAGTTTGCAGGTGGACACCTGCACCCTGCAGGTATTTGCAGCTGGCATGCTGGTAGACCTGACCCGAAAGGAATTCGATTTGTTGGTCTTTCTGATCACCAACAAAAACAGGGTTCTCAGCCGGCAGGCAATTGCCCAGCATTTATGGGGTGATTACATAGACGACTTGGCCAACTTTGATTTTGTGTACCAACACATAAAAAACCTGCGTAAAAAAATCACTTTGACCGGAAACAGGGATCCCATACAGACCGTGTACGGGATCGGTTATAAATTCTCAGATCAGTACTCATGAAACTTATCAACATCATCACTTTCTCGTATCTGGTCATCTCGGTGGTGGTTCTCTTGATAGGTGGCTTGTTGATATTTAAAAAGCTGGAGGCCGAAATAGATTTTGAGCTGGGAAAGGAATTGGAGCGCCAACTGGACCGGTATGCCGAAAAAATAGCGTCCGGAGACCCTGCGTACCCTTCAATAGGGGACCGGCTGGAAGTGAAAGAACTGCCGGCTACCGCGGCCATCATGGATCTGTATGTCCGGGATACCGTTGCCTGGCACCAGCCTTTGGAACAAATGGAACGTCAGTTAAAAGCGAGCAGGTCTTATAAGATTAACGGAAAACACTATTACCTTGCCACCTACAACACCGTCATCGAAACCAATGACATCACTGAGACAGTAGTGCAGACCATGTTGATCATTTTTCTGTTGCTTTTGGTGTTTACGGTGCTGGCCGCAAGGCTGATAAGCCGAAAAATCCTCAATCCTTTTTATAGAAGCTTGGAAATGATCCGTTCTTTCTCTTTCAAGAAGGATACTCCCCTGGTTTTTCCTCCCACCAAAACCGAAGAATTCACGCGACTGAATGGCTTTTTGGAAAAAATGTCTGTGAAATTATTAAAGGATTACCGTGTAATGAAGGAATTTTCAGAAAATCTGTCCCATGAAATCCAGACGCCGGTGGCGGTGGTAAGGGGCAAACTGGAGTTGCTCCTGGACACAGCTTTGACTGATCAACAAGTACAACTGATCACCTCGGCATATCGTGCAAACGACAAAATCACCCGGACAGTCCACTCCTTGTCTGTTTTGGCCAAATTGGAAAACCTGGAATTTGAAGCCGTTAAAGAAGTTTGCCTGTCTGAAAAAATGGAACAGATTCTTGATGAATTCAATGAATTGATCCTCATCAAGGGTATCGGTTTGGAAAAAAGGATTGAAGGGAATGTTAAAATCGTTACTGACCCTTATTTGGCGGAGATGTTACTGAACAATCTGGTGGTAAATGCCATTAAGCACAATGTGCCACAGGGAAATATCAGGGTCGAATTGACAGATAAGATGCTTGTCATCAGCAATACCGGCAAGCAGCCCACCGTACCCGTAACCTCCTACTTTGAACGGTTTAAAAAAGAGGGAAACGAAAGTGAATCCATCGGTTTGGGCCTGGCCATTGTCAAACAGATCTGTCAAATAAACGGGTTTGACATCAACTATCAGTTCTTAGGAAACCGCCACGTGGTCACCGTCGGGTTTTGACAGGAATCCCAAGGAGCCCCGCGGGCGAATTTTACAGGATTTTGCTGTTGTTTTTTGCGGAGAACCAAACAAAAACCATGACAAAATCCCATCAATTGAACCCAGGTTTTTGTGTCAATTGATTCCTCTGATCGTCAAACTTCAAAATTAGCTCAGAATTTTGGACGTTCTTTGTCGCAAAGGATAAAGTTCAATGATACCCAAGCCGCTTTTATTTTTATTGGTTCTCTCGTGTTTCTCTCTCCTGGGTAAGAGCTGGGGACAGGACGGAGATAGGGGGTTTACTATCCGGGGCCAAGTCAAGGATAGAACCTCGGGTTCTCCCCTCCCCTACACACAAATCGCCTTGTTTGCTCCCGGCCAATCTTCACCTTTGACATTCTCGGATGCAGATGAAACAGGAAATTTCTCCCTCAGTGCACCGGAAGGCAGCTATATGATACGTTTCTATCTGTTAGGTTATGAGAAAAAAGAAATCGGAAATCTCGTCGTAAAAGAAAACATCCACCTGGGTGAAGTCAAACTCGCCAATGAAAACCAGGAACTGGAAGAGGTCATCATCGAATCCGACCGGGTGATGATGAGGACTGATGTGGAAGGCCTCACCATTAACCCCAGCCGGAACCTTTCCAACATAGGGGGCACCCTTCTGGATATTTTACGAAACACGCCCTCCGTCAGGGTGGGGGATGACGGCTCCATATCGCTAAGGGGAAGCTCAGGGACCAACGTGTTGATCAACGGCAGGAATTCTTCGCTGACGCAAAACCTTGATCAGATTCCCGCAAGTGCCATTGAGCAAATCCGCATCATCAACAACCCCAACGCCAGATACGATGCCGAAGCCGAAGGGGGGA
Source organism: Negadavirga shengliensis (assembly GCF_042652345.1). NCBI lineage: Bacteria > Pseudomonadati > Bacteroidota > Cytophagia > Cytophagales > Cyclobacteriaceae > Negadavirga > Negadavirga shengliensis. Next base: position 215,073 of record NZ_JBHSJJ010000007.1, read on the forward strand.
TCATAGATATTGTTCTGAAAAAAGGCGACGATCTGGGTACCCATTGGGGACTGGAAGCATTATATGGTACCAGAGGCAGAATGAATATAGGGGCCAGGATGAACCATAGAACCATGAAATTCAATGTGTATGGCGGTTACAATTTTCGCCGGTGGAGGGATGTAGGCGTAAGAACAGTACAGCGTGAAATTTTTGCCGATGAGGAGGGTTTGGATCAACGTACGCGCAGCACAAGAGAAAATCCGGATCACACCTTTAATTATGGGGCTGATTATTATTTTGGTAAAAACACCCTGAGCTATGAGGGGATTTTCAGCAAAAGTATTGACGATCAGGTCAACACGCTGTATTCCCGGCTTACCCAGACAGGATCGGACCGCCTTTTAATGGAATACGTCAGGAGAAACAATGAAATGGAGACTGATGATGGGATTGAAAATGCCTTGATCTATGAAAGGTCATTTGATGACAAGGAAAGGTCCTTCAAACTCGTGGCCAGCCATTCGTACCGCAACCAGTTTAAAACACAGCATATCGATATATTCAGAAATGCCGCCGTACCGGACCCTGAATTGCTGAACGGTCAGGAGAGGGCGTATACTGATGAAGTGAGAAATATTTCCGTCATCCAAATGGATTATGTCCATCCTTTAAAGGATGGGATGAAATTGGAAACGGGATTAAAGTCCAACCTCCGGGATTTTGACAATGATTATATTTTTTCCCGTTTTAATGAATCCTCCCGGCAATTCGAAGAAGATCCCGCTGTCAGCAACAGGTTTGATTATAAAGACAGGATACATGCGGCTTATTTTATCATGTCCAGGTCAGGGGACAAATTCGATATTATGCTTGGCCTGAGGGGAGAATACACCTTGGTGGACACCTATTTGTACAATACCGAAGAAAGAAATACCCAGAAATACTTTAATTTGTTCCCAAGCCTTCAATCACTGTACCATTTGGATGATGTCCAGTCACTTAAGCTGACTTACAGTAGGAGAATTGACCGGCCCACTGCCTGGCGGCTCAATCCTTTTCCTGATATTACGGACTCGCTGAATGTACGGAGAGGAAATCCCCGTCTTCAACCGGAAATGATTCATTCACTGGAGTTTGGACACTTGCTGGAAAAGGAAAAGTCCAGTTTAACCACCAACCTGTTTTACCGCCACGTAAGTGGTCAACTTGATTTCATTACCGTAATTGAAGATGGGATTTCCTATTCCCAGCCAGAGAATCTCAACAGCGCCGAGTCATATGGGGTCGAAGTAATTGGCCTGGTGGACCCTGCTCCGTGGTGGACCGTGTCGGGAAGTTTTACGGGTTTCCGGATCAATGTGGACGGTTCCAACCTCGGGGAGGAATTCAAAAACAACGGCTTCTCCTGGAACACCAAACTGACCACCGACTTTATGTTACCCTACGCGTTCAATCTTCAATTCATCTTCAATTATGAATCCCAGGAAATAGAGGCCCAGGGTCGTGATCTTTCCCAGTACTATACAGATGCCAGCCTTCAAAAAAATTTATTTAACAAAAAATTAAACCTTTTGGTGAGCGTGAGGGATATCTTTGATACCAGGCGGTTTGCAGGCAACAGTGTGACCAACACCTTTAGGCAGGATTTTTATTCCAAGAGAGAGACCCGTATCGTTTTATTGAGCGCTAAATATAATTTTTGATCAAAACCGATCCCTTGTTCCCATTCAAAAATTGTCGGCACTTTGTCGTACGTAGAGGCCGAAACCGGTTCATGCATGACGGGCCGGACAGGAGGTCCGGTCCAAACAGGGCTGCTGGGGTAGCTGCATCACCACCAGCAAAAGGCCATTGGAGGCCTTACCTCAGAATTCTTTTATTAATGGCTTTGGCCACTGCTTCGGTAAGTGAAGCAACATGTAATTTTTCGTATATTTTTTTCACATAGGTGCGCACAGTTTCATAACTGATCCCCAGTTCTGACGCAATCATTTTATGGGAGAGGCCATTGACAATACATTGCAACACTTCTTTTTCGCGGGAAGTCAACCTGTAATCTACCGCAGCCTCTTTTTTGACATACTGCGGTATCTGTTGCATTCTGTTAAGAACTTTCCGAGCAATGACCGGAGACATCGGCGAACCGCCAAACTGAAGTTCCCGAAGGGCATCTATTAATTTTGTATTGAGATCCGTTTTCAGAATATAACCTGATGCGCCGGAGCAGATCGATTCAAATACCCGTTCATCATCTTCAAATACAGTTTGCATGAGTATCTGAATCTGCGGAAATGCTTCTTTCAGTTTGGCTGTTGCCTCTATGCCATTAATGCCGGGCATTTCTATATCCATCAAAACAATGGCCGGATTAGTTTTACGGACTTCCTCTATACAATGCCCCGCGTGCGTGTATTTACCGATCAGTCTGAATTCTGCGGTAGTCCCGAGCAACAGTTCCACACTGTCCAATATATTCCGGTTATCATCAAAAACCACTACGTCCAAAGTCATCCCTATCCAGTTTTTACAAAATTACACATTTAATCTTCTGGAATCCATCCCCAATATGGGGGATAAATCACAGGCCAAAGCGCAGCGCCACTTTGGCGCCCTCTCCCACCGCGGCATATATTTCACAGCTGCCTCCAATTTCAATAGCACGCCTTCGCATGTTGTTAAGACCGTTGCCGGATAAACCTTGAGCGCTGTGCAACAATTGCTGCTGCAAATCAAACCCTTTGCCATCATCCTGAACCAGCATGACAACTTCCTGCTGCATGCTTCCCAAGGCCTTGTTTTTTTTAATCTCCACTTTGATTTTTATATGTTTTGTTTCGGCATACTTTATGGCATTGGTAAAAGCCTCTTTAAATATCAGATAGAAATTTTTACGTTTTTCCATTTCCAGATTTATATCAAGTAATTCCTCGTCATAGTCGAAATCCAGTTTTATCTGCTTGGCAAGCGCCAAGGAGACTGCAAAAGACTCCATACGCTGGAGTATGTTCGCCATGTTGTCATTGTGGGGATTGATGGCCCATACAATATCACTCATTTCCGATATAATATTATGGGAGGTCTCACTGATCTTTCCCAATACCTTTATGAGAGAGGCTTGCTGCCGGTCTCCCTGAAAATTCTGCGCCACCTCGCTGTAAATTAAAATACTGCTCAAAGCCGATCCAATATTGTCATGCAGATCCTGGGCAATCCTATTTCTTATTGCCTGCAATTTTAACAAGCCATTGACCCGATAGCGGTAAACACTGTAGGCTATTGAAGCAATGATGATTGTACAAAGACCATAAAACCACCAAGTGACCCAAAATGGAGGGGTAATTGTAAAATAAACCTCCGTGACAGCTTCTTTGTCGCGTGCGGTATTTTCATCCGTTTTCACTCTAAAAACATAGTCCCCTCCTTTGAGATTGGTATAGCTGGCAGTGTTGTGGTTTCCCGCGTGTACCCAATCTTTGTCAACGTTTTCCAATTGGTACAAATATCCTGCAGGGGTGGAAAAAGAGAAATTGGGTACTATGAAATTAAAGGAGACGGCGTTTTGCCTATAAGGAAGCCGAATAGGTCCGTTGTGCAGTAAATGGGAGTGGGAAACATTATAGATGCGAAAATCAGTCAGCAGTACCGTGTTTGAAGATGTTGTGGTGCTTATGGTTTCAGGGTCAAAGCATATGAAATAGTTCTTTCCTGACACATACAGCTTGCCGGATTTGTCTTTAAGGATATTGCCATTTACCCCTCCCGTTTTCTCCTGATCAGGTAATTTTACCGAACTGAACCACTGGGTCCGGGGGTCGTATCTATGCAATTTGCCATTGGAGATCATAAACACATTTCCGGCCTCATCGACCTGCAGGCCTTCGATGAGGTTGGGAGAACCGGCAACATGTTTGATTTCCCCGGTTTCTTTAAGCCAATAATGCAGGCCACCCCCAAAAGTACTGATCCATAAATTCCCGTCTTTTCCCTCCACCACATCATAAACATAATTATTGAGAAGTCCCGTGCCTCTCGATAGATCAGCAGTATGATACTTTACATGCGGCGAGGGATCCTTTATCCATTCACCCAGTCCGCCTATGGTATTGGCAAGCCATATTTTCCCCGTCGACGTTTTGTAGAATTTCCGGATGAGGTGATCTTTAAGCTGAAAAGTTGAGATAACATTTTTGACGCTGTCCAACCTTGATACCCAATGTTCCCGTTCAAGATCGTAATACGTCAGGTAATGTCCGTAAGGAGACACAAGCAATACCGGACGCCCTTCAATGGTATCTTTTACAATCGAAGTAATTCTGGATTCTATGAGCCCATTCATTACTTGGTCATAATGGGTATTGGGCATGATTTCAAGCATATCCTCAGAAATATCATAGGAAAACAGAGAATAGTCAGTGCCGAGATAAAGTCGCTCATCATCTTTGAAGAAACTGGTTATGGCAAGCGGCCGTTCATCGTAAAAAAGCGGCCGGTGGATAAAGGTATCCGCCCCTGACTTACGGAAAAACAGACCGTTATTGGTTCCCAGCCATAAAGTTTCATTATCATCTTCGTGCAAACTGTAAATAATTGAAGGCTCCTGTCCCACGGAGGGTATAAAAGTCTGCCGAAACTGCTGCCATAAAGGATCGCTGACACTTATACCTTTGTCTGTCCCTACCCACATCTTACCATCTTTGTCGAGAAACAGGCAATTGATCCTGTCATCAGCCACCGTCCCGTCCTGAAAGGGGTTGTGGCGGTAATGGTAGAAATGCTGCGTACTTTTTTCATACAATTGAAGACCCTTGGTTCTGCCACCCATCCACAAATACCCTTCATGGTCTTCGGCCAGGCAAAGGATTTCGTCATTCAAAAAACTTTTAGGATCTGATTCCCCAACAAACGTCTCTTCCTCAAAGGTATGGCGATTATAACGGTATAACTTGTTATCCCACGAACCGAACCACACATTTCCCTCAGAATCGCAATAAAGCGAACTCACTTCGGCATGCGGCAGGTCGGCATAAAGGTCATCATAACGGGAATCGGTTTCGTATTGAAGGGTCACGGGATCGATTTTCATGATACTTCCCCCCTGCCTTCCCACCCATACTATTTGGTCATCATCCTCACAAAGTGCCAGCGCTACGTGCCTTTTTGTAATATCGGGACTGGCAAATAAGCCTGTTTCCTTATCAAAACGAAGGGCCGAAAACCCATTGGTAGCAATCCAGAGGTTTCCATAACTGTCCAGTAACAACGCATTTACACTGTTCGTCGGAATTAACGTTGTATCCTCAGAAGTATGTTTATACTGCCTGAACTGGCTTTCGGCAGGACTTCGGTAATCATACCTGGCAATACCCCCATCCAATGTAGAAATCCAGATTATCCCGTTTTCATCTTCCAGCATGTCGGATATCCTGTTTCCCGAAATGCTTTGCGGATTACCCGCTTCATGGCGGAAAATTTCGAAAGACCGTCCATCAAAACGGTTAAGCCCATCATCGGTGCCTATCCAAATAAAGCCACGATGGTCCTGCATAATACAATTTACCTTGTTGTGTGACAAACCATTTTCTACAGTAATCTTTTCAAAATACAACGCAGGGGCCTGCGCTGCTGCGGAAACATCAATTATCCAAGATACCATCACAAAAGTGCGGAGAACCAACCATCTCCATGTCCCCAAGTAGGCCATTACGGTTTTTGAGCCACACATGTTTTTTGGAAGTTAACTGGCTGATAATAAGAGATAAAAATAAATTGTTTATGGAACAACTCCAAAACTTATCGTAATCTATTGCGACACCCCCAGTTTTGGGGATGGTCATTGCGGAATTTGGGGATTGGCCGCAGCATGCCGATAGGATACCTTTGCCTGAAACATTTGACCGGCAATAAATCCGGCATCAACAGGTTCAAGCCATACAGCAAAACAACAGACCCATGAAATCGAGCATGACGAGATTGTCACACAGAGGGATGCCCCGATAGCCCCGATAGCTCGGGGGGGAAGCAGGCGAGATTCCATATGGCCTAATGAGAAAAAATTATAATCATATGAAATATATAGTTTTAATCATTGTAATCTTCTGTACGCTTGCGTTGAGGCCGGCAGAAAACAACGGAAACGATCATGATAAACAAGGAAACGAAAACTTAATTTCTAACCAAAATAAAAAAAACATGTATGTAATCCGAAATGTATTCCAAGCAAAACCAGGGAAAGCCAAAGATCTCGTCAAGGTTTTTAAGCAAGCCGGGGAGGTAGATCCCAACATCAAAAATTTAAGAATCATGACTGATATATCGGCGGATTTCTGGACAGTGGTGGTAGAAAATGAGGTAGAATCCCTTGATCAGGAAGCCGCCGATGCAAGAAGTTATACCTCTTCGCCGGAGATGAAAGAGATATTCAAGGATTACCTGGATTACATCGAAAGCGGCTACAGGGAGATATTCATTTTGGAGTAGCTTAAAAATGCCCCCAAACTGGGAAACAACGGATCGAAGCGGCAGGGCAGGGAGCCCATACTCGGCAAAACGCCCAACAGGCAGATCGCCACGGACCGCCCGCATTTTGTCTCGAAGCCCTGGCAAAACCCGGCTTAGTACCGCATGAAACAAATACCTAACAATATAAACCCCGGAAAATGAAACAGAAAGTTTACATTCAATCAGGCACTCACATCGGAAATTTACTCGCTACCCTATGCGTGTTTATGGTGATCACTACAGCCTGCAGTTCCAATGACGACGGACAACACCCTATCGAAATAGAACAACAGTCAAACCTCTTTCGTTTTGCGGATGGCCTGCCCCTTTCCGGGGGAGGGGCCTTCCTAAAACGGACTCCGACCCGTCTTACCATGACGCTGGACGCGCGCGACTTATGGCCAAACCAAACCTATACCATTTCATGGATGGTTTTTAATAACCCTGAACCTTGCCAGAACGGCATTACGGGCACGACTGACTGCGGTCAGGATGACCTCTTTGATGAAGTGATCGGAGGAAGTGTGCTTTTTGCTGATGGACAGCTTTCTGATGGGGAAGGAAGGTCTCAGTTTATGGCTACCCTGGATCTGGAGGACGCCACGGGCTGCCAGCCGCCATTTGATGATTTTGGCGTATGTCGAAAAGGACTTGAGAATCCCATGGGTGCGGAAGTGCATCTGGTGATACGCAGACATGGCGAAATGCTGCCTGAACTCGGAAATCTCCAGCTGGAAACCTATGCGGGCGGTTGTACACCTGAAACCTCCTTCGGCGCGGGCAACGGGCCAAATGAATGTGTGGATATGCAGTTTGCCGTATTTAAACCCTGACGGCAGGAATCCGGGCCGTATTATCGCCGTGGCCCTGATGACGACGGGGGTGGGGCTCTTTGGCACCTTTACAGCATTTGTGGCCAGTTGGTTTGTGAAAAAGGAGGAACAATAAGACAAAACATCTAATAGGCCCGGAGTGGCTGGGAAATGTTTTTTTGATTTTTTTTGAAAAACCGGCCTGTTTTGCTAAAAGGGTAAAATTGGGGTAAAGAAATTTTTTAATTTAACCGTTTAATACGTTGGCTTCACGCATAGAAATATTACAATATTAAATAATGTATTTATTCTTTTGAATTAAAAAAAATACCGAAAACAGCTTATTTTTAAAATATGATATATTTCTTAATTTTATAAGTTTCCTCTATTAACCGGGGCTTGGGTAGTATATGTTCTCTAAAATCGTCTTGCTCTTTTTTAGAGATAAGGGGTTTGATAATCTTTAGATAAAGACCGGATGGTTTCAGTCCACTTTAGATGGGATAAACATTCCAAGAAATGGAAGTAGGTTGATTTTGAGCTTATCAAAACCATAGCGCGCGAAGAACGATTGCTTTTGGTTTTGCTAGGGTAGACCCGTCCAGTACCGGAACTCATGGTAGCCGGGGGACGGCAACGTACCAACTGGCACTTTTTAGAAAAAATGCATATGAGTGGATTATACAAAAAAAAGCTGAAATTTTTACTGATGGCTTCGTTGATTTTCAACATCGTATTGGCGGGATACGGGATTAGAAAAATCATGCTTAAATATGAAAGACATGGATGGCACCATTTTACTGCTACTCCTAATCCTTTCCCGGACAAATGGCACGGATTCGAGCTTATAGCGTTTAAATTCAATGGCGTTGATGCGAAAATAGTTTTTCCCCATCAGCCAAATGAAGAAAAAAACTGGATATGGAGGACGCAGTTTTGGGATCTTGAACCGCAAGTTGATACGGCATTGTTAAACAGAGGATTTCATCTCGTATACATAGATGTCATTGACCTATATGGAAACAAAATAGCGGTAGACAGATTTAATGCATTTTATGGTTTCCTTATCAAGAATTTCGGATTAAATAGCAAAACGGTCTTGGAGGGAATAAGTAGGGGAGGCTTAGATGCGTACAATTGGGCATCAGAAAATACCGACAAAGTCTTTTGTATATATGGAGATGCACCGGTTTGTGACATTAAAAGTTGGCCCGGCGGCTTAGGGAAAGGGAAAGGTTCAAAACGGGATTGGGAAAAATGTCTAAAAGCTTATGGATTGACCGCCTTGACTGTAAATGACTTTGAAGGCATTCCAATTTATAATTGCACCAAACTTGCTGAGGCTAAGATCCCGGTTTTACATGTTTGCGGAGACCTTGATACGACTGTTCCGATAGATGAAAATACCTATAAACTGGAAAAATCATTTAAAGAAGCAGGGGGCGTGATTCAAATAATTATAAAAAAAGGAATTGGTCATCATCCACACGGTTTGGCAGATCCAAAGCCGATAGTCGATTTTATCTTAGCAAACGTAGAATAAGGAAGGGCGACAGCGTGGTAGGCTAAAAAGTAAAATAACCTTACGACAACAGCAATTTATGCTGAATATGATGTGCCATCTGTAGCCGTTCATTTTTTTGCCCTAAACCACCAGTAAGCTTCCTTTCCTAAAAACTCTATAAAACAATCGTCCGAAAAATAAACCGGATCAAGGAAACATTCCTTGTTCAGCGTCACCCGCAAATAGATCAGAAGGTTAGCTCCGGTTTGGTCATCTACGGAGATGCTGAAAGTGATGTCGGGAGACGAAGCGAGATAGCCGTCCTCTTTTCGCTCAAGAGAAAACCCAAGTGCCGAGAGCCAATCCGTCATTACGCTTGCTTCTTCAGAATTCAGACCAACACCTATTTCTACGAGATGGCTGGCAAGTTTCGCCGGGTTATAGGAGGATTTCCAGTATGCCTTGCCTGTAAAATCAAACGGTTCAGGTTGTTTGCCGTATAGATTTTCCAAAAAATCCCTTGAATAGGCATATATCCAATAATTTAATAAAGATCGTTTTGACGTGTTTTGACGGTGCACATATATGGTGTGGTGTTGTGGACGGCCCTCATTGTCCAGTTCATTTTCCATATGGAGATTGTCTCCGTATCTTTGCAGGGAATTATACACTTCCCGATGGGCATCGTCCGTCGCGGTGACCCATCCTATCCCAATCTGATTGACGGGTTCCTGCCACTTGTTAGCTGAACTCAGCAGTTCAAAGTAATGGTTGTTGAACCTGAAATACGCTTCCTTCTTTTCCGGCGTGATGGGAGAAAAATCCGGCCTTCCTCTGTCCATATTGCAGAAAACCTCCCGCATAATCGGGTGGTTGATAATCCTCTGGTAAGTTTCTTCAGGAATCACCGTGTACATATGGTCAAATTCCACAGGATTTTCGATGGTATCCTGCGCCAGGGTATTGCCATAAACCAGCCACGATACAGAAAACAAAAAGAAATAAGCCGGGTGCATTCGCATACAGAGTGGGTTTATACATCCGCCAATATGCAACAATATGGCAAAAATAGCAACAATAGATTTATTTAACCTGCTGATTCAGTCTCTCGATAACCAAATCCGGCGCGACCTACGCTATCCATGGGCTTCCATACAGCTTTATCCCCATTATCGGGGATATCTTTTGTGAAATCCGGGAATTGTCCCGAAAGGAATTACGGGGCAATTTTGAATCCAATACACAAGCTTAAAAACAACTGATTATGAAAGCAAATGACGTCAAAAATTCGAGAAGAACTTTTATTGGAACAATGGCCGTAACGGCCGGGTTGTCCGGGTTGGCAGGTGTGGTTTCACCCTTGATGGCCCATCCAGCATCCGGTGTAAAACCGGTAAATGTGAACGAGGCCGATGAATGGTTCAAACAGATCAAAGGGAAGCGCCGTGTCGTATATGATGCCACGCAACCTCATGATATCCTTCCTTTTGCCTGGCCAAGGGTATTCCTGTTGACCAACGAGGCCACAGGCACGCCGGAAAAGGACTGCAGTGTGGTGGTTGTACTTCGTCATGATGCCATTCCTTACGCCATGGAAAGCGGGTTGTGGGAAAAATACAATCTGGGCGAGGTCTTTCATGCTCCCGATCCGCACACCGGAGAGCCGGCGACACGCAATCCTTTTTGGAAACCAAAGCCAGGTGATTTTCAGATACCCGGATTTGGGGAAGTAGCTATAGGCATTGACCAACTACAGGAAAGCGGAGTGATGTTCTGCGTATGCGATGCGGCACTGACGGTTTATTCCGCTGCCTTAGCAGAGGGAATGGGCAAAGATGCAGCAGCCCTGAAAAAAGAGTGGGTAGCCGGATTATTACCGAATATTCAGGTGGTGCCATCAGGCGTATGGGCACTGGGCCGGGCTCAGGAACACAACTGCGCGTATATTTTTGCCGGATAGAAGGGTGCAGATACAATCATGCAGGGGCCTCTCAACGGGAGGAATCCGGGAATTAAAAACACCCGTAATTCCCGGATGCGGCATTCTATGGTTAAAATAAACAAACAGAAAATGAAAAAGTATGTAGCCATCGCTCCTATCCTGCTGCTGGCAATCAGCACATGGGCTCAGACCGATCCGGTAAAGGTGGTATTTGATGTTACCAGCGGTGATGCCGCCACCCATGCCGCTACCCTGCGTCATGTGAAGTTTATGGCCGAAACTTATGCTGACGCTGAATTCGAAGTGGTCGTCTATGGAGGGGCTCTGCCCATGGTTCTTCAGGAGCACTCCAGCGTGGCAGGGGACATTTTGGAATTCGAAGGTCATGAACGGGTTTCTTTTGTGGTATGTGAAGGCACCATGAAAAGGTATGAAACAGAGAAATCCCAGTTGATACCAGGGGTCAGTACTGTTCCGGACGGGATTCTTGAAATTGTCATCAAGCAAGGGGAAGGTTGGGGATATATCAAGGAAGCGCATAAATGATTACAGAGGAAGTACTTGTTCGTTCGATCAACCGGCTGATCCGGTTGATCTGGGTATTGATCCTTTGTGCATTCACTTCAATCGTTTTGCACCTCACCGGGACTAAAATAAAGTGGCTTGAAACCGGTTTCAGGGAAAACCCGGTGCATAAAGAACCCACTTCCTTTCAGGATTCTAAGCCCCCGGTTTCAGGCTCGGGTACCCAGCTGTGGCAGGCCCCGGACACCGCTTCCATACCTTCGACGCCAAGGGGCGATCTTATCCGTTATGGCAGGGATTTGATCAGCCATACCTCCATGTTTCTAGGACCAAAAGGAAAAGTGGCCAATATCAGCAACGGAATGAATTGCCAAAACTGTCACCTCAAAGCGGGGACGGTCCCGTTCGGGAATAATTACGGCAGGGTAGCCGCTGTTTATCCCCAATTCCGTAACCGGTCTGGAACCGTGGAAGGGTTTGAAAAAAGGGTCAATGATTGCATAGAACGAAGCCTCAACGGACAAAAACTGGACGAAAACAGCCGGGAAATGAAGGCGATGGTGGCTTACCTGAAATGGGTAGGAAAAGATGTAGGACTTGAGGAATCCTTTAACGGCCTTGGGCTGATCCCGCTTCAACTTCTTGACCGTCCAGCCGATCCGATCAGGGGAAACGAGGTATATATAAAATTCTGTGCCCGGTGCCATGGTGAAAACGGAGAAGGCGAGCTTGCAAAAAACGGCTTGGAATGGTTATATCCCCCGCTTTTTGGGGAGGACAGTTACAATACCGGGGCTGGTTTGTACCGTATTTCAATGTTTGCTTCCTATGTCAAATACAATATGCCTTATGGGGTCACTTTCGAAAACCCTTTTCTCTCAGACGAAGAGGCCTGGGATGTGGCTGCATATGTCAATTCCATGGCAAGACCGGAAAAGGATCTTTCGGGAGACTGGCCGGATATCTCCAAAAAACCCTTTGATCATCCATTTGGCCCCTATGCTGACGGGTTTTTAGAAGAGCAGCATAAATATGGCCCTTTTGGTCCTATAAAAGCAGTTTATCAATAAGTGGAAACAGCAGGATATATAGCACTCTTTTTTGTCGGTTTATTGCTGGGAACCCTGGGTGGTGGCGGGTCAATTCTTTCGGTTCCCATATTGGTATACCTATTTTCATTGGATATCGTTACCGCCACTGCCTACTCCTTATTTATTGTCGGAACAGCCAGTTTGGTGGGAAGTGTCCTGAAATACGGGACCAGGATGATTCACATCCGCACGGGAATGGTCTTTGGAATTCCCTCCCTGGCCACGATTTTTGTCACCAGAAACCGGATTATTCCGTCCATTCCTGAAGTCGTATTGCGCACAGACAATTTTAGCTGTACCAAAAGGACGGTGATCCTGATCATGTTTGCTGTACTGATGATCCTCGTCTCCATGGCCATGATCGCACCCCATACCCAAATGATGCGCAAAAAGAATCAGACCTCCACGCTATACATGGTTGTGGCCGGTATTGTAACGGGATTTTTGACGGGGTTGGTAGGTGCAGGCGGAGGTTTTATCATCATACCGGTACTGCTGTATCTAACCGGTCTTCCCTTCAAAACGGTAGTGGGAACTACCCTGCTGATCATTTCGGTCAACAGCTTTGCGGGGTTTACAGGAGATGTATTCAACCGTTCCATCGACTGGCCTTTCTTGCTGGTGATCACCGGCCTGGCGGTTTCGGGCATTTTTATTGCCGGCTATTTTACGCAGAAGCTGGCCAACGATCAGCTTCGCACCGCTTTCGGATGGCTGGTCCTTGCGACAGGACTGATGGTCTTATTACGGGAAGTGTCATTTGGTTTTGGATTGGTTTTTGTATGACGACTTAGTTCAAACACTATACACATGAAAAAACTATTGTTGATTGGTTGTTTTGTGCTGACCGTGGCGGTGGCACAGGCACAGGAGAAAGGAAATGCCCGCCTCCAGGCAGGTGGTGATTTTGGTTTCAGATCTGAACTTTTTGGGATAAACCTGGGAGCCGAATATTTTCTGGCCAACAGGATATCTGCTGTACCTAACTTTACCATTTATTTTCCGGACATTGGTAACGCAAGTACCCTGAATGTGGATTTTCGGTATTACCTTACCGAAGGCGTTTTACAGTGGTATGGGATGGCAGGTTTTACGAACAACTGGGTGAGTGGGGAAACCATTGGCGGAGATAGGGTTACCGCCAGCAGCCAAGGGGCAAATCTCGGTGCCGGAGGTGTATTAATGTTTGCGGACAGACTTGCTTTCAACCCTGAGATCAAGTATCAGGCTCAAAAAGGCGGGCAGGCAGTATTTCGTCTTGGACTGGTGTTTTTTATCAATTGATTAGTAGGTATGCCAACAAAAACCATCAAATCATCAGCGTCTATTAGAGGTCAGGACGTGGGCTCCCGACCTTGTTTGTATAGAATTATGGGCCTAAACCTTTCCTTTTCTAAAACTGATGTGAAACCCATCCACCAGCGTTATACAACCGCTGTTTTAAAGAAGGAAGCCCGTACCAGGCTTCCTTCTCATGATCATTAATCGATGTATAAAACCGCCTGTTTAGGGATTTGCAGACTTCCTTTCAAACAAAGGGCTTCCTCTGTTACGGCCCAGACTGTGGTTTCCACTTCATATATCCTGTGATCAACATCCATAAAGCCTATCCTTACTTTGCCGTGTTCAAGGTTGCCCAGGGCCAAGGCCCTTTCAAACGCTTTATCCCTCTGTCTGATGTCGCTGGGATTTGCCAGCACTTCTTCCTTGGGAAATCGGATATTTACGATTTCCTCTTTAAAAATCATTGTCGCAGGTTTCATAACACCAATTGATCTTTTAAAATTTTACGGGTTATATCCTCCAAATAGGTTTCCCATTTTTTGATGAGTATGGTTTCTCCGTTAAGATCGGAGAACCTGTTGCCATCATAAAATTCCAGGACATTGGCGGTGTCTCCGTTTTTGTCCAACAAGATCAGATCCAACCTATCAATGACTTTTCTTGATTCCACTTGGTTCACCACTTTGTGGGAGACTTCTCCGATCTTCACCCGGCTAATTGTATACAAATCGATGAGTACCGGGGAAGACAGGGCGATATCATCTGAATATAGCAGTTTGGCTTTATTTCGGTCCAGGCCGACGAAATATCTGCTCCTCCACAGGTCTTTTACCTGGATTTCCAACCCCTGACTTTTTGCAAAATCCTCTAATAACTTAGTGGCCCGGGTCTCTCTTTTTTTCGCTTTGCTGATGTGCAGGTATAGGGGAAGGATAAATGCGGCAATCAGGATCACTGCGATAGACAATGAAATTATATCTATATCGAACATATTGGGTTATGAGAAGTATCCGGCATGGTCGATCACCCATAACCGGATGGTGATTGAATGTGATAAATAGTGGTTTCCCGACAACGGCTGTCGGAAATTATATCCTCTTTGAAAGAGGGATGTGGCTAAAAATGTTTACCAGAAAAAATGACTGGGGAATTTTAACTCCCGGATTCCAAAAAACAAATCCACATGGTGATGCAATGAGATTTGCTTTTTGGTTTCATTTTCAAAATGTGTTAAATAATTTGAAACGGAAAACGGAAATAAGTCCCCCCATGGAGTATGGTTTTTTGGTGAAGGAAATATCAAACGCTCCCCTTCAAAAATTACCGGGAATTTTTTGGAATGATCATCGAGGAAACTGACCGCAACGGCAACATTGTCACCTTCTGTTATTTTGTCAGCATGCTTCACGCCCCAATTCGACTGCACAACAATTCCCTGCAAGGCCACTAAAACGGCCAGGAAAACACCAAAATACGTTTTTATGAATTTTGACATTGCAGTTTGACGCGGGCTATATATTATATTTTACTGTTCATTAAACAGGGATCAATTTACGTACCAAAAGGATCTATTTTTCCCTCCAGCCGCCTTTTCTATGAACGGATTTTTCAAAATCGGCTTCCCAGTACCAATTTATCCCCCGAATCATCTACTTCAAACAACGTGGGAACCCGAATGTAGCGGCCATTTTCACCCACGCTGTGACTATGTACGACCATCAGATGTTTGCCGTCGAATGTTTTGAACATCATTCCATGCCCATAGTTTGCAGGCGTAACCGGTTCCTCTTCATGTATCCAGGGTCCGTCTAAGGTGCCGCTGGCGGAATAGGCCACGCCCTGGGTATAATCGCTGAATACCCAACTGGTCCAAAGCATACCCAACTTCCCGGTTTGAGTCCTGAACAGCCATGGACCATCGGTTACTTTGTTGGGAACGATGTTTCCCTTTTCGTCCCGTTCCCTACTCCAGGGGGAATCACTTGCCCGAAAAAGCAATTTGCTTTCGCCAATTGTGCCACTCAGATCAGGTTTCAGTTCAATTTTTTCAATCGTACCGTTCCAGTTTTGCAGCCATTCATAACAATAAACCATATAGGGCTTCCCATCGTCATCCACCCAAAAGGTCCCGTCCAAAGTCGGTTTGTTGGCGGGCAGGTACTCAGGATCTCCCATAGGAACGTAAGGCCCTTCGGGTTTGTCGCTGACCAACACATGACAGGCACGGCGCTCGATAACATTCCCTTTCACCGTGTCGATCTTTATATCTCTGTTGGTGAAGGTGGCAAAATAGTAGTATTTGGCTTTATAATGATGCAATTCTGCTGCCCAGATCATGGGGCTTTCACCCATCCAGGATTTAGAATCGGTCTTTGCCAGGTGAAACGGCCCTGACCATTTTTTCAGGTCCTTGCTTTTCCACAGCATACCTCCCGTACCTGTCATGTAATACATCCCGGTATTCTTGTCTGCCAGGATAAAAGGATCGCTCAGACGGATTGAATCCAAAGGTATATCCTCCCTCACAGCGCTTTCCCTGCTTTGCGAAAACACCAGGGTAAAGTGGATGCCAGTTAATACAATTACAGATAGCATCTTCCGATAATTCATTGTTTTCAACATTTTCCCTTCCTGAATTTTTATGGATCAACCCCGAAAAGTACGCATCCCTTACCAGAGTCGTCAATACCGCTGCTCCTCGATTTCACCGTTGCCGAAACACTCTCCGTCAAGCCGGCGTCTGTCTCCAATTGCCGGTCTCCGGCCTGAGATATCCAATGATGACATACTTACTGATTTCACTGCTAAAGATACAAATCAAGTGTTGGTTTTATCCCTTTTGGACGAAACTCTTTGTGATTACGCGTAAATCCAGGAATGTGACGGGAAAGAAAGGGCGTATTTTGGCTGTCACTGTATCAGTAAAAAATGATACAGCTTGACGGCGCGGGATACTTTCAAAAAATACATGGACAGGGTTTCCCTTACATTGGACAGGGGTCAACGGAGAGCTAACCCTTAAGAGGATAGCAAATCCTTAAAGTTCGACCCCATATCCCCAAGACATGGGCACTGATCAAGGATATCGGACGGCAGAGATATCATCCAGATAGTGGGTACTATAAAACTTAATGCCATCTATCTGTTGTTCCCCGTCTCTAAAGGAAACAGCTCCCTTATTTCCGACGGCATTTGACCTGTTATATGTTTTAGCTGACCTTCGGTCAGATAGCGTTTGTTTAAAGAGTCCAGGATCATGGTGATGAGTTTGTCCGTGGACTGTTCCCAGTTAAAGTCCCGTTCCCCATGTTTGGCCTGTTCCTGCTTGACAGCGTCTTTGAATTCCTCCAAGCTGTTTATTTTTAATGGTTTCTCCCGGTGCTCCCAGCCTTCAACATAGATGCCTTTCAAAAACATCGGCAATTGTGAGAGGACATGCATGGATTCACTGACGGTGATCCGGTCCCGCAAGGTGTGAAGCACCGCCCTCAGCAAAATGGAGGTCTGTCCTATTTCCTCCGGATGCCCGAGTTCCTGGGCCAGTTGCTTAAGGTATGCGTTTCCTTCCTGAGCGAATTTATCAAAATTAATAGCCATAATTAAATATATTCTTCGTTATACATAAATTTTGTATAATTATTATATAATTATAGTTCAATAATCATGCCTTATGGCCCGATCTCGCCGGGCTTTTTTTCTGTTGTTTGAAAAAAGACAGAGTGTCGGAATTCATTTCAAGTTACACAACGTCAAATTTCACCACCCGTAAATGACCAGGTTTAAATCCTTATCTTTGCAGATTATTATTGTTATGTGTTATTTTGGTAAATAACCCAAAAACATGATGAAATGGTTGGTTGTGTTAGTGGCTACAGTATACTCCCTTTGCCCCGCCTTTTCCCAATCCGACACACTCCGAATCTATGACCTACCCCCCATAGACTTCAGGGGGATCAAGGACAAAGAAGTCGTTACTCCCCTGCCCAATGTTTATAAAACCTTTATCATAGGGGGAAGAAAATCCGAAGTTTTGGATGTTGACTCCTTGGCGGGAAACATCACCGAAAAGACGGGCAGACAGATTTTTGCTAAAATTCCAAGCGGTTTTGTCTATGATATGGACGGCAGCGGCAATCAGGTGAATTTTTCGGTTAGGGGATTGGATGCACACCGGAGTTGGGAGTTCAATGTCCGCCAAAACGGCACGATCATCAATACGGACCTGTATGGGTATCCGGCCAGCCACTATTCCATGCCCATGGAAGCGGTGGAACGTATTGAACTGCTGAGAGGTACCGCCGCCCTGCAATACGGGCAACAGTTCGGAGGAATGGTAAATTACATACTCAAAAAACCCGATACAACGAAACAATTCAGCTATGAAAACATGACCACAGCGGGTTCCTTCGGGCTTTTTTCCTCTTATAATGCCATTGGTGGAAAGGTCGGTAAACTGACCTACCATGCCTATTACCATAAGCGTTTATCCGAAGGTTATCGACAAATCGCCCGTTCCGATGCGGACGCACAATACATGGGGTTAACCTATGATTTTTCTGAAAACCTTAGCCTGGAAGCCTCTTTGTCCCGCAGCCGTTACCTGTACAGGATTCCCGGTCCCCTCACAGATGAACAGTTCATGGAAAATCCCCGTCAGGCCACCCGGAGACGGAATTTTTTCGCACCTGAAATCTATATACCCTCAATACACTTGGGCTGGAAAATCAGCCCCAACACCATGCTGGAGTGGGTCGCTTCAGGAGTATTTGGCAACCGGAGTTCCGTGACATTTGATGCTTTCGCAGATGTGCCGGATATAATCCAGCCAGACACCCATGAATTTGCTCCAAGAAACGTGGACATTGACAATTACCATAGCCGAACTGCCGAGGCAAGAATGCTCCATGAATACCGATGGAGAAAAACAAAAAACTATCTGACGGCCTCCTTAAGATATTTCAATAACAAATTTGACCGGAGACAACGGGGCCTGGGGACCATGGGTTCGGATTTTGATCTTACCGTGATGCGTGACTTCACAAGGAATATTGTCCTCCATTCCGAAAGTCTGGCTTTTGCCTTGGAAAACCAGTTCAATCTCGCAAAAAAACTCAGCTTCTCTCCGGGAATCCGTTACGAATACGGCCAGTCTGCCATGAGCGGACGAATCGACTATCTGGAAGCAGAAAGCGTCCCCCGGATCATTCCCTATCGGTTTTTCACTTTGGGGGCCCATGCAGCCTATTTCATCAACAGTTCTTCCAAAATTTACGGTGGTATTTCCCAAGCCATCCGTCCTGTCCTTTTCCAGGATTTGATTCCGGGAAATCCCCTGGCGGCCGTCAGCAGTGATTTGGAACACTCCTTTGGATACAATGCCGAGCTGGGATGGGAAAACGTCATTGGCGATAGGCTAAAATACAATGCCACGCTCTTTAGCACCTACATTGGCAAGCGCATAGGCAATATTCTGATCAACGAAGACGGGCAGACCCTAATCGCCAGAAGCAATGTCGGAAACAGCAGAACCGATGGGGTGGAATTGTATTTAGATTGGAAAGTTTGGAATCACGGTCAGTCTTCTATGTCTTTTTTTACCTCCTCATCCTATATGGACAGCCGATATCTTGACGGTACAGTCTCTAATGGGGAAAACAACGTGGATATTTCAGGCAATGTGGTGGAATCCGTACCAAAATGGATAAGCCGAAATGGTGTGACATATGTCTTCAACGCTATGAAATTCATCTTGCAGCATCAGTTTGTATCGGAAACTTTTGCAGATGCAGTGAATACAATACGTCCGCTGGAATCCGGTGCTGTTGGGTTAGTGCCTTCCTACCATATTTGGGATTTGAACATGGCTTTTCCTTTTTTGCAAAGGTTTTTATTCCGGGCGGGTATCAACAATATTTTTGATAAACAGTACTTTACCAAAAGGCCCCAGATGTACCCGGGACCGGGGATTTGGCCTTCAGATGGCAGGGGATTCAATGTGTCTCTGAATGTAAAAATTTAGAATCCAGACAATTGCGCATGAAAAGTTTCTCGGGATTGATGGTTTATGAGCCGCGTCCACTCTCCGCTGAATAAATTTCGTTTAATTTACCAGTAATTTTACGTTGTATACTTCAATGCCGGTATTGCAGCTGATGATATACAAACCGGGTGGTTGATTTTTTGCGTTTTCTAAAAATTCCGGGGCGATGCTACCCATCACGCCAAAGGTTCTGGATATGGAACGGCCCCATGCATCGATCAGACTCAAGTCCACTTTTTTGTCTTTCAAGTGGTGGGGTATTGTCAGCATGAGTTCACCTGAGCTATAGGGATTTGGGTATAGTTTTAAACCAGGTTCCCATGAGGTTTGGTCCGTTTTGAGCCGGATCACCCCACTGTAATCAAAGCTGCCGTCCAAATCCACCTGCTTGATGCGATAATACACTTCGGCGTAGGCATTGGCGGTCGTGTCCAGAAACTCATAATCCACCTGCGTGCTGCTTTGACCCACCGCATTTACACTTCCGATGGCATGCCATGTATGACCGCCATCGGTCGATCTGTATACAACGAATTTTTCATTATTTTTTTCCTGGGCCGTACCCCATTTAATCAAATTCCCTTCTTTCTTTTGATCCGCCTGCTGATAGAGCCATACAACAGGCAGTTTTACACGGGGTTCCGTTTCTTCGGAATCTGTGTTGTTTTCATCAATGGGGTCCGCTATGGCCCCGGATATACGGACACTGTTGATATAATCTCCTGCTGTGGTGACTTTTGCGGTGAGGGTCAGCGTCTGGGTAACCCCATAGTTCAAATCACCTACATCCCATATTCCCAGCAGTGGCTCGTAGGTTCCTGCGGAAGCGGAGTGGTTTATATATGAATACCCCTCAGGCAAATATTCTTCGACGATTACCTCACCGGAATTGCTGGGACCGTTATTCCTGGCTTCAATGGTGAATACGACATTCCCCCCCATTTCTGGGGTTGGATCATCAACTGTCTTGGTGACCTCAAGATCAGCTAACGCAGTACTGAAACCCATCGTCCATTGATCTTCAGTTGCTTGAGTACCCCAATCGGTTCCATCCGTACTGGATTGACCCCTCACGTAAACCCTAAATAATAAGGATGTAATTTCTTCTCCCTCTATCAGGACCGATCCATGCGCCACACCCGCTCCTGAAGCCCTGGGCTCCAATGCGGTATTCAGAATGTCATTTCCACTTATGTAAAAAGTTGATGTACCTGAGAGTTTTGACAAGGTCAGGTCCGGTGTTAAAAGTTCTAATTCGGCGGTACATCCCGTTCCAGAAAATGTAGCCCCCAAACCGGAGATATGCACTACGGGATTTGAAACAGGTGTGCTAAAATCCACCCTCAAATCGTGCATATGGTGCTTGCCACTGAAGAGCTTCCCATTTAAAACATACACACCATTTGCGAGTAAAACGCTTCTATTGGCCGTTACATCTATTCCAGTTCCAAAATTATCTGAAGGAAGCGAGGTAAAATGGCTATTTGAAGGGTCGCTTAGAAAATTAATGGCAGGAAAAATGGGAGCGGTCGATCCTGAACCTCCTGAACCCCAAAATCTCCATCCAATGACACTTGAAGGGTTGTTGGGATCACTCGAGTTCCTATTGGTATTTTGAGGATGATTCATATATTGCTGGTTCAAAAGTGTAAAGGTCGCCGTGACGGAAGGGGACTGAGTCGCAAAAATGTTTCCTGTCGGATTATCCTTATTTGTTCTGAACCTGATGGTAGCAGAGGTAACAGGTCCGTTTCCCGTGGGGTTGCCGTCTCCCGAGGCGAATTCCAGCGCTGGATTCTGCGCGGATGTCTCTGAGAAAATAAAAAAGAAAGCAGGCAGAAGCAACAGCTTTTTACCTAAAAAGTGCCATTTTATCCCATATAAAATTTCTGTACCCCGTATAAAGTCAAAACGTCTCATCACATCTACCCCAACCCGGTCGTGTTATCAAAAAATGCATAGATCAACTTTAAATTCTCTACCTAACACCCCCATGAATCCTTCCCTTATTTATTGAAATTTATGGCAATCTTTTAATTTATGGTCATATCAAAAGCCAAATATCACCCGCCCACATTAAAAAAACAAAAAACTGATCCACAAAGCAAAATACCTGATTTCTATTACAATTATTTGGGTATCGCAATAAGAAAAAAATAATATTTTGACAGCATTTCACCCTATTCATCGGGCTTACTAACTACCCCCCTTCTATTCCTTCCCACTTGATCCGGGGTGATTCGCTTCACCATATACAACCTCAGATTTTACCCTTCATGAGTGACGAAGTTCAAATTACGACTATGAGGCAACGCATGCCGGCGTCCAGAGAGGTGCCGGATTTTGTTAATAGGCTTCAACCGGCGGTGATTTTTTATCGCTATTCCGAAAATATTTAGGGGAATTTTTTAGATGAGGTCTGGGTTTACATGTATTGTAAAGTCATATAACGGACGGCCCCATATAGCTATGATGGTTTTAAGGAGGGCTTCTACAATGTTATTTAAAAAGATTTCGTTATAAAACTTGGGATAATTCCTTAATATTGCACCGTGAAAATTCAGGTAAAGAAAATATTACCCCTTTTGTTTAAAAGAGCCTTTACCAACTTTTTGGCTGTATTTCTTGTCGTGCTCTGCATTGCCGATGGTGATGATGCGGGACATGAAATCCCCCATACGGACATCCATTTGTCAGAGATCGATTACGATTATGTGGATTTTCCCACTTCTCTGAGCCGGAGCAGCAATTCAACCATTTTGAATTTACAAAGGGAAGCAACCATCCCTTTTTTTACCATTGTATTTGATTCAGGTATCCGCAATCTATTTTCGGACTCCAATCTCAACAAGCGAAGACAGATACACCTCCATCCCTTACTGACGAAATTGACGCGTGTGGTCGTCTGCAAAAACGCGCCTTAAAACTATTTTTTTAATCATCTTGCGCCATTCATAGAGAAACAATCCTTGTTCTCTTCCAGATGGAAAACCGGGAGGCTTTATACAATCACTGGCATTCTATATCGACGCTTACTGTCAAGTGGTCCCGTCTGAGGCGCTGACCCCAGCATAAGCCTTTACCTAAAATACATCAACTAACTTATTGTTAAAAATATGAGCTTTATCATGTCAAGGTTTAAACCATTTAGGATAAACTATTCTTACGTATTATTCTTTACCATAATCATTTCCTTGAATATTACGCTGAACTCCTGTAGCCAGGGAAGTGGAAAAAACAACACCAACGAGAAAAAACTGGAAGTTCCGGTATTTTCCTTAAAACCGATAGACATCGAAGTCCCCCAAACCTATGTCTGTGATATCCAAGCAGTACAGTTTGTAGAAGTGCGGGCCAAGGTAGAAGGTTTTGTGGAGCGGATTTTTGTAGATGAGGGAGAAGAGGTAAAAGAAGGCCAGCCATTGTTTCAGCTAACTTCGATAGAATATTCCGAGCTGGTGAATTCCGCCAGAGCCAAATTGATGCAGGCCCGTGCCGAAGCCAAGTCTGCCCAACTCGAAGTGGAGAGACTGCAGGTACTGGTTGATAAAGATATATATTCCACCTCAGAACTTGAATTGGCCCAGTCCAAGAAAGACATGGCTGAATCTGCCATCTTAGAGGCAGAATCCTTGTTAAAGCATGCACAGACCGGCCTTTCTTACACGACCATCAGAGCTCCTTTTAACGGCATCGTCGATCGGATTCCTTATAAAACCGGGAGTCTTGTGAAAAGCGGCGATTTACTGACCAATATCACGGACATCAGTGAAATCTTTGCCTATTACAAAATCACGGAAAATGAATACCTGCAATATATGCGGGGTCAGCTTGATACAGCGGTGGATGAAGAAGCCTTAAAACAGCAATTGGAGGAAAACCTTCAGGAAGATGAGGAAGAGATCACCCTGATCCTTTCCGACGGGGTGGAATATCCCCACAAAGGCAAACTTGAAACCATGGAGGCCGATTTCGAAACCGGCACAGGTTCGATTGCATTGCGGGTAAGATTTCCCAATCCGGACGGTTTGATCAAACACGGTGCCAGCGGCAAGGTTCAAATGACCAACACTATGGAGGATGTCTACCTGATTCCCCAGAAATCCACTTTTGAAATCCAGGATTATAATTATGTGTATATGTTGGATGAGAACAATATCGTCAATGTAAGGAGCTTCCGGCCTATCAAACGATATGGCCTTTTCTATCTGGTCGAAGGTTTCGATGGCGGAGACCGGGTGGTGCTGGAGGGGCTCCAATTGCTTCAGGACGGCAGCCATGTGGATCCCAAAGTCGAGGACACCGATGAGGTTTACCGGTCCCTAAATCTTTCATTGTAATTCATTCACTGTATAAAGGACCAGAAAGATGCTAGATTTATTTATAAAAAGGCCAATCCTTTCGACCGTCATATCCGTGTTGATTACCCTGATAGGGTTGTTGTCCTTGTTTACGCTGCCTGTTACCCAGTTTCCCGAGATTGTCCCTCCTTCAGTGACCGTTACCGCCAGGTATACCGGGGCCAATGCCGAGGTACTCACCAAAGCCGTGGCCACTCCTATAGAAAGGGCCATCAACGGCGTGCCGGACATGACCTATATGACCTCTGTAAATACCAATGATGGTATCTCTCTCATTACGGTATTTTTTAAAGTAGGAACCGACCCGGATCTCGCCGCTGTCAACGTGCAAAACAGGGTGGCTACCGTTCTGGATGAATTACCCGAAGAGGTGATCCGGGCTGGCGTTCAGACCGAAAAGGAAGTGAACTCCATGCTGTTGTACCTTAACCTGATGACCGCGGACACCACACAGGACGAGAAATTTGTCTATAACTTTGCCGATATCAATATCTTACCGGAACTCAAGCGCATTGACGGCGTGGGATTTGCGGAGATAATGGGCTCCCGGGATTACTCCATGCGGATCTGGCTGAACCCGGACCGGCTTGTGGCTTACGACCTCACCCCTCAGGATGTAAACCGGGCCATCCGTAGTCAAAATGTGGAAGCTGCTCCGGGAAAATCAGGGATAAGCTCTGACCGGGACCCCCAGTCACTTCAGTATGTTTTAAAGTACACCGGCAAGTTCAATCAGGCGGAGGATTATGAAAACATCACCTTAAAGGCTTTGCCGGATGGCTCATTATTGAAAATCAAAGATGTAGCGGAAGTGGAGTTTGGTTCGGTGGATTACAACATGGTTTCCACCACCGATGGAAGACCTTCCTCCTCCATCATGATCAAGCAAAGGCCCGGCTCGAACGCCCGTGAGGTTATCCAGAACATCAAATCAAAAATGGCGGAATTGCAGGAATCCTCCTTCCCTCCGGGAATGCACTACAACGTCTCCTATGATGTGTCCCGTTTTTTGGACGCTTCCATTTCTGAGGTAATCAAAACCCTGGTGGAAGCTTTCTTGCTGGTGTCCATCGTTGTTTTTATTTTCCTGCAGGATTTCAGGTCCACTTTGATCCCTGCTATTGCTGTCCCGGTTTCGCTTATAGGCACTTTTTTCTTTATGGGACTCTTCGGGTTTTCCATTAACCTGCTTACCCTCTTTGCCATGGTGCTGGCCATAGGCATCGTGGTGGACAATGCCATTGTTGTGGTGGAAGCGGTCCATGTAAAAATGCACCAGGAAGGCCTGAATGCCAAACAGGCAACCTTCGCCGCCATGAAGGAAATTGGAGGAGCGATTGTGGCCATAACCCTGGTGATGTCAGCGGTTTTTGTTCCCGTAGGTTTTATGGAAGGACCTGTGGGTATCTTTTACAGGCAGTTTTCCCTCACCTTGGCGATTGCCATTGTCATCTCTGGGATCAACGCCCTTACCCTTTCCCCTGCATTATGCAGCTTGTTGCTCAAACCGGTGCACCATGAAAACAAAAAAGGCCTGTTATCCCGGTTTTTCAACAAGTTCAATGAAAAATACGCCGCGTTTTCCGTAAAATATTCCCGGCTGATCGGATTTACGGCCGGCAAAAGGTACATTACTTTTGGCATTCTTATCCTTTCTTTTGTGCTCACGTACGGCGTTTCCGCCATCCTGCCTTCGGGCTTTATCCCCACTGAGGACCAGGGGATGGTCTATGTGAACGTCACTACTCCCCCCGGATCCACTGTGGAAAGAACCCAACAGATCATGGACGATATCCAAGCGTCTATTTTACCGTTTGACGAGGTAGAGACCATTTCTACTTTGGCGGGATACAGCTTATTGACGGAAACGGCCGGTGCATCCTATGGCATGGGCATGATCAATCTCGTCGGCTGGAAAGACAGGGACGCCAACGTCAATCAACTGATACAGAAATACCGGGAAAGAACGGCGCATATCACAGGAGCAGAAATACAGTTTTTCTCGCCGCCCACCGTGCCGGGATTCGGCAATGCATCAGGTTTTGAGCTCAGGCTTCAGGACAGAACGGGAGGTGAACTGGATCTTATGGCGCAAACGGTGAAAGATTTCACCGAAGAATTGAACAGCCGTCCGGAGTTAAAAGAAGTCTTCACCAATTTTGACCCCAGCTTTCCCCAGTATATACTCAGGGTAGACCATGATAAAGCAGCCAAGCTTGGGGTCTCCGTGGACGAATCCATGGCCACGCTTCAAAGTTATATAGGCAGCTTTTATAGTTCAAATTTTATCCGTTTCGGTCTCATGTATAAAGTGATGATCCAGGCATCTCCTGAATACCGGACCAACCCCGAGTCCCTGCTTAAATTATATACCAGGAACAATCAGGGTGAAATGGTACCTTACTCCAACTTTATCACGTTGGAACGGGTATACGGGCCGGAACAGTTGACGCGGTACAATATGTTTACCTCCGCCATGATCAATGGGGATGCTGCGGAGGGATATTCCAGCGGAGATGCGATTGAAGCGGTGGAGGAAACCGCTTTGGCTACCCTACCCCGGGGATTTGACGTTGATTGGTCAGGCATGACCCGGGAGCAGATTGCTTCCGGAAACCAGGCCATCTTTATTTTTATTGTCTGTCTGGTGTTCGTCTACCTGCTTCTCTCAGCGCAGTATGAGAGCTATTTGTTGCCTCTGCCGGTAATCCTGTCATTGCCCGCCGGCATCTTTGGCTCTTTCCTGCTTTTGAAGATCACGGGTTTGGAAAACAACATTTACGCCCAGGTTTCTCTGATTATGTTGATCGGGTTACTGGGCAAAAACGCCATTCTGATCATCGAAATAGCCGTCCAATCCCGCAGAAAGGGGATGGGGGTATTGGAATCCGCCATTCACGCAGCCGTAGAAAGGCTAAGGCCTATCCTGATGACCTCCTTCGCATTTATCAGCGGATTGATTCCCTTGGCCCTCGCAAGTGGTGCTGGGGCCATAGGAAACCGGACGATAGGCACCGCGGCCGCTGGCGGCATGCTGATAGGTACCGTGGTGGGAATTGTTCTTATCCCCGGCTTATTTTATGTCTTTGAATCCATCTCCGCTTACCTGAAAAAAGAAGCCGAAAGTGATGAGAAAGGAGGAGAATTAGTTCCCAGTTACAAAAATTCATGATTCTAAAAAAATTCCGGGCCGATATTTCCGGCCCGTTAAGTATACACCGATATGAATACCTATAAGTCTTTTATATATATTTTCTTCCCATTAATTCTCCTTTTTGTCTCCTGTAAAACACAGCAGGTCAGGGAAGGCATTTCCACTCAGATACCCGATAACTATCTTGTAGCAGAACAGACAATCCAGGATTCCTCCAATTGGGCCCTGGCCGGTTGGAAAGAGTTTTTCAAAGATGCGCATTTACAAAACCTTATCGAAACGGGGCTGGAAAACAACCAGGATGTTTTGAAAACCTTGCAAAACATCCGGATAGCCCAAGCCGACCTGAAAAGGGCTAGACTGGGGAGGCTTCCCGAAATCAACGGAATTGCCGGAGTTTACTCCAGAAGATTTGGAGAATACACCATGGACGGCGTGGGAAACACGGACTCCAATTTATCCCCTACGGTTCCTGAGGATAAAAAAATACCGGACCCTTACAGGGATTTTATTTTAGGAGCAGAGTTTGGCTGGGAAATAGACGTCTGGGGCAGACTCAATATGCGACGAAAACAGGCAACAGCCCAGTATCTGGCGTCCGTGGAAATGACCAACCACACCAAGACCTGGCTTATCGCGGAAATAGCTACCCATTACTATCACCTCATAGGGCTGGACGAAGAAATAGAAACCCTTTTATCCAACATCAGTTTCCAGGAACAGGCTTATGAATTGGGAAAAAGCCTGAAAGCCACCGGCAAGGACAGTCAACTTTCTCTGGACCAGTTTGAAGGCCTGATGCTGAATTCAAAAGGCGTATTGGTGAGCAAAAGGCGGGAAAGACAAAACGTGATCCTAAGCCTTTCCAGGTTATTGGGCACCTATCCTGAAAATTATGAAAGGCCCCCGCTATCAGAAGTGGATATTCCTGAAGCGGTACAGGTGGGACTGCCTTCGGATCTGCTTCGTCTGAGACCTGACATCCGGCAGGGAGAAAACCAACTGCGGGCCAATGACCTTGAAGTAGGCATAGCCAGGACCGCTTTTTTCCCCTCATTCCGCCTATTTGGCATGGCCGGGTTCAACGCTTTTGAATTCAGCAAACTTTTTCTCAATCCCGCTTCTACCGCCTACCAACTTGGCGCGGGTTTGACAGCGCCGCTCTTTAACAGGGGACAAATCAGGGCAGCCTATGAATCGGCTAAAGCCAATCAACAAATTGCCCTTTTAGATTATGAGCAGACCGTTCTGAAAAGCTATCTGGAAGTCCTCGGTTTGGTCAACGATTTCAGCACCTTGGAAGAAGAAATACAGCTAAAAAACGATGAAGTGATCGTACAACGGAGATCGGTAGATAACGCGGGCACCATGTTCAAGGTAGGCTATGCGGACTATCTGGATGTCATCAATGCCCAATCCAGGTCACTTGAGTCGGAGTTGGACTACATTAACCTGAAAGTAGCACAGCTTCAAAGCACTGTAAAACTTTACCGGGCCCTGGGTGGTGGATGGCAATAGCTTGATATCAAGGAAATAGAATCATAAATCTGGTATATAATGAATAAGGTAACAGTTTTTAGAAATATCATCGTGCTCTTCAATAGCTATGGTATTTCTCTTTTCGGAAACCGAAAAAGGTTGGATTTTTGCGATCAGTTGCGGATGGATAAAATTTTCGTGTATGGGTTGATCTTCGAATTGGAATGTTTGTTAAGAATAAGGCTGGAAGAAGATTGGGAAAGTTTCCAAACCCCGGAGACCTTGATCAACTGTTTCATGGATAAGTTTGAAAAGTAGGTCTTTGTATTTCCTGGGTTGGAACATGTTTTGTAGCATTCTATGCAAGATCAACCAATAAACCTATGAAACGCAGCCTTTTTATAATCGGAATTGCCTTTATGCTGACCTATCTTGGTTGTTCTACGCGTACCGTGATTACAGCCCAGTGGCAGGCGCCTGAACCTGAGGCCCCTGCTTACCGCAACCTTTTCATTGCCTCCCTGATGGATGATCTTCAAGTCAGACAAAACATTGAAAACGAGTATGAAAACAGGCTGGCCAACAGGGGCGTCGGCGCCATCAAAAGCCTTAATACCTTTAGGCCAGGCTTCTTGGAAGAAAGCAAACCCAATAGAGAGCAGTTATTGGAGATCATTCAATCCAGCAAAGCTGATGGTATCCTGACGGTCACCTTACTGGATACCGAAGAGGAGCAGAGATGGGTGCCTGGAGGACCTGTTCCCATGTTTGCCCCCATGGGCAGGTTTGGTTTCTATGGAACGTTTCCTGGATATTTTGACCGTTGGTACGGCACAGCTTGGAATACAGGCTATTATACCACCGATAAGAAATATTTTATTGAAACCAATCTTTATGATGCCGAATCTTTGGAGTTGGTCTGGAGTGCACAATCCAGAACTTATAATTCAACAGACCTCGCTTCCATTGCCAGCGATTACGTAGATGCCATCAAAAAAGAGCTGAGAGAAAATAAATTGATCCAATAAAACCGATGATAAAAGATAAAAAAGGGCTTCCTGATTACAGAAAGACCTTTTTTATTGCTTTGCCGAAGATTTATTGCGGCCAATAATCGATTACTGTCACATCATCCAGATGGGGGCTCAACACGTCCACAAATTCTTTGTGGGCAGGATGAGGCAAATATATTTCCCTGTCCTCTTCGCTTTCAAAACTTACCAGAAAGCAATGGGTAAGCCCTTTGTTTAGGCCTTCCGGGCTGTTGTTGGTCCCCCATTCAAACGTTTTGATTTGTGGTATCTTGTCTTTTAAAGCAATAAAAGCTTCTTCCACTTTTTTGATGTCCTCAAGGGAACTCTCATCTTTGAATTTTAAAAGCACTACATGCCTTAATAGGGGTTTTTCAGACTTTACTTCTTTCATTGCAGGTTGGGGTTGATCAGTTGACTGATTTGCCGTGCGGGATTGGCATCCATATCCTGCCAACAGCAAAAGGCTTACACTATAAATAAAAAATGTTTTCATAAACGGTTCTTTTTTGATTGGTTTACATAATATTTGGAATGTAATATTAACCAAAAAAAACTATTTATACACTTTTTTAATCCTGCGTCTGTAGACATTAAAGCGACCATGACCCTTGTTATTTTCCACTAACCTTTGCCTATTACCCTTAGGTATAAATTACAGGTATATTCTTGTTTATGATGATTAAAATCACATATTTTGTAACAACATTTCAATTTATTAAACTTATTAGACTTTTAGTAAAAACTTAAAAACTTAAATTCGATCACGGAATTTTTATGCAAAAAATCAAGCTGGTTTATATTATCGATGATGACCCATTATACAATTTCGGAATGAAAAAATTAATGGAAATAACAGAGTTTGCCGTAGATGCCCGGTTTTTTCTTAATGGTGAAGAAGCAGTTAAGGACCTTTCCCAAAGGGATCTGGAAAAAGCCCCCCTTCCTGACTTGATTTTATTGGATATCAATATGCCTATCATGAACGGCTGGCAGTTTCTGGACAAATGCTGTGAATGGGATTCCGTCCAGCAATGCAGCATCTTTGTCGTCTCCTCTTCCATCAACAGAGAAGAAATCGATAAGGCCACATCTTATCCGTTTGTCGACGGCTATATTCTCAAACCCATGACGCTGGATAAAATAAAAGATCTCAAGAACAAAATACAAGCGCTGATTTAACTCCCATACTTTAATTGCCCCGCTATTTTTTATACCCCGCTTGATTCATTGCTTTGTACACCGTTTCCAGCACTTCTGTTCTGATATTTAATTGGTACAATTTCCGGTTTTCTCTTGTCGGATGCACACGATTTGAAAGAAAAACATAAACCAACTGGTTTTCAGGGTCTATCCAGGTATATGTCCCGGTAAAACCCGTATGGCCGAAACTGGATTCGGGGGCGCTTGCCGCCGCATTGCCGTTGGGGTCTCCCGGTTTATTAGGCCTGTCGAATCCAAGTGCTCTGTAATTCCCGTCTTCACAAAATCGGCATTTGGAAAAGGCCGACACCACGCCTGGGGCAATCAGCCTCTCCCCCGCATACACCCCGTCATAAAGATAAAGGTGCATTAACTTGGCCAAATCATTGGCGGTGCCAAAAAGACCCGCATGACCGCTGATCCCTCCCAGCATGGCCGCCCCCTCGTCATGTACCGTCCCATGTAGCAACTGATGCCTAAAGGACTCGTCCACTTCGGTGGCCACTATCCGGGACAGGGGATAATTTTGATAAGGGTTAAAAGTCAAGGATGCAGCTCCCAGAGGGTCATAGAGGTTCTTTTTCAGGTAGGCGTAGAAGTTCTCACCGGTTATTTCCTCCACTACTTTCGGGGCAAGGATAAAAGACAGGTCACTGTAGACATAACCCGGTTCAGGGTTGAGCGGGGAATCGAGGATTTCTTTGTAAATCTTGTCTCCATATTTCCTATGGATATAGAGATTTTGGGCCACCCTGATAGGAAATCTGCGCGTAGAGTCGTTTTTCATGGTGAACCATTTGAATTTGCCGCTTTTTCTGACAGTGGACTGCCAAAAAGGTATCCAGGACCGCAATCT
The DNA here is from genome assembly GCF_042652345.1 of Negadavirga shengliensis. Lineage (NCBI taxonomy): Bacteria > Pseudomonadati > Bacteroidota > Cytophagia > Cytophagales > Cyclobacteriaceae > Negadavirga > Negadavirga shengliensis. The sequence goes on from NZ_JBHSJJ010000007.1 coordinate 246,835, forward strand.
TGCCTGGTGGGTGAGGATATCTGTATATTTCAGATTTTCCTTGTTGGTTCCCCTGACCATGGGCAGATAGGTGCCCAAAGTTTCATTTTCATCAAATTTCCCCTCGCCTCTTAAATGCATGAATGCGGCAAGAGAGGTACTGATTTTGGTAATGGAGGCCATATCGTACAGATCATCCAACGCCACTGCCTGTAGAGAGTCATAGGTATGGTGACCAAAAGCCTTGTGGTAGATCACTTTGCCTTCTTTGGCCACCAAAACCTGTGCCCCCGGAATGGCCTTTTCCCGAATAGCCATATGGACCAGGGAATCTATTCCTTTCAGATCATCTGACCGCATTCCAAAAGCCTCCGGCTGAGAATAGGACATCCTGAATCCTCCTTCGGAAGGCAACCCGTCTCCCATCCTGAGCTGCGGAGACACATGCACCGGCAGACGCCCCTTTCCGCCGATCCCTCCAAATATCAGTTGAGACGTAAGATCCTGGGTCAGGGAGGACTCCTGGTACGCCGCGATGAGGCCATCGGCTTTTTCCAACCCCTGAATGTTTTCCAAGCTATACACATTTCCAAAAACACTTACCACCGTACGATGCGCTTCGGCCAGTTCCTTCAAAAAAACATTCATTTCGGGAGTGATGCCGTAGTTATTATTTCCTGCCCTGATCCCGAGCCCATGGATCCCCACCAACACAAGGTTGTACTTCCCCAAATCTTCCTTGAGACGCACCAAAGCTTCCAAATCCGTTTCTTTTGGAAAATTGTAAAAGTCTACCGGGGCATATCGTAACAAACCTTTTTGAAACGCGGTCACCTCATCTGTCCCCATCGACAATGCCGCTATCCTTAAGGTATCCAACCTTTGCAGGGGAAGTAGGTGGTCCCGGTTTCCCAGCAAGGTCAAAGAAGCTTCCACCAACCTGCGGTTAAGGTACTGGGCATGGGGAGGATTGAGGTCATCTATAAGATTTTCCGTTTCTACAGGCTGCCAGTTATCCAACCCAACCCAGGCTTTGGCCTTGAGCACTTTCATGACCCTGCGGTCAATTTCCTCCTGGGTAATTTCACCCCTGTTTATGGCGGCTTTGATCTCCCTTATCGTAGCCTTAACGTCCATGGTATTGAGCAGCATGTCATTGCCTGCCAGCAAGGCCTTCACATCCACCATACCCGGTTCATAAAATTTGGCCACGCCCTGCATATTCAGGGCATCCGTGAAAACCAGACCTTCGTAGCCCATTTTCTCCTTTAACAGCCCCGTTACGATGGGTCTGGAGAGCGTGGAAGCGAGATCCGGTGTGTCATCGAGCACCGGGATATTCATGTGCGCCACCATGATGCTCCCCAAGCCTTCGCCGATCAGTTCCCTAAAGGGGTATAATTCAACTTCTTCTAACCGCTGTTTCGAAAAATGAATTACAGGCAACCCGTAGTGGGAATCCACATTGGTGTCCCCATGGCCGGGAAAATGCTTGGCAGAGGCCAGCACATGATTGTCCTGCATGCCTTTCATATAAGCCAGGGACTTTTTGGCCACGTTCTCTTTTTCCTCACCGAAAGAACGAAAGCCGATCACGGGGTTATTGGCGTTGTTGTTGATGTCCACCACCGGTGCGAAATTCACGTGGATGCCGGCTCTCTTGGACTGCCTGGCTATCTCTGCCCCCATATCATAGAGCAGCTGCTCATCGTCTATCCCCCCAAGGGCCATCTGATAGGGAAATCTCATGGTGCTGTCCAGACGCATTCCCAATCCCCATTCTCCATCCAGGCTTATCATAAGGGGCACTTTGGCCTCTTGCTGAAAGCGGTTGATCATGTGCGCCTGCCTCACCGGGCCTCCCTGGAAAAAAATGATGCCCCCTACCCCATATTGTTTTACCAGGCCGCTGATCGAATCCACATGTACCTGATCTTTGTTGGAATAGGCAGGTATCATGATCAATTGGGCTATGCGCTCCGCGGGATCCATAGTATGGAAAACAGAATCCGCCCATCTGTCATAACTGCCATCCAAAAAAGGAGGGAGTGTCTGTGCCTTGATCGTCCCGGTCAATGAAATACACAAAGCCGATACGGTCAGTATAATAAAGAATATAAGTCCGTTTTCTTTCGTCCGTTGTTTTGGGAAGACCATGGTTCTATTGGTGGTTTTTATACTGTATCTTTTCATAATCAAGGGCGCATTGTTGAAATTTCCGGGGAAGTTACAATTTTTTGTTGCTCCTTAATAAAACCAAGTTAAAGAAAATGATTATCATTGGGGCTTAAAATCCTTTCCAACGATAACGATCATTATGAGCCCACTTTTGGTATTCGGGGTTATTGCCGGCTATTTTGCGTTGTTACTTTTGATCAGCTACCTCACCTCCCTGCAATCAGACAGCCTTACCTTTTACACGGGAAACAGAAAATCACCTTGGTTTTTGGTGGCATTTGGAATGGTGGGGGCTTCTCTATCCGGCGTGACTTTCATCTCGGTGCCCGGGGAAGTAGGCAACACCCACTGGGGCTACCTTCAGTTTGTGATGGGAAATATGGTAGGATATGCCGTTATCGCCTTGATCCTGATTCCGCTTTTTTACAGGCTTAATCTGATTTCTATCTACGAATACCTGAAAACCCGGTTTGGCAAAAAAACATATTTGTCAGGCGCCACCATTTTTCTGATTTCCCAGACAATCGGTGCTTCATTCAGGCTGTTTTTGGCGGCGACCGTCTTGCAAATCGCCTTTTTCGATGCTTTTGGAGTACCTTTTTACACCTCCGTATTGGCCACCATGGTGTTGATCTGGTTGTATACTTTTAAAAGCGGCATCAAAACCATCGTGTGGACGGACACCCTTCAAACCACTTTTTTGCTTCTGGCGGTGATCATCAGCATCCTGATGATTGCTTCCCATCTGGACAAAGACGGCACCGGGTTATTGGATCTGATTGCCCAAAGTGGGCATTCGAAAATCTTCGTCTGGGAGGGCAATTCCAGTCAGAATTTTTTCAAAATGTTTGCAGCAGGTATTTTTATCACCATCGCCATGAACGGACTGGATCAAAATGTAATGCAAAAAAACCTCACCTGCCGCAATAAAAAAGATGCCCAGAAAAACATCTTCTGGTTTTCCATTAGCTTTTTCCTGTCCAATATCCTTTTCCTGTCACTGGGGGTTTTGCTTTATCATTATGCTCAGGTAAACGGGCTGACCTTGCCTTCTGCCACGGATGAATTATTCCCCATGTTGGCGCTCAATCATTTTGGCACCCTGGCGGGAATCGTGTTCCTTCTGGGCATCACGGCCGCGGCATTTTCAAGCGCTGACTCCGCACTTACAGCCCTTACCACTTCATTTTGCGTGGATATCCTGGGCCTTCCGTCCAAAAAAGGCGTGAACCAAGACCGCTCACGGATGCTTGTGCATATCGGGTTTACTTTCCTGGTCTTCCTCACCATAGTCGCATTCAACGAACTGAATGACCGGAGCGTGGTGAGTGCGGTCTTCAAGGCAGCAGGCTTCACCTATGGGCCGTTGTTGGGAATGTTCGCTTTCGGCCTCAGCAACAAATTCAACATCCGGGACAGGTGGGTGCCCTATATTTGTATTATAAGCCCCATCCTTTCCTATGTTCTGGACAGCCAATCCGCCACATGGTTCAACGGTTACCGGTTTGGTTTTGAAATCCTTCTGGTGAATGCAGCCTTCACCTACCTGGGGCTTGTCCTCAGTGCCTCTGTGAAAACCACCAACGGTACAAAGGGGTGAAACAGGACCTCGGGTTCGCGCGGTTTTTCCTGTCTATAAAAATTCCGCGTGTTAAATTTTGTTTCAAAATTTTATTTCCTTCCCCTCCTTGTACCTTTAAACCAATCACTTCCTATCACCTAAAAACAGCAAAAGGAAGCATAAAAACAGCCATTATCAGCGAAAGGGAAAGGGTAAGCCCAAACCCCAGCAAGCGGAACGGCAACAACAGCAGCCAAATCAAAGGATAAAGCAGTAACAAAATGATGGCAATGGGCCAACACAGTACAAATAATATCGCCCAAAGCACCAAGCCGGTAAATAATCTCATCTTAATAATATTATAAAACCCTATTCATTTCACCGATTCGTTTCTAAAAATGTGCCAGTCCTAAAAACCGGCCTTCTGGGTACTTCTATCCGTAAGAATGACAAAAACCGGACAGTGACCTGTCCGGTTTTAAAACATTCACCACTGTCTCCGGATATTTATTTTTGTTGAGAAAGATAGGTGATCAATGAAGCAAACTCCTCATAGGAGAGGGAATTGGCCAAGCCCTCCGGCATCATGGATGTTTCGAGTTCTTTTCTGTCCTTAATGTTTGTGGCGTCGAGGGTAAAAGCCTGTCCGACAATATTCCTGATCACGACCTTCTGAGCGCTTTCTTCGGTAATGAAGCCCACATAACTTTTGTCGTCTCTTGTGTTGATCATCACGGTGGCAAAGCCCTGGGAGATAGAGGCATCCGGTTTCAAAATGGCCTCGGCTATCTGCTCCCTTGTCATGATGGAGCCGATCTGCCCCATGTAAGGCCCTTTCATGGGTTCTCCCTTTTCAATGCTGTGGCAGGCTTTGCATCCCTGTTGTTCAAATAATGATTTCCCCTTTATCGCATCGCCGGGTATTTCCTTCATGGCCAACAAGATGTCCTCGATGGATGATTCACCTATTTGTCCCTTCTGATTCTTGATCTTTTCAAGGTCTACGTCAGGCTCCACGAGTGTTTCGGTCACGGTAAATTCCCCACCGAATTCAGAAATGCCCATCCTGTTCTTCTCATTAAGCCGGGTGATCAATTGTCTGTCCCCAGTGTTCCCATTTGACCATAATTCCAAAAACAGCGCTTTTATTTCGGGGGAGGATTTCCATAATACCGATTTGTAATAGGGGCCATGGGTGTCCGGTCTCGTGCCCCACCACCATGAGCCGTCATAAGGAGCCTCCTGGGTATACAGCCGCGCCAAAGTGCTTAATATTTCCGCCTTCAGACCGCTATCGTCAGTTTGATGAAATTTATTGATCAAACCTTCCACGGCCTTTGGATCATGCAAATAACGCAATGTCCAAAGCGCAAGCTTCGATCTTTCGGTGCCTACTGCCTCAAGGGATGCGTCGGCTGCCTTCAGGTTCACCAATGCCCTCATGGCAAGGTGAGCCGGGATAATCTCTGCGTTCGGAGTGGCATGGGGGCCTTCTGATCCTTCCTCAGGCGCCTTGAAACTGGCCGGAACCGGAGTTTCCAAGAGGGGCATAACAGCCGCTTCTTTGCCCATGCGCCCCAAGGCTATAATAGCCGCGGTCTGCACCCGTTGGGATTTATCTCCCAGACTTTTGAGGATGGGATCTATCGGGACATGGGCCAATAACTCCCTCCTGTCCGTCATGGCGCGGATCACGTGCTCCTTCAATGCGGGATCATCCAACATTTTTGTCAGCTCACCCAGGGCATCTGGACCCAATAACTGCGTATAAGCATACAATGAAGCTATGCGTGCTTCCAATGGGTTGTCATTGTTTTTCAGCACCTTAAGGGCTTCTGCTGCAGCTTTCTTTGCGGGCCTGGCCAGTAATTCCTGCTGGGCATAAAGGCGGGTCGTTCCGCTGCCTGAAGCCATTAGTGAGGTAAGCTGTTTCAGGGATGCCTTTTTCAGGTCGGGAAACGCCTCATACTGCCAGTTTTTGGGGACCACCCTGATTACAAATCCCTTGCTGTCACTGCCGGAATAACCAGCACCGTCCCAGGCAGCCATATAAACTCTACCCGAGGCATCTATGTCCAGATCGGTGATCTGTGGCAATTTGAAAAACTCCTCTTCCTCTTGGGTAAAACTCGGTCCATCCGGATTTACCCTGTGGATATACAACTGGTTTCTTCCCCAGTCCGCCATCATGGGTACGTGGTTGTACTGTTCCGGCCAGCGGTGGTCTTCCATATACAAGGCACCCGTACCGGATCCTCCCCCCACGTCGACCAGCGCGGGGATAATTTCTTCCGTAAAATTTTTGAAAAGCACCGGATAGCCGTATTCTCCGGTTTGGATCTGATGGCTGAACCTGATATTCCAGCCACCGCCGTCATTGGTGTTTCCCCTGGTGAATATATTCATGTAGGGGTCTATGGCCACATCATATATGTTCCTCAGGCCGTGTGTATATACCTCCATCTCCGTGCCATCGGGGCGGACCCTTAGGATACCTCCCCCCAGCATGGTAAGGTCCGTCCCTTCTCTGTCCACCGCGCCATGAAATCCAAAATCACCCACGGCAATGTATATCCAGCCGTCGATGCCTAAACGGATACCGTTGGTAGCGTGGTCCGTCCCTCTGCTTTGTAAAAACTTGGGCGAACTGATGTTTTGGATCAACGGAGAAGATGGCCCGTCTGCAACACCATCTCCATCCTTATCTTCGAATACCACTAAATCCATCCCGGTGGCGATTTTTTCATCTGAAAAAACAGTATGCAAGACGAACACTTTTTCGTCAAGTACAATGATCCCCCTTGGATTGTCTACTTCAGCAAATACAGAGTAACTGTCGATGGCCCCATCCTGGTCACAGTCTACCAGTTTCATGATCCGGCCTTTTCCGGGTTCTTTTCCCAGCGAGCCGATCATGTCTACACCAACGAACACTTCTCCGCCCGGAGCTACTGCGAGACATGCCGGGCTGGGCGTCAACTCCGGCCCGGCAAAGGGTGTTACCAGCAGCTCCTCCGGCCACCCTAAAGCCTGGCCAAGCGAGTCCAGGGAAGGGACCGGCACAGGGTTTTCAGCAGGCTCACAGGGTATTTCGGGTTCCTTAGTGCTGCAAGCTATACATATCAAACAAATGGATAATAAAAGTAAACTTCTTGTCATGTCGGTTAAGGTAAGTTTTGTGAAATGCAAATATGAAAAAAACCTGTCCATTTTCATGAACAGGTGCTTTAATAGGGGTATAAAATCGTATAAACGGCAATCAAAGGTGCAGACCGCACTCGGTTTTGGGGCTGTTGTTCCAACGGCCACTGCGGTCTTCTCCGGGGACCGTACAATGTTTACAACCGATGGAATGGTAGCCTTTAGCTATCAAAGGATGAAACGGATAATTGTGTTCCTGAATGTACTTTTCCCGCTCTTCCTGGCTGACATCCAGCAGCGGATAGAATTTAAGAATACCGCCTCTTTCCTCAAAAATATCCAAGCTGGCCCTGTGATCGCTTTGCCAACTCATGAGACCGGATACCCATACGGAAAACCTTCTTTTGATCGCTTCCAACGGCCTTACTTTGTTGATGGCACAGCAAAGTTCCGGATTGGATTTCCAGGTTTGGTTTTTGGAAGTATATTCATGATCCTCCTTGCCCGCGCTCACAGATTCAACCTGCAAGCCATAGAGTTTGGTAAGCTGCTCCTTATAGGCAAGTGTCTCTTCAAAATGGTAGCCGGTATCTATAAAATAAATTTTCTGGGTAGGTTTATAGGAAGAAAAAATACTCAGGAGCAGTGCTGAAGTGGCGGCAAATGAGCTCGTCAACATCACTTCCTTTTCATCAAAGTCCACATAGAGCTCTTTGACCCTTTCTTCCACAGACAGACCATGGTATTTGTCGTTTAGTGCTTTTATTTCAGCTGAGGTGTAGATTTTTTTTGAGGCTACGGATTCCTGCATATCTGTTTTTTGTTTCATTTCCACAAAACCTACCAACTGGGTATGGTATTATCAGCCGTAAAAGTAATCATAAAAAAACAAAAATCAATATGAACCCCGCTGTAGATTTGTTAAAAATTTCCAAAAACCGATAATTTCCCTGCTCGCTTTTATTTCAGTGCGAAAACCTGGTTTTTATAACTTACCAAAACAGTTATCATCGCTCCCATGATCCCGATCAGCGCAAAAGACGATTTGAGATGTAGAAGTTCCGCGATAAAGCCTATCAAAGGCGGCCCCAGCAAAAAGCCAAAAAAAGAAATCGTGGAAATCATGGCAATCGCAATTCCCGGAGGATATTGTGAAGACCTGCCGGCCATGCTGTATGTTAACGGCACTACTGCGGCCGTGCCGAATCCCACCAATAAAAACCCCGTCACCACGGTCGCGAAATAAGGCAGCATCACTGAGGTCAAAAGCCCTGCAAATATCAATATCCCGCTACCCTTCAGCACGGTTACTTTTCCCCACCGAGTCGCCAATTTATCCGCAATGAACCTGCCTGTGGCCATGGCCCCCATAAAAGCCACATAACCAAGGGGAATCCATTGCTTGGCGGGCTGTACCACCTTTGCCATGTACACCCCCGACCAATCAAACATACACCCCTCGCACATCATCCCACAGAAACCTACCATTCCCAGTCTCAGCAGAATCGCGTCCGGCTTCTTCAGTACCAATCCGCCTCCCGAGGATTCTTTTGTGTTGGCCTCCCTTATGATGGATCCTTTGAACAGCAACACCACTCCCAACCCAACCGCGAAGACGATGAGGTAGTGGAAAAACGGGACCACGGCCAAATACACCATCAATGCTCCCAGTCCGGCACCTGCAAAACCGGCAAAACTCCATAAACCATGAAAGGAACTCAATATGCTCCTTCCATAATCATGTTCAACCCCCAGTGCCTGGGTGTTCAGGGAAATGTTCATGATATTTCCCATCATTCCAAAGACAAAAACCATCAATGCCAGTTGAAAACCGGAATTGGCAACTCCCAGCGTGATCAAAAAGAAAAGATAAAATGAGGTACCCCATAAAACCACCGCCCTGCTGCCCAATTTATAGACCGCCCAGGCGGCAAGAGGCAGTGCCAGCAGGGATCCCAAAGGCATTCCCAGCAGCAGGGATCCCAATTGCCCCTCACTGAGAGAGAATTTAACCTGAAAATCCGGTATCCTGGAAGCCCAGGATGAAAAACACAAACCGGTTAAAAAGAAAAAACCTCCTACCGCCAGCCGCCTCTTTTTCAGACTGTTCATCGTTATTAATCCCATAATGTTAGGCATACTTCAATTGATCCGTAAAAAACCATACATGCGGCTATTCTAACGGCGGTGCAAAATTAAACCTTCTTCGCTAATCCCACATGGTCAACTTCAAAAATTCAACCCGATTTTCTAAACTTAATGACATGGGGAAGGCACTCTGGGAGAGGCGGGGTAAAACTTGACAAATCGGGACTAAATTGAGTTGGTTTAGGTGAAATCATTTTCAACCGTATTATATTTAACGTGAGTTTCAAAGTATGAACATTTAAAAAAAGCCGTCTATCGTCATCGGTAGGAGGTACAGCCTGTCCCGGTTCATCGGAAACGAAGCAGTCTCTTAGTTTACGATCATGTCAGGGGATCGCTTCGGCGCGGGCAAGGTCTCCGTCAATTAAACCGAAAGGTTCCGCTTCTCGCGATGACGGTTTGCCTCACTGCGAGGAGGCATAGCCTGTCCCTGACAACTTTCGGGGATGGCTTTTTTACAAAAACGTCCTCGGACTCAAGTTATTTAGAGTTTCCGGACAGATCGCTTATGTTGAAAAAATGGACAAAAACCAGGATTGCCCCTACGCCAAGCGGGTTTCTGCACATCGGAAACATCATGTCATTCTTGATTACGGTGAGTCTGGCGAGGATCCATGGAAGTAAAATTCTTTTGAGGATCGACGATCTGGACAAAGCCAGAACGAAACCGGCATACGTCCAAGATATATTTGACACCCTTGATTTTCTGGAGATACCCTATGATGAGGGGCCTCAAAACATTTCTGACCTGAATAATACCTATACGCAGTTTTGCAGAATGCCCCATTATCAGGCCGCCCTGGAATGGCTAATGGAAGAGAACCGTTTATTTGCCTGCGACTGTTCACGGAAAAAAGTTTTCCGACACAATGACCGGGGGATCTATCCGGGCCTATGCCTCGGTAAAAACTTAAGTTTACAGAAAGATCAGGTCAATTGGAGGCTGGTGACCGACCATAGCAAAGCGATAACGGTAATCGATTATCCGGACAAACCTTCTACCCACCTGCTGCCTGAAAAAATGCAACATTTTGTGGTACGCACCAAAAATCAACTGCCGGCATATCAACTGGCCTCTCTGGTAGATGATCTGTTTTTCGGGGTGGATTTTGTGGTGCGGGGCGGGGATCTGTGGGAATCCACCCTGGCACAGCTGTACCTTTCCGGTTTATTCCCGGCCAATAATTTTCAGAAAACCGTCTTCTTCCACCACCCCCTGATCTATCACAACAACAGCAAGCTTTCCAAATCTGCCGGAGCCACCTCTATCCGGTACATGCGCAAAAAAGGAATGGGCAAGAAAGACATTTACCGTTTAATCGGTAAACATTTGCAGTTCGAGGAACAGACAAACGGGCTGGATGATTTCCGCAAGAACTTCCTGCAAAAATTAACTTGATTCACCCCTTCAACTCCCCCATCACTTCATGAAGGCTGTTCACAAAGAGCTCCACTTCCTCCATCGTCCCCGTGCTTATTCTGCACCAATCCGTCAAGGGTTCAAACGGCCTTCCTATAATAACCCCTTTCTCCAGCATTTTGGCCTGAAGTTTTCTAATGTCTTTTTCCGTTTTGAAAAACACAAAATTGGTCTGTGAAGGCAGGTATTCAAGGGCCAGCCTGTCGAGTCCCTCATAGATGGATTTTCTGGCCTTATGGTTCTGATCCAGGCTGAATTTATAAAAATCCCGATCCTCCATGGCGGCAGCTGCGGCCTTCAGAGCCAACACGTTGGTAAAGGCCACCACGTGTCTTCTAAGCTGCGAGGCCAGCTCAGGTCTGGCCATGAGATAGCCTATCCGCAAGCCCGCCAATCCATACACCTTGGAGAATGTCCGGGAAACAATCACATCAAGGTCCTTTTTGATACAATGCGTCATCGACGGATAACCAGCGTCTTCAATGTAGTCGTAATAAGCCTCATCGCTGAATACGATGGTTTTACGGGAAACCGTTTCACAGAAATCCATCACCCTGGGTGCCGGCAATAACGTGGAGGTAGGGTTATTGGGATTGCATAGAAAAACCATTTTGGTATTGGATGAAACCCTGTTTTCAATTTCGTTGAGGTCGTACATCATCTCCTGGTCCAAGGGCACCCAGTTCACATGGGTCCCCCACAGTTGGGCATATTGCATCATGGCGTCAAAAGTGGGCTTCGCCGCGATGATCTCCTTTTTTTCTTTGGCACATGCTATCCCTGCCACCTTCAGGCCTTCCGTGGATCCTCCTGTGATCACAATGCATTCTTTTGTCAATCCTTCTTTTTTGGCGATCATTTCGAGCAACTCCCCCTCATAACTCCAGGGATACCTGCATCCGTCATCAAAACTTGCTTTGATCGCTTCTCTCACCCGCGCAGAAGGTCCATATGGGTTCTCATTGGAACCCAGACGAATAGGGGTGTAAAGGGGCCGGGGGCGAAAAGCTTCGATCTCTTGCTTTGACAGGGCCTGAAAGCCCGGCAGACCCGAAAACAGCCCTACAGAGCCTGCCAAGGCGCTTCTTTTCAACCACTGTCTTCTGTTAAGCTTCATGCTTGTTTACGGTTAATGTTCAACTCACGACCTAAAGACCTGAGTTCGGCGCTGATTATTGAAAATTTTGAACAGTAATAAAACCCAATATAGTCATTTAACTGCAAAAGGATAACCATATTAAAGCCATGTTTTTTAATCATTTACATAAAATCCTGAAACAAAAAAAAGTTAATAGTGGAATTATATGTGAATTTTACGTTTATTCAAAGGTTCAAATCAATTAACCCATAAACTCCAAACTTAATATGCTTAGGTTGATCTTCAAACATGCTTTTTTTTGGCTGTTGTTGTGCATCACTTATTTTTATGCCTGCGCTCCTTCAGAGAAGGAAGAAGGCGTTCATCCTTTTGATGCATTGAGTGAAGAAGAAAAAAGAGATCCTCAAAACGCCCTTGCGGGCATTACCGTAAAAGAGGGGCTGGAAGCAACCCTCTTCGCTTCCGAGCCCATGATTACCAACCCGACCAATATTGATATCGATCACCGTGGGCGGGTATGGGTATGTGAAGCTTATAATTACAGACCCGCCATCACCGGAAACGAAATCAAGGAACAAGGCGACCGCATAGTCATACTGGAAGACACCAATGGAGACGGGAAAGCGGACAAAAGCACGGTATTCTATCAAGACCCGGAGCTCAATGCCCCATTGGGCATTTGGGTGATGGGTAATCAGGCCATTGTTTCCCAAAGCCCCTATGTTTGGTTACTGACAGACACTGACGGTGACGATGTGGCCGATAAAAAAGAGGTGATTTTTCAGGGGATCGATGGGGAGCAGCATGATCACGGCATGCATGCGTTTGTGTTTGGCCCGGATGGGAAGTTTTACTTCAACTTTGGCAATTCCGGCGCGCAGATCAAGGACCGCCAGGGCAACATCATCAAAGATGTCACCGGCAAAGAAGTGACCACGGAAAATTACAAAGAGGGCCTTGTCTTCAGGTGCAATCCAGATTTTACCGAATTGGAAGTGTTGGGCCAAAACTTCAGGAACAACTATGAGGTAGCCCTGGATTCGTATGGCACCATGTGGCAATCCGACAACGATGATGACGGCAACAAGGGAGTGAGGATCAACTATGTCATGGAATACGGCAACTATGGCTACCGGGACGAAATGACCGGGGCCGGATGGCGCGCCAACCGTACCAACAAAGAAAAAGAGATCCCCCTCCAACACTGGCATCTCAACGATCCAGGGGTGGTACCCAACCTTTTGCAGACCGGAGCCGGTTCACCTACAGGCATGGTGGTATATGAAGGCGATTTGTTGCCAGAGGTATTTTGGGGCCAGATGATCCATACGGATGCGGGGCCAAACATTGTAAGGGCTTATCCTGTGGAAAAAGACGGCGCGGGCTATAAGGCTTCCATTGTCAACATCATGGAAGGAGACAAAGACCAGTGGTTCAGACCTTCTGATGTCTGTGTGGCACCGGATGGCTCCTTGATGGTCGCCGACTGGTATGATCCGGGTGTGGGCGGGCATCAGGTGGGGGACTTAAACAGAGGCCGGATTTTCCGTGTGGCACCCCCTGAAATACCTTACCGGGTACCATCGATAAACCTCAATAGCATTGATGGGGCCATTGAGGCCTTGCAAAACCCCAATCTTTCCCGGCGATATCAGGCTTGGACAAAATTACAGGAAATGGGAACCGAAGCTGAGGAAGCGTTGGCGCAGGTTTTTGAAAACCACGAAAATCCCCGCATGCAGGCAAGGGCTTTTTGGGTTTTGGCCAAAATAGAAGGAGTCAACAAAAAATACATTGACAGGGCCATTTCGCATGAAAATCCGGATTTGAGGATTGCGGGGCTCCGTGCTGCCAGGCAGGTGAAACTGGATCTTATCCCCTATCTCCAACAACTCGTAAAAGACACGGACGCCCAGGTGAGAAGAGAGGCAGCCATTGCTTTAAGGGGGCATTCCTCCCCGGAAGCACCCCGATTATGGGCTGATTTGGCTGTCCAACATAACGGGGAGGACCGGTGGTACCTGGAAGCCTTGGGAATAGGGGCTGAAGGACAGTGGGACAGGTTCTACGGCGCCTGGCTGGAAAAAACCGGTGAAAAGGCGATGGAAGGAAAAGGGAATCAGGACATCACCTGGAGATCCAGGACAGGAAAAGCCATCCCCCATCTTGCCGCATTGGCATCCAACACTGCCGAAGCGCTGGACAACCGCCTGCGGTATTTCCGGGCGTTTGATTTTAACCCCGATAAAGAGGGCAAGTCCCAAGCATTGGTTAAAATGCTGGATGACAATCAAATCCGACAGGAAAACAGCGAGGAACAAAATAAAATCAATAAATTGGTCTTAACCCATATGGACCCTTCCTTTTTAAGGAGGTCAGTATCCGCCCAAGCCGCTTTAAGGACCGTTTTGGATGAAACCGCCGGCTCCGACGAATACCTGGAAATGGTGCAGCGCTTTGGGGTTAAAGAAGAAAACCCCAGATTGTTGACCATGGCCATTGAAGAAAGCGACAACAACAAAGGCAGAACGGCTGCCACCCTTCTTCTCAACCAGGGAGGCGGAGCCCTGATCAGAGAGGTATTGTACGGCGGTGAGGAGCAGGCCGTTTATGACATGCTTTCTTCCCTTCGGAGTATTGGTACAAAAGAGTCCCTACAGCTGCTTGAAACTCTGGCTTTTGATGAAAAGGTGCCCTTGAATGTGAGAAGGGAAGCGACGGCCGCCATCGGTGGCAGCTATGGTGGGGAAGAGCGCATTCTGGAACTTCTTCGGAATGGCCGCTTGCAGGAAAACCTCATCGCATCGGCCGTAACCGGAGTAAGCCGGGCATGGAGAAAAAGTGTAAGAACGGAAGCCGCATCATACCTCAGCAGCAGCAATGATGTCGAAAATCCCCTGCCTCCCATGAATGAATTGCTTGCCATGAAAGGAAATGCAGAAAATGGCCAGCTGGTGTTCAAAAACAATTGTGCCATCTGCCATCAAGTGGGGGATATGGGGATGGACTTTGGCCCAAAACTCACTGAAATAGGCAGCAAGCTGTCCAGGGAAGCCCAGTTCATTTCCATCATTCACCCTGACGCGGGAATCAGTTTTGGCTACGAAGGATACATGATCGAAATGAAAGACGGCAGTACCCTGGGGGGCATCATCGCCAGCCAGACAGAAACCGATATCGACCTGAAAATGCCGGGTGGCAACTCAATGGCCATCAAAACCAGCGATATATCAACGATGCAGCCAATGGAGAATTCCATGATGCCAGCTGGTCTGGAAAGGGCGATGAGTACCCAGGAACTGGTAGATTTGGTGGAGTACCTGATGAGTCTAAAAAGAAAATCGTAAACATATATTGATAGATGAAACAGATTAAAGATCAAAACACAAGAAGGAAGGCGCTGAAGAAGATTGCGGGGACCACGGCTTTGGGGATGCTGGCGCCAGCCCTGTCAGGCAGGATCATGGCAGCTGAAGCCAGCCTTCCGGATAACTTAAAAGGGAACATTAACCATTCTGTTTGCAGGTGGTGTTATAATGATATCCCTTTTGAGGATTTATGCAAGGCTGCTAAGGAAATAGGGTTAAAGTCGATCGAACTTGCCGGTCCGGAAGAATGGCCTATACTAAAAAAATACGGGCTGGACTGTGCCATGCCCTGGGGTGCGGGAAAGGGCATTGAAAAAGGGTTCAACAATCCAGAATACCATGACGAATTGGTAAAGAGTTATGAAGAAGTGATCCCAAAAGTAGCCGCGGCGGGATACAAGCAAATCATCTGCTTCTCCGGCAACCGAAACGGATTGGATGATGAAACGGGAATCAAAAACTGCGTACAGGGGCTCAAAAGGATCATGCCCACCGCTGAAAAACATGGCGTCATCATGTGCATGGAGCTGCTTAACAGCAAGGTCAACCACAAGGATTATCAGGCCGACCACACCGCCTGGGGAGCTGAAGTCTGCAAGGGTGTGGGTTCGGAAAACATCAAATTGCTTTATGACATCTATCACATGCAGATCATGGAGGGTGATGTGATCGCTACCATTCGGAAGTTTCATCCTTACATTTCCCATTATCATACCGGCGGCGTCCCGGGACGCAACGAGATTGATGAGACCCAGGAGTTATATTATCCGGCCATCATGAAGGCCATTGTGGAAACAGGTTACAAAGGATACGTAGGCCAGGAGTTTATCCCTAAAAGAGATGACAAGCTGGCCTCCTTAAAGCAGGGTGTGGAAATCTGCGATGTTTAAGTCCTATATCAAAAAAGGCCATGGAGAAATGTTTTCCATGGCCTTTTCCGGTATATCTATCGTTATTTTTCAATTCATATTGATTTCATTTTTTGAGAAAATGGTTTTGGATATTTTGGCCTGCTGTGTTTTGACCTTTTTCTTTTTCAGGACCGGCTTATCGGAAACACGGGGTGTTTTTTTGCAATTCACTTTTACGTTTGCCAGCGTTTTTTTATCCATCCACGTACCCAGCCCTACTGCGATAATTGCCACCAGCGGAACCAGGATATGATCACTGAAACCAAACCCTACAAATACCAGTCCTATAAAACCCAACTTCACCGCTCCCAAAGTCAGTGCGACCTGGTCATGGCGCAGGCCCATTCTCAACATGAAATGATGGATATGGCTTTTGTCGGGTTTCAGTGGTGATTTGCCTTTCTTCGCCCTTTTGATAAAAATCCGCAACGTATCATAGATGGGCACAATCATAAATGCGATGCCCGCGGCCAGAGGTGCCTGCAGTTTAAGTCCTTCCCAAGCCGCCATGGTTCCGTTTTTATCCACAAATAAGATCACCAGCACCGTCATGGCAAAGCCAAGACTGAGGGATCCGGTGTCTCCCATAAAAATCTTGGCCGGGTGCCAGTTGAACACTAAAAACGACAATATTGCCCCTACAAGGGTAAATGAAATCAAACCGTAGGCCTGCAGTCCGGCATCATAGAACCAGGTACCCAGAATGGTGAAAGTAATCACACTGAGAGACCCTGCCAACCCATCCGCCCCATCAATAAGGTTAAATGAATTGGTCAAAACCAGGATAGCAAGAAAGGAAATCGCGACACTCACCATATAGGGCAATTCATAAATCCCCATGAATCCGTACAATCCCGATATCCTGATATCCGCCATCAGGATGACAAAGAAAGCCGGGATGGATTGCCCTATCAGTTTTTGGAAAGCCGTAAGTTCGATGAGATCATCCCTCAATCCCACAGAAAACATGATGCCCAAGGCCACCAGGAAATACCGGGTCTGCACAATCTGCTCAAAGGAAAGCCAGGCAAACAGGCCAAAGAAGGTAGCGATGATGATGGCGATACCTCCCATAGAGGGTATATGTCCCATATGAATTTTCCTTCCGCCGGGCACTTCGGTAAGGTTGATTTTTTTCAAAACCATAATGAGCACCGGAGTCATTAAAAATCCAAAGAAAAAAGAGGTAGCAGTGGATATAAAAATATTCATAAAGCTAAAGTTTGCACAAAACTAATCATAATCTTTGTATCTATCTTATTTTTCATATAAAATTCCATGAAAGATTTTATATTTCCTACTTATTATAGTAATGCCGGTACCAATCCACAAACTGCTGAATGCCATGTTCCACACTGGTGTCGGGCTTATACCCCAGTTCTTTTTCCAGCGGCGTGGTATCCGCATAAGTAGCAGGCACATCGCCCGGTTGTATGGGCAACATGTCCTTTTTGGCTTCTATACCCAATGCTTTTTCAATGGCCACTATAAAGTCCATCAATTTAACAGGGCTTGAATTACCTATATTATATACTTTATATGGTGCCTTCGAGATGCTGGGATCCGTAATTTCAGAAGACAAACCGGGGTTAGGGACAGGCGGGTGATCGATTACCCTTATGACCCCCTCCACGATATCATCCACATAAGTAAAATCCCTCATCATTTCGCCGTAATTAAACACTTGAATCGGTTTGTTCTCTATCATGGCTTTTGTAAACAGAAATAGTGCCATATCCGGTCTGCCCCAGGGCCCATACACGGTAAAGAACCGCAAACCGGTCGTCGGGATCCCGAACAAATGGCTATAGGTATGTGCCATCAGTTCATTGGATTTTTTGGAGGCGGCGTATAAAGATACCGGATGGTCCACATTATGGCTTGTGGAAAAGGGCATCTCCGTGTTGGAGCCGTACACCGAACTGGATGAAGCATACGCCAGATGTTTGATTTGATGGTGTCTGCATGCTTCAAGGATGTTCAAAAAACCTACGATATTCGCTTCGATGTAGGCATCCGGATTGGTCAGGGAATATCTCACACCCGCCTGGGCCGCCAGGTTCACTACTTTGTCGAATTTCTCTTCTTCAAACAGCTTCAGCAACCCTTCCTTGTCCTCCAGCTTTAATTTTACAAAATGGTATTTGGGGTAGAGGTCACTTCTGAGGGTTTGTCCATAGGCTATGTTCTCAGGGTTTATCCCTGTTTTTCTGAGTCTGTCCAGTTTAAGGTTCACATCATAATAATCGTTGATGCTGTCCAATCCCACTACTTCATCCCCTCTTTCCAAAAGTCTTTGGGCCAGGTGCATACCTATAAAACCCGCGGTACCGGTTATTAAAATCTTCATGTGTTGGTGTTAGGTTAGTGTCACAGGAATAAAAATCCAATTAATGTAGATACTCATAACTAAAACTAGATGATGTCAAATCTACGCTGTCATCTGCAAAAATTCAAGCCAATTTTATACCCTTTTATTCCCTAAAGGGAAATTGGGATGAATTTCTACCCCGCTCCCGAAACTGATTTGAGAAGAATGGGGTATAATTTGACAAAATAGATGAGGCAAATGTACCAAATTAAATAAAAAATATTTCTTTCCATGCACACAAATCTTCAAACTATTTTTTTAATTTCTCTATTGGGTTCAACAGGTAGATAAGATGAACCTGCCCCATAAAGGCGAATTTATGGTCACCGGAATTCGGGCGTGCTATCGGGCGTGAGTTGCCATTGGTCTCTTGCATTGTTCAAAGGGATTTGCCCGCCTTAGCAAATTCATCGACCCGCACACACTATAGAGAAAACATATAACTCCAAAATCTCCGTACCTCTGTGGTTAAACCTTTGCAGCATTTCTCACTGTAAATCTTCTCAATCCAAATTAATTTCAACAAGCATGAATTTGTAGCATTACGGAATTAAATCGTAAATTTGAGCTATGGAAACCATAATAATTGAGACAACTGACAAGGAACAGTCCAAGACTATAAAGGCTATTTTAAAGGCCATAAAGGTCAAGTTCAAAACCTCCGGGGACACTTTCGAATCGAAAAGGATCGCCGAAAGCGTTGCCCGTGGATATAAGGAAATGCTGGAAGCAAAGGCAGGGAGATTAAAGGTCCGGGACGCAAGGGATATAATCGATGAACTATGAGTTTTCAGGTCAAAACCATTCCTGAATTTGAAAAAGAACTCAAAAAGCTGGTCAAGAAATACCCTTCCCTCAAGTCCGAATATATCTAATTGATTGAAAGTCTTGAAAAAGATCCAAAACAGGGAACCCTCCTGTTCAAGAATTGCTATAAAATCCGGATAGCGATTAAAAGCAAAGGTAAAGGAAAATCCGGTGGCGGCCGGATTATTACCCATTTTGCCGTATCAGATGGAACTGTCTACCTACTTTCCATCTACGATAAATCCGGTCAAGAATCTGTAACTGATGCTTATATTCAGTACTTATTGGATGGGCTCTAATTCAATTTTTGCAATATCCCTCCATCATTCCTTCCTCCCCCACAAATAAATCACATGAACCTGTCCCATAAAGGCGAATTTATGGTCACCGGAAGGGAATTCGGGGGTGCTGTCGGGAGTGAGCTGCCATTGGTAGTTGAGGCCGTTGATAAACTGCAGCTTGGAGCTCACCAATAAGTTGTCCCATTGATGGTCAAACAGGAGTCCAAGGCTGAGGTCCACCCAGGGCTGTCTTTCCTGTTGCTGTCCAAAAGCCCGGTAATAAAAATCCTGGTGGTTGGCCACTCTTTCCAGCAAAATCCCCATTTTGTTCAGCTTTTCCACAAGGGAAAATTCCAAGGTCTGGGCATTGGAGCCGACACCGGTTCCTACACCAAGAGGCTGGCCGTAATTGGTGAAGCCCCGGGCAATATAATGCGTATGCCAAGTCAACCCACCCAACAATCCCCAGTACCGTACATACCTATTCACAGATTCCTGCTGATGTGTAATTTCGCCCCTGATTTGGATATTTCTTGCATATTCTGAAAGCCCAAATATTTTATTGAAGCCCATAAGAAAAGCTCGGGCATGATCAGGATTTAAGATAAATTCTCTCCAATTGTAGGAGTGATCTCTTTTACCATATTCAACATAAATTTCCGCATTGGCCTGTTGATTTAAGTACCGTCCAAATACGGTTACCTGCTGATCTTTACCTTCAGAATCCCTATCAAAACCTACTCTGGTTTTTTGCAAAGGGTCGATTACAGGAAACCAATCCCGAAAAGAACCACCTCTCATCGTATTATACTGCTGATAAGTCCTGCTCACCCCCAGAAACAAATTGGGAATCCATTTTGGATTGTAACTGATTGAAAAGCCATTTAAGTACTTATCGTCGCCAGAAAACTCTTTGAAAAATTTTGAATTTAATTCGTTAAATTGAGTAGGAGGTAACTGAGACTCAATTAGATTTCCTAAAATCAATTGCATCTCCAGGTTTCCCAAAAAAGTTTTGGCTGGTTTGATGGTATTTAATGTAAGATGAGGAAATCCAGGGGCATTATTTCCGATAGTTAAAGTATTAAATTGGCCTGGACCCCACCAAATGTTTTGGGTTGACACCCCCAATTCAAATGCTCCATACTCTGCTGTGAGCTTGGACTGTCCCCACCATAATTTCGAATACACCCCTTCACCGAAACGTTCAGGAAAATCTCCCGAATTCCAATAAAGAAACCGTGTTCTGGTTACTCCCTCATCAAAAGTATCGGGAAATCCTGGATAGGCCAAGTTCTGGGCAATTACAAATTCTGGTTGAAGCTGTACATTTAAGAAAAGAAGTTTCGCATGGCCGCCCAGAGTGGTGAAGTTTTGTAAACCCACATTTGGAATCATCAATCCATTTCCCCATCCGTAAGGTCTATGGGTGTTAATTAAAACAGAGTTTTGAACCGGGAACAGCGTAAGTTTTTTTTTGAATATTTTATGCTGCTTTTTCCCTTGTTCGGACTCGGTTTCAAGAAAAATGAATTTCCCATTAGCTAAATAGCTATAGGCTAAAGGGCGTATATTAAGCGAGACATCAGAATCAATTTCTCCAAGAAGCTGTTTTCGGCGCAGTCCTTCCTCAAATGCACCTGATCCCGTTCGGAGGTTTTGGGCAAATGTGTGGAAACTGACAAAAATAATAACTATAAACCAAAAAGGTATCTTAAAAAAAATGCTAGGATTCATTTATTTAATATTTGAATAATATGATAAAAGCAAATACAACTAAGTATTCCATCAATTTTCCAAATTAATGGAATACTTAGTTGTATTTCAGAATTTTTTATAACATCAAAAATCTTTTTTGAAGATTCCTGACCTAATTAATGGTTAGAAAATGATGAGCCGCCAGATAAGGACTTATTTCACCAATCTTAGTATTTCATTCTTCCGGACAGTTGAACTAAAGTTTGCTTCATAAAATGATTTTGCATTTTGGCCCATTATATCTCTATGGTCCTTGTCAAGCCGACTTAAATTAAGAATTGTATTAGCTAAAGATTTAAAATCGCCATTTTTAACAGCATAACCACATTTAGCATTGTTAATAATCTCTGCTCCTTCTCCTGAAATCATTCCGACAATAGGCTTCCCTGATGCCATATACGCTTGTAATTTTGCCGGAACTGTCATTGAAAATATTTTTTCATCTTTCAATGAAAAAAACAGCGCAGATGCTTTATCAAAAAAATAAGGCATATATTTAACGTCATGACTTCCATAAAAAAAAACTTTGGAATCTAGTCCACTGTCTTCAATTTTAGTTTGAAACCATTTTTTACTTCTCCCATCACCAACAAATAACCAATTAATATCTTCTTCTTTTAATTTTAGAATAGCCCTAAAAACATTTGTAAAATCTTGTGCTTCTCCAATATTCCCTGCATACATAATATTAAACCCTGAAGGAAAGCTATATTTATGAGTTGGAACTAAAATATTTTGGTCTTGAAACGCATTTTCCGCCCAGTTAGGGAAATATTGAATTTTGTCCGGAATTGTTCGTTCATTTGCTTTGATTATAAAACTTTTTGATCCCACTAAAATATGATCATATTTATTATATATCCATCTCACCACGATCTCTACTAAATCCAAAGCCTTAGCGGATTTTATGATCCCCATAGCCTTTAAAGTGTCCGGCCACATATCCAAATCCCAAAGGATCATGTTAGGTCTTTTAAAAAAACGATAAATGATGGGAGGAATGGCAATCAAAATAGGACTCGTATGATGTACAATAATTGTATCAAATTTTTTCTTAAAAAAAGAAAGGAATATAGTATAAATTAAAGTAGAAATAAAATAAGTTAAATAGTTTACAATAAGCCTTATTTTCGACCCGCTTCCTCTAGATACTAATGGAAGTCTTATTACGTCCACTTTTCCATACTTAGCTTTATTGTTTTTAAATAAACCATATCCCTCATGAAAATTTCCCGAGGGATAATTAGGAATTCCCGTTATTACCAAAACCTCACGTCCTTCTCCGGCAAGCCATGAAGCTACTTCATTTACTTTGAAATTTTCAGGATAAAAATGATTCGTATATATTAAAACTTTTCTTGCCACACTACTCTTTTTATGTAATCTACATAGGAAATGATTATTCTTACCACCTTGGAAGATACATTGGACTTGCTATAATCCCTAACCAAGTTATAGTTTCTTTCGGTACCAACTTTCTGCTCGGCAAGTTGGTCTATTCCCTGATTAATCCTTTCCGCATTAAGTCCCACCATCATCACTGATGCCTCTTCCATTGCTTCAGGTCTTTCATGAGCCTCCCGGATGTTCAACGCTCGAAAGTTTAAAATGGAAGATTCTTCTGAAATTGTCCCACTATCTGAGAGCACTGCAAAGGACCTCATTTGAAGGGCATTATAATCTATAAAACCCAATGGCTTCAAAAACCGGATCAAAGAATGAGTTTTTACTCCTTTCTCTTCTATCATTTTTCTCGTTCTTGGATGTGTGCTGACAATAATGGGATATCGGTATTTTTCCGCCAACATGTTTAAGGAATTGATCAATCCATTAAAATTTATGGAATTGTTTATGTTTTCTTCCCTGTGGGAAGAAACCAGAAAATAGCTGTCCTCATCCAATTGCAATTTTTTCAATATATCGGAATCTGTTATTTGATCAAGATAATGGCCTAATACCTCATACATAGGAGAACCGGTCTTTATGATCCTATCAGGGGACAACCCTTCACGTAAGAGATATTCCCTTGCTATATCACTGTATGTAAGATTGATGTCAGCTATATGATCAACAATCTTTCGGTTTGTTTCCTCGGGCACTCTTTGATCAAAGCATCGGTTTCCTGCCTCCATATGAAAAATCGGTATATGTCTTTTCTTTGCAGGTATTGCACAAAGGCAACTGTTTGTATCTCCTAGGACCAAAAATGCATCTGGATTAGTGGACAGTAATAAAGGTTCAATTTTAATCAGAATATTCCCGATGGTGTCAGTAGCTGAATTTCCCGATGCATTTAAAAAATGATCCGGTTTCCTAATACCCAAATCATCAAAAAAGATTTGATTTAATTCATAATCATAGTTCTGTCCAGTATGAACTAGCACATGATCAATGGCCGGAGACGTATTTAATGCCTCAATAACCCTTGAAAGTCTTATAATTTCAGGACGTGTGCCGACCACAGTCATTACTTTTAGTTTTGTCATGCGTATTCTATTAAACTACCTCAAAATAAGTATCTGGATCTTTAGGATCATAAAATTCATTAATCCAAAAAATCGTTAAAAGTTCCTCTTCTCCAATATTTTTTATGTTGTGGGTATACCAAATGGGCATATCTACATAAGAAGGTTCCTCCCCATTTAAAGTAAATTCAATAACCTTATCCGTTCCCACTCTTCTTAGTTGAATCAAAGCCTTCCCTTTTATGACAGAAAATCTCTCTATTTTGCGTGTATGGAAATGGTTCCCCCGAGTTATACCAGGAGCTGTAGTTGAAAAAGAGACCTGTCCGCCCATTCCCAATCGGATAATTTCTACAAAAGCTCCCCTTGAATCAGTATGTTGGATATATTTTACTGGAAAAGTTTCTTGATGGGGCAGAAAACACCTAAACGTGTTGAAAAGGTTAAGCTCAAAATTGGTATATAGTGAAGGGATCTCTCCCTTTTCCATGTAGACAAATTTATAAAATTCCAACTGACCCAATAGATCGGAGACTTTACTGATGGATGTACAGGGAACCTCATAGAAGGAAGGAGTATTATTAGGGTTTTCCATGATTTTAATCATTTCTGTAATCAGTTCACCCACATATATCAACTTTAATTTTCCATCAACTTTAATTTTTGGGTTTTCTCCATGGGTAAGCTGATGGCAGAAAGTAGCAACGACAGAATTGTAATAAGGTTCACCGAAAGGTCCAAAAACATTTGGAATCAACAGACCGGAAAAGTTCGCTTTGTTCTTTCTTGCCCACATTTCAAATAAAACCCTCCCTTCTTTTTTTGACAAGCCATAAAGATTGTCTTTTTCTTCTTGAGTAGAAGAAGCAAATAGAACATGGGGAAGAGATTGAGTTTCCTCGAGTGCTTTGATCAAATACTTTACCAACCTAACATTGGTATCATAGATCACCTGTGGATCATCGTGTCTATTAAGAGCCGCTAAATGGACTATGACATCGCATCTTCTAACAAATTCCTTCAATTTGGCTTGATCAAGAAAAAATGATCGTTCAAAAGGAACACATTCAAAATTTTCTCTTAATCCAAGAGCGTTGAACAAATGCGTCCCAATAAATCCGTTCTTTCCTGTTATCCCTACTTTAATCATATCAGAAATTGATTCTTCCGTCTTTAACTTAGGAATTGCTGAAGGGATGATTCTCCCAAAACATCCTCTCTGATTAGAGGAAGTTTCAATAGCAGCTCCTTCATTCCTTCGACATCCAATCGTTGCGTATTGTGGGAATGATATTCTTCCAAACTAGATACCCTGGGTTCCCCTTCTGAAAAATATTGCGCATAATTAAGGTCTCTATTGTCAGCAGGAATTCTGAAGTAATTGCCTAAATCCTCTGCCTTAACCATATCCTCCCGGTTTACCAAAGTTTCAAAAAGCTTTTCCCCGTGCCGGGTACCAATAATCTTAATTTTACTCTTTGATTGGTAAAGTTCTATCAGCGCTTTGGCGAGTACTTCAATAGTAGCCCCTGGGGCCTTCTGAACAAAAAGATCACCTTGTTGACTATTTTCGAAAGCATATAGTACCAGGTCCACTGCATCTTCCAAGGTCATCATAAACCTGGTCATTTTTGGATCTGTAATGGTCAATGGAGCATTCCGCTTAATTTGCTCTACAAATAAAGGAATTACCGAGCCTCTTGAGGCCATTACATTGCCATACCTTGTCCCACAAAAAATTGTTTTTTCGTCAGGCAAATTTCTTGACTTTGCCACCATCACCTTTTCCATCAGGGCCTTGGACATCCCCATGGCATTTATAGGATAGGCTGCTTTATCAGTACTCAAAACTACGGCCTTTTTAACTTTATATTTTTCTGCCGCGGAAAGAACATTATCTGTTCCAAACACATTAGTTTTAACTGCTTCCAAAGGAAAAAACTCACAAGAAGGCACTTGCTTTAATGCTGCGGCATGAAAAATATAATCCACTCCCTTCACTGCCACTTCTACCGAATTCAAATCCCTTACATCCCCAATATAAAATTTCACTTTTGGATCTTTCAACCTGTTTCTCATGTCGTCTTGTTTCTTCTCATCACGGCTGAAAATCCTAATTTCCTCAAACCTATCATCATTAATAAACCGATGAAGAACCGCATTTCCAAAAGAACCGGTTCCTCCAGTAATCAATAGTGTTTTATTCTTGATCATATTCATTAAATAGCTTTAAATACAAAGATTCGGACATGTTTATGTCCTCTGTATACTTTCTTTTCCAATAGGACAGAGCACTTTCGCTATGTCTTTCATAGTCTTCCTGATTTAACCTTGAAAGTGAATTTAATATTTCCAAAAACTTTTTGGGGGAGTCCAATGGAATAGACCACCCTGCCTGCCATTTTTCCAGATTTTCCCAAGGATGCTGATCGCTCAAAATAACCGGACACCCATTTTGAAGGGCCTCTGCGATAACGTGACTGTAATTTTCACCCTTAGTAGGGAAAAACAAAAAATGATGTTTTTGAAATAACTCATGGGTCTGGTGATAACTTACTTCTCCTTGAAACTTTACGCTGACATTGGGCGGCAATTTTTTAACAAGGGTCTTGCATTTTTCAAAATATTTAAGATCCTCAAGGGGGCCATATAAAGAAAGTTGAACTGGAAAATGCACGTGTGTTAGTATATTTATTGCATAATCAATATTCTTGATTTCCGCTATTCGCCCAATAAACAACAGTAGAAGTTTTTTCTTTATAAGTACTTTTGAATGATTAATCTTTTTAAGCTGAGAGTAATCCAATCCTTGTTTAGAGAGATTAGGGGCAATGAACGTTTTTGCATTAAAATCCAGTAGCCTAACAATTTCCTTTTCTTCCTGGATTGTAGTAGCATGCCACATAACCTTCCGATGTATTTTAAGAGATTTGAAAAAATATAAGAAAGCTTTTTTCTTTCTGCTTTTAATCGCCAATGCCCCCGAGGAAAATTCGCCTCGGGGAGCTATAATGATCTTCTTTTTATAAAACAACCCAAAAAACATAGGTAATATGGCGAAATATGGACTAAAAAAGCTATTCAGATAAATTGTATTTGAATTTCTAATAGAAGATAACATTTTCATAAAGCCAGTGAAGTTCCTATGTAAATAACAAACTTTATAACCTTGCTTATCCAACCATTCATTCAAAGCTAAATTAGGATATGGTACCGAATCCCGAATGTCCCTATCTCTGGTGATTAGATAATAATCCCCCAATTCACTAGTTGATTTAATGAGGTTTTGAATAGAACGAATAGGTCCGCCAGCTTTAAACCCTGGCAAAAAGTAGTCAGCAAAAATTAACACCTTTTTTTTCATCATATATATTCCCAAATCCACTTATGGGGTTTTATAACAAAATAAATTAAATTTATAAAAACCAGAATCATAGAAATGGGAACTAAATGACGTTTTATATCTCTCATGAAAAGAGGTTTAAAATAAAACAGAGTTAGAAACCCGGTAAGAAATCCATAGTAAATTCGGGTAGTCATACCAAAATACTTAATGGAATAAATACTTCCCACGAAAAAGAGACATACGATTAGAAAAAGAAATCCCTCTCCCAAACCTGTGAAAAAGGTCTCTCTATCAATCAAAAATGAGGCTAAAAAGGCGGATAAAAACATTAGACTGGAAAATGATGAAAAGGCCTTCGTTAACATTTGAAAAAAAGTTTCTTTCCCCAATTCTCCCATAAAAGGCCAGAAAAAATACCGAAACGGATTGGGTTCATAAAAGATTGAAGGAAACCGCTTTATCCAAAACCCAATCATAGTATCCTTGGCTTTTTGATCTCCCTCCACATAAGTTAATGCAAGTTCCCGCCTGTGAAAAGGAAGGGCACTTTCTGCGCTTTCCCCATCAGGTAGTAAAGCAATTCCTAAAGGAGCCACTATCGTCTTAGGAATTGGGGCAATTTTATAAATCAAAACCCCAAATAGAAAAAGACCCACTACAAAATAGCTAGGGCTGATCCTTACTTTTATGACATACACCATCCCAAATAACAACAGGCTGGGCAGAAACATGAGTAGGACATGAATTCGTGTGATACCTAACAGAAAAGCCCCTATAAATACCCAGCCAATTCTTTTCGGAACCGCGGAGATACCCGCAAAAAAAGTTAAAAATCCAAGAGCAGCAAATCCATCTCTTAAAACAAAGGTGGAATAATACCATCCTATTGATATCAAAAGAAGTAGAATTAATGATTCCTTTTTGGAATAAACGGGCTGGTTAAATAAAAAAAAGAGAACCATCCCCCAAAGAAGGGTAAAGCAGATTTTAGCAAAAATACCAATTATTATATAATCATTGAAAGGAGAAACCAAATAGATAAAATATTTATAAAAGAAATAACTAAAGTCCAGATCACTCTGTTGTATACCTCTTTCTCCAAAGTCCATTGCTGCGGAAATAAAGAAATCCTGGTCCCCTCCGTGATACTGATCGAAAAACCAAAACACCTCCACACTAGAGCCTATCGCGAAAATTACTCCCCCTAGGTAATACGTAATAAGGTATCTGCTGAAGATTTTATCAGAGTAAATCAAGGTGGTAAATGCCGCTAATACCAATAAAATCAATAACATGAATTTTCTAAGTCTTCAGCAAAATGGTAAAAGTTATCGATGGCATTATATTTATTCTTCCATATTTGAAAAGCATCGCGTCTGAATTTTTTCCACAAGGTCCTATTTTCGTAAAAATCCTTAATGGCATTGGCCAGTTGATTTTCATCCAAGGCCGCAGGGAGAAGAAAACGCCAAGATGGGTCGATAATCTCCGCATTACCCCCTACATCACATGCCATACAAGGAACACCAAAAGAATAGGCTTCCATAATGGATACAGGTAACCCTTCTGATGAGGAAACATTTAAAAACAAGTCCACAAAATTATTCCGGTAGTAATCGTATACATAACTATGGGACTGACCACCCATCAGTTCAATACAAATATTTTCGTTACTATTTGTCTCTACCAACTTCTGTACCTCATTCAATTCCTTTCCACCTCCTATATGCACCCAGTACACTTTCATCTTTAATTGTAAAACGGCTTTAGCAATCAAATTTACTCTTTTTACCGAAACCACATTCGAAACACTCAAAATATGGAGGACTTCAGACGAGTACATAGAACAAACTTCGCTGGGATAAACCCCTAGCCGGGAAACCACTACCTTTGAAGCTTGAAATCCCTTTTTCAACAAATAATCCTTTCCATCTAAAGAAATACAGTAAACTTTATCCAAGGCATGGCCTACAAAATTATCAAACGGCTTGAGTCCACCAAACTCTTCGTAAAGGTCTTCTCGATGAGCACGGGAAACTGCACAACCTATTTTTCCCCGGTTTCTTAAATATGCAATAGCAGTGGCGGACTCATTTTTCCAGTAAGAATAGTATATGGCATCTTTTTGAATTATTTTTTTTTTTGCCATAAAACCTATTAGGAATGAAATTTTTAAAGACTGCTTGATAACAGCAAATACAGTTTTAATTCCAAATTTACTCCGGAACCTAAAAGAAATAATTAATAATTGGATAAACAGAAAAGGCTTAATTAACCTGAAGGAAAAATTCTCCTGCACAATTGATACTCCGGATGGTAAAACTCTTTTATTCTCATATTTCAAGTTTTTATTCCACACTATTCTTGATGGAATAATAATTATCTCTTTATATTTTTTCTGTAATGTCTGAATTTCATTGTGCAAAAAAGTCTCAGAGTAACTGAATGGATATTCATAACTAAAAATGATCAGTCTTCTGGCATCATTCATATCACCTTTTTTACTTTATAATATCGAAAAAAAACTTCTTTAAACAAAAACCGAATTTTATTCTTTATTCCTACCTTAGGAAACATTTTCCTCATTTCCTTTAAAAAATATTCAGCCTTATCACTTCTCGCTTTTTTAGCTATTAACCAATAATTATAATAAAACTGATAGAGTAAATTCATGTTCTGAACCAGATTTTTGTACGTTTCACAAAATGTGATGTTTGAATCAAAATGGTGGTTCCTGGTTTGTCCTTTTTTCCAATGGATGACCACATCAAAATTGTCATAAAATGTCCAATTTTCCACCAGATGTAATCTTATAAAAAAATCATAATCCTGATTTCTTTGTAGATCCTCATCAAATTTAACCGACCCGGCCAGGCTTCTTTCTACGACTAAAGTGCTGGTCTGAGCAAAGGAATCATCCGATAAAAGAAAATCTACCGGAGATTCCCCAGGCAAAATCCGGCGACTATTCTTTTTGAATTCTTCTTTCGAGTTATTTATCAGGCCACCGCTATACACTGCCTTTGGCTTTGAATATGATAAAAATTTCCATACATTCTTTAATCGCTCACGTTTCCACTCATCGTCCGCATCCAATAAAGCAATATAAGAACCGGTAGCATTCTCAATGCCAATATTTCTACATGCATTTGCTCCTTTTTTTCTAGAAGATGGTCTCTGAAAGATTTTGATTCTACTATTTAATGCAGCAAAATTACTGATAATTTCCACGCTATTATCAGTAGATCCATCATCAACAAGCAACAATTCCCAATTAGTAAAACTTTGGTCCACTACGGATTTAATACATCTTTCTATAGTAGTAGACCTATTAAAAATTGGAACTACAATTGAAAAAAAACTCATATAGACAGTAAATAAAGAACCCTCCAGAGAACTTTTGATAAAACACTTTCCTTTCCTAAAATGACCTTTGCTTTTAAATCGTAATACTTTTTCTTTATTATCAGTTGTTCCCTGGATCCTTTAATGTGTTGGTTTGACCATCTATATAAACTGTCTAAATACATGAACATGCTCTTGTAGTTCCTTTTCGTTATCCGATTTGTTTCATGGACAAACCTTACGGCTATCATATCCCTATGGTCGCCGGAAGTAAAATAATTGTTAAAGGATGCTCTAATCCAAAACTCTGCATCCTGATGAAGCCGTAAGTCCTCGTTAAAATACCCTGATTTTTCAAAAACAGTTTTTTTAAAAGTAATTCCATCTGTGCAAGGAAATCCGTTATCTCCCCTCACCATAGCTTGAAAGAATTCGAAGCCAGCGTAAGGTATTTTTGGATAAGAAATGTCATTATCGGCTTGACTTAATGGGATTTGTTTAAATTTACAATAATCCAACTTGGCCTTATCATTTAAGTATTGAGTCCCTACAGGTTCGTATATCGCATCTATGGAAGGGTTATCCAAAAATTTTTTTTTCGAATAGCTATACCTGTTCGGAAGAAAATAATCATCTGCATCCAAAAATCCAATGTAGGAAAAATTGGCATTTTTGATCCCTAAATTTCTGGAGGCTCCTGCTCCTCTATTGGCTCCGTTTGGATGGCTAAGTAATCTGACTTTTGAAAATTTATCAGACAACTTTCTACATAAAACAAAAGATCCATCTGTAGATCCATCCTCAACCAATATGATCTCACCTACTTCAGGTAATTCAATAGCAGACAGCACAGCCTTTTCAAGATATTTTTCAGCATTATAAACCGGAATTATAACCGATACTAAAAAATCACTTTCCATAACGAAATGTCAACTTGTTCAAATAGATATAAATGATTATCCCAAATAGGATTATTCCATTTAGAATGATACCCAACCCCAAATAAATAAAGAAATAACGAACAAATTTCGGTTCGGAATGCCTTTTAGAAACTACAGGATTCTCAATGTAAAAAAAAACGGGAGTTTCTTTTTTTAATTGAATTTGTGATTGTTCAAAATTTTGACTTAAAGCTGTTAGTATATTAAAAGAAAGATTAACCTCTGATTGTAGATTTTCTTCATTTGTACGAACAGTCTGCGAAATCACCCCTTGATTTTGATCACGAAATTGGGCGAGATTTTTTTGTGCATCTTTATACTTTTTTTCCGCTTCCAATTTACGTTCTTCAATAAATTGTACATTTCTACTCATTTTTTCGGTTTTATAGGCGATTAGAAAATCTTTTAGCTTGTTCAAAATAACTATATTCAACCGAGCAGCTATTTCTGGTTCAGGCATTTTAACCGTAAATGTCAACAATTGGTTTTCAACTTTAATGGCTATCCTTGATTTTATCTGATTAATTGCATAACTCTGATAAGAATTATATTCTCTAAGTTCATTTTCTTCCAAATCGTCAAGAATATCAAAAATATTAGGATCGGCTGTACTACTTTCTAATTCCAAATTTTTGGAAAAAGATTCGGGTAAACTGCCGTTGTTCTTCTCAAGTATGAAAAATTCCTCTAAACTTACTTCTCTTTCAAACATTTTTGAAAAAAACTTAAAACGGGTCAGTTCAAAAATAAATGAATGACTAAGAATAATCTTCTCATATAAATCCGGGTCTATTTGTAGATTATTATCATTCTGTACTGGTAAGTTTAATCCCGCCATATTTGCAAGGTTTCCCAACTGCCCAAAACTACCTCTAGGTGACGATTCAAGTAGGATCTCACTTGTTGATTCGTATTCTTTATTCTGGACAAAGAAAACGACGATTCCAACCAATAAAATCAAAACAATTACTATAGAAAAATATAGTTTCAATTTCCACAGCATAAAAAATAGTATATTCAAATCCAGTGAATCCTGATTCTTTACATAAGACAGTACTTTTTTTAATTCTAACATTCTAGGGTTTTAATTAGATGTTTATCATTGCGATTTATTTATGAGCAATTTAATATCTGGAAGATATCCCATCACGTGATATGCAATTTTCCGCAATTATTACGCTTCTAAAAAGTTATTCGGCGAAAAATTTTCAATAACCCAGACTGCAATTTTATTTTTTCATTTTCTGAAATACCCGTTGCCACATTTGATCAGAAAGTTTTTTCTGCTTTGCACTTTCAATTGTCAATAGTTGACTGATTTTTTTCCTGGAATCGATTTCTATGATCAAATTAATCTTTTCTTCATAATAGGCTTTATCCCTTTGAAGTTGGCATAACCCCTCAGAAAATTTATAATCTTCAAAAAGCATTTCATATTTATGACTCCAACCTGTGGCCAAGCATGGAACGGATTGGGACAATGCACTGACCAACCCGTGAAACCTGGAGGTAATTACGGCAAAACAACTACCTATTATACCTTTGACCAATAAGGGGTTTTCCTCTTCTATTATTGGAATTGGTTTGTCTAATTTTTCATTGACCATTTCGGCAATGGCTTTGTCCTTCTCACTTTCATGGATAAGGAAGAATGCTTTTTGCCCTTTTTGAAGTGCAAGTTCGACCATCACTTTTAAAAAATCCGGATAGCTTTTATTAAAGCTTTCATCGGAAGTATCCATCATTTTTTGGTTGGGGATTATTGCCAAAGAATCCGAGTACTTTTGCTTGTTCTCAGGAAAAATAGGAGCTGTCAAGTTGGTGAAATCCGGTGCTAAGAAAATGTTTTCAGTGCCTTTTTCTATCCTCAACTGATTGAGAAAATCAAAGGAAACTTTATCCCTGGCATAAACTAAATCAGCCTGATTCAGAATAAATTTCATCTTTTGAATCAGATCAGGCTTAGTGAAGGGTCCAAAGGCCTGGGGAAGCAATATAACTTTTTTCCCTTTTGATTTCCATATAGCGAGATGATTGGCCAACCGGGTACCTGCTTTTGCAGCCCCCCATTTGTCCCCGAATGCAAACCCCGATGCATCCAATACTACTTGTACTTCCTCTTCTGAAACCCATCCCAAATTATGTTTCAATCCATTTGGAAGCAACTTAAAAAACCGATTTAAATTAATATTTTTGAACTTTAAATTGGTTTTTGCCTTTATCCCCATGGACCAAATCTTCCTCAGCGGGGATGTAGAATTTACCTCCATTACAAAAATTGTTTCCTGATCATATGTTTTTAATATTTCCACCATGGAATAAAGCATTAATTCAGCACCCTTGTTGACAAAACCAACACCTCTTAATTCTACTATCATTTAATTAAATTTTCTTGTCTGATTCAAATTTCTTTTTTCTGAGAAAGCAACTTTACCTGTGAAGTCAGGATATCCCACTCCGATACACATTATTGGTCTTTGATGGGTAGACAATGATAAAAAATTTTCCATCATTATTTCTCTACTTTCAATATCAGGCCAATTGATGGGACAACTGCTTAATCCTAGGGTCTCCAAAGCAAGCATCAATGCCATATTTGCCAGTGAAGCATCCACATAAATCAAATGCCTGTCTCTTTCACTGAAATAAGCATCCAAGTTACCCACTACTACAATAAATGTTTGGATAGAATGCGCATACCCTTTTGTACCCATCGGGAAATCCACGACCTTTTTCACCAGTTCCGGATCATCAAACACCCTGTATTCAAAAGGCTGTCTATTGCACGCACTTGGAGCCTGTAAGGCCACCAAAATGGCTTTATCTATTTTATCCCTTTCTACCGGCTGATTTTTAAACCATCTTACGGAACGTCTTTGCCGGTTCAGCGCAAAAAACTGCTCGTAAGAAATTGAAGTCATTTTATTCTCTTCCCTCAAATAAGGTATGGAACTTACCTCCCTAATTTCTCCGTTCAACAATTTCTTGGATTTGAGAAATTTTTCCTTCTCTATAGCTATCATTCCAGAAGGCGCCACAGTATCAAAATAAGTTGAGAGTACATCCGTAAACCACTTAAGTTGCTTGGCGTGAGAAATATCCCCATTTTTTACAAAGCCCGAGTAAGAATCTACTGTTTCGCTAATATAGTCCATGGCAAACACCTTTTTCATTGGACGCATCAACAAGCCTTTTTCAATCCTATGGGTATTTCTTACCAATAAATAAAAATTTGCTTTCTGAACTTTTATATCTTCCAGATGCTTAACTTTGCCAGCCAAAACAGCTCTGCATTCTCTTCTAAAAGCCGAAGAAAAAGCAAAATAATACAAGGAAGATAAAAACCTGCTCTTATAACAATACCCTGGCAAGACAGTATCGACGAATTCCCTGTATTTATTGGATATTTTATTTTTTATTTTTTTAATCATTTCAATACTGTCTTCAATTTATCCATCCCAGTTAATTCCGTTTTAATATCATTACCGACCATAAAATATAAGCTGATCAAATACAGTAAAATTGACACAAAAGCTGATACCATCCAATAGATGCCCAATACATTAAAACTGATAAATCCCCCGCAGGAGGCTATGACCAGACTAAGTAAAGCAGGCTTGGTCGCATGAAAAAGAGCGCCTATAGAAATTCCCAATAGTTTTTTTAAATAATATTGGGCGATGATAACACTAAATATTTTATTGACAAGTATGGCCATGGCTGCACCTGTTGTCCCATAATACATTGTTCCAAAAAAAATCAAGGGGATATATAATACCAAAGATTTAAAAAGCTGAAGCCGGAATTCCAAACCCGGCTTACCCATACCCCTGATGAGTGAAGTATTTGAACTAACCATCATGTGAAATATTACGGATAAAGATAAAATCTGAAGAGGAATAATTGTGTCTATCCACTTGTCTCCAAAAAATGCTAATACTATTGGTTCGGCAAAAAGAATCAATAACATCATGATCCCATCTACAACAATGGAATTATATTTGACCACCTTCAGATAATACTTTGTCAGTGAAATTTTATCATCTTGTTTTTTGCCGTAAATGGGATACATCACACTGTTCATTACAGACATTAGCTGCCCCCTGAAAGTATCGGTAAGAGTAAATGCAAGCGTGTAAACACCAAGTGAGGAAACTGATAACAATTTCCCTATTACTAAATAGTCAAATTTATTGATCAGGTTATTGAACACCTGTGTACCCATTGTATTGATACCGAAACCAAAAATATCTTTAAAAGCACCATTGTCCCATATCAATTTTGGTTTCCATCCGGTTGCGAGAAAAAACATTGGCAAAGCCGCAGCATAGGTTGCCACAGAATTAAAAACCAATGACCAAACCCCAAAATTTAAAAAAGCCAAAACAAGTGAAATGCAGCCTGCAAAAATACTGCTTGAATTATTAATATAGGTAAGTTTCCTGAAATTTAAATCTCTGGTCAACTGTGCTTTGTGAACTAAATTTACAGGGTTGATCAAGATACCCAAACTTAAAACAGGAATAATTTCCTCTAGAATAGGCTCTCTGTAAAAATTTCCTGCAAGGGGGGCCACCAAAGTTATAATACAGATGTAAAGAAATATGGACCATATAATACCTGTCCAAAAAGCGGTATGATAATGTTTCTCATCAATTGAATTTTCTTTTTTCTGAACAATCGCCGCACCAAAACCAAGATCATTAAAAACTTCAATAAAACTCGTAAACACCACTGCCATACCAATCAACCCAAATTCTTCAGGGAATAATATTCTGGCCAAAACCAGCTTGATGACGAATGCAAAAGATCTGTTGACTACCAGCTGGATGGTAGTCCAAAATATACCCCCTAAAATGCTATTTTTTAAACCTGGAGACATAAATTATCTAATTGATCGGTAAACAGTAGTGAAAATGGATTGTTTTCTCAATTAATTGTAACTACTTTATGGCGACCTATCCATCAATATCGTCAAAGGCATAACCTATCTCTGCCCAGCTCGTATTTTGGGAAAGTAGGTCAGAAATAGGAATTATGGGTTCCTTTGACACCGTCTTTGGAACATCCCCCATTGAATGGGCCTCTTTTACATCCTTTTTTGAATCACCATCAGGTTTAATAGTAACGCTCAACTTTGAACACTTGCTTCAAGCCTCAAATATCCACCGTTGTTTTTTACTCTCTTTTTATTTCGGTCAAGCACTGGTTCGTTAATTTCCTGAAATAGCGCTCGGCTGTTCGGAGCGAAATATCTCACAATAATACACCCATTTCCTCTTCTATCACCAAATAACAAAAAACATCCCGTAAAGAAACCATTTCTTTTTTATCAAGATTTTTTCTATTTCAAGATCCTACACAGCCTCTTTAACCCATTATGCCACCTTTGAACTTTCAATCCTCCCTGATTGGGGGTTTTACCCCTCCATGTCATCCGCTGTCACGGGTTTGGTTTTTAAACTATGCTTTTAGTTTACAGTCATACCATCCCTTCCGCATTTTGTGGAACATTTCCCAACATCGCTCCAACTCTCACAAATTCTCGTTTAGGGGGATGTAGGGGGCAGGGTAAAATACAACACCAAGACATTTTCTGTGATCTTTGTGGTCCTTCGCGTCGTTTATGGAAGTCAGCTTTTTGTGGGATTTGAACTCAGACAATTGTCCAATTCTCAATTTTGATCCCCTATAGTTGATTGAAATGCTTTAAATTTATCTACAAGGTTATATTTACCATTTAAAAAATAGATGATGATGTAGGTATCCAATAGATACATCTACAATAAATTTTCCAGCTTTCGGTCTGTTTTTCGACTTTCTCTAATTTCCCTGACGATTTCCTCCGCGCTTTGTTCTGATTCCCAGGATCCAAAAAGCTCCACAAAGATTTTTTCTTTTTCTCCTTTCCCTTAGCTAACTTTTATGGATTTTTTAATCTTATTGATCAAATCCACCCTGACCTCTTCACTAAGATTTTTGATCATCCCAAAGAAATTATCCGAAATGGCTATTTTTCCTGTTCCCATAATTTTATACAGATTAGTAAACTAAATTTACGTAAAAATTCACCCCCCGTAGTATCAGTAAAATTTACTTCAGCCATTCTTTGGATTTTTCTTCAACTTCCTTTTGAGTTAAGACTTCACCTTTCTCAACCTGCTCTTCTGACTCATCAATATCGGCTAATAAAGAAAGTTGTTCATAAACATCTTCCAAGGTTGAATCTTCAGTCAATCTATCGGCTATTTGATTTAAATATTCTTTTAGTTTTACTGCTTTCATAGATTACCTGTCTGTCTGTCTCGACAAAGGGCAGGATGTGTGCAGAAAGGGCTCTTTCGCTGACCAGATCAACCGGTTTTTTCAACACTTCCTCCAACTCATTTTTGATCTTTATAAACCCCAATCCAATATGAGCGGAATAATCCAATTCAACCAATATATCCACATCACTGTCCCGTCTGGCACTTCCTCTGGAATGCGATCCAAAGAGATAAGCCTTCTTGACAGGGCTACCTGCAAGCACCTTCCTTATTTTTACTATCTCGCTTTTGGAGAGTCTCATTTTTAAATATTGATTACAAACAGGGCATCGAACAGAATGGTTATGCCTGCTAATTTCTTCATCTTCCCAACAGTACGCTCCCCTCTTCCTCTTCTCGTATTCTAACAAAAGTCAGTATCAAATAATCCCGGTTAACTTTAATTCTTCAATTGTATCCATTGTAGCTAACAGCTCGCTCACAAAGTCCCCCTTTAGGGGGATTTAGGGGGCAGGGGGTAAATTACCTTGACGCCACCCTATCCACCAAAATCGCCAACGTCGCCAAACTGGAGGCCATGCCTATCCAGGCTTGGACTGGCATAGGCTGTCTCGGTGGCTTTTTAGGCACAATGATCTCTGCCCCCGGTTCGATGCTTGGAAAGAAGGTCAGGAACAGGAATTTATTGGTCCTTTTGACATCGCCGTTGGCATAAACCACATAGGACCGCCCTTTCCTGGCTTCCTCTGTGAAGCCGCCGGCTCTGGAGATATAATTACGGAATCCCCGGTATTCTTCATACCGTGCGGTGGTGGGATATAAAACTTCTCCCCTCATCCTTACGGTCTGCAGTTCTTTGGGAATGCTGATGATATCCCCTTCCTGCAGGATCAGGTCATGCTTGGAACCAGGCTCCTGCAGTATCCTTTCCAGGTCGATCCCTATCAACTCCTTTTCCCTAAATGCCACTTGCATCACCGTGCTGTCAGCACCCTCCAGAAAGGCATACCGGTCTTCGGCAAATGACCTCCGCTCTCTTACGTCCGAATCTTTTTTGATTTTCTCCTCCCTCAGCATCTCCACCCTGCTTTTCAATCTCTCCAGCAACTGCTGTTCGGCTTCCACATTTTCAGCAGCCTCTTCTCTGTCAAGGTTCTTCAGCAGGGACTCAAGATTTTTTAATTTCCGCTGCTCCTCATCCACCTCTTTGTAATACTCCGTCCGCCTGATCAATGTGGCGCCTTTGGGATAGGCAAACTGGTTCAATCCGCCCGCCCTTCTGAGCACATCAGAGATCCTTTCATCCCTTTTTTCCAGCGCGAAATCCCCTGGATAAAATACTTCCCCTTCCACCTTGACCAGTTTGTCACGTTGAAATCCGGGGCTTTTTCTCACAAATACATGATCAAACGGTGACAGGGTCATGTTCCGCTCCCCCTCGTTTAAACTCAAGTCGCCGTTGATGGATAAGGTTATCACTTCCGCGATCTTTCCACTGGGGTCATCTTTCACCCGTCTTGCAATCTCTATAAAGGAACTGGTGGCGGATTCTTTAAGCCCTCTGGCCTTCACTACCAGATCGCCCACCGTCATATTTTCTCCGTACTGATAGACGCCTGTGCGGTTTACCTCCCCCGAAATCTGTACGTAGTATTCTTCCTTCAGGTCATAAATACTGGGGATGTTGAGGATGTCCTCCCTCCTTAAAGTGATGTCGGGCGCATTCCCGTCCAGGATTGCACCTATGTCCACAGAAAGGATCTCCATGGTAAAATCCGGTTTGGTCCGGTACAAAGTGGCCCGGTTCCTGAAAGCATCCCCCCTCAATCCTTCCGCCTTCTCTACCAGTTCTTTGATGGTCATGCCATCACTCAAGGCAAATTCACCGGGTCTAAACACCGCACCGGACACCTGCACCCGGTTCTCGTACCTTTTCAGCACTTCCCCCACCTTAAAATGATCCCCATCCCTTAGCGGAAAGTCATCGTAGGCTTCTTCGTAAATATTGTCGACCTTCATCTCCCGGTCCGTAGTCCTCCGCACCGTAAGCATGGACCGGTAGGCACTGCTGCCAAAACCTCCAGCAAAACGGATGAGGTCATTGAGGTTTTCATGGCCCTTCATTTCGAATAGGCCTGGCCTTCTCACCGGCCCCTCCAGTTCTACCCGGCTTTGGGCAGGACCGACAATGATCACATCATTATCCCTCAACACTACATTTCCGGATTGGTTGCCCGAAACCAAGAATTCATATACATCCACTTCCGCCTCCAATTTGCTGTCCCGGTAAACCTGGATGTTCCTGAAGGTACCGTTTTCACTGGGACCGCCTGCCGCATAAAGGGCATTGAACACACTGGCAAAAGAAGGCAGCGTATAAGTTCCCGGCCTTCTCAGCTCGCCGGCCAGGGTGACTTTAATGGACCGGATATTCCCCACACGTAATTGCATATAGGTATTGGGGTTATTACCCCCCAATCCGGAATAAATGTTCCTCAGGGCGTTGCGGATCCTGGAAGTGGCAGCTTCCACCGTAGCCCCTCCTACCTCTACCGGCCCTACATTTGGAATGAATACACGGCCTTCCGGGGAAACCGTTAAGTCATAGGATTGCTGCGAAGCCCCGTAAATGTCAACCAACAGCTGATCCCCGGCCCCCAACACATATTGTTGGGGAGTGGGTAGATTCAGACTTGGACTGAAGTCAAGCTGCCGGTTGTGAAACAGGGTAAATCCAAATATTTTTTTTTGGGTAGGGCTTAAATCATAGTATGGGTCTGCTTTCCTCAATGAATCAAATACACCTGCATCATATTCCAGGCCCTGCACCTGCCTTGCTCCTCTCTGTCTTTGTGTCCCCCGTTCCTGATCCTGCCTTCCCGGCATCCGAAGGGCTTCTATTCTTTGCCTCAATTTACTGATTTCGCCGGCCGGCATGCCCCTTTCCCTGGCCATGGCCTCCAGTTGTCTTTCATTCATCCCGGAAGCCTCTGCTCTCCGGATCAGCTGTTCTATCTGGGCATCTGAAAGCTCATCCACCCGTACATTCTGAATATCCTGCAGTGACTGGGCCACCACCAACCCATGTATCCATAAAAAAAGAAAAACCAACAGGGGTTTTACATGAGGAAAATCATTCTTTCGCATATTTTATTCTTTTCATTGGCAGACAACCACCGGTTTTACTTTTATCCGGACTATTCGACACAGCTTCGCCTCCTCAGTCACAAAGGGCAACGGAGCAAGTTGGTAAAAAATTTTAAAAATCGATTGAAATAAATCTATTTCGGAAATTACGGCACAAAAGTAATGAATCCATGTGTAAATACACAATGGAAAATTTATGGATGAAAATCAGGCTGTCCTGAACGTCAAGTAAAATGGTATCAGGGAGGATAGAAACCCCTCTTTTCAAAGAGGATTTTTTCAAGAACTTCCCCCAAAAACCCTTCAAGGGTTCGGAACCCCTAAAGGGTTAACCAAAAAAAAATGGAGGACAAAACCCAATAGTCGTCCCCCATGTATCTACAATAAAGAATTTTTCTCCCGGTCCTATTCTACCTGGTTGAGAATTTTATGTCCTCCGTTCATCAGGTGAATGTCTCTTTTAAACAAACTTACATCGGAAGATACCATGTCCTCTATCAGCATGGCCAGATCATATTTGGGCTTCCAGCCCAAGTTCGTATGCGCTTTGGAAGGGTCACCAATCAACAAGTCCACTTCGGTGGGCCTAAAATAGGCCGGGTCTATCTTCACCAAAACATCCCCAGGTTGGACTTTGAAGTTTTCAATCTCTAATGCCTGTACGGCTTTTTCCTGGTCTATACTATCCAGGATGCCTTTTTCTTCCAACCCTTTTCCTTCAAATCTGATATTGAAGCCTACTTCAGCAAAAGCCATGCGGATAAAATCCCTGACTTTGGTGGTAACGCCGGTGGCTATAACATAATCCTCCGGCTCTTCCTGCTGCAGCATCAGCCACATGGCTTCCACGTAATCCTTTGCATGCCCCCAGTCCCTTTTGGCGTCCAGATTACCCATGTACAACTCCTTCTGCAGTCCCAAAGCGATCTTGGCTACTGCCCTGGTGATTTTACGGGTAACAAAGGTTTCACCCCTTAAAGGTGACTCATGGTTAAAAAGTATGCCGTTGCAGGCAAACATGCCATAGGCCTCCCTGTAGTTCACCGTGATCCAATAGGCATACAGTTTGGCCACCGCATAGGGGGATCTGGGATAAAAAGGTGTGGTTTCGGATTGCGGCACGGCCTGCACCAATCCGTATAATTCGGAAGTTGAAGCCTGGTAGACCTTTGTCTTTTTTTCCATCCCCAATAGCCTTACCGCCTCCAATATCCGCAAAGTACCTACGCCATCTGCATTGGCCGTGTATTCGGGGGTATCAAAACTCACCTTCACATGGCTCATGGCCGCAAGATTATAAATTTCATCCGGCTTGGTTTCCTGGATGATCCGGGTCAGGTTCATGGAATCTGTCAGGTCACCATAATGCAGAATCAGCCGCTGATCCTCATCATGGGGATCTTGATAGAGATGGTCGATTCTATCCGTATTGAATAGGGATGCCCTTCTTTTGATCCCGTGTACTACGTATCCTTTTTCCAAAAGCAGCTCTGCCAGATACGCTCCATCCTGTCCTGTAATTCCCGTAATTAATGCCGTTTTCATTTTATTATTGTTTTTCAATGTATTGCCTAAAATATAATCTTTTGTAATATGGGTCCGGTGTTCAGTCAAGTATCAATTTCCGGGTTAACTAACGAATTTATTGTCCACGCCTTCCTGACCACAGTCAGGAATTCCGTTAATAGGCACGAGTTTTTTCCCAAAAACAGCAATTTCAGTTATATTATCCTTGTCCTTCGTGTTAATTCCCCGAATCCCGTTGACCGGGTTCGGGATTTGTGGACAACCAAGGTCTCCCGGAAATCAGCAGCTTCACAAACAAAGGTGAATTTTCTGGTTTTCCGTTACTATGGAACTGACGCAAACAAGCCCTGAATACTACGGTTGACCTAATTCTAAAATTTCACTTCTTTTATCTGACTGATGTTGCCGACAAACCACCGGTATGTATCCCGAACACCTTCCTCCAATCCTGTTTTGGCCTTCCAACCCGCTTCGGTCATTTTGGACACGTCCATGAGCTTCCGGGGTGTGCCGTCAGGTTTACCAGAATCCCAGATAATGTCTCCCTGGTGACCTGTAACTTTTTGGATCAGTTCGGCAAGTTCTCTGATGGTCAGATCTTGCCCTGTTCCCACGTTATATAAATTATCTTCAAAACGGTTTTCCATAGCGAAGACTACCGCATCGGCCATATCATCAACATGTAAAAACTCCCTTTTGGGCGTTCCTGATCCCCATAAAGTCACCGGCGCATGCCCGTTTTCCCTGGCTTCATGAAACTTCCTCATCATGGCCGGCAATACGTGGGATGTCTCCAGATCAAAATTATCATAAGGCCCATACAGATTGGTAGGCATGAGGCTGACAAAATCCTTGCCATATTGCTTCCTAATGGCCTCGCATGCCTTTACTCCGGAGATTTTTGCCAGCGCATACCATTCATTGGTAGGCTCCAAAGGACCTGTGAGTAAATATTCCTCCTTCAAGGGCTGCGAAGCCAGCTTAGGATAGATGCAGGAGCTGCCGAGAAAAATAAATTTCCGGCAGTCGTGATGCAAGGCGCCGTCTATCAGGTTATTCTGGATCAACATGTTTTCCATTAAGAACTGGTAGGGATAGTTGTTGTTGGCCAATATGCCCCCTACCCTTGCGGCGGCATCGATGACCACCTCGGGATGATACTCCTTATAAAAGGCCCGAACAGCAGGCTGGTCCCTTAAATCAAGATCCTTGCTGGATTTTCCGATCAGGTTTGTATAGCCTTTTCTTTCCAAAGCCCTCCAAATGGCGGCACCCACCATGCCTTTATGCCCCGCCACATAAATTTTTGAACTTCTATCTAACATATTATCAGTGCAATAATTCCGGATTCTCTTTTTCCAGTTGCTCATAGATTTTTTTGACATCCTGGGCCTTTTCCTTATTCAGCACAAGGATCGCATCCGATGTCTCTACGAGAATAACATTTTCCATTCCCAAAAACTCAACCCTTTTTTCCGAGCCCAGCACCAGGTTGCTGCCTTTCCTTCTGGGATCACCTTCCCCAATATGTTCATACAGCGCCTCGAATGATCCCATATCTGACCAGGTAAAATCCGAGGGCACCACCTTTATTTTTTTAGAACGCTCCATTACCGCGTAGTCCACACTTATAGAGGGGATATTTTTGCTTGGTTCCAATGGCAAAAAACCGTTATCAGCCCCTGCCAATGCCTTTTGCGCGGCATCCAGTAAGGCGGGTTCATAAATTTTCAGCTCCTGAAGATAGATATTTGCTGAAAAACAAAACATCCCGCTATTCCACAGAAAATTACCACTCCTGACAAATTCTTCAGCAAGCTCGAGATCAGGCTTTTCCCTAAAAGAAACCACCTCGTTTCCCCGGTGCTCAATATAGCCGAAGCCGGTTTCCGGTCTCGCGGGCAACAAGCCAAATGTCACCAGATAACCCTCCTTCGCCAGCTCCACAGCTTTCCGAAGTGCTTTCTCATACCTGGGTTGATTGGAAATCAGGTGATCCGAGGGGGTCACCAGCATGATGTCTTC
The DNA here is from genome assembly GCF_042652345.1 of Negadavirga shengliensis. Lineage (NCBI taxonomy): Bacteria > Pseudomonadati > Bacteroidota > Cytophagia > Cytophagales > Cyclobacteriaceae > Negadavirga > Negadavirga shengliensis. The sequence goes on from NZ_JBHSJJ010000007.1 coordinate 290,919, forward strand.
CGGATCCAGCGACAACGCGGCAAATGCGATTGCGGCAGCCGTGTTTCTGGGCAACGCTTCCACGAGCTCCAGATAATCTCCGGGGGATATTGAATGGAGACAATCTCTTGACAATTGGTAGTTGTCAATCCCACCGACCACCATCAACTTATCACAGATGCCCTTGTTTCTCTCCACTGTCAACTCAAAAAGGGATTTATTATCGAAGATGGGCAGGTATTGTTTAGGTCTGCTTTTTCTGGACAACGGCCACAGCCTGCTACCTATTCCCCCCGATAAAATTACGTTTACAATATTCATAAATATGAATTTAAAAATATTAATTAAGACAAATTCTTTTAAATGCCGATTGGCCTTAAAGTTAGTAAAAGCGCCTATATTTGAGGGTAAAAGTAATAAAAAAAATCAAAATGCAAATATAAATATACAAAACACATATTTTTTTATTCAAAAATATATGTTTTGTTTTCTGGATGAAAAAGCCGGTACGGTTACAGTTCAACAAATATAGTCAATTTTCCAGCAGCCATTTTAAACCCAAAAAATCTTTGCAGATACTTCATTAATAAATATTTTTGTCCTTTTAACCCTGAAAATTAATGTCCGAAAAAACAAATTGGTTTGTCATGTATACCGCTCCGAGGGCAGAAAAGAAAGTGGCGCAGCGGCTTGTTGAAAAAGGGACTGAGGTTTACCTCCCCCTTATCGAAGAAGTCAGGCAATGGAGCGACAGGAAAAAAAAGGTTAAAAGACCGCTTTTCAACGGCTATATATTTGTAAGGACCAGCAGGGAACGTTTATGGGAGGCGCTCCAGGTCAGCGGAGCCGTAAAGTTTGTCAACTTTTCCGGTGAACACGCCGTGGTCCAGCAAAGTGAGATCGATACCATCAAAAGAATCATCGAAACCGGAGTGGCTGTGGAAGTGGAAACAGAAAACATCGAAAAAGGCGAAAATGTGAGGATATTGGGTGGGCCGCTGCAAGGCTTTGAAGGCGAATGTGTTCAGAAATCCAATCAGGATTATTTCATTATCCGGATTCCCAGCATCAACCAAAGCATGTTGGTCAATGTTCCCCGAAAATTCCTGGAAGTTTTGAAAGTTTAACGGTACCTGCATCCAGGATATTTGCAAAGTTTTATCAATAGAAAAGTAACAAGCCCGCCAAACGTTTTTAAGGAAAAACAGTTAAATGTTTAAAGATTTTAAAGGATGAGCAAACACATATATGGCAGCGGGGTAATAGGTAACTGTAGCTATATCGCCCATGTTGAAAAAGACACCAATATCAGCTGGCTTTGTTTTCCCAGGTTTGACAGTGATTTCATATTTGGGGGCATGTTGGATAAAAACAAAGGGGGGAAATTTACCATATTGCCTCAAAAAGGCGATTTCAGTTCTGAGCAGCAATATCTGGAGAACACCAATATTCTGGAAACCTTCATCAAAACCGCTTCAGGGGAATCTTATAAAGTCACGGACTTTGCTCCAAGGTTCTTTAATTACGAGAGGTATTACAAGCCATTAATGGTGGTAAGAAAGATAGAACCTGTCATCGGTGAGCCCCGGATAAAAATAACCTGCAAGCCGGTAACGGCTTATGGGACAAAAAGTCTTACGCCATCGCCTGGAAGTAACCACATCCGCTATTCCGGCATGGATCAGGAAATAAGGCTCACCACCAATGCTTCTCTCACCTACATATTGGAAGAAAAGGAGTTCCGGTTGCACCGCCCCGTTTACCTCGTATTCACATATGGGAAGCCGCTGGAGGCCCCTATTGAGAGCACGGTGGAGCGGTTTCTTCAATCCACCACCCAATATTGGCGAAAATGGGCCAAGTCCACCAGCATACCCAACTTTCATCAACGGCTGGTCGTCAGATCGGCTCTGGTTCTGAAAATCCACCAGTACGAAGATACCGGGGCCATCATCGCCGCCTCCACCACCAGCCTGCCGGAGTCTCCCGATTCGGGAAGAAACTGGGATTACCGCTATTGTTGGATGCGGGATACCTATTATACCCTCAACGTGTTTAACCATCTGGGCCATTTTGAGGAATTGGAAAGCTATTTTGATTTTATCCAAAACCTCCCCACGGACAAAAAAGGCAGGTATCAGCCTCTTTATGCCATCACCGGCTCACCTGAGTTGATAGAAAAAATCTGTGACCTGGATGGCTATCTCCAAAATAAACCGGTCCGGTTTGGCAACCAGGCCTATACCCATATCCAAAATGACCTGTATGGGCAGGTGCTGGTCAGTCTTCTTCCCTTATATGCCGATAAAAGGTTTATAGAATCTGAAAAAAGCCATTCCAAACCTTTTATCAACAACCTCCTCCATAAGATAGAAGAGACCATGCATGAAAAAGATGCGGGTTTATGGGAATTCCGGAACCTTCAACAGGAGCATTGCTATACCTTTCTTTTCCATTGGGCAGGCGCATGTTCTGCCATTAAAATGGCCGAAAGATTAGGGGATGAGGAGATGAAAGAGAAGGCAATCGAACTGAAAAAAACAGCCATAGATAAAATTGAAGCCTGCTATGTTCCCGAACTGAAGGCTTATGCCCAGTCCATAGGCTCCAAAAACATGGATGCCAGCACCCTACAGCTGATCACCATGGGGTATTTCGGGGATGATCTGGAAAGGGCCAACAATCACCTGAAAGCTTTGGAAAAAGAGCTGTTGGCGAAGGATTTCCTGTTTTACAGGTACCGGCATGAAGATGATTTCGGTGAACCTGAGACCACCTTTCTGATCTGTGCGTTCTGGTATATTGAGGCGCTTGCCTGTGTCAACAGGCTGGATGAGGCCATAGCGGGTTTTGAGTCTTTGAGCAAATATTGCAACCACCTGCTGCTGTTTTCAGAAGACGTGGATCAGAAAACCGGCAGCCAATGGGGGAATTTTCCCCAGGCTTATAGCCATGTGGGCTTGCTGAATGCCGCCTATCGGATTGACCAAAAGCTGGGCAAACCCGATTTCCTGATGTAAACATCCGGTTTGTCTATCCTGGAGTGTACGGTAATCAGCCGGAATCAGCGTGGAGGCGGTGGTCATTCGAAGTCAAATTCTTCAAGCTTACTCCTTTCTTCTTAAAGGTACTGGTTTTTATAGTTTCCTGGTACCGCCCGCTGTAGGTGATGTTATAGAGTGGTGCTTTTCTATTGATTAGAAAGAAATTCTGACCAAGAAACTAGTTGCGAGTAAAGAGATTCAGCTTGAAGACGGCAGGCATTCGGAACGGTTTTCTTCAAACCTACTCCTAATTTCCTAATGGTACTGATTTTCATATTTACTGGTACGTCCGCTGGATTCAAGCCGATGTTGTGCTGCGCTTTTATTCTATCATCAGCGATATTTTCTTTCCTAAACCTATTTCCAATATCCTGTAAAGGGTTGAAAGCTGAATATCACTTTTCCCGTTTTCAATTCTGGATATAAAGCTTTTTTTTGTTCCTGTCTTCTCCGCAAGTTGTTCTTGGGTCATCTTGGCAAGTCTTCGCTCTTCCTTAATAAGCTCACCTATCGCAAAAGCCTTAGCCTTGGCTTCAAAAGCCATTCTCTTTTCTGAACCAATTTCACCGTACCTTCTTTCTAAATGTCGTTCAAAGGTTGTTATTGAAATATTGCTTCCCATTTTTATTAATTTTTTTTTCTTCAAAATATTCTTCTTTGATTTTCAGTGCTTTGTCTATTTCCCTTTGAGGTGTCTTTTGTGACTTTTTTGAAAATCATTGAAAAGCACAATCAACCGCCTTCATCGAAACAGTAAAAAATTTTATCAATATTGCTGCTATATGCTATCCTAATTTCATAGAGACCTTCACAACGCTTCATCGATTTTTCCCTTTACCTTTTCTGGTAGCTTGTCGAAAAAATCGGTCAGGGCTAAAAGCGTGCGGCATCAGACCTGGAATAACTCTCTGCCAAGACCATGATTTATTAAAGGCAATTACTTTTAATTTAGTCCTTTCCCGCCGCTTGCTCTTAGCAATGTTGGGATGTCATTTATTTTTTATCTTTTTTTATGTCTTTCAATATTTTCTTTTCCGCACTGTCAATTCTACGCTGAACTTTTTTCACATCTTCCGATGGAGGAAGATCCTCTGGTTTAACTCCTCTTTTCAAGAGCATTTTTCTTACTTCCTTGTTGTTGTCAATATGCTCTTTGCTTATTTCATGGTCTCCCGAAAGATCCTTATCCACTACATTATGACTGGTTAGCTCAGTCGCAAAATCCTTCGCTTTTATCATTAATGTCGGAAGAAAGTCCGCAAGAGGTCTGTTTGTTGGAACCCCTAACTTATCTTTCATAAACTGTGTGGATTTGCCACCATTAAAGCGCTTGGTCTCCTTTTGAACGAATGATGGCAAAACTTCTATTGTCGACCCCCCGTTCATATATAATCCCTGATAATTTCTTTTCTGAATTAGAAAGCTTTTCTCTTGCATTTACCCTTGCAATATCCAGTAGTCTTTGCTCTATCAGTTCTTGTTTTCTTGTCTGTACAGCAAAGTACGTTTGGGCAAATGCAATCTCAGGTTTTGAAGCATCTCCATTTTGCGCAACAAGGTAACAGGCGTATCTTGTCAGAGCAACATCCTGAACTTCTCTTTGTCCGCCTTTTCCAATTCCTATCATTTTGGTGACGCCAACGAAATGATCCGATTCCTTTTCTCCTGAATGCTCACATGCCTTCACAGCTTTTTGAATAGTGTTAGTGAAATTTCGCCAATCGGAATAGCCTAAAATTTCTTGTAGTTCCCGTCCGCTCCAACATTCAAGTCCGTCTAAGTCGTAGCAAGCGTCTTCAAATTTTTCGAAAAGTTCAGATATAAGTTCTTTTTTCATTCTGTAAATCCGTCTGTTATAATATACCCAACGTTGAAATAGTTCTTATAGAAAATCAGGGTTCTTTTTTCCCGATGCCATAAAGTTAACGAATAATGGAACATGAAAGGGAGAGATTAATATCGGTTTTTCGGGTGCAGCGCAGCCCTACTCATCTTTGATGCGGACAACCAAAAACCGGTCACTCTCCAGCCTCAGATAACCGTAATCATAACAATACCCATATACATTTCCTTTTTTGGTCGTGTAGGAATGGGTACGGTATTTGAATTGAAAGCCCAGTTCCAGAAGCCTCTCCCGGGTGATCTTCGCGGTGTTTTCCTCCTCCGGCAAGAGGGAAGCAAGGATGTTCCGGTTCTTCTTCAGGGCATTGTTGATTTTTCTGATCAGCTTGCTGTCCGATGATTTCAACTGGTTGTTGAAATTATTACGGCAGGCATCATCACAAAATTTTTTATCGATTCTGCCAATTACCGGTTCTCCACAGCTCAGACATTTTTTTGGTTCTACAGCCATAAAAAATAGGTTTTAATTAAAAATAAGACATAATATAATCGAAAAAAGTTATTTTTCAAATGTTTGCAAGCATTTACAAACGTTTACAAACGGATTTAAACGAAAAGCACCCGGATAATTTAATGCCGATCCGCCAATTTTGGAGTGTTCGTTTAAGGCCAAAAGCCTGAACATATTTTTAAACTTAAATCTTATCTGTTATGAACGCTATTAAAAACAAAGTACAATTGATCGGCCGTTTGGGTGCCAAGGCAGAATACAAAACCGTAAATGGGGGAACCCCCATGGTCAGGTTCAGCATGGCCATTAACGAGGTTTATAAAAACAGCAAAGGGGAAAAAGTGGAGGAAACCTACTGGCATAACCTGGTGGCATTCGGCAAACCCGCCGAAATCATCAACAAATACACGGACAAAGGTTCCGAAATCTGCGTCCAGGGGAAATTGGTCAGCCGGTCTTATGAAGACAAAGAAGGCAATAAAAAATATGTGACAGAAGTTCAGGTAAATGACGTACTCCTGATGGGTGAGAAAGCGAATGCATAGCCCAAAATTGGAAATTAAAATATTCTTTCAGCTTACTTTTTAATGGACGCTTTTTTTTTAAGGTCAGTTTCCAATGGCGGAGCAAAGGGGAATGCTCCGCCAAAATTTATTCCATAACCGCCTCACTTTACCGCATAAACTTATTCAGACCTTTTACTGCTTTGCCTACGGATGCCTCGCTCATTTCCCCGTCATAACCGTCCGCGGCATCGATAAAATTGACTCCTTTGTCTAGCTTCACTGATAATGCGGTAGACCGCTTTTGGATCAGGCGCTTCCCCATCCGCCGCCTACAAGGTTCCCAGCAAAATTTCCGAAACATCCCATCCTGTTTTTCCCGATTTTCTGTAATGCATGTATTATATTTAAGGAGTTGAAATTCCGATTTATAAATGCCTACTTTCATTCCATAAAGAAACCCTGAATTACATTCAATTTCCAAATGTTTAACAGAAGAAAATTCATTGCCGCCGTTTCCGCATTGGGGATCGGCGCATTTTTATCCAAACCTTTAAGTGCTAAAAAAAGAAAAACTATGATTGTACATCAAGTATTTTTCTGGTTACATCAACCCGAAAAAGACCTAAAAGCCGTAATGGAAGGCTGCAAAAAAATATCAGAAACCGAAAGTGTGAAGGATTTTCATGTAGGAATCCCCGCGGATACCACCCGAAGAGAAGTAGTGGATCACAGTTTCCATATTTCCCTTACCGTATATTTCGACACACTCAAAGACCACGACCGGTACCAGGAGGATCCTGTCCACCTTCAGTTCATTGAAGACCACAAAGACAAATGGGCCAAAGTCCAGGTTTATGATTTTGAAGTTTAACGGGCATATCTTAACCTTTGTCCGACGCTAATTCCCGAAAATTTTAAACAGCAGTAAATCCCCGGGTAGCGGGTGGAATTATTATAAGCCGGGGATGGAAATCCCGTACCCTTTGGGCGGATTTTACCCGATTTTGGCATGCGTCAAGGTAAAAGTAGACATGACCTGACAGTAACACAAAAAGGTTGGCTGGAGAAAACTCCGGCACCAACCTTTTTGTATTTTCCCGTTCATTGTACTTTTTCCAATACCAAATTATGGTTGGTATAAATGCAGATATCCGCTGCAATGGTCAGACTTTCCTTCACCATCTCTTCCGCCGAAAGATGGGGCGCATATTTTTTCAATGCCCGGGCGGCGGATTGTGCATACATGCTGCCCGAGCCTATGGTTGCAATCGCGAGATCCGGCTCTATGACATCCCCGGTTCCTGAAATAATCAAAATATCACTGGCATCCGCCACAATCATCATGGCCTCCAGTTTGCTGAGCATGCGGTCGGTCCTCCATTCCTTGGCCAATTCCACAGCCGCCCGTTTCATATTGTTGCTGAAGGCGCCGAGCTTCTCCTCAAATTTTTCCAATAAAGTAAAAGCATCTGCCGTGGACCCCGCAAACCCTGTGACGATCTTCCCTCCCTGCAACTTACGGATCTTGTTGACACTGCTTTTGGCCACGGTATTGCCCAAAGTGGCTTGTCCGTCTGCCCCTATGACCACTTCGTCATTGTGTTTGATGGCCACGACGGTGGTCGATCTGATTTTTTCCATTTTTGTTTTTTTATGCTACGGTCTCAAAAACCATTCTAAATGCAAAAAGTCCCGGAATCAGGACTTTTTGACAGCAATCAATCTTCATGTTCTTTATTAAATCAACAACCTGACAGGATCTTCCAACAGGTTTTTGACAGTTTGTAGAAATGCGGAGCCTACTGCACCATCCACTACCCGGTGGTCACAGGATAAGGTCACTTTCATCACATTTCCTATTTTCATTTCGCCGTTCTTAACCACGACTGTCTCCTTTATCCCGCCAATGGCCAGGATACAGGCATCCGGCGGGTTGATGATCGCAGTGAATTCTTCGATGCCAAACATCCCCAAATTGGAAACCGTAAAGGTATTGCCTTCCCAGTCTTTCGGCTGCAATTCTTTATTTTTAGCCTTGCCGGCGAGCGATTTGGATTCCTCAGAAATCTGGGATAGGGTTTTACTGTCCGCAAATCGGATAACAGGCACCAAAAGCCCCTCTTCCACCGCAACCGCCATACCTATATGGACATGCTCGTTATACCGGATTTTGTCTCCCAACCAGGCAGTATTCACTTTTGGATGCTGTCTTAATGAGGCCGCCACTGCTTTGATGACCATGTCATTGAAGGAAATCTTCACCGGTGCCACCTCATTCATGCTTTTTCTCGCTTCGATGGCCTTATCCATGTTGATTTCCATGGTAAGGTAAAAATGGGGCGCGGAGAATTTGCTTTCGGCCAGTCGCTTGGCAATGACTTTCCTCATTTGGGAAACCTTCTCCTCCTTATAAGATTCCTGGCCTATAGCCGGTCCGCTAACGGCCGCTGGAGCAGCAGCCTGGGCAGCAACTTTTGAAGGATCAAAATTCTCGATATCCTTTTTAATTATCCGGCCTCCGTCGCCTGAGCCTTTGACCAAGGTAAGGTTCACTCCCTTTTCCTTTGCCATCTTTTTCGCCAAAGGAGATGCTTTTACCCTTCCGTTGTCGGAGGAACTGCCAGCGGACTGCGATGATTCCTCCGTCTCTTTCGGTTGGGGCACTTCGGCTTTTTCCCCAGGTTTTTCCTGTTCTTCCGCAGAAGGCGCCCCCACAGCGGCTTTGCTTTTTTGCTCATGGGCCTTAAGCAATTTTTGATAATCGGCACCTTTTTCACCTATAATGGCGATCACGCCATTCACTGGAATGGATTCTCCCTCCTTCACACCTATATATAATAAGGTGCCATCTTCGTAGGATTCCAGTTCCATCGTGGCCTTGTCAGTCTCCACTTCGGCCAACACATCCCCTGACTTTACCTCATCCCCCTCTTTTTTCAGCCAGCCCGCGATCGTGCCTTCTTCCATGGTATCACTCATCTTAGGCATGGTAATGAGTGTGGCGTTAATACCGGAAGTATCTATTTTTTCTTCCGTTTCAGAAGTATCTTCTTTTTTTGAATCGTTTTTTTCCACCTTCTCTTCTCCCCCTTTATCTCCTTTTGCAGCTGCTTCACTTTTGGTGCTCTCTCCTCCCCCTGACTCCAATTGCTTAAGAAGATCATCTATATTTTCACCTTTTTCACCCAAAATAGCAATGACACCATTCACAGGCACGGCATCTTTCTCCTCGACTCCTATATGAAGCAACACCCCTTCTTCATAGGATTCCAGTTCCATCGTGGCTTTATCGGTCTCTACTTCAGCCAGAATATCTCCGGGCTTCACCTCGTCGCCTACCTTTTTTAACCATTGTGCGATCACACCCTCTTCCATGGTGTCGCTCATTTTGGGCATTCGTATTATTTCGGCCATAGTTAAATTTTTCGAATTCTTGTTTTCAGCAATCCAAAAATAGTTCTTAAAATATGTTTATTCAAATTTAATAATAGTATTTTCACGTAAAGAAATGAAGTGACACGTTCAACAGTTCAGGAATGCCGCTGATCGAAAAACCAAATTATTATCATCCTTTTTTCATGTTCAATGGCCATATTCAGACTATTATTCCGGCAATTTTCAGATTGGTTGACACGTTACCTTTTGAAAGAGAACGGATTAACACGCCTGACGGTGATTTCCTGGATCTGGACTGGCTACGAAACGGAAGCCGCCATCTGGTCATCATCAGCCACGGACTCGAGGGCAACAGCAGGAGACCCTACATGTCAGGGATGGCGAAAATATTTATGACACAGGGATATGATGTGCTCACATGGAATTTTCGGGGATGCAGTGAGGAAATCAATCTTAAACCTTTTTTCTATCACTCAGGAGCCACTTATGATCTCCAAACGGTTATAGACCATGCTGCACCTGATTATGATGACATTTCCCTGATCGGTTTCAGTCTCGGAGGAAATTTGACGCTCAAATACCTTGGTGAACCCCACCGGTGTTCTCCAAAAATAAGAAAAGCGGTCACGATCTCGGTTCCTTTGGACCTGGCTTCCTCCTGCCACAAGATCTCTTCCAAAGAAAACCTCATCTATTCCCAAAGGTTTTTAAAAACGCTGAAACTCAAAATCCAGCTTAAAGGAGCAAAATATCCCGATTTATTATCACTGGAACATTTGATTCATGTCAATACCATGCGGGATTTCGATGATTTCTATACCGGGCCCCTGCACGGTTTTCAAAACGCGAAGGATTACTATACCCAATGTTCTTCCATCCATTTTTTACCTTATATCAGGATTCCTACCCTGGTATTGAATGCGAAAAATGATCCCTTTCTAAGCCCTGAATGCTATCCGCATGCTTTGGGAAAAGAACTGGAATATATATTTATGGAATTTCCCGAACACGGTGGTCATGTTGGTTTTAGCCCGCGGCGAAGAAAGGATGTCTATTGGTCAGAGAAAAGAGCATGGGAATTTATCCATTTTGAAAATTACGCTTAAATTTAGAGCATATAATATCCAAACCATGTGCATAAGGTATTCACTTGCAAAAAATAAAGAAGATTTGGAAAAAAGGTTCAATGCAGAAATGCTGGAGCCTTTCCAAGCCAGGTACAATATTGCGCCCACACAATTGGTGCCGGTGATTACCTCTGACAGTCCAGGAGGTTTTTCCCATTTTTATTGGGGAGTCACACCGGCCTTTGCCAAAAACAAACCTGTATCCCAGAAACTCATCAATGTCCGATCGGAAACCATAGCGGAAAAAGCTTCATACATGAACGCCTTCCACAAAAAGCGTTGTCTGATACCCGCGGACGGCTTTTACGCATGGAAAAAGGTGGGGAAGAGAACGGAAATACCTTATCGCTTTATAAGCCACAAAGAGGAACCGTTTGCTTTTGCGGGGATATGGGATGAATATGAAACGGAGAAAGGAGAAATAGAACACACCTTTCTGATCCTGACCACAAGTGCCAACCGATCGGTGTCAGAAATCCATGACAGGATGCCGGTGATATTGGCCATTGAAGATGAAGCGACATGGCTGAATAAAGCGGCTTCCCAGCCGGACCTCCTATCCATACTCAGACCTTACCCCGATGACAACATGAGAGGATATCCGGTATCCCCCATGGTCAACCACGTGGCTAATGATTCACCTTATGTCATAAGGAAGACCCTGCCGATGGATCAATTTGGAAACTATACACTGTTTGGCTGATGGAAAAAATAGAGATCTTGGATTTACATTTTCAGGATGCTGAATCCACTATCGGCAGTTTTTTAATTTCCGGTCCAGATGGCCCGGTCCTTGTGGAGACCGGGCCGGAGAGCACCTGGCCACACCTCAAAGCTGGACTGAAAACGCATGGCTTTGAACCGGAGGACATCCGGGCTGTATTGCTGACACACATCCATTTTGACCACGCCGGCGCCGCATGGCGGCTGGCAGAAGCCGGAACCGATATTTATGTGCATCCTTTGGGTCTCCCCCATCTGGCCAACCCGGAAAGACTCTGGCGGTCAGCGGCACAGATCTATGGCGAAGAAATGGACCGTTTATGGGGAAAAATGGCGCCTATCCCATCGGGCCAGCTAAAAGCTCCCGGGGACAAGGAAATACTCCGCGTTGGCGGAATGGATTTCCGGGCTTGGTACACCCCCGGACATGCCGTGCACCATATTGCGTGGCAACTGGATGACATACTTTTTACAGGCGATGTGGCCGGAGTCAAAATAGGATCGGGGCCTGTGGTACCTCCCTGCCCTCCCCCGGATATCCATCTTGAAGATTGGAAAAAATCCCTGGAGCTAATTGGGAAAATAAACCCGAAGGCACTGTACCTGACTCATTATGGCGTTGTTGAAGACATTTCCACCCATCTCCAAAATCTGAGGATTATTATGGATGATTGGGCAAAATGGATGAAAAAACAATATGACCTACGAACGCCCGTGGAGGACATTATCCCGCAATTCATGGCCTATACGGAAATGCAGATGAAAGAAAAAGGTGTGGACGGGGAATTGAACGCCTTGTACGAGCATGCGAACCCCAGCTGGATGTCCGTAAACGGCCTTTTGAGATATTGGAAACTGAAGGATCAGGGAAGGATCCCTTAAACTATATTTATTTATATTTTTTATTTGTATATAAATAAAAACAGTGATTTTTTATCAAAACACCTAATTTACATCATTAGTTATGTTTATAAACTATAAAATTAAACACAATCCTTATGTGATTTAACCTAAATAAATATGGAAATATTATTTTAACAATTTATTATTAGACTTTATAAATCCATTAAGTTTATCTGATTGACTGGCTAACTATTGAATATTGTTTCAAAAATTCTCCATGACATTATTCCTTAAAACTTTAATAATCCATTTTCCCGGGTTGGCTGACTAGTGTATTTTTTCCGGACCGGTTCATCTTCTTTTTTCCCGTTTTATTTAATAAAAAAAGTTTAGTAAAAGTTTTGAATATTAAATTCATGAATATACATTTGTAAAAATGTATTTCAAATACATAAAATTGTTTTATGTATATGCCGGTTGTGATTTAAAATTTTGACAATTGGTTTTTGACAAAATATAACAAAACACATCAACCTTTGTATTATTAAAATATCACATTCATAAACAGCTTATATGTCCCAAAGCTTTTTGTGAATCTTCAATAAGACCTTTTTGCGCATCTGACTTCCTTTCGGGTGCTGTTTTGAAGCGCAAAAATTGCCAAGACATCACAGCAATGTGATTGACCGGACGAAGTTGTGCCCGGACCTCGTGAAGTAACCTTTTCATTTTTAACTCATTATCAAAATTAGAAATCCAATTCAATATGAACATCCAAGAATTTTTAAAAGAAGATATAGACCTGCAAAAGTCTTCTTCTGTCTCGCCAATATTCTATATCAAAAAATACTGGAGATATTGGTATTTGTTATTGATAGGTGGCCTGGTGTGTGTTGGAATGGCCTTCGTATACCTGTATTATACACCCGACCAATACGAAATTCAAACCACCATAATGATCAATACCAGCGGGGAGAAAAAGGGGGAGTTTTCAAACAACGCCGTGTTGGATGATCTGGAAGGTTACCAATCCTCCAAAATAATCGAAAACGAAATCGAGGTGCTGACTTCGGTCTCAATAATGAGAAGCGTATTGGAAGAGCTGTCCCTTTACAATTTTTATTACGTGGAAAATGGATATCACCGGTTCCGTGAAATATACGGAGAGGAAGTGCCGTTTCGAATCGAATTTCATGAGTTGAGCGCCAGACCCCAGTCAAAAGGGGGAATGTTCAAATTCATCATTCAAGACCACGAAGGTTTCATCATTGAGCAGGAGAACGGAAAAAAAAGCCAGCACAAATTCGGTGAGAGACTCAAAAATTTTTATGGGGAATTTACCGTCACCGCCAAACCCGAGATTGGAGACGCGGCCCACCGTGAGGTATATGTTTCGTTTAACAATGTAAGAGAGTTGGCTTTTGAATACAGTGACAATATCTCCGCAGAGTCTATCAACAAACTGGCCACGGTAATTTCCCTTTCCCTGGTAGAGGCGATCCCGGAAAAGGGTGAAGACATCCTGACCAAACTGGTAGACGTGTACAATAGAGAAGCTTTGAAAAACCTGAATTCCACTGCTGCCAACACGTTGACTTTTATCGATGAGCAGATGGCCAGCTTGACGGCGGAATTAGCGGAAATTGAATTGGCGGCCGAAAAATATAAAAATGAACATTCGATTTCCGATCTGAGCTCCGAATCCCAGTTATACCTGGAAAGTTCAAGAACTGTAAAACAGCAGCTTTCAGAATACAATATCAAGGCAGAAGTTTTGAACTCACTGGAAGAGAACCTGAAAAACGACGGAAACGCCAATAAAATGGTACAGAGTTCTCTTTTAATAGAAGATGCAACCCTATCGGATTTAGTCAGAAAATTCAATGAACTACAAAGGGAAAGACAAAGGCTGCTTAATGCCACCACCCCTGGTAACCCTATCATCAAAAACCTGGATGAGCAGCTCACCGGATTAAAAGACGATATCCTGGACAATATTCAAAGCAACAAACGCAGCCTGGAAATAGCTAAGAGAAGTCTTGAGGACAACGCCGGCAAAATAGAACGCCGGGCCAATAGGGTTCCCCAAATCGAACGGGAACTCCTCAACATCACCAGGCAGCAGGCTACAAAACAGGAAAATTACCTGTACCTGATGAAAAAACGTGAGGAATCTGTCCTGTCCTTGGCGGCTACCACCATTTCCAATGCAAGAATCATTGACCCCGCAATGGCCAGTCTGTACCCTGTACGCCCCCTGAAAAAAATCGTTTTGGCTTTTTCTGTCATATTGGGATTTGGCCTTCCTATAGGATTCATTTACCTTAAAGAAAGATTCTACGGAAAAATCGGCCAAAAAAGCGACCTTGAAGCCTTGACCAGGGTACCCATTATGGGAGAAATATCCCATGGAAGAAAAAAGGAACTTACGCTGTACACGCCTAGTCAAAAAACTTTGATCGGAGAACAGGTAAATCTGATATGGTCGAATATGAAATTCGCGACGCTTCGAAAACCCAATCAGGTTATCCTCACCACTTCAAGTATCGGTGGGGAAGGGAAAACTTTTTTCAGTATAAATCTGGCCCGTGTTCTAAGTCTTTCCGGAAAAAAAGTGGCCCTTCTGGAATTTGATCTGCGGAAACCAGCCCTGTTAAAAAGCCTTAACATCAAAACGAAAACCGGTATAACCGATTATCTGCGGGATGAAAGCTGCCCGGTACGGGATGTCTTAAACATGTCTGATATCAATCCCAATATTTTCCTGGTGGGTGCCGGACATATTCCCAACAACCCTATGCAGGTCATGAACAGTCCCAGAATAGAAACCCTGATCCAGGAATTGAAGGAAAGCTTTGATTATGTCATCATAGACAGCGCTCCTATCGGCTTGGTTGCTGATGCTTACGCCCTGTCCCCCTATGTGGATATCCTTGTCTATATGGTAAGGTATTATTACACAGAACCTTCCCACATAAAACTGCTGAATGAAATAGAAAAACATGAAAAGTTCAAAAACCCCATGGTGGTATTGAATGATGCTAAAGCGGAACACCACTACGCCTATGGATATGGATACTATTATGGTGAAAAAACAGGTAGGGGAAACGGTAAAGTGCACGTCTCATAACGCCCTCTCTTTGAGATCTTCCATATATTTTTAACCAAAAACCTTGAACTAATGAAACACGCCGTTTTGGTTTTAGCCTATAAAAACATCCATCACCTTTCTGAATATATTCAGTTTCTGGATGAAGATTTTCTGTTTTACATACATATTGACAAAAAAAGCCTGATCAGCAAGGAAGAACAGGCTGCACTCTTCAATCATAAAAATGTTGTTTTTATATCCAGGAAATACAAGGTGAACTGGGGCGGCGTGAATTTCCTGAAAGCCATGCTTCACTTAGGAAAAGAGGCGCTGAAAAACAAAGAGGTGGGTTATATCCACAGTGTCAGCGGACAACACTTCCCGATAAAAACTGCTTTTGAAATCAAAAACTTCTTTCATGAGAATGCCGGAAAGGAATTTATGGAATTTTTTCGTCTGCCTACAGAAAGGTGGGCCCATGGCGGTCTTAACCGGGTAGAATATTACAATTTGTATGACACTTTTAACTCAAAAACCACCACGGGCTTTAAAGCCATAAAGCTGGCCCTTATTCTACAAAGGCTGTTGAGGATCAAAAGGAAACCCTTAAAGGATTTCCCTGTTTTATACGGGGGCTCTGCCTGGTGGTCCTTCAGCGCAGCATGTCTGGCGTATACCGTAGATTATGCAGAATCCCATCCAGCATCCATGAAACGGCTTGAATATACCCTCTGCGCGGAAGAAATGTTTTTCCAAACCGTCATCATGAATTCCCCATTTAAAGCTTCGGTGGTAAACGACAACTTAACCCTCGTCTGTTGGGAATTCAGGAACGGAAATAGCCCTGCCACTTTGGATAATTCCGATTTTCAAAACCTGATGAAATCAGAAAAGCTGTTTGCAAGAAGGTTTGATTATCCTGTTTCAAAGGAGTTGATGACGTTGCTGAAAGAAGAACTGAACAAGAAAATCAACGCCTGATTTTAATTCCGGAAAAGTGCTTAAGAGAATCATTCAACATAAGGTTTTTAAAAACTTTTCGTACCTGACAATAGGAAGCGTATTGTCCCAGTTGATCAGCCTGCTGACGGTGCTTAAAATCACCAAAGTATTGCATCCGGACGATTATGGACTATATACTTTTATGATTGCCCAAGGAACCCTGTTGCTGACCATAGGGGATTTGGGAATCAGAAACATAGTCATCCGGTCCATTGCGCGCGATCCTAACAGAACCAATGACTTGGTTTTCAACGGTGCCATTTTACGGATGCTTGCTTTGACTTTATTAAGCGCCATATATCTGGTTTACAACTATTATCTCGGAAATCTCAACATTCAGGAACTGGTTTTTGTCTTTTCATTCGCCCTTATTTCCTGCTTCGGAAAGCTTTTTGAAACGGCTTTTTTAGGACATCAGAAGATGCTCACGCCTTCTCTCATCAATCTCGGTTTTAGTGTCTCATGGTTTCTCTGTGTATACCTGTTGCCCGCCAGCAACATGACGGTGGAATTTCTATTTTACTCTTTTCTGGGAATCAACCTCCTGAAAAATGCCGCTTTTTACTTCTCTCTCCAAAGACAACATTTGCTGAAAGGGAAAGTCCTGGGTTTTTGGCATTCTTCCCAAAAACTGCTCAAAGAAAGCTGGCCGTATTTCGCACTGGTATTGGTGATGCTGCCTTTCACCAAACTTTCAAACAATTTCCTGGATATCAATTCTTCCATCGAACAGATAGGTTTTTTTAATCTATCTGAAAGACTGACCGGGCCCGTTTCATTTGTCTTGGACTTTGCCTTGGTGGCCATTTTCCCCAACCTCTCCGCCTTGTGGGTTTCCAATAAAGTACAGTTCCGGAATTTTGTCCGTGAAGGATTTAAATATTACATGCTATTGGGCATGATATTGTGTTTCCTTTTCACCCTGTATGCAAAGGAGCTTTTCGGACTACTGTTCCCGGAAAATTACATGCCCGCGGTGATGGTGTGCCAACTACAGATCTGGTATTTGTACCTGACCTCTATTGATAGCCTGATAGGAACCATCCTTGGCGCGACAAACAATGAGAAAAAGATCCTGAAGCTGGGCATAGTGAATTCATTGTTTTCCACACCTATTCTCTATATCAGCAGTAGTTATGGCGCCTTAGGCCTCGCCTCAGGTATGGTGATTTCCTTTTCATGCTTCCAGTTTTACCTCTGGTACCTATTCGGAAAAACACTCAAAATCAAGGTGGAAGACAAAGGTAGAATGTGGATCATTGCGGCGCTGCTATTTGTGTTTTCTTACTTCATTGCAGGGAACTTTGATTTTGTCTATAAGGTCTTATTCGGATTATTATCCATCGCCGGAACAGGTTTTTATTTCTCTAGAAATTATTCTTTAGCAAAAGCATAATGAAAACAAAACTCGACATTTTATTTTTATTTGTGCTGGTAATCATCAGCTTGAATTTTTTTGATGCAACGTTCATCAACCCCAAAATCATCAATTACCTCGAATTTTTGGCAGTGATGGGGACGGTGGCCTTATCGAGTGTATACTTTTTCAAAAGAAAAGGAGGATTTGTACTCCCTGTCCAAATGATATTTTTATCCATCATGTTTTCGATGGTCACGGCATATGTATCATGGGGACAGGGTTTCAAGGACAGTCTGATAGAGACTTCGCAGTACATGCTTTGGCCACTGTTCTTCTACTTGTTACATGCCAAAGTCCCCATAAAGACGATCGAGAAAATCGTGCTTGTTTATGGGACAATCTATGTGCTGCTCTATTTTTATCAGTATGTGCATCCCTATACCGTTATATTCGGCAAACCCATATCCGGTGGGGATGAATTCTCCGAACAACGGGGAGCGATACGGATCGTGTTTCCGGGCGCAGGCATATTCATACTCTCCATTTTTATCGCGATAACCAAGATCACAGAACAAGCCAGGCACAAATGGTTTTATATAGGATTTGCCCTGCTCGGTTTGGTCGTCCCCATCATGCAGGTGACCAGGCAATTTATTGCGGGCGTCTTTCTGATCTATTTTTACCACTTTTTTAAAGGACAGTCCTTTATTCGAAAAACGCTGATTGTCGCTTCCTTTTTGGGTGGCGCAATCATGCTGCTCAATTCAGATATTCCCATGATCAAAGGGATAATAGAGACACAACAAAGGGATTCAAAACTCGGTCAAAAATATATCCGTGTTTTGGCTGGGGAATATTTTCTTACGGATTTTTCACCTGATCCACTGAGCAGGGTTTTTGGAAACGGAGCTCCCAACTGGGGAATTTCAAAATACGGAAAATTTGTGGAGCGCTTAAGCAATAACAAAGAGTATTTTTTATCGGACGTAGGGATCATAGCGGTCTATGCCATGTTTGGAATATTTGCTATCGCAGGCTTCGTCATCATGTGGATAAAAAGTTTCACCATTCCCATCCCCAAAAAGTATAATTATGTCAGGTATTACCTTTGGTATTTACTTTTCACAAGTTTTACATGGTATTCTGTATACCATTACCATTATGTCATCGCTACCATTTTTGCGCTGTATATCTACCATAAAGCCTATATGGACGATAAAAAACAGAAAGCTTTCAAACTGCTTATAAAGCGGTCTGCTAAAAGTGAAAAAGAAATAGAAGCTACTGTCTGACACCAGGAACATTCTTTTAATTGGATATGAAAGCACCTATTTTATCGGTAGTAATGCCCGTTTACAACGGGGAAAAATATCTCAAGGAGGCCATAGATTGTGTCTTGATCCAAACTTTTGAAGATTTTGAGTTGATCATTATAGACGATGGTTCAAGGGACAATTCAGCCGCCATTATCGGGGAGTACAAAGACGTAAGGATCCGGTATTTAAAAAACGACAGAAACAGGGGAATTGCCTATACCCGAAACAGGGGATTGCAGGAGGCCAGGGGTGAATATCTGGCATGGATGGATTGCGATGATCTCATTTCCCCCGACAGATTCGAACTACAACTGGATTTCCTGGAGAAGCATCCCCGGTTTGGCATATGTGGCACCTGGCTTACCCGGTTTGATGAGACAAAATCCGAAGTGGCAAAATCACCCACAGACCCGGAACTGATCAAAGCCACTTTGCTGTTCAAACCGGCAGTCTGGAATGCCACAGCCATGTATAGATTGTCCTGGGTTAGAGCAGCAGGTCTATCATTTGACACACGATTGACGGTGGCTGAGGATTATGACTTTTATTATGAAGCAAGTAAACATTTTCCGATGGCCAACCTTCCACTTTCCCTGTATCAATACAGAGATTCAGAATCCAGCATTATGAGATCCTTCGAGCATGAGGAGGAAAAAAGTCTGGCGATACATAAAATTATCTATGAAAAGGCTCTCCGGGATATGGGTGTAAATGCTACGGGCCAGCAACTTCAGCTTCATAGAAGGATTGGCTCCACCTACCTTTTCGAAACATTACAGGATTTTGAATCGGCGTTTCAGTGGTTAAAATACCTACAGAAAAAAAACGATGGGCCTGGGGTTTATGATCCGGTTGTTTTTTCCCGTGCCTTGGGTAACATGTTTTTCTTCATCAGCAAAAAAGCTTCACAGGTAGGGGTACGGGCTTTTTTCTTCTACATGAAAAAAAGAAAAGACTTCCATACAGTAAGCAATTATATGGTTCTCAAGCTGCTGATCAGATGCTTGATAAAATACCGCCGGTTTTAAAAAGGATTTGATTTTTCTGTACAAATGTCTAAAAAAGAAAAAGTGAAAAAACTATTGATTGCCACCAAAGCACAATATGGATACCATGTAGATCCCTACAAATACGGATATTATATAAAAGAGAGTTATGAAATCACTCATATAAGTTGGGATTTCGGTTTACCGAGAGCTCCGGAAAAGGGATTGAAAACCATATACATTTCCCGGAAGGGTAACAAAATACTGCGTTACTACAGGTTTCTTAAAGAAATCCACAGGGAAATCCGATCGCAGTCCTATGATATCGTGTTTATGGTATATTTTGCGGGATGTTCCCTTATAAAGCTGCTTAATCCCGGAAAAACATTCAATATCGACATCCGGACCGCTACGGATACCAAAAACGAAACCGTTAACTTTTTAAAAGATGCCTTATTAAAATGGGAATGCGCCCGATTTGAACACCTTACTATCCTCAGTCATGGCCTGGCAGAGAGATTGGGGATGAGGAATTACCATTATCTGCCTTTGGGAGGTGAGCCCTTTTGTAAAAAGGATAAAAATTTTGAAAAGGCCCATTTTCTCTATGTAGGAACATTGGAAAACAGGAATCTCATCACTTTTGTCAGGGGGTTTCACCGGTTTTTAAAAGTGGATGAGGCTTCCAACGCCTCCACTTTGCTGACGATCATTGGCGACGGGCCAGGAAATGAACTCGCGGAAATCCGGGATTATATCCATCAACATGCTTTGGAAAAACATATTGTGACCACGGGATATATCCAAAACGACAATTTATCCGCCCATTTTGACCTTGCCAATATAGGGGTCTCTTTTGTGCCTATGACGCCCTATTATGACCACCAACCCCCTACCAAAACCTATGAGTATTTGCTGTCAGGCATGCCTGTACTGGCCACCGCCACCACGGAAAACAGGAAAATCATCGATGAATCCTGTGGGGTCCTGATGAGAGATGATGAAGAGGCTGTTGCTGCAGGCCTTGAGGAAATCGTAAAAAAACTTGGCCATTTTGATTCCCGCACCATCAGAATGCGGTGCCGCGAAAGTGCTTGGTCCAATATCTCACAAAAGAACCTTAAACCTTATTTGGATTCGCTCTCATCGCCAGCAGATTTTTCCTTCCATTCCCAATTACAGGCTTAAAAAACCAAGTCATGAAATCGACATGATTAAAATAATCATTAGATACACAGGGCAATGATTATTTTAGTCATCATCCCGAAAGCTTTCGGGACCATCTGACCATTGAAAAACAAAATATAAACAGATGAAAGATTTACCTTTGAATATTTTGTATGTTACCAACATGTATCCTGCTCCCGAGCATCCTGTGGATGGCATCTTTATTCAGGAACAAATCAAGGACATTTCCGAACTGCTACCGATAAAACATGAAGTGTTTCTGATAGATTCTGTCTACAGGGGGAAAAAAGAATACATCAAATCTTTGTTCAGGATTCCCAGGAAAATAAAATCAGGAAAGTACGACCTTATCCATATTCATTATGGATTGTCGGGGCTTTTTCTTCTTCTGTTTCGTCCGAAAACAAAGGTTTTTCTAACACTCCACGGCAGTGATATCCAGAAAAGGGAGAAGAACGGTTGGCAGGTATGGCTTACAAAAAAGATCCTTCATAAAGCCGACAAAGTATTTGTCCAAAACCAAGCCATGAAGGATCTGGTACTTCCCTTTAACCCTAAGGTAGAGGTTTTGACCTGCGGCATAAATTCTGATTTTTTCAAACCTGTCAATGGTTTTAAGAAGACACCCCATACGAAATTGGTTGTTTTTCCCAGCAGCCCGTCACGGGAAGTAAAAAACTTTCCGCTGTTCACAGAGGTGTTAAAGAGGGCAAATGAGGCGTCCACCTGCAAAATAGAACATGCCTGTGTGGATAATCTGGACAGAGACGAAGTGAGAACACTTCTGAACAAAGCGGACTGCCTGTTGATGACCTCAAAGACAGAAGGGTCTCCCCAGGTAATCAAGGAGGCTTTGTCCTGCAACCTTCCCGTGGTCTCTGTTCCCGTTGGAGATGTGGCAGAAATCACCGATGGCATTCCAAACTGCTACGTCGCGGCTTCCCACAATCCAACGGAATTGTCGGATCTCCTTGTAAAAGCCCTGGTAAGGAAACCCGACAATATCAGAAGCAGCTTTTTGAGCAAAACAAAATATAACCACAAATCCATCGCTCAAAAGCTTGCCTCTCATTATTCAGCACTTCATCCCGGCAATAGTAGGGTTCCTTTTGCGAAACCGGAGCCAATTTTAATGCCGGTAAATAGCGGGGAAAGCTTATCCCAAAATATCAAATTTTAAAAGCAATAAGAAATCAACACAAACAGGCTTCATCATGAAAAATCAACTAAAGAAAAAGAAGATCATTTTAATTTGCTCAGACGGAGGTCATCTTGCGCAGATAATGGAACTGAAGGAATGGTTTACCAAGTATGATTATTTGTTGGTAACAGAAAAGGCTCCCTCCACCCTTCCTTATGCGGAACATTATAATATCAAGTTTCTCAAGGGTCGTTCCAAAGGAAAAAAGAGGAGTATAGGGTTCTTCATTAACGTTCTCGTGAATTTTATACTTACGGTAAAAATATTGCTGACCCATTTTCCAAAAGCCATCATCACGACAGGTAGCCACACGGCAGTACCCATGTGTGTTCTCGGCAAGCTGTTTCGCGCCAAAATCATATGGATCCTCTCTTATGCCAGGGTAAAATCCAGGGCGTTTTCCGCTGATTTGATTTATCCCATTGCGGATAAATTCATCATACAATGGCCAGAACCCCAAAAGTTCTATAAAAAAGCCATCTATTTGGGAAGCATCTACTGACCAATAACTCATTAATATCGGACAAATTCTCGGTTATTCTTTAATCTAAATTCAGAAAACGATGATACTCGTTCTATTAGGAACTTTTCCAACACAATTTCCAAGGCCCCTGCGAGAAATAGACAAACTGTGCAGGGAAGGGTATATACAGGAAGATGTAATCGTGCAAAGCGGGTTTACAGAATTCCAGTCTGACCATCTGATTTTTAGACCTTTTATTCCTCCCGAGGAACTGATCAAGTTATATCAAGAAGCCAGGATTGTGATTTCCCACGCCGGGTCCGGATCCCTTCTGAAAGGGCTGAAAATAGGGAAAAAAGTAATCGCCATCCCCCGGCTCTCCAAATACGGTGAGGTGGTGGACGATCATCAAACTGAGATTCTTGCCGAATTTGAAAAGGAAAACTTTCTCCTCGGCTGGAATGAAAGTGACGATTTAAGGGATTTATTGGAAAAAGTAGAAACTTTTAACCCTGCCAAATTCCAATCCAAGAAACAGGCTATTATCGATTATCTGGACAATTACCTGGGATCGATTTAAAGCTCGTCAAGGATTCATTTCAATTTAGTTATATCATTTTTCACATGTTTTAAATATAAATCAAGCAATGCTAAGAGCAGGAATAATAGGTTTAGGTAAAATGGGCATATCCCACTGTGCCATACTGGGTGCCCATCCGGAGGTCAACTTGGTAGCCGTTTGTGATACTTCGTCTTTGGTGATTGAAGGATTCAAAAAATACACCCGGTTTGAATGTTATACAGATTACAGTAAGATGATCCAAAAAATGGATTTGGACTGTGTGGTCATTTCTTCGCCGACAAAGTTTCATATGGAGATGGTGTCCTATGCCATGGATCATCAGCTGCATGTGTTCTGCGAAAAGCCTTTTGTGTTAAAGGCAACCGATGCCGAAGTGTTGGCCAAAAAAGCGGAAGAATCCGGTTTGGTCAATCAAGTTGGTTACCACAACAGGTTTTTAGGCACTTTCAATGAAGTCAAAAACCTGTTGGACTTTCAGGTACTGGGGGATCTGTATCATTTCGCGGGAGAATCTTATGGCCCCGTGGTGGTAAGGGAAAAAGGCAGCACCTGGAGGTCCCAAAAAGACCAGGGCGGAGGCTGTCTGTATGATTATGCTTCCCATACCATTGATTTGATCCATTTTCTTTTGGGCAAGCCGGTGCGTGTATCAGGTACGCTGCTCAAAAGCATCTACTCAAAGGATGTTGAAGACGCCGTATATTCAAGCATCTCTCTCGACAGCGGCCTGACAGGCCTACTGTCCGTAAACTGGAGTGATGAAACCCATCGAAAAATGAATACCCAAATAACCGTTTTGGGGAAAAAGGGTAAAATCATTGCTGATGCCACCGAAGTAAAAATATACCTTAAAGAAAACAACGACTTTCTTGGACTGAAAAAAGGCTGGACGGTCAAATACCTGACCGACCTGACAGAGAACGTGGATTACTACCTCAGAGGCGAGGAATACTCCGCCCAAATAGACCACTTTGTCACATGCATTCTGAATAAAGAAACCCAAAACAAAAGCACTTTCAGAAGCGCTTCCTCTACAGACCAGCTTATATCAATGTTAATCTCAGACGCAAACTAAAAAAACAATGGATAGAATATTATTTGGCGACAACCAATTTTTTGGGGTAAACCACAGTTCGGATGAAAAATCCCGGGCGCAAACCATCCGGTTTCAGGAAGACAAAGCGATCATGCGGGTACTGGACACGGTCATTGACGAAGGGATCAACACTTTTATGTGTACCACACACGACAGAATAGGGAACATATGTGACATCATCCGGCAAGACCGTAAATACCAGGATTTCAAAATTTATCCCTGCATGCCTTATGCCCATAAATACGCCAATGCGGTTACGGAGCTTGGCTATTTAGGAACCATTAAACAGTTTGTGCCTGGAAATATTTTCAGCACATTCGCCAAAGGGGGACTGGCATTTATGAAGAAGGATTTTTCTGAATTGGCCCGGTTGATGATCGATGCGGAAATGAAAATGTTCCGGGGTATCAATACCCCCGTAATATGGGTACAAAATGTCATCACTGATCTGCTATTGGGACTCGGTATGACAGAATTTCTGGTGACCTTTTACAATCATATCAAAGAGAAATACCATGCAGAGCCCGGCTTTATCACCATGAACCTTCCACTGCTATTGGACACTTTGGAAAAAGCGGGTATAGAAAATCCCACGGTATGCGCTTCTATTAATAAAATCGGCTTCAGGATGTCAGGCGGGCGAGCCAAGTATGAAGAGGTCATCGCGCAAAAAAGATGTAATCTGGTGGCCATGCAGGTATTGGCCGCCGGGGCCTTACGGCCGGAGGAAGCTTTCGATTATGTATGTTCATTAGAAGGTGTGGATTCCATTTTATTTGGTGCTTCTTCGCGGGCCAACATCAAACAATCCAAAGAACTTATTGAAAGCCATTATGCATTGGTCGAAAAGTAAGCTTCATTTTTCTCTCCAAGAATAATTTTTTGGCTATAATTTATGAAAAAGCTTATTTTCAGATTGCTGAGGATTTCGGGTTTACCTGTATTGGTCAGGGAATTTATACAAAAGAATAAGGTCACGGTATTGGTATTCCATGACATTGACGTGGAAACCGCCGAAAAAACCTTTTCATACCTGTCCAGAAATTACAATTTTATTTCATTAAACCGGTTTCTGGAAGCCTGCCGCAAAAAAGACAACCATATGCTTCCGCCTAAAGCAATGGTCATCACCTTTGATGACGGCCACATGAGAAATTATCAATTGCTTCCTGTTTTCAAAAAATACAAGGTCCCCGCTACCATATTCCTGTGTTCGGGGATTGTAAATACGCTCCGTCATTACTGGTTTAGGCATGACAAAGAAAAAATACCTGATCAGGCCCTGAAAAAAATCCCCAATAAAGACCGGATAGCGTTTTTGAGAGAGGTAGGTTTTGAGACAGAAAAGGAATATGACAATCCACAGGCGTTATCCAAAGCACAGATTTTGGACATGATGCCCTTTGTGGACATGCAGGCCCATACCGTATTTCATCCTATCCTTACACAGTGCGATGACGAGGAAGCTAAAAATGAAATTGTTCAATCCAAAACGGAGCTGGAAACGGATTATGGTATCAAAATCAACGGGATAGCCTACCCTAACGGCAACTATTCCGAAAGAGAAATACACATTGCCAAGGAAGCCGGGTTCACCTGTGGGTTAACGGTAGAAGCCGGCTTCAATTCGATTGAATCAGATCTTTTTAGGATAAAAAGACTTGACACCAATGACACTGGCGATTTTAATGAGCTGGTTGTCAAGTCATCAGGGTTGCTTTCCTTATTTAAATTCCCGACATTGCTCAAATAAAAACATGAAATCGAGCATGACAAAAGTCTCACACGGAGGCATGCCCCGATAGCCCCGATAGCTATCGGGGGGGGGGAGCAACATGCGAGATTCTCCCGGATCAAGTCCCCCGAAACCAGTTCGGGGCAGGCTGGGACGGGCTATCCCGACCTGAGGTGCGGGAAAAGTTATGACCATTGAAAGACAATTATAAACAGATAAAATGATCACCAATTATATAATCCTTGCCCACACCAACCCGTCCCAGGTCAAGAGGATGATAGCAGCTTTAAATGATGATAAAACCACGCATTTTTATGTTCACGTTGACTTAAAAACCGATATTGACCCGTTTATAACCGCCCTTGAATCATTTCAAAACCTGATATTCCTTCCCCCCGAAAAAAGACAGGTGTGCAATTGGGGCGGTATGGGCATCGTAAATGCAACGCTTACTGCCATGCAGATGATCGTAAAAAACAAGGAAAAGGGGTACGCTATCATCCTCAGTGGTCAGGATTTCCCTATTAAGTCCAAAAGTTTTATAAATGCCTTCTTAAATAAAAATTACGGCACAGAATTTATCTCCGGATTTCCCTTGCCTACCCCAAAGTGGACAGAAGGAGGAATGTGGAGAATAGAACGTTATAAATTTGAACTGTCTTCCAAAAAAGGGGACTATGTCTTACTGCCTTCCTTTTTCGATAGGGATTTTTATGCGATTCCATCGCTTAAAAAGCTGGCAAAATTTGTGCTTAAAGGCAGGGTGCTGGATTTGATAAAAATTATTCCTAAAAGGAAATTCCCCAACTATTTAAAACCTTATGGAGGTGATACATGGCTGGGTTTTACCACGGAGACCGTTTCTGAAATTTTACAATATTTGACTGATCATCCTGATTTTTTAGAATATATTGAAGGCTGCCATTTGCCAGATGAGATCATTTTCCAAACATTGGTTTGGGAAATATTCAAAGACAGACAACATCTGATCAAAGATTCGCTTACTTATGCAAAATGGGTAGAACCAAATGCGCCGTCTCCCGAAATTTTTACCAGTAAAGATCTCCGTTTCTTAAGCGAATTGCCCGAAGGAAAACTGTTTGCAAGGAAGTTTGACGCAAGCCGCGACAGTGATATCATGGATGAATTGGAAAAACAGGTGCTTTCTGCCCATCCGGTAAAATCCCCCACGCTTAAATAGCATTCTTTTCAAAAAGTTCACCGGAACTCAATTAAAGCCCGTTACCTGAATCCATTTTTTTAACTCCTGTTCTCCCCGCCTCTGTTTCATTAAAATCCGGGGCGATTTCCTCTTTATTTTCTTTTTGAAGTCCTTCTCTAAAGGCGAATAGAAAACTGATATTTTTTCTCCCCCCTTTTTACCCAATCAAAAACAAGCTGGTAATCTTAGTATATTTATGGCTAAAGCCATTAACCGTGGTCTGTTAAGCAGTGGCCACTAAGTTAAGCCAGCCTCAACCCTTGTCTCCCAGAAGGTGATCATTAGGTGACTCCGCATTGGTGCCTGTCGCGAGTCCTTGGGAGGCGGGGTGCATAGGAAAATTCTTAACTAAATGACATTGGGAGCCGCCCCTACCTCACTATCAACTTATATGGAAACCCAGTTGGCATATTGATAAAATCGGACGGATTAAATCCCCGTTAAGGGGTACCGTTTTTTTAAACGAAGTTCTCTCGTTAAAAAATTCAATTTAAAATGTTAAAAGTATTATATTTTATGCATTGGATTTGGTTATTTTAATTTATGAAAAACATAACATTATATATAACTAAAAACCCCTAACATTATTTACCTTTTTATGTATTTAAATTTCATTTTTTTTGGTTTAAAAAATTTTTTTAGCTCAAAAATTACTATATTAGGGATACATTAATACGGATTAATACACCAAAAGAACGCCATCAGCAGCATATAGAGATATATAATATCTGAAGTGATCTGTGTTTTTCCTCCCGGCAAAACGCAGTGTAAGAACAAAGGGGTCTGCTATGATAAGGGTCTTATCCCATCAAAAGGGATAAATAGGGATTTCGGAATAGAATAAGCGCTTTTAAATATAAAAAACGGTTATGGGAGCTTAAGGAATATTTGGTATGGGGCTCTTTTTAAAATAAACCACACCATTGGGCTTTATTATTTCATATATTTTATAAAGGATACCTCTATGATGCAACTGGCAAAAAAATCCGGGTATTTAAACGATAGTGGCAATTCAGAATCCTTTGATATCAAGGGATTGCTTCTCAAATACCTAAAGTTCTGGCCTTATTTTTTGTTATCTATGATGATCGCCTTGGGGCTTGCTTATTTCAAAAATCAGAATACCCATCCCCAATATAAAGCCGAGGGAAAATTCTTTATAAAAGAGGATTTAAACAGCTTAAGTCTTTTGGATTTAACGGGAAAGGGCGGCAATCTTTCTAAGGCGCAGGGAAACAGATTGGCCAACGAAACCGTCATTCTCAAATCCAAACCTGTTTCCAAGATTGTTCTTGAAAGACTGGATTTTGATGTAGAATATTATCGCAAAGGCACTTTTATCTTAAAAGAAATATACAAGGACAGTCCTGTAAGGGCTGTGGTAGACTGGGAACATCCCCAGCTTGTAAGCGGATTTATCAAAATAACCTGGGACAATTCGGAAAACTTTATAATGGAATTAGAAGAAGACAGGTACCGCAGGTACAACCCCAACTCCATAAGAAAAGAGGAATTTATCCCGCCCTCCACTGTTTCAAGGAGATACAGCTTTGGAGAATGGATCGAATTGCCCTATGCAAGGTTTAAAGTAGAAAACCTGGGCAATGAGTTAAGCGGGGAAATCCATTTAAGGTTTAAAGATTCACACAGTCTTCTTCTTGAATACACCGGTGAAAATTTCCAGGTGTGGCCATTGGATGTCACCGGCTCTTCCATTCTGGGACTTTCTTTGATCACTACCCATCCGGAAAAAGGCAGTGACTATCTCAACACCCTGATGGATGTTTACCTGGAAAATGAAATAAAGGAAAAAACCCTGCTCGCCAAAAACACCATCGATTTTATTGATGTACAAATATCGGGAGTGGCGGATTCCCTGAATTTTATAGAAACGAGGTTACAGAACTTCAGAAGTGCCAACAGGACATATGACATCGGGACGGAAGGCAACAGTGTGTTCAGAGACCTGTCAAGCCTTGAAAAGGAGCTGGGCCAGGAAGTATTCAAGCTGGACTATTTCAGAAACCTGGAAAAATACTTGTTAAACGAGGACTATAATGAAATCATAATGCCCTCTGGCATGGGCATCGATGATCCTATACTCAACCGGCTAATCAATGATCTCATCACCCTTCAGTCGGAAAAATCACAGCTTCTGGCCGTGCAAACGGAAGCTTCCCCCACGGTTGTCGAGATATCCAGGAAAATCAGGAATGTGAATGTTTCTCTGCGTGAGATCCTTAAAAACCTGACAGATAACCTTGGCTTTAATATCAGGGAACTGGAGTCCAGGCTCAGAAAACTGGAAGCGGATTTCAGTAAATTGCCTGTCACCGAACAGAATCTCTTACGGATACAGCGTAAGTTCACGCTAAACGAAAACATTTATAATTTTTTGTTGCAAAGGAGGGCTGAATCCGCCATTTCCATGGCCAGCAATTCACCCGGAAATAAAATCATTGAATACGCCATTCCCAATTTCCAGCCCTTGGGCATGAAGTCCCTCACCAACTATGTGTTGGCGCTGTTCGCCGGATTTTTGTTGCCGCTCTCTCTTATAGTCATGTTCAATTTGCTCAACCTGAAGATCACTGATCCAAGCATGGCGGAGGAACTTCTACAGGTACCCACACTGGCACGAATAGGACATAACCGGCACAAATCCGACGTGCTCGTTCTAAAAGAAGCCAACACCGCGGCCTCGGAAGCATTCAGGTCGTTAAGGACCAATATTTATCTGATCGTGCCAAGAGACCGGAAAATCACCATAGCGGTCACCTCCAGTATTTCCGGGGAGGGAAAATCCTTTATTGCTCTCAATCTGGCCTCCTCTTATTCCCTCAATGGTAAAAAGACCTTGTTGATCGACTGTGACCTGCACAAACCTAAAGTTTATAAAGATTTCCAGTTGTCGCATAATAAAGGATTATCTACCTATTTAAGTTCTAAGGATGGCTCTCCTTCCGAATTGGTCCAAAAAACTCCCTTTGACAACCTGGACATTCTGAAAGCCGGACCCATCCCCCCCAATCCCGGTGAACTGATCCTCAAAAGTAAATTTAAGGATTTGCTCGAAGAGCTTAAGACGGCATACGAGGTCATCATTTTGGACACGCCCCCTGTGGGGCTGGTGAGCGAGACCCTGGAATTAATGCACTATGTTGATTTATGTCTGTATGCCTTCAGATACAAATACAGCAGCATGTCCATGCTTACTGAGCTGAACAACCTGCATACGAAAAAAGGGCTGGACAACATTTATGCGGTTTTCAATGATGTGGAAAACAAAAAGCTTAGTTATGGAGGTTATGGGTATGGCTATTATAAGGAGGATCATAAGAAAAGTTTCTTTCTCAAAAAACTACTTGGTTTCAACCGCGGACGTGCGGCCATGTAATTTTTAGTGCCTGTAGACAAAGTATTTAGCCCGGCTACAGGACACACCTCTTTTATGTAAGTAAGCCATTTACCTTTCACCTTGATTCTCAATTAACACGATTCATTCCCAGTCTGTCCCGAAAATGGGACTGACGGGGCGAAGCCGTAAACACTGCTCAAATCTAAATCGTTGGCTGAAAACCTCATCAAAATCCCCGCAAAGAAAAAAGGGGAAAACTTAAAACAACGTGCCTTCCTTAATTCTGTAACCAGCATAATCGACTATGCAGGGGTACAACTGGTGGGCTTTTTTGTAAGTCCTTTTATAGTAAGAGGCCTCGGCAGTGAAATCTATGGGGTATGGCAGATGTTGAGCCAGATGACCGGGTTCGCCAACATGGCTGATACCAGGGCATCCCAAGTGTTAAAGTGGTCAGTAGCCCAAAAAAGGGATACGTACGCCGGAGAGATACTGAGAAAAGAGGTTACTTCCGCCTTGCTGATCACCATCTTCATCCTTCCTATAGTTTTAATTATGGGCGGTGTGATCATTTGGTATGCTCCCTATCTCACCAATGTAGACGAAAGTTTGTATGGGTTGATACGGAGTGTATGTGGCATTTTAATGTTTGCCTTGGTAATCAACAAAGTATTCGACCTATTCGAATCCGTACTCAGAGGGATGAACCTGGGTTTCAAGCGGATGGGGGTGAGAGCAGGTATTGTGGCCTTTGGGGGAGGATTGAAGGTTTGGGTCATCCTGCAAGGGTATGGTATAATCGGCCTTTCTCTGATAGAGGTTTTTCTTTCCCTTGCTACCGGAATTACTTTCTATTACATTGTAAAAGCGCATGTACCCTGGTTTGGTTTTGGAAAGACGGACCGAAAATCCCTGGTAGCTTACGGTAAACTAAGTGGTTGGTTTATGGCATTTACGGGGTCAAAGATGTTCCTGCTGGGAAGCGATAAGATCATCCTCGGCTATCTTTCCACCCCTGTCTACGTGACCCAATATACCATCACCATGTTCGCGTCTCTGGCCTTGCAGGGAATCATATCGGCTGTGGTCAACGGGGTAATTCCAGGAATAGGCAGCCTGTTTGGTCAGCAGCATTTTGAAAAAGTCAAGCAGGCCAGAAAACTGATCGCCAACCTGAACTGGCTGATTGTTTTTTCTATAGGAACATCTATTTTATTGTTGAACCATTCCTTCATACAGCTGTGGATGGGGCAGGATTACTTCGCAGGGAATATCGAGAACTTTCTCATCATCCTCATAGCCTTACAATTTGTTTTTTTTCAAACAGACAGTTTTATTATCAATGTATCCCTGGAGTTAAAGGAGAAGGTCATGTTCTCCATCATTTCTTCTGTGGTCACTTTTTTGTTGGCACTATGGCTTGTCCCTGTTTATCAAATTTTGGGGCTGTGCATAAGCATTTTATTGGGAAGAATGGTCCTGACAATAGGTTATCCCATCATTTTGAAAAATAAAATGTCTGAGAGAAATGTCTTTTCATTCACCCATATCAGGCCCTTCACGGTATCCCTTTTGGTGTTCATAGGAGCAAATTATGCAGGACAGTATGTTTCCATCTCTGACTGGCTTTCACTCCTCGGCTCAGGAGGGGCAGTAATTCTGATAGCCGGCATTTTATTCTGGATCGTAGGGTTTAATGCCGGTGATCGAAATGAAACCGCCGCCGTTTTGGCCAAAATAAAGCTCTTTAAATCCAAATGACCCGGTTATGAACGCTCATCCCACAACTACATACAATTCCCGAACAATAATTAATGTGACCCGGGAATCCGAAAGATTGCTGAAAAAACTGTTGTCAAAAAAAATCCGCTTTGCCCACTGGAAAAGCAATTGCAGGCTTGTACGGTCACTTCAGGGAAAAACCGATCTGGACATACTGGTACATCCCGAAGACAGAAGAGGTTTTATAAAATGTCTGGAAGAACTGGGTTATAAGAAGATTCAAAGTCCCGCCTGGAGCTCATATCCTGATGTGGAGGACTGGTTGGCCATGGATAAGGAAACGGCCGTATTTCTTCACTTGCATGTCCATTTTTCGATGGTTACCGGCCTTAAGCATGTCAAGCATCTTTACCTTCCCTGGACAATACTTTTTTTCAAATACATCAAAACCGATGAGTTGACGGGCTGGCCCGTCCCCGTTCCTGAACTCGAAATCATTGTTCTTTTCATAAGGATTTATGCGAAAATGGATTTTTTCCAGAAAAGCAGACCCAATCCATCCATCCCTTCTTTTTTGAAGGAGGAAATCCAATGGCTTTGGGACTCATCCGAAACCCATAAAATTTCCAGTTTATGTAAGGAATTAGGTCTCAAGGTCCCGGGGGGCCTTTCATCGGTCCTCACGCACATGGCCGACCGTCCAAATGATGCGGATATTTTGGAAATAAGCCGTGCCTTTTACCATCAGGTACGGAAATTCCACCGTATGAACGGCACGGTGGCCGGCATCATCTCGGCTTATTATAAGTTTTACCTAAGGGTATCGACCCGCAGCATGGCAGTTTTTGGGCCTTTCCAGCTCCGGAAAAGATTGCCGGCTGGAGGAAAGGTAATTGCATTTATAGGCAGTGACGGATCCGGCAAAAGTTCATTGGCCAATGACGTCATTAAGTGGCTGTCTTATAAAATCGATTGCCACTATTTATATATGGGCAAAAACCCCCATGTAAAAAGCGGGGGAAAGCTGTTAAAACCGTGGGATAATTTTATATACGGGGAACATCCGATTGCCAAAAAAATCCGACAATTAATCGGTGATTTTTTCTTTATACTCAGAATCAGAAGAAAAAATGCGCTGCTAAGAAAAGCCAGGAAATTGGCAAAAAAAGGCAGCGTGGTCATATGTGACCGGTTTCCACAGATACACGTCCCCGAACTCAATGATGGGGTCATGCTGAATCAATGTAAGAGCAGGAAACTCAAGAGGTTGGAAAAAATGCACTTCTATAAGGCAATTAAAAACAAAGCTGATATTTTTTTCAGGCTGGTCGTACACCCGGAAACCGCCCATAAAAGAAAACCCGAACACAGCATGGAAATGATCCAAAAAAAATGTGAGGCGTTCTCCAACATTACCTTTCCCAATTCAGAAGTGATAGACATAGACGCAAATAAACCGTACGATGAAGTTCTGTCTGAAATCCAGCAAAGAATCTGGAAGAATTTATAGACTTCGATGCAAACCAAGACCAGAATAGTGGAGCTCATCGGGCCCCCGGGCGTAGGCAAATCAATGCTTTACGAAGAAATGGCCAGGAAGTATTACAAAGAAAAAGACTGGATCTCTATGGAGCACCTGTTGGCTCCAAAATCACCGGGATTGAAGTTTCCTGTCCAGTGGCTGGAACATCAGTACAGGAAGCTTTTTGACAAAAAGAGGATAAAAAGTATCCCTACAGAATACGGATTGCGGTTTATAAAAGAGAACGAAAAGTTTGCCGAGTTTTGCTGGAACCACATTTCGACTTCCCATATGCACAACTCCCCGGACAAGCGGTACAGGGCTGCTTACTTTTTATTCACCGATTTTTGCCGGTATCAGGCCATATTGGAGAAAAAACATAGCCGGCCCTGCCTGATAGAAGAAGGATTTCTCCAAAAATCCTACCTCCTCCATCAGGAAAAGCAGCTGATTGAGGAGTTATTGGATGAATATATCAAACTGATCCCTCTGCCCTATGCGGTGATCGGAATAGACACCCAAGAGAAGGGGCTTATTCTTAGCCGGTTAAAGACGCGAAAAAAAACAATACCCTCCCATATGGATAAAGATGATTCGTTTCTCTTAAGCGATATTGAATTGTGGCAGCATCTTGTCCACACCGCAATCGACAAGCTAAAACGGAGTGGCGTTTTCGTCTTTAATATCGATGGCAGTCGCCCTCTGGCAGAGAAAGCTGCCTCTAGCCACGCTTTTCTCAAATCGTTAAGCCAAACATCATGAACGTTTTGAAATTGTTCTTTATGCTGCTGGAGATCGGAACCCCTCTTTTTGGGCTCTACATCGTCTTGACAAAAAAAGAACTGGCCGTCATTTACCTCCCCCCCCTTCTTTTTGCGCAATTGATAGTGACGCTGGCTCCGATGTTACCGGCATTCCTCGCTTACCTCCTTTTCTCCGCAATCATCCTTTTCTTGATCATTTATAACCTCAATTTTTTCAGGTACAATATTTTCTCCCTGCTCCTTATCCTTTGGATCTTCTTTCTGATGCAAAATGTCACAGATCTGGTGGCCATTCGGCCTTTTCTGTTTGCAGTAATCTGGCTATTTCTATTGATACCCCTTATCAGCTCCATTTATGAAAAACACGCGGGGAATCTGGTGTTCAACGAAATGGCGAAGTCCAGTTTGCTGCTGCTTACGATCTTTATTCTCAATGTGATTCTTTCGTCCTTTGCCGGCTATGCGCCATATGCCATGTATGGAATCACCAGTGGCATTCTTTATGGCAATTTATATGCCACAGATTTCAATGTCCTGCCTTTGGCGCTGTTTGTGGTTCTCATCAAAGTAATGCATGAGAGAAAAATCATTTATTTCCTCGTATTTGCCGTCTCTTTGGCATTTATACTCCTCAGCCTCAGAAGATCGGTCATGGGACTTTCCTTGTTGGGAATAGCTGTCGTCTTATATATCTTTCTGACGCCAAGAAATTTCAAAACAATTGCCGCATTTATCGTTTTCATAGGGGTAATCGGTTCTGTAATAGTCTATAATACCAATTTTATACAGATTTTTGAAGAAAGATATGAATTGCGGAATTTGGATGACAGGGAGCTGAAAGAAGAAAAACGCTTTCTGGAATACGAACTCCTCTATAAAGACATGTTTGTCTATCAAGAGTATAACCCGTGGTTGGGATATGGCTTATTCGACAGTGGCGGAAACTATGGCAAGGGAGTACTCGGAAACAGGACCCTACATGCGGATCTGACAAACATCACCCATTCAATGGGCTTCATCGGATTGGGGCTTTATCTGATGATGATGGTCTGGGCTCTTTGCCAGGGATTCCGCCATTCGAGAAAAAGAATCGAGTGGGCGACATTGGTTTTCTGCAGCATCATATTTCTTGTTTATACCATTACAGGGAGATATACCAACATAGCAACTTTTATTTTTCTAATGCTATTGGTAAACCTACCTAGAACTTTAGAGTTTTCTGCAAAAAGGGAGAAACTCCCTCCCCAGGTCCAAAATCAAAAAGTCAGGAAATTATCTGTCTAAAATGGAAATGAATACAAGATTTAATAAAAACAGGTTAAAGTTTTTATTCTATGATTACCAAGCCATTAACATCCTATTAGTTAATGAGGTCCCTTCGGGTGGCGCAGCGGTACAAGCGCATGGATGGATGCAGGGACTTCTTAGCGAAGGTCATGAGGTAAATTTGATTACGGATATTGGTCGTGGGGGCAGCATAAAAGAAGAATGCAAAAAGATCAAGCTCCATTCAGTTTTCGATGCCCAAAAAGGTATTCGTTGGATAAGGTGGATATATTACAGATCCCCTTACATCTACAAAAAAATAAAAGAGATCAACCCCGATTATTTATATCAAGGCATCCCTAGCTGGCACACTTTCATATTTGCCCTTATTTGTATTCAGTTAAATATTAAACTTATACAACGTATTTCCAATGATTTCTTATTGGATGATCGGTTCTATAAAAATCATTCACGCATCCATGGATTTTTCCTGAACCTAGGTCTGAAATTATCTTATTGTATTTTATGCCAAAATGATTATCAGTTAAACATTATTAGGAAAAGATTTCCCAACAAAAAGATTTTCAAAATTTCTAATCCTATCTTTCTTAATGGATACCATCTAAATGAGATAGATCAGCCCAAAGAGCACATTGCATGGCTAGGGCTATTTCAATACCAGAAAAACTTACCCCTTCTTTATGAAATCGCCAAAACTTTACCGGGAGAAAGGTTTTTGATCGCCGGAACGGAATCCACCAATATTGATGAAGAAACCTTAATCTATATGGGTAAACTTAAAACCCTATCCAATGTGGAATTTATAGGTTTTCTTGAAAGAAAAAGCATTATTCCGTTTTTATCAAAAGCTAAATTTATTTTAAACACGTCTCATTATGAAGGATTTAGCAATACTTTTTTGGAAGCAATGTCTGTAGGCACTCCTATCTTATCGAGTGTCAAAGTAAACCCTGATGAAATTATTTCAAAGAATAATTTGGGTGTCGTGTACAAAAATCCTGAAGATTTGAAAGAGAAGTTGTATGCCCTGACTCCCGAAACCATAAAATCCATGTCTCGGAACTGCCTTGAATTTGTTTCACAGTATCACGATCATAGAAAATTGGCAAAAGATCTTGTGAAATTTTTAATTAATTGAAAGACCATCTAATGAATAAGGTTAAAATTCTGTTTTTTATAGGCGCATTAAAATCAGGTGGCAAAGAGAGAAGGCTGATGGAACTGATGACTTTCCTCAAAAAGGATAGTACTTATGATATGGAAGTTGTCCTTACCTCGGATGAAATCCATTTTCCAGAATTTCATAAATTAGATATACCGTATGAGCTTATTAAAAAAAAATGGAGTAAATATGATCCATTTATTATATTTCAATTTTATAAGATCTGCAGAAACAAAAAGCCTCATTTGATTCACTCATGGGGTAGAATGCAATCTCTTTATACACTTCCAGCAGTACTTTTATTGGGAATCCCTCTTGTCAACAGCCAAATCACATCAGCACCACCTAAAATCAATAGATTTTCTTTTTCCTATCTATTGGATCAACTTATTTTCATGTGCTCCACCGCCATTTTGGTAAATTCAAAGGCAGGAATGAAATTTTTTAACCCCCCCAGGAAAAAGAGTAAATTGATTTACAATGGATTGAATTTAAAAAGGTTTGATAACTTAACCAATAAGGAGATTATCAAAAAGAAATATCATATAAAAACCAAATATGCGGTGATTATGGTTGCTACTGTTTCCCCAAAAAAAGATTATGATTTATTTTTCAAAATTGCGGAAAACATACTCCAACAAAGAAATGATATCACCTTTATTGGTGTCGGGCCTTACTATGAGAAAGACCCAATGTATAAAAAAATCAAACGTATAACCGAACACCCCAGATTAATATTTACAGGAATGATTAATGAGGTGGAAGCATTGGTAAATGCCTGTGATATAGGCATATTATTCTCTCCGCAAGGAGAAGGGCTTTCTAATACCATTCTAGAATATATGGCATTAGGTAAACCAGTAGTAGCCAATGACTTGGGAGGAAACAGAGAACTTATCATAACAGGCAAAAATGGTTATTTGGTTGAACGGCCATCTATAGACGAAATATCTAAAATCATTCTCGGTCTCATAAAAAACAGGAAGAAATGTAAAGATTTTGGAGAAACGAGCAAACAGATCATCACAGAGAGATTTAATATAGATAAAATGGGAAAGGCTTTCGACCAAGTTTATAAAAACATTCTGAATCACCACACGGAGAAAATAGTTCTGTTTAGCGAGCGATGAAAAAATTGAAGATATTGTTTGTCTGTAGTGGAAATTCAAAGGATTATGATATTGCACCTTTTATTAAAGTACAGGGGGAATCCTTAAAGAAATCTAAAGTGGAGGTTGATTATTATCCCATAATAGGAAAGGGGTTATGGGGTTATATTAAGGCAGGTACGCGTCTCCGAAGGTTTTTGAAAGATAAAAACTATGATGTTATTCACGCCCACTTTTCCCTTTCCGGTTGGGCTGCCATAATAGGCTCACGCAACACCCCGGTGGTTCTATCCTTAATGGGAGATGATGCTCAGGGTGATCATGTGGGCGTTGATAAAATAACCCTTAAAAGCCGGATATTTATGTTTTCTACAAAGCTTATTCAACCTTTTGTGGATATAATCATATCTAAATCGCAAAACCTAGAAAAACATGTCTATTTAAAGCATAAATCCTTTCTTATTCCCAATGGCATTGATACAGACCGGTTCAAACCTTCTACTCGTATTCAAAAACAGGAACTTGGCCTGGATAGCTGCCAGAAATACGTCTTGTTTCTTGGAAATAAATCCAGAATCGGTAAAAACTTTCCCTTAGCCCAAAAAGCTGTGTCCTACCTCAATCTTCCCGATGTGGAACTCATCAATCCGTTTCCAATACCCCATAATGATATTCCAAAATATTTAAATGCCGTAAATGTCCTGGTTGTACCTTCGTATATGGAAGGATCTCCAAATGTGGTCAAGGAAGCCATGGCTTGTAATTGCCCTATTGTCGCCACTGATGTAGGTGACGTAAAATGGGTAATCGGCGGTACGGAGGGCTGTTTCCTTTCCTCATTTGAAATAACCGACTTTGGGGAAAAAATCAGATTGGCATTGGATTTTTCGGAAAAAAAAGGTAGAACCAATGGCAGGCAGCGAATCATCCAGCTAGGGTTGGACACAAATACAATTGCCAAAAAACTAATAGACATCTACAAACACGTCATATAATTAAAAGTCTATTTTTTTCTTTCGTTTTTTACCGCATCCAAAATTTATCGAATGAGGATAATAATTGATATTAACCATCCGGCCCATGTGCATTATTTCAGAAATTTTTCTAAAATAATGTCACAAAACGGACACAATATTTTCTTTGTATCCAGAAATAAAGAAATGGCCCACCGGCTGTTAGAACTATATGGATTTGCCTATGAAGACAGAGGCAAAGGAAAAAGTGGAAAAATAGGTAAAATCCTTTACCTTATCTATGCTGATTTCAAATTGTTTCAAATTGCCAGAAGGATAAAACCTGACCTTTTCCTTAACTTCCTCCACCCCTACCCCTCTCAGGTTGCCAGATTATTGGGAAAACCTTCACTGGTATTCAGCGATACAGAGCATGCACACCTCCACCATAAACTGACCGTGCCATTTGCCACCAAAATATTCACGCCGTCCTGTTACCGGATTTCATTGGGTGATAAACAGGTGCGTTTTAACAGCTACATGGAGCTTGCCTACCTCCACCCGAGATACTTCAAGCCTGACCCGCAAATATTTTCACTGCTGGGAATAGGTGAAAATGAAAAGTTCGTCTTAATACGATTTGTATCCTGGGAGGCTGCCCATGATTTTGGACATGCCGGCATGAGTCTGCAAAACAAAATAAAGGCGGTCAGATCCATGGAGCCCTATGCTAGGGTTTTCATCACCTCAGAAGGAAAACTTCCGGAAGACTTGGAACCATACAGGATCAATATTCCCTTTGACCGCATGCATGATGCATTGTACTACAGCTGCCTGTTGTTTGGGGAAAGTGCCACCATGGCCTCCGAAGCAGCTGTCTTGGGGACTCCTGCTATTTTTATAGACAACGACGGTAGAGGCTATACCGATGAACAGGAAGAGAAATATGGATTGGTGCATAATTTTTCTGAAAGTGAAAAGGATCAGGTAGCTGCTATTTCCAAAGCCATATCTATTTTGTCTGATCCTGAAAGTACCGAAGAGTATAGAAGAAAAAGGGAAATGCTGCTTAGCAGTTGCATTGACACGACAAGATTTATGGTGAAAGAGGTAATGGATTCACAAGTTTTAACTGCAAACTCAAACAATGTTTTTAATATGACCCAATAAAATGATTAGTAACAATGAACCCAAAAATCGATTATTACACCAATGATGATGTACTTTCTCTATTAAAAAACGACAATTTTTTGAAGAAGTGGGATGAGCTTTATTCCGCTTGTGCATGGAGCACGGTTTTTCAGAGTAAAGAGTTTATTGCCAACTGGTACAGGATTTTTTACCATATATACCAGCCCATATTCTTAAAATGTGAGTATGAGAATGAATTAATAGGGCTAATAGCACTGGCTATTCTAAGGAAAAAGAAAGGGAGTAAGGTTTTTATAATAGCAGCCGGGCATGGAGAGTCAGATTGCCAACCATGGCTTGCGGCTCCACAATGGAACGATCATTTTATTACCCTTAGCGTGGAAATTGTATTGCGGAATTTCCCAAATGAGGATATTTTAATTAGAAATATCCCACCACACATCGCTGGCTGTCTGTCCAAATACAGGTCTGCTTCATACCATTGTGTGGTCCAACGACATAGGAGACCTATCATAACCCTGGAAAAATTTTTGTTTTCCAAAAGAGACAGAAAAAGACTCAACAGGCTTAAAAGGATTGGCCATCATGAAGAGATTAAAGACGAGAAAATTTTCCTGTTCTATATTGACCAACTTACAGCCTTGTATGATTTCAGGCAGGGAGCCATGTTTAACCGGACACCATATTACCATATTCCTTATTACAAGGAATTTCTTATCAGTTTATTTCGATCCAACTTGATCAAAGTATTGATTTTTAAGACAGGGCATCAAATTATTGCTTCCCTTATAGTCACCTTGGATAAGGATGTAGCGCATACAGGTGCAATAAATGTCCATTCCCCACTATATGCAAGCTATTCACCCGGTTACCTGCAGTTCCTTTTAATGAGTGAGTTATTGGCAAACCAAGGACTGAAATATTTTGATCTCACACCTGGAGATGATTATTATAAAGATAGGTTAACAACTTACTATGACCATGTTATCACCCTAACAATTACTTCCAGAAAGGCCTTTAAAATCCGCCGGGAACTGCGGAAATATTACCATTACTCATTGAATAAAATGGGGATTCGACCATTAGCGTTCAATCTACAAATTGAAAAAAAAATCCATCCCCTTTGGGAAAAAGGACCATACACCTATTTAACCCAGCTGCTGAAGGAAAAACTTGCCAATTCCAAGAGGGTCATCGAAATCCCTCAAATCTCTTGTGTGGAAGCTCAAGATTTACATCTGGAAAAAAATAATATCCGTGCCCTTTTGGCTTATAAAAACCATGCTTTTAATAGGACGAGATGGCAATTTTTACAGGCTTCAATGATTCATTTCGAACAAGGCAAACAAGTGATTACGTATACCCACAAAGGCCAGCTCAAAATAGCTGTGTGGTATAAAAAATACACCGGCGGTTATACCCATAAAAATAAAATAAAATTGCTTGAGGGAAGTGTGGTACTTGAAGATTTGATCTGTCATACCAATTATAAGCATAAACTACATGTTTTTATTTTCAAAGCAATTGAAATGTTAAAAAACGAATTTCCTTCAGAGAATTTTTATCTGATCTCAGAATTTAATTTAAAATTACAAGCATTGCCATTACCTCTTACAAATGGAAAATCTGAAAATATTTACTGGTAGGTTGGCGCTGGATATGTGCCAAGATTCAAATTTTATTTCGGATTGGGAAGCATTGTATCTTTCATGTCCTTGGAGTACTACCTTTCAACACAAAGCTTTTGTGACCAATTGGTACAAGTATAACCAAGAGGAATTTAAGCCTGTTTTGATTATAAAATACGAGAGCAAAGCCCTTATTGGGATACTGCCACTAGCTATACCTTATGCCAATGCCTCGAGCATGCACCTTAGAAACAATAGACTGAGGATAGTAGGAGCCGGGGGCTATGAAGCAGAATACCAAACCTGGCTTTCTCCTGATACGGCATCAGGTGAGCTATTTATCCGGGAAGCCATACAATTATTATTTGACCATTTTCCCGATCATGATATGGCTTTACGCTTTATTCCTTCAGGTGCCCCCATAAACTGGGTACATACTGCTAACTGGAAACATCGTTCTATCCTACAATCTATCAGGAGACCACTAATGGAGGTGAAGGATCCGGAGTTCTTGAAATTGCCAAAAAAGCGGGGCTTCAAACTAAAAATGAACAGGTTAAAAAGACTGGGAAATATAACATTCAAAAGGGTCACCGACTTGAATGAATTCATCGCTATGGTGAAAGAACTCACCATACAGTTTGATTTCAGACAAGGGGCCATGTTCAACAAAATATCCTATTTGGACCGACCCTACAAATTGGCATTCCTTATCGCTTTATTCAAGGAAGACCTGCTACATACCACCGTACTGCTTTTAAATGATGAAATCATTTCCTCGGTAATCGCCAATAAAACCCGTAATTGGATTCATCTCGGAGGAATCAACACCCACACGCCTTTTTATGCCCATCACTCACCGGGGTTTTTGCATTTCATTCTTTTGGGTCAACAACTTGTCTCCGACAAAATGGAGGTTTTTGACCTGACACCAGGAGGAGATGCATATAAAGAACGCATGGCCACCAGTTCAGATACAGTTCATGAATTATTGATCACCAATTATAAACCCTATTACTTTAAACGTAAATTGAGAAAGAGTTTTCAGGAACTACTTATAAAAAATGGAAAACGACCTCAAAGTTTTGACCTGGAAATCAGAAAAAAAATTACTGCCCTTAAAAAAAAGATAGAGAAAATTAAAAGTACTGGACTTATAGGTTTGATAAACCAAGCCCCTCAAACTTATAATTTATTTTCTCTTGCCCAGGTAGACAACATAATCGATTCCAAAACAGCTATTCCGAAATTAAAGAGAAATAGCCTGGAAGATTTACTGCATTATCCAAACAACCTCCACCGCTGGGAATTTCTGAAAACTTCCATGCAGAAATTTGAAAATGGAGAAAGTGTTATAACCTGGACAGAAAACAAACTGCTCCTTGCTAGCATTTGGCTTACCACCCCGACTGCTGATTTATTGGAGAAGTTTGCCAATGAAAGTTTGGGTGAAGATGACATCGTTTTGCATGATTTCTACTTACATCCCTCAGCCGAAACCAATATAAATGACTTTATCCCTGCTTTGTGTCAGGTCGTAAATAAAGATATTGATAAAATCAAGTTCATAGGAGCCCCAGAACAATTAGCTACTTTCAAAACTTTGCAAAAAAAGAAAAAGTCTTTGTCTACTCCATGATCCAACCCTCAATCATGCCATGAATACTACCACTACAACTTCAAAAAAAAAACCCTATTCTGAAGAAATTTATACTTCTCCTGATAGTATTAAAATCATATGGGGAGATTCAGCTTATGAATTATTGAATAACAAGTCGTTTCAAACTGAATGGGATCAGTTGTATGAAGATTGCCCATGGGCTACAGTTTTCCAAAGTAGCGGCTATTCGCGAAGCTGGTACGCCGCTTTCCATAGGGAATTTATACCCCTCCTTTTGTATGCATACAATGAAGAAGGTCACCTTACCGGGCTGCTTACACTTGCTTCTAGACACAACCTTCAAGAAGAAAACAGAGGTAAAATAGTGGTTGCCGGTGAGTATGAGTCCGAATATCAGGTTTGGCTTTCACGAAAAGATAATGATAAATTTATTAAAGAAGCGTTTGTACTGCTCCTGAAAAAATTCCCCGGATTTGACGTGCTGTTCAGGTTCATACCCGATGGAAGCATTTTGGAAAACCTATTAAAGGATCCACAATTAAAAAAGAAATTGGTTACACAACCCTTCCAGCGCCCCATCATGTACACTGATGCCCCACAGCTTCCCGGACTACTGAAGCTTACGGGTCAGTATAAAAATAAATACAAAAGACTCCAAAAATTAGGAAAGATCAGTTTTGTCAAAATAACATCATTTGATGATTTCACCAATGTGCTGCCGGAAATCATGGCCCAATTTGATTTTAGACAAGGGGCCATGTTCAATAAAAACCAGTTTAAAGAATCACCGCAAAAATCAGAATTTTTCCTTCGGTTATTCCGGGAAGGTTTATTACATGTTACTTTATTCAAGTTGGACGAGGACATTTTGGCCTCAATGGTAGGAATTTACGGCAGGAACTGGATACACCTACAGGGAATTAATACCCATTCCCCGCAATATGGGAAACATTCCCCCGGTATCCTCCATTTTAACCTCCTTGGTAAATTAATAAAAAATGAAGGAATGGAGGCTTTTGACCTGACACCGGGGTTGGACCCTTATAAAGAGCGGTGGGCCACTGCCCATGATACCGTTTACACTTTAACGCTGACGAATAACCGCAAATTCTACCTTAAACGGTTTCTCAGAAAAATTATACATGGAGGCCTGATCAAAATAGGCTTACGCCCCATGAAGGTTGAGTTGTGGGTGGAAAAACAAATATATTTGATAAAAAAAAGAAGCGCAAACGGGCAGCTTAGAAGATACTGGGCACGGGCAAAAAATTATCCCCATGCCTTTCAGCTCCCTCCACCCGCTGCTCAAGCCACCTTC
The DNA here is from genome assembly GCF_042652345.1 of Negadavirga shengliensis. NCBI lineage: Bacteria > Pseudomonadati > Bacteroidota > Cytophagia > Cytophagales > Cyclobacteriaceae > Negadavirga > Negadavirga shengliensis. Next base: position 335,729 of record NZ_JBHSJJ010000007.1, read on the forward strand.
AATATCAAAAAAAACAATCTGGATGATCTGTTAAATTATAAGGATGAAAAAACTGAACTGACCCGGTGGGAATTCCTGGAAACCACTATGAAATCAATGACCGAAGGTAAGACCATCTACACATATGCGACAGAAGATACACTTTTGGCTTCCATTTCTGTCGGAAAAGTGATTAAAAAAAACGGAGAATTGACACCTAAAAAGGACATCCCGGAACATTCTTACTATTTAGAAAATATTCATGTGCATCCAGAACACAAATACCTCGCTCCTCCTTTTTTATCAGCAGTCGCACACGAAATATATAAACAACAAGCCCCTTCATCAGTTTATGTTTATCTCAAAAAAGAAGACGGTGGGTTAAAACCCAATTCCAAGATAACGGAATCGAAATGAGTTATCGAAAATAACGAAATATCTCCATATTCCTTCATCTCAACACCCAACCATAGTTAGTTTATCCCAATTGATCCGCATGAGCTTATGAACTATGCTGCTTTATCCATCTACAAAAAAGAAGGCTGTAAACTGATACATGGGAAAGATATATTTGATGTTATCCATGATAATAATTTTTTGGCTGATTGGCGCCATCTTTACGAGTCCTGCAAATGGGCGACAATATTTCAATCGCCGGATTTTATAGGTGAATGGTATACATTGTATCATAATAAATATATTCCTATCCTCATATACCAATATACTGCAAACGAACTAACTGGCTTATTTGCGCTCACAAAAAAAAATAAATCAGATGGAATCAGGGGTGCAGGTTGGAATGATGCCCATTATCAAACATGGATAGCTACTGAGAATACAAAGATACTTTTCGCCAAAGACGCATTAATAACACTCCAAAGTTTTTTTCCCAACGATACAATTCAGTTATTCCATCTCCCAAAAAATACCCCTATCGATTGGATCAATGAAGACCCCACAATAAAACAAAGGTATAAATTGAAGACGGTTGAATGCCCATATATACAACTTACCTCAGATGAAATCAGCCGGCTGCTAAAGAAAAAAGTATTCAAGGAAAATCGTAACCGGCTAAAAAAGATGGGGGTATTCGAGTTGGAAAAAATTCACTGTCCAGAACGTTTTCAGGCGGTAGCACCAGAAATCGCATCATGGTATGACCTTCGACAGGGAGCATTGTACGGAAGGCTTCCATTCAAAAGGGATACGTTGAAAATGCAATTGTTCATGAAGTTATTTAAGATGAATTATTTATTGCTCACCCTCATTAAATTGGACAACAACCCCATCGCTTTTATTATAGCAACGAAAGGTAGGGAGGGGTGGGTTCATGGTCTAGGCATCAATGCATATTCTCCAAAATATGCCCGTTATTCCTTAGGGTTTTTAAATTTCATTTTATTTTCTCAATATTTATTTGAAGAAAACTTTAAGTTTTTTGACTTGTCAACGGGGGAGTTTTCCTATAAAGACAGGTTATCCACGGCCAATGAAACCGTATACTCACTGTCTATTCCCCCATTAAATAGGGCAAGATATTGGTTGATCATAAATGAGGTCTTTGGGATAATTCAACAATATTCTCTCGAAAATTTGAAGAAAACTGGAATAAACGTTCGAAAGCTATCACTTCAGTTGAAGAAAAAAAAACAATCTTATTTGAATAAATTTGGTCTAGTAAAAAAAATCGGATTCTTCTCCATATTTCAATATACAATATTTCTTTCACTGAATAAAGACAGATTATTTTATGTACCCTCATCCTACCAGCCTTCCCAAGAGGATCTAATTCTAATCAAGGAACAGGCCATCGAAGATTTATTGGATTTTGAGCCGCGTACATTCTTAAAAACCCACTCTGAATTCCTTCATCAATGCTTTAAAAACATAGAAAATAATGCTATATCTTATACATTGGCTCTGAAGGGAACATTACTGGTTTGCCTCTGGCTCTCTTCAAATAAAGAATTGCCACCTAAAGCACTTGAAAAAATAGGAGATAAAGAAGAGTTCTATATACTGCATAATTTATACACTCACTCGGATGGGATGAATCTCCTCAGTGGTTTCCTCTCGACAATCATCAACAACCTCAAGAAAAAGGCCGACAGCAAGAAGATTTATGTTAAGGTACCGGGTTATGTCCAGCGCTATTGTCCTATTATAGAAGTCAAATAAGATCAAATCCAATGCCTCTTTATTAAATACCATTCGGCAAGTGATGATAAGAATAATAAGAAACGAGGAAGTTTTAAGTGAAATTTCAAATGCGAAATTGATCGAAAAGTGGGACACATTATTCGGTATGCCTTTGGGCTACTGCTTTCCAAAACCAGGGATTTACAGCAAGTTGATACCGTAACTTCAAAACGGAATTTACGCCCGTCATCCTGTTCAGTGTTGATGCTTCGGAGAAAACCAACTCTACTAAAATTACCCCGATTTTTTTGGCAATTTCCTTGCTCATATAGACAAATCTCTATGGAAATCACATCAAGTTTGCAGGTCAATCCTTTAGAGGATGATTGTAAGCTGGTAATGGGTGAACAAAGTTTAAGCCTGATCCAAGACCTGGATTTTTTGGCTGAATGGGACAATAATGACACAGTCAGGATTTCTTCAGAAATGCGCGGAAAAAATTGAAAATAAAGCTGTCCCCTATGCCCTTTCTGTTCAAGAAAGATTGATGACCTGTATCTGGATGACCGTGAAGGAGGACGTACCGGATTTGACTCAAAGTAAAAATAGACAACGCAGAAAATTTGTTGGATGGCCTTTACATGTCTTATGACGGCATAGAGCGCCTTACTCACTTTCTCTTAAGGGTAATCGAAAAAATTTGTAGTATCACTTCTTTTAAGAATATATGTGTAATAGCCCCGAATTACCTCAAACAGCATTGTTCTTTTTTAACACCGCTTAATAAAAAAATATAAATGGGAACACCATTAGTCATGACAGTCAAGAGTCTGGACATCAGGATCTTGAAAGGAAGCGAGGTTTTGGACAAGATCTCAAATCAAGTATTTATTGACAACTGGGATCATCTGTTTAATTCGTGCCCTTGGGCCACCATTTACCAGAGCAGTAAATTTGTTTCTCTTTGGTATCACGCCTACCATCATAAATTTGAACCCCTACTGGTTTTGGGAGAAGAAAACGAGTGTCTCGTCGGACTTATCCCTATGTGTGTGGACAGGGATGGCGGCATACTCGCGGCAGGGTTAAGTCAGGCTGAATACCAGACATGGATTTCTACCGGACAGAAAAATAATGAATTCATTTCAAAAAGTATATTATCCCTGAAAAACCAGTTCCCTTCCTCCAAAATCAGCTTTAAGTACCTGCCTGGAAATACCCCATTGGGCTGGTGCAAAAACAATTCCTTATGGCGCAAGCAAAGCTGGATCAGAACTCACAAACACCCTTTGATGAAAATCGATGAAAAAGATCTTGAAAAGGAACTACGGAAAAAAAATAAAAGGGAAAAAATCAACCGGTTAAAAAGACTCGGAGATCTTAAAATGGAAAGGATCTCAAATTACAGAGAATTTGAGGAAATGTATGACGAACTGGCCAGTCAAAATGATTTCAGAAAAGGAGCGGTGTACGATGCTGTTTATTTTCATAAAAACAAAACAGCCAAAAAATTTCTACTCTCTTTATTTAAAAATGGACTGCTTCATGTTTCGGTCCTTAAACTGAACCAACAAATCATCGCCGCCAATGTGGGAACTATGGGAAAAAACTGTGTGCATTTGCAGGGAATGAATACCCACTCTCCTATCCATTCCAAATATTCACCCGGGATATTGCATTTTCTGATGCTGGGATTGATGCTTCGTGAAGAAGGCGTGGCCTTTTTTGACCTGACCCCGGGAAAAGATCCCTATAAAGACATGCTGGCCAACGAGTACGGCGAGGCATATAGCTTGGAATTCAGGGATCCCGGTCCCATCCAGCTAATGAAAGTAAAGTACTATATCAGTCAGAAGGCCCGCACCAGCCTCATCCGCTGTGGCTTCCATGCGTTTAAACAGAGAGCCGCAAAAAAACAACTGGCTATTTTAAAAGAAAAGATCGGGTTAATGAGGCGAACAGGCCTCTCCACGTTGATCCGGGAAAAGCTTTCTGCACTTACGGCCATAAAACCACCCACGGTTTTTGAAGTGTCATCTTACAGCATGCTTCAAACACCTTCTTCATATACCGTTGAAGTGGATTCTTACAGAGACATGCTGGATTTTGATCCCACAGGATCTGTGGTTACCAGATGGGAATTTTTAGATGATGCCCTTTATAAAATGGAGGCGGGATTACAACCCTACACCATGTCCGATGGTAACCTGCTCATGTTTTGTATATGGAGAGAAAAGAGATTTCCACCGGTTGCAGTGGCAAGCAATGCCACATCTGTTACACCGGCCCTTTTTACAGATCTGTATGTACATGTCACTGCCAAAAACATGATAGATGACTTTCTGCAAAAGGTGTTGACCCTATCAGAAACAGGCGTCCCCGATAGTCCCCCGGCTGTTATTCACGTCAAAGAAGCCCGGCATGGCAGGTTATTGGAAAAATTGGGGTATAAAAAGATAGAGTGGACCCATGTTTTATAAAAGCAGCACACATCCTTAGCCAGCGTATGTTATTCAATTCGTTTTCATTTCTACTCTTTTTCCCCACCATTTGCGGTTTATATTTCTGCCTGCCTCATAAGTTCAGGTGGTTCCTCCTACTGGCAGGAAGTTATTTTTTTTATATGAACTGGGTGCCTGTGTATGCATTGCTGCTTTTCCTGTCTACATTGGTCACGTATTTGATAGCTATGCTGATCGCCCACACCGAAAGCAGGGACCGCAAGAAGGGATACTTGGTTTTAAGTCTCGTGCTGAATTTTGGTATTTTGTTCTTTTTTAAATATTACAATTTTATCAATGGGGCCATATTCGAATTCCTTGGCTATTTTCATTTGCGTTGGGAAGTTCCAAATCTGTATGTTTTGCTTCCCGTGGGCATCTCATTTTATATTTTTCAGGCGGTGGGTTATTCCATAGACGTGTACAGGGGAGATGTCGCCCCTCAAAGGCACTTTGGCATTTATGCCCTTTTTGTATCCTTTTTTCCGCAGTTGGTGGCTGGCCCCATCGAAAGGGCTAAAAACCTTCTTCCCCAGTTTTATGAAAAACACCACTTCGTGCATGTGCGCGCGGTAAAGGGATTAAAACTCATGCTATGGGGATACTTCCTGAAGCTAGTGGTAGCAGACAGACTTGCTTTATATGTGGACAGCGTATACAATAACCTGCCCCAGCATGACGGCAGTTCCGTTTTATTGGCTACCTTTTTTTTCAATTTCCAGATCTATGGGGATTTTGCCGGCTATTCATTTATTGCCATAGGTGCAGCTAAAATCATGGGGTTCGATTTGATGGACAATTTCCGTCGCCCTTATTTCTCCAAGTCCATTTCTGAATTCTGGAGCAGATGGCACATCTCCCTGTCCACCTGGTTCCGGGATTATCTTTATATTTCGCTGGGAGGCAACCGGGTGACCTTTGGCCGATGGCAATTCAATTTGCTGGTCACTTTTCTGGTGAGCGGTATATGGCACGGCGCCAATTGGACATTTATATTTTGGGGAACCCTTCATGGGCTGTTTCTCATTTTCGGCAATATCAGAAGAAAATTTTCTCCCGGTATTTTCCCGCAAATGATGTCTAATAAACACCCTTTTTTGCTGATTGCGGCCAATTTTATTCTGGTAACCATTACGTGGATCTTCTTCAGGGCCAATTCACTGACAGACGCCCTGCTGATATTCGACAAAATATTCTCCATGCAGGGGAATGTTTTTATGGGAGGTTCGCTTTCTTATATGGTATATGCTTTTTCGGGCATCATGCTGCTGGTCTTTATTGAATATACCCGGGAGTTTCATTCTCAAATTAACCTGTTTGAGCACCCCTCCGAGGTGGTCAGGTATTCCTCCTATACTTTTCTGGTGATCCTGATCTTAAGCATAGGGGTGTTTGACGGAGGGCAGTTCATTTACTTTCAATTCTGAATCAATGCAAAGGGATTTTCTGATTTTCTGTAAAAAATCAGCGTTATTTCTTCTCATCATCGCTGTACTCGATTTCTCATTGGGTAACCTGCTGGAGTATCTTTATTTCAAATCAGGGCGGAAGTCATCTGAGTTTCATCTCACCTATTCTTTGGAACAGGCAGATCAGGAAGTGCTTGTTTTCGGCTCTTCAAGAGCCCAGCATCATTACATCCCTAATTTTTTCACCAGTTCCAACAGAACTTTTTACAATACCGGAGAAGATGGCCAGGGAATTTTCTATGCCTATATCATTTTGAAGAATGTGCTTGAACGGAGCCACAAAACGAAAACGATAATCCTTGACCTTCAACCCAATGAATTCAATAATGACGATGGTGCCTATGACAGGCTTGCAGAACTGCTCCCCTATTACCACCGGAACAAATTTGTCAGGAAGTTATTGAATGAGATTGACCCTTATGAGAGCGTCAAAACCCTCTCCTATCTGTATAGATACAATTCGAAACTACTTTCCATTTTAGAAGACACCTTTATACCCAGTCCCGCTCCCATACAAAACGGGTTTGAACCCATTGAAGTGTCGCTGGACAAAACGCTGGAACTGACCGATTATGATCATCAGGACATATTGGACTTCAAGGAAATTGAGACTTTCAAGAGGTTTTTAAAAGAGGCAAAAAAAAACCATCACAAAGTGTATGTTTTGGTTTCGCCCGTCTTTAGGGACTATTCCCATGGCACCCCTGAAACCATACAAATTGCCCAAAAAATATGCAGAGATAATGATGTCCCTTTCTACACCTATCACCGGGACACCTCATTTTTAAGGCAACCGGACTTGTTCAGCGATCCTTCTCATTTAAATGAGAAAGGTGCTGAAATGTATTCTAAAAAAGTCGCCGCTTTAATTATGGAAAACACAAACACCAATACGCATAAAAACAATTGAATTCAAAAAAATTTTATAGGTATTTTATTTTAAAGATATATGTGTGGCATAGCAGGAATTGTCCGATTTGATGGTAATGCTCCCGATGAAGGGAAACTGAGGTCAATGATGCACCAGATCAAACACCGCGGTCCCGATGACGAAGGGGTTTTTACCGAAAATGAAGTCGGCTTGGGATTTGTACGGTTGAGCATTATTGACTTGAGTGCCGATGGACACCAGCCCATGGTTTCATCAGATGGCCGCTATGTGGTAGTATTTAACGGGGAGATTTTCAACTATGTGGAACTACGGGAGGAATTGCAGGCGGAAGGCGTTTCATTTAAAACCAGAACCGATACGGAAGTCCTGTTGAATGCCTTTATTCGCTGGGGAGAGGATTGTTTAGAGCATTTCAACGGCATGTGGGCATTTGTGATATACGACCGTGAAAAAAAATCCCTGTTTGCTTCCCGGGATCGCTTTGGCATCAAACCATTCTATTATGTGATCAACGAGAACTTCTTTGCTTTCTGTTCGGAAATCCCCCCCTTAAACGGCCTTTTAGAACACGCACCCCGCCCAAACTACCAAAGCATCTTTGATTATCTGGCTTTTAACAGGACCGACCAGACAGAGGAAACCTTCTTTTCTGACATAAAAAAACTTCAGCATGGATGCAAATTACAGGTCAAAGATGAAAAAATGACTATATCCCGGTGGTATGATCTGAAGGAAAGGGTAGCCGCTGCTGAAGGTTTCAAACATCCCCAGGAATTCAAATTGCTTTTTCAATCGTCAATTGCGCTGCGACTCAGGAGCGACGTGCCGGTAGGGGTGTGTTTAAGCGGGGGATTGGACTCATCTAGTATTGTAGCCATCCTGCTTGATAATTTTGACAAAAAAGACCTTCAAACTTTCTCTGCAGTATATGGTAAGGGGGAGTTTGGCGATGAAAAAGAATTCATTGATGAGTTCCATCCTGTTTTAAGACACATGCATTATACCTCTCCAAATGGAGAAACACTGCTGCATGACCTCAAAGAGTTTGTCAAAGCCCATGGCGAACCCATCCCGTCCACTTCCCCTTATGCCCAATATAAAGTAATGGAACTGGCAAAAAACAACGTAGTGGTTACGCTGGACGGGCAGGGGGCCGACGAAGCACTGGCAGGCTACCATTATTTTTTTGGTTTTTTCTTTAAAGATCTGTGGCGTCAGGCCAAAATCGGTAATTTGGCAAACGAGATCTACCATTATTTAAAGCGGCATAAAAGCCTGTATGGCATTAAATCCTTTTTGTTTTTTTTGCTCCCGGAAAAATTACGGACCCGGATGCGTGTGGATGAAAAAGGGTACATGTATAAGGATTTTGTTGAAAAATACAGCAGCACCAATAATATCGCAGGCAACCTGTACGGTTCAAATTCTTTAAAAAATGCCCTGCTGGATCATTTTGAAAACAAGCTCGAACATCTGTTAAAATGGGAAGACCTGAACTCCATGCATTACTCCCTGGAAGCCAGGGTTCCTTTTTTGGACTACCGCCTGGTGGAAAAAACCCTCGCCAGTGCAAATGACTGGGCGATAAGGGAAGGAATCACCAAATTCATTCTAAGGGAAGCCATGGCAGGCATACTTCCGGAAAAGATCAGGATGAGAAATGACAAAATGGGCTTTGGAACACCACAGGATGAATGGTTCAGAGAGCCCAAATGGCAACAACTTGTCAAAGAGATTCTAACCAGCGCTTCCTTCAGGAACAGAAACATCATAGATCCTCAAATAGCAATTAATAAATACGAAGAGCACCTGTCCGGAAAAATAAACATCGCCAAAGAAATATGGAAGTGGGTGCATTTAGAACTTTGGTTCAGGATTTTTATAGATAAAAACCAGATTTCCATACCAAAAAACAAGAACCTAACAACTTCCCGAAAATAACCACCACAAAGAGGGTGAAATTGGACATTCCTCCCTTTAAAAACACCCAGCAAAACAACTGTTTTCAACTGACCTTTGAATATTTTAAGGCGCCTTTTAAAAACTTAAACGCACTTATCGGGTTTAAATCCCTGATGATGGAAACTTTGATACAACCGTCCTGGCAGCCAATATACAAATAACCCCACATAATCTTATATACTCCAGGTTCCAAAACTTTCTCATTACTTACACCTCTGCAACCGAGAACCGGCACCTTTGTACCTGAAAAAATGGCATAACAATTTGCAGCCGGGTCGTGATAATGGTATAAGACTACTTTATTATAGATATCCATCGCTTTTTCATTGTGAAAATCAATCTTTTTATAATCCTGATACCTGGCTGTTTTGGAAGCCAGTTCGTGCCTTTGCGGCATGCCTTCGATTTTTTCTTCCACATAGGACCGGATAAGCTCAATCAGTGTAGCCTGAACAATGTCCTTCACTTTTTTTTCCAGCGTAATGGCATCATCCAATGGCGTAATTTTAAACACAATCTGCGCCAATATATCTCCTCCATCTACGGTATCATCCAGCTTCATATAAGTCACCGCCGCCTCGCTGTCCTGATTCTTTAATGCCCACAGAGTAGGCAACGCACCCCGGTATTTAGGTAATTTAGACGGATGGATGTTTATACAGCCATACTTTGTCATCGTCAGTATTTCCTTTCTTAAAAGCTTCCACATATTGATTATCATAATTTCAATTTTTTCTTCGTGTACAAAGCGCTGAAGTTCTTTCAAATTCTTCGTATCCAGCATCGGGATATCCCTTTTGATCAAAAACATCAAATACCCTTTATACTTCTTAGCAGGGCCTGAACACCCTGGCCCTAACAGAAATAACAGGGTATTGACCAATTGTTTAAGAAATTTCGGATACGGGGATGAATGGACGCCAAATGCCCATTTGAAAACATAATTAAAAGGATTGTATGTCCTGAACTTCGATAAATCTGTCATTTTGCCTACAGCTTTCAAAGCTATGTGTTCACTTTCACCCAGTAAAAACAAGGTACTGATTTCCTGTCCCAAGTACAATGTTGAAATTTGATTAACGGGGCTCATTCCTTCGGACATTGGCATCGATTAAATTATTTATATGTTTAATTGTCGCCGGAGGAAAAAACGGTTTTGAATATACGATGATCAAATGTCCAACTGCTGACTTTGGTGTGATCATTTATGACCAACTCAGCTTCTATGACATCACCCTCCTCCACGCCGGTAGGTTCTGTTCTAAAAATCTGGGAATGCCAGTGGGTAGGTTCCAGAAACGGATTTGTACTGATGCATAGTTCCTCATCAAATTGAATATTGAAGTACAGACAGAACCCATCCATAGTCCCTGCCATATTCACCCTTTTTGTAAAATGCATTTTTTTCGGAAAATTGGCCGGGTCCGTCTTCATTAGATCAAAAGACAGGATGGGCTCGGGCTCACAGTGGAAGAGGCCCTGATCTCCAGGCATCAGCCTGCAATGGCTTTTTGCCTTGCCGATCTTGTTTTCGCTGCCTAAGAGCCATCTTTTAGCCCCGTGAAAGTCAACACCATGAAGCTGTTGCTCCCAGATATACGGTGTTCTGTGACCTTTTTTTAGTGAGATCGGTTCAAAAAACAATTCGAAACGGCTTGGAAGAATTTTTCCCCCGGGTTTAAGTAGACGGTCTCTCAGATCGCAAAGATTTCTCACCATATCCTCATCCAGTAAAAAATCCCCTATCTGCTCATGAATGATCACATCGATTTTTTCCTCAGGATCAAAATCCCTGCTATGGGATTTCACAAAAGATATATCGGTGAAGTTATTTTTCTTCGCCAAAAATCTCGCCAATTCGATGATATTGCCGTGATCAACGGCATATACCATTTTAGGAGATTTTTTTAAAGCAAAAAAAGACAATACCCCTGTGCCTGAACCCAAATCGACTACGGTATCACCCGGCTTCACGTTTTTCTGAATGGCATCATGGTAAGTATTCACTCTGATATTGTCTGCCAACATCCTTTCGTGCTGGTCAACACTCGCAAAAATATTCTCATTTCGGTTTTTGTAAAGAATGGATCTAATCTTTGGATTGTTCTTTACCTTTTTTCCTATCCTGACAATTTGCTCCAAAATAAAATCAGTAACCTTTCCCATTTATAAATATTTGTTGATAGTACATTTTTTTATGAAAGCCCAACCTTCTGAACAAAAAACTTCCAAACGCCTGACATCCTACACACATTCTCAGAGAACGACCCCCCTTCCAAAAAGCCAAACCTGGGTAATTCATACCGATCTGCCAATTCTTCCTTAGTCAGATAAACCGGCCGGGTTGAAAAAGCATACCTGTAGCCTAACGTTTTTAAGACCTCAATTTCCCTCTCCCTGTAGTCTCCATTGGGATAAGCGAATGATTCAACTTTCCGTCCGGTCCAGTGTTCCAGTTTAAATTTGGACATGTATAACTCTTCCATCACCGATTTTTCAGTGCAGTTAACAAGTATGGGATGAGTATGGGTATGTCCGCCAATCGTCACCTGACCTGTTTTTGAAATCCGTTGAACTTGCTCCACCGTCAAAGCCTCTCGTTCCAACTTAACCCTTTTTTGTATTCTCCGTATGTACTTTAATCGTTCCTCGTTGGGTATGATTTTTAAAACTTCCCGGGACACGCTCGGATGTCCGGCATGTTTGGCCTGTGATGCATATGACCACCAGTAGGCACCCTGCTCCACAGGTTCCGTGGACACGAATATGGTCACCGGTACACCGTATTTGATGGCAGTATCCACAATACTTTTTTCATTGGATTGCCAGCCGTCATCCACTGTAATCAGTACAGCGCCTTTGGGAAATGGTCTTTTTCCTTCAATAATTTCTCCCAGATCATCTATGCTCAAAAAGTGAAATTTATGCTTTAAAAACCATTGAATGCAACTTTCAAATTCCCTTTTGGTGGGCTTATGAAAGTAGAACGAAATGATATATTCTCCTTGATGGGCCTTCTCCAATGCTTTTCTCACATATCCTAATCTAATCAACACCCACGCGCAGGCCCATGCCATCATGTTTCGGGCAGTAAACTTCATTTTTAAATGTTAACTCGTGAATCTATAGCTTTGTCAATTATCTGAAATCGAAAAATTAATAGTATATGTGGCCCCTTTCATACCCCTGCCCTTTGCTTCAGAATAAGGAGTAACCTTCAGCGAGTAATCTCCGGCAGGCAGCCCGCTTCCATAGTAATAGTTACCATTGCCATCATCACCGAACAATGCGAATGGAGGATAACTATCAATATAAGTCAAGGTGTTTTCCCCCGACAGATCAAACTTTACACTACCCACCAGGCTATCATTTTCCACCTCAGCCCTGATATTGACTTTATGGGTACCTATTGCCCTTAAATTCAAATTAATTCCCTCCTCGACACTATGTATATCTTTTTCTGTTTGCGCATTTACAAACACTAAATCCACAACCGAATTGGTAAATGTTTCACTATTTGAATCTACATCTACGCCCTTTCCTATTTCATTTCCCCGTTTTGGCAAAGTTGAATGGTCTTTCCCGGTTTTTTCTATCCTCAGGGATCCATTATCCCAGACCTGGATATTGTCAAAATATAATACCCTTTCAGAGACTGATGTTTTTTGGCTGGCCCAAGTACTTTTGTAAATACCGATTTTCCATTTTGGTAATGGTTTATCATTCATATTCTTTCCTCTGAGCTGTAAAGTTCTTCGCCCATCTATCCAAACTTCAGTTAATCCTTCGCTGGAATAATCATGAACCATGTGAATCTTAAAATTAGTCCATTGGTTTTTCCGGACAGTGGCTAAATCATAACTCTTTACTTCGCCATCGATAAAGGTCCTCAACAAAAATTTGCCGTTTTTAATAAGAAGGGCAACTGGCGCCTCACCATCCTGATGCCACTGATTGATTAAATCTTTGTTGCCTTCATGGATAAACTCTGTAGGAACAAAAAGGTCAAAAACATAATAAGTGTCTTTACCAATATGCCCCTCTTCTCCCTTGACAATAGTCACTTCTGCCCGCTTGCTTCCTTTAACCATTGGATCATCATCCCGCAATTCAAACCTGGCCGCTTTCTCCTTACTGAACTTGGGTTTAGCAGTTATCGTCAACCCATAAGGGGTTCCTACTTCAACGGATGCGATGGTCTCCAAAGCATCCTCGGCATCAAAAGTCTGCTCATAAATTATATGGGAGGCGTTAACCATCGGTCCTTTATCCTTCTTCTTGACGGACAACTCTTCCTCATGCTTTTGAAGGAATATCTTCCAAACAAAAGCCAGGGAAACCAATGCCAGTATAATTGCAACTATTGTTTTCAATTGACGCTTGCCCACTTTTAGTAATAAATAAAGAACATTATTTATATTTCAAAAAACTAAATAACGTATTTAAATATACATTATAGTTTTTTGATATGCAACACGCCAACTTAAAAAACGATAAAAACTATCTAATTATATCCTCTGAAATTCAATCCATTTTCAATCAATATTATACCTGAATATCATTTACCAAAACAGGCTAATTCAATGATACAAATATTGTTTATTTTATTACTAAAAAAATAATTTAAAATACTTCCCGCTACTATTTTCAACTAATTTAATCTGATATATTTGTTTTCTTTTTAAGATATACTAGCCGTTCATTTATATCAATCAAAAAGTCATGAACATCCATCCACATGCCTAATAAAAATACAGGGAAACCAACTATAGTTTCCCTGTCAAGATATTCATTTATTGAAAACGAGAAGCCGGAATTACCATCTGTGATTTCGCTTCCATCTGTTGCGACGTGGCCTTCTTCTTTGGTCGTCGTCGCTTCCGGAATCATCATTGTCAACTTCTGAAGAATCATCATTGTTATCTTCGTCTTCATCAGAAGAGGAATCACCTGACGAATCCCCGTTATCACCGGATGAGTCATCTGAACCACTATCTGAATCACCACCTGAACTTCCTGAATCATTATTTCCGGAATCGCTCGTGGTATCATCATCTTGTTCTTCAGATCCTTCATTAGTCTCATTGTATGCCATCAATTCATAGTCTGTCCTGCTGTCACCTACTTTTACATTATCATAATACAGTACCCTCCTGCTGGTAGTGGTTTTCTCATCTGCCCATTTGGATTTGTAGATGCCGATTTTCCATTTAGGCAGGTCATCATCATTTATATTCCTACCCTTTCTGTCTAAAAGTTTCTCATCATTTAACCATACTTCTGTCAACCCATCACTCCCATAGGAATGGATCATGTGTATCACAAAACTATTCCATGACTCTTTTTTTATCGATCCTAGGTCAAAATCCTCCCTTTGGCCATTTATATAATACCTCCACAAAAATCTTCCATTTTTTATACGAATCGAAGCTGAAGCATTACCGCTTTGGTGCCATTGGTTAATAACTTCATCGTCATCCTCATCAACATAGTCTTTAGGCACATACAGATCAAAACTATACCAGGTATCTTTTTCAATGTGGCCGTCTTCGCCTTTCACGATGGTCACCTCAGCCCTGCGGCTTCCTTTTACAATGGGATCATTATCCCTTAGTTCGAAACGGGCAGCCTTTTCTCCCGAGTAGCCGGGCTTGGATACGGAAGTCAACGAATGATCTGCACCCAGCTCATGACCATGGGCGTCCTCCAAAGGCTCCCCTGATTCAAAATCGTCGTAGAAAATGAAGCTGGAAGAAGTTGCGGTGGCAAGGAGTAGTGGCGATTCCTCGGCTATGGGTTCCTCCTGTTGAGTGAGGTCACAGGCAAAAAAACCTGAGATCAGAATTGAACACATGAATAGGTTGGTGATTTTTTGGTGTTTTTTCATATTAAGAAAATATAAACAGTGATAAATATTTTCCTGCATTCCTTACCAATTGGATACCACAAAAGCCAATGGCAAAAGTCATTGATTTTTATAATACATTAAATTGGACTACAAGGAGCAGAATCCGATTTTTGAATTTGTTCGAAAAACCGTAAAATAAAAACTCATAAAAAACTATACATCTCCCATCATATACAATTATATGTAGATACATTTATTGTTTGCCATAAAATTATAAACCCCACATGTTTTTTATAAAATATTTTTTTATATCATCAAAATGGCAAATTAAGCATATTTTCGTACTGACATGTATTTTGAATTAGCACTGTCCAACTGCAAACATCACAGACAAATATTTTTTTTTAGAACATATTAAAAAATATATAAAAAGTTTTATGATTACCTGCCTTATAATTGTATAAAATTATTTGTTTATCAAGGTCAAAATTCTCCCTTTTGATTTTTTTTTTATATCTAGCTCATAACTAAAAAAAATATAAACAAACTTAATTTATGGTAAGAAACCGGCACTTCCACAAATATCCACAATTGCTGTGACAATATTCCTTGGAAATAAAAGTAACTGTTACAAATATTTCCCAAATTAGCGTTTAGACATTATAATATAATCGTATTTAAATGATGTTAAACAAAAAATAAAATAAAAATATAAAATGGGTATACCCTACCCATGATGAGTAAAGTATACCCATAAATATCTATGTAATAATACAATAATAAAATGGATAGTTACATATTAAACCGACCTAATCAAATCATCCACTACTGGTAAACGTAAATTAAAGTTATAAGTTCAGCATTAATGGATTTATTTTATCAAATCATTTAAATTATTTCTTTAGAAAACGAAGCCATTCTATCTTTTCCGGGGTGCGGAGTAAAATGCTATAAACCCCTGAACTCAAACCTTGATTACTTAAATCTATCATCAAGTTTGATCCGTCAACCTCAACTTCAGCTTGATAACCTATCCTCCCTGCAACATCATATATTGTAACATTCAAAGCCCCCTGAACCATCTTATCAAATTGTATATTTAATTGATTGTCAACAGGATTTGGATAAAGCCGGGATTTTCCCTCTCTTCTGTTTTTCATTACAGGATCCTCCAGGGATGATTCCTCTTCATCCGGATCGACTGCAAGTCTTAAATTAACAGGTTGCTGATTGTTAAACACCTGATTGATCTGACTCGCACTAAGGGCTTGATTGTAAATTCTTATTTCATCCAGAGCCCCCTGGAACCGGAGACCTTCACCCCAGGACCCTATCGTCAGCACACCATTATTGTTCAGTATAGCAGTAGGCGTAGCAGCCGTCAGGGAATTATCTTCTATACCATTCAGATAGATTTTCATCGTCTGCCCATCGAAGGTCGCCGCCACGTGCATCCATGTGGAACCATTGGAAGGATAGCTCCCGTTGGACAGCAGGTGGTAAGTAAGGCCATGGGCATCCCAGTTGAGCCAAAACTCTATTCTGCCAGAACTTGTCGTGTTGATCTCATAGCCGTTCAGCGTGGATTTGTTCACGATTGATTTGGTCTGCCGCACAGCCGGACGGATCCATGCCGACAAAGTAATGGCCTCGGTGATGTTCAGGGAAGAGT